>NZ_JAZHOG010000031.1:0-510 GCF_037892215.1 Elongatibacter sediminis | reverse complement strand
CGTTATATTTACGTGCGCCCACTACTGATACTCATCTTCTTGCCCGCGCTGTCTGTGGCCGACTGCCAAATCGAACTGCAGGAAATCAAGCCTAGAGTTAACCAAATTCTTGAACCGCTGCACGAGAAAGAGAACTCAGATATTACAGAGGAGGAGTTTAGCCAGGCTGAAGCACAAATTTCCGCGATCATCTCAGAATTAGATGTATGTACCGGCTTCTACGAAGAGTACGAACGCAAGAACTCCGACTACACGCGCTGGGGCGAGAAAAGTGATAGATATCGAAGTTACTCTCTTTGGCTCACCAGCGTTGACATGCAGTTGGAAGCCGCTGTTGAGTCGTTTCGCTACTGGATATTCCGTTCGTGGTTGTTTGACGTTGATATGTGGGAAAAGGTGGCAGTCGAGTTCGACGAGAGAGAAATATAACTATGCGTTTAAGTGCGTTCCGCCAGCGTTGCTGGCTCCACCGGACGCGTGCTGTGCACGCGCCTCTTAACTAAAACGTTA
>NZ_JAZHOG010000030.1:0-515 GCF_037892215.1 Elongatibacter sediminis | reverse complement strand
CCAGGCAGGTGATGCGGCACATTCCCCTCAGGGGTCTCGCCGCCAGGACGGCGGCGCGAAGGCCCCAGGGAAGGGTCTACAGGGCAGGCGAGAGTGACCGCACGGATTGAGCACAGCGCAGCGGAGCGAAATGAGTAAGGGAGCGTAGCCGTAGCCCGTGTCCCCTGAGGGGAATGTGCCGTAGCACCTGCCTGCTCGAGGGCACGCTTTCCATGAGCCTTCCAGATAAGCGGAATCTGAACCAGGCTAAAACAGTAAAGAGTCAAAGCCGTTGCACCAGGACCCTGAGCGTTATGTCACGTCCCCCGGCTGGGCTGCAGAGACCTTGGCGGGGCGAACAGAAAGGCAGAAGTGAATTTGAGCGCTGTAGCAGCGGTACGGGGTTGAGGAACCCCCCCCGCGCAGGTCCACATCCGCCCAGGCAGGTGATGCGGCACATTCCCCTCAGGGGTCTCGCCGCCAGGACGGCGGCGCGAAGGTTCTATGACTTCATGCAACCCCCGAGGCCATTGGTC
>NZ_JAZHOG010000029.1:0-548 GCF_037892215.1 Elongatibacter sediminis | reverse complement strand
CGGAATCCTTCGCCAGGAACTTGGCTTGTGTTTACTATTTCTTCCAACACCGTACTTTCGTCTTAGATCGTATAACGGTTGAAATAAGCGGTGCGCGCTTTGCGCGCGTCCGGCCCGCCTGGAAGGCGGGCGAACTTGATTGAGTTGTTAGAAGAACTCTTCAATTTCTTCATACGTCATTTCTTTATCTTCGCCGAAGATATACAGCTTTCCGCCCTTATCTAAAAAGTCATGCAGTAATGAAACAACCAGTTTCTGACAGAGCCGGAAGGCCTGCCATGAATCAATTCCGTGTTGATCCGCCAATTTCTTGAATAGGCCCTCTGCTTTGACGGGACAAGCCCACGAATCCATTTTTTCGTCTCTGTAAGGAATCCCAACAGCTACCGTAATATCTACGGCCTCTCCGCTGCCACGTACACCAGACAGTTTCCTTATTGAAACGTATTCATCTCGCTTCATTAGTTCTTCTAACGTTTTAGTTAAGAGGCGCGTGCACAGCACGCGTCCGGTGGAGCCAGCAACGCTGGCGGAACGCACTTAAACGC
>NZ_JAZHOG010000028.1:0-871 GCF_037892215.1 Elongatibacter sediminis | reverse complement strand
GATAGCCAACCAGCCGGATGCGATCCGCAAGTGGCTTTGCCGCTATGAACGTGGTGCAGCATTACAGCTGGCCTTTGAGCCGACCAGCACGTACCACATGGCGCTGGTGAAGGCGGCGCTGCAGCGCAAGATTGAGTTGTATTCGATCAACCCACGGCAGATCCACCATTACCGCTACTCGGTGGGTCTGCGCCACAAGAGTGACCCGCACGATGCCTGGTTGCTGGCCCGCTACCTGGCGCATGAAGCAGCCGCCCTGCGGCCGTATCAACCGCAGGACGAACGTTTACAGCGGTTATGGGCCTTGCTGAAGCGCCGCGCCAAGGTGGTCAAGGCGCGCCAGCAACTGCAACAGAGTCTGATGGACGTGGGGGTTTCGTGCCAAGCGGCATTGACCCAACTGGAACGGTTGATTAAGCGCATGGATCGGCTGATCGAGCGCTTGCTGGACGCCTTGGAACTAAGGGAGGACTATCAGCGCTGCCGCACGGCGCCGGGGATCGGGCCCTTAACCGCGGCAGCCATGGTGGCGGCCTACCATCGCGGGGTGTTCGCTTCAGCCGACGCGTTTGTCGCTTACTTTGGCCTGGATGTGCGTGTACGCGACTCGGGGCGTAAACGTGGGCGCCGGAAGCTCACCAAGCACGGCGATCCGGAAGTGCGGCGACTGCTTTTCTGCGGCTCCCACGCAGCACGCTACGACCCGTGTTTTGCTGCGTACTATCAGAAGCAAATGGACAAAGGCTTGTGTGCAACCGCTGCCCGGGTGGTGCTGATGCGCAAGCAGGTTCGTATCGTGTTCGCGTTACTGAGCAAGAAAGAAATCTATCGACCAATGGCCTCGGGGGTTGCATGAAGTCATAGAACCTTC
>NZ_JAZHOG010000027.1:0-1211 GCF_037892215.1 Elongatibacter sediminis | reverse complement strand
CCTCGTGCAGTGCGTTTTTCCATCGCCTTCAGGTCGACCCGACCAAGCAAATGGTGACAGAAATGAACCGTATAGATGCCGTCCTCAGTGGTCGGCCTGAACGCCACCTGTTTACCCAATAAGGCCTGGCCGACGAACACGGCGCAGTATTTGAATGAACAGGTCAGGTTTTTGCCCACCGTGCGGACCTGATCGCCCGACGCGTACTCATAGGGCGGCGGCTTCCCGGGGTATTCACGCGGGCTAGGGTGGTAGTGCTCGATGGGTGTGTCCATCCCTTTGGCTTCGTGCGGCCGGAGGGTGTTGTAACGATGGCGCCACGGGTCGAAGGCCTGCTGACATTCACGCTGGTTGGCGAAAGTCCGTCGCCCGATAAGCTCGGTATTCAGCGTGCGATGAAACCGCTCATCCTTGCCTTGAGTCTGCGGATGATAGGGGCGCGAATGCGAGACCCCGATTCCCAGCTCGATGAGCCATGCGTCCAGTTGGGTGAGTCGTTCACTGGCGCCGCCCCAGGGCGAGCCATTGTCCATGGTCATTCGCAACGGCAGGCCATACCGTGTAAACGTTGATGTCAGATGGGTTTTTACCGTGCCTTGTCGCTCGTTGGCGCATGCTTTCAGACACAGCGCGAACCGGGAGTGGTCGTCCAACACCGTCAGGGGGTGGCAGCGACCTCGGGCGAGTGCGAAATCGCCCTTGAAGTCCATCTGCCATAGATCATTGGGGTGGGGATGTTCAAAGCGGATGAAAGGGCCCTGTGATGCGCTGCAGTCGCCCTGCAACTGACCGTTACGACGCAGAATCTCGGTAATCGTACTGGGGCTGGGTACCCCGTGATGACCATCGTTGCGCAATAGTCGCGCCAACTTGCGCCCGCCCCAGTCCGTATAACGAGCGCGATACTGAAGCACGAGCCGCTCCATCCCCTTCGGCGTCTTTAGGGGTTGGTGCTGCGGTCGCCTGGAGCGGTCTGCGAGTCCGCAGTCCCCCTCCTGGGTGTAGCGCCGCATCCACTTGTAACCAGTCTTACGACTGATGCTGTAGCGCCGACACAGTCGCGCGAAACTCATCTGACCCTCTTGAGCCAAAAGAACAAACTCCCGTCTCAGATCCATGGCATTCACCTCTTTCCAAGGCATTGCGCTCTCCGATCACCGCGACAATGCCATCAAAAATAAGTGTTACCCATGTACCCGAACAAACTGTTA
>NZ_JAZHOG010000026.1:0-1295 GCF_037892215.1 Elongatibacter sediminis | reverse complement strand
TGAGCTTATCGACAGATAGCTGACAGAATATTCCGAGCACATGGTTTACACATGACTGCATTTGGGGAGAACCCAAATGCCCTGGAAAGAGTGTAAACCGATGGATGAAAGACTGAAGTTCATTGCCCGGCTCCTCGAGGGCGAAAAGATGGCGCCGTTGTGTCGTGAGTTCGGCATCTCACGTGTGACCGGCTACAAGATATTCAACCGCTACAAGGCCTGTGGGCTCGACGGGCTCTACGATCGCAGTCGGGCGCCCTATCGACAGGCCAACAAGCTGCCGTTCCAGGTCGAGCGCACGATTCTCGGGATCAAGAAAGAGCACCCCTCCTGGGGTGCCCCCAAGATTCGCGACAAGCTGATCCGGCAGTACCCGATGATTCCGCCACCGGCGGTGAGCACCATCCATGCCGCGTTGGACCGTAACGGTCTGGTGAAGCGCCGCAAGCGGCGGCGCCACAAGGCGCGGGGCACGGCTTTGATCGGTGCTGACCGCCCCAACGGCCTGTGGAGCGCCGATTACAAGGGCGAGTTCCAGCTCGGCAACCGGCAGTATTGCTATCCGCTGACCATCAGCGACTACCGGTCGCGTTATCTGCTGGCCTGCGAAGGCCTCGAGTCCACCAAGTCGGACTTCGCTTTCTCGGTCTTCGAGCGTGCGTTCCGTGACTTCGGTCTGCCCACCGCCATCCGCACCGACAACGGCACGCCCTTCGCCGCGCCGTGCGCCTTGTTCGGCCTGTCCCGGCTGGCGGTGTGGTGGCTGCGCCTGGGTATCAATATCCAGCGCATCAAGCCCGGCCAGCCCCAGCAGAACGGGCGGCACGAGCGCATCCACCTGACCCTCAAAAAGGAAGCCACCAAGCCGCCTGGCTTCAACTTCCTGCAGCAGCAGGAACGCTTCGACACGTTCATGCAGGTGTACAACAACGAACGCCCACACCAGGCGCTTGGCGGTGCTTACCCGGGCGATGTGTATACACCGTCGGCCCGGGTTTATGAGCCGCCCCCTGATCCGGAGTATCCCTACCACGACCGTACGATCCGGGTAACGCGCTGTGGGCGCATCTGCCTGGGCAGTCGCAAAATCAACTTCAGTGTCGTGTTCGCGGGACAGCTGGTCGGCATACGCGAGGTCGCTGACCAGGTCTGGCAGGTCAGCTTCCTCGAGTATGATCTGGGGTACTTCGATCAAGATCAGGACCGGGTGGAACCCGGTCCTGATCCGTTCGCGCCGGGCACAGTGTTAACCATGTGCCCGGAATAAGGTGTAAACCATGTGATCGGAATGCACC
>NZ_JAZHOG010000025.1:0-1585 GCF_037892215.1 Elongatibacter sediminis | reverse complement strand
GCGTTTAAGTGCGTTCCGCCAGCGTTGCTGGCTCCACCGGACGCGTGCTGTGCACGCGCCTCTTAACTAAAACGTTATTTGTACTGGGCCAACCAGAATGAGAATGGGCATTGCGAGCGTGTCGTCCGAGCGCGGAACAGACGCAGAAGTTTCCACGGAAACGTCGTTCAAGCGTTCCCACGGAAATTCTTGCTGAGAGAATGTGCGGGATTCGATCACTAAGGGGTATCAGAGCCACGTTTCTACGGTGGTGGCCGAGACGCCATGGTCAGGATAGAGCCAGCTTCGAAACAGGAGCCCAGATGAGCACCATTGCCAGGCATTTTTCCGCGCCAAATAACAAGGCGCTAAAATCGTTCGCTGCGCTCACTCGGACGCCTGCTTTGCAGGCGCCGCTTAGCTAAATCGTTATCTGTATACATGATTCGCACCCTACTCTTGTTAGCCCTATTGCAGATACCTGCATTCTGCTGGGCCTCAAGTAATCTTACTGAGGCTGATCTTCTCGGTGAGTGGAAAACAATTAGCCCTACTGCTGAAATTGAAAAAGCCACGCTTCTTGTAAATAAATCCGGACAGTTTTCCATCTCTCTAAGCATCAGCCGCGAAGTGGCTCACTTGTGCATAACAGCTACAGACAGCATTAAAAATGATGAAGGTATTTTCATTTTCAACTGTGACTCTGAAGACACTATTGGTGTAAAGCTGGTTCTCGCAGGCTGGAAGGCTGGTGGTGAGAAAGCGCTATTCGGCACGGTGTATCTTTACGAGAATGGCCAACTTGTTAGTGGCTTGCCTGTTTCTCTCCACCAGTTTGAGCCAACAGATAACAAAGCGTTCAAGTTCGTTCCGCCAGCAAGCTGGCTCCACCGGACCACGCTGCGCGTGGCCGCTTAACTCAATCGTTATTTGTACCGCGCCAACCAGAACTAGAATGGGCATTGCCAGGGTGTAGTTAGTTCAGGAAACAGGCGCAGAAGTTTCAGCGGAAACGTCGCCCAAGCGTTTCCGCGGGAATTTTCGCTGAGAGAATGTGCGGGATTCGATCACTAAGAAGTATCAGAGCCAAATTTCTACGGTGGCGGCTGAGGCGCCATGGCCAGGACGGAGCCAGCTTTAATCCAGGAGCCCAGATGAAACCCAGTTCCAGGTATTTTTCCGCGCCAAATAACAAATCGTTCAAGTGCGCTCCGCCCTTCGGGCTTCGCCGGACGCAGCTACGCTGCACCGCTTAACTCAAACGTTATTTGGACTGCGCCAACCAGAATTAGAATGGGCATTGCCAGGGTGTAGTTAGTTCAGGAAACAGGCGCAGAAGTTTCAGCGGAAACGTCGCCCAAGCGTTCCCGCGGGAATTTTCGCTGAGAGAATGTGCGGGATTCGATCACTAAGAAGTATCGGTGCCAAATTTCTACGGTGGCGGTCGAGGCGCCATGGCCAGGACGGAGCCAGCTTTAATCCAGGAGCCCAGATGAACCCCAGTTCCAGGTGTTTTTCCGCGCCAAATAACAAATCGTTCAAGTGCGCTCCGCCCTTCGGGCTTCGCCGGACGCAGCTACGCTGCACCGCTTAACTCAAACGTTAT
>NZ_JAZHOG010000024.1:0-2052 GCF_037892215.1 Elongatibacter sediminis | reverse complement strand
ATACAGGGAGGCAAGAAATGCCTAACAAGTCATTAAAGACGGACGCCGTAAACGGCGCCGCTTAATTCCAACGTTATGTTTAAATCAATAAATTCAGTTTTTTTGAGGGGAACACTGCTCTTGCTGTGTTTAACCATTCTCCATTCGTGCTCAAATGATTCAGTGCGTGTTCCTTCATTGGTAAATTTAATCGCCGACCCAGGAGCGTATAAGGGACAGCGAGTTGAAGTCCACGGTTACTTGGGAGGTTTGGTTTTTAGTCTTTATATCTCTAAAGAGCACGAACGAATTATGGATTCGTCATCGTCAGTTCAAGTTATTAATCTAAATATGAAAGAGACTGCAATATCAGAGTATTGTGGCAATAAATGGGCAATTGTCGAAGGTCGTTTCAACAAAAGAAGAGATGCCCCCCTTTTGGCTACAAATGAAATTGGGTTTTATTGGATCGAAGATCTCGAACGGATATTGGTTTTAAGTGATGAACAGTTATCCCAATGTTGGCCACCGGAACAAACATAACAAATCGTTCAAGTACGTTGCGGGCCTGCGGCCCTTCACCGGACATAAAACTGCTGCGCAGTTTTATGCCGCTTAACTAAAACGTTATCTGCACATCTAGATCAGTGGTACCGAAATATGGTACCATCCGATCATGAAACGGAAGCATCGGCGAACTCTGGAGCAGATTTATCGCCGTCCAGTCAGTGGCACTATTCCGTGGTCTGACATCGAGTCCTTATTTAAGTCACTAGGCGCCGAAGTTTCCGAAAGGGCTGGTTCTCGCGTGGCAGTTGTCTTGTTTGGTGAAGTCAGGGTATTCCATAGGCCTCACCCATCACCGGGCACAGACAAGGGCGCCGTTGCCAGTATTCGCAGGTGGCTAGAGTTCTATGAGGTGAAACCGTGAACATCATGGAAATTGACGGCTTCAAAGCCAAAATTCAGTACGATCCGGAGCTTGATCAGTTTCGGGGTGAGATCCTGGGGCTGAACGGTGGCGCAGATTTTTATGGCAATTCACCCGCTTCCCTTCGCAAGGAGTTCAAGCGCTCCCTGAAGGTGTACCTGGAGGTTTGCGAAGAAAAAAATATTCCACCCACAAAGCAATTCTCGGGCAAATTCAACCTCAGAATTCCTCCGAACCTCCACGGCGAAATTGCCAGTCGGGCCGCTGCTGAAGACAAGAGTATCAATCAGTGGGTCTCAGAAGTCTTGGAGGAGTCCGTCAGTGGGTAGGTTGGCAAATAACAAATCATTCAAGGCGGACGCCGTAAACGGCGCCGCTTAATTCCAACGTTAGGTGACTTGTAACCTGTAACGGGGCGGGTTACAATTCTGGAATGATCAAAAGCTTCGCCCACAAAGGGCTTGAGCGGTTCTTTGTGAAGGGCAGCAAGGCCGGAATTCAGTCGAAGCATGCAGCGCGTCTCAGATTGATACTAGCTACACTGAACGCTGCGAATTCCGTTCAAGATATGAACCTTCCTGGATTAGGGCTGCATCAGCTGACAGGCGATCGCCAGGGCATTTGGTCGGTGAAAGTAAGTGGCAACTGGCGCGTGACGTTTCGCTTTGAAAAGGAAGACGCTGAGGTTGTGAACTACGAGGACTATCATTGAGGTACTGAGATGCATATGCATAATCCACCCCATCCCGGAGAAATTCTTCGAGAGCTTTGTCTGGAGCCTTTGGGGATAACTGTAACTGAGGCAGCCGAAGGGTTGGGTGTCAGTCGAAAAACGCTATCTAGCATTTTGAATGGCCGCGCTGGAATAAGCCCAGAGATGGCGGTGAGGCTTTCTATTGCATTTGGCACCTCGGCCGAGAGTTGGTTAAACCAGCAAAGTCAGTTCGACCTTTGGCACGCGGAGCAGTCGCGCAGGACATTAAAGGTCAAGCGTCTCGCCGCAGCATGAGTCACCTAACTAGCGGTTCAAGTGGACGTGCGCAAGCGCACGCCACTTAACCTAGACGTTATATTTACGTGCGCCCACTACTGATACTCATCTTCTTGCCCGCGCTGTCTGTGGCCGACTGCCAAATCGAACT
>NZ_JAZHOG010000023.1:0-5465 GCF_037892215.1 Elongatibacter sediminis | reverse complement strand
CGACTACTTGACGCCTTATGAAGTGTTCAACAACACTCAGGAATCACTCACCGTTGCGCTTCGCAGTTGAATCCAAGACGATTTTTTGGCAGAAACGCCGTTATTTCATGCGGTTATGTTGGTCCGACCCCAAAGGGTTTGTTGGTCCGACCCCAAAGGGTTTTTCAAAGGGTCTACGCTATGGGGTTAGTCGAGAAACGTTCAGAGCGGTTTCTCCGTCTTGGGTCCTGATGATGGTGTAGAGCCGGTCATAGTCGGTTTCGGGCATGGGCTTGGTGGCTTTCCCTGAAATCAAGGCGGCCAGTTCCGGGGTCGTGTCGGAATGCCCGGAGATCGCAATGGTTCCTGACATTCCGCTCAATGTTTCGGCGAAACCATCCAGGTCCCCCGGGTCGTAAATTTCGATGCTTATGCCGGTGGCTTCCGAAAACGGTTCCACCGTTGCCCGGGTTCTTTTGTAATCGCTTGAAAAAATCCGCGTAACGCCCATTCGTTGCAAATAGGCGCCGATGGAAGCCGCCCTTTTCTTGCCCGCTTCGCTCAAGCCCGGGTCGGGGCGTTCGGTCGTTTTCTCTGCATGGCGGAAAAGAATATAAATAGTCTCATCCGCATGAGCCGGGCCCGTTACCAGTGACCCCAGCAGAAAAACTATTGGCAACGAGAATAGTCGCATGGCCATCCTTAAGTTTGAGCCTCTGAATCCGTTTAATTGTGTTGGTCCGACACCATCTATTCACAGATGCAGAATGGATCAAAAATCGGGCACGGAACACAAATCTCTTCTTCAAAACCGTCCCGGAAGAGCACCATGTCGATCACGCCAAACTCCAGTGCAGCGCTGAGTTCCGATGTATTTCCCTCGGCATCGATTGCGAGGGCTCGCATAATCCCGCCTTCAGTGTTTTCCGGCAGGTTCAATACGGCGGTTTTCAGCGCTGGTGCATCAGGGTACGAGATCAGTGGGTTCAGCGATGGCGTTCCACGGTGAATGGAAACGCCGCCCGCCTGCCCAGGTTGGTCCGCGACGTAGAATTCGATCGTCAGGGGATAGGTGGAATTATCGGTGGTCGTGTCCACCGTGTAATCCACGGAAACCGTTGGCGGGTTGACGGAATCATCGAACACGATATTGCTCAGAACCGGAGCATTTTGCAGGCGATTAACACCGCTGTCGTCGTCGTTGGGGTCATTCGGGGTCGGGCCGTCTCCTTGCAGGTCGATGGGTATTCCCTCGTTGCCGAAAAATACGTTGTAAAAAGCGGCGTGTCCGCCACCAGAACCTGTGTCGAGTGCGATCGAAGCACCCTCGTTACCGGCGAAGAGATTGGTGTCAATTTGCGAATCTTGTGAAAGCGCACCGATGCGGATTCCATCACCGTCACCGAAAGCGGAGACCTGAGTATTGAATATGAAGGTGCCGGTGATTTCAGTGGCGTCCGCGTTCTCGATCATCACGCCTGCGCCCCTGTTCAATGCCACCCGGGCGTTTTCGATGCGGGTTCCGTCGCCGACCACCACGATTCCCGGGCCTTCGTTGAAAATAATGCTGTTGAATTTGTCGTCAGGCGTATCAACAATCTCGTTGGACTGGCCGGTCACGATAACGCCACCGACTGCGTTGCCACGGCCTGAGTCTGACGAGATCGCCACACCGAACTCGTTGCCACGAATCTGGTTGGAATCCGTCTGGATGCGGGCACCGTAATCACCATTGAGGAACATGCTGTTTTCGTCAAGCGCAAGCCCTTGCACACCTGCCAGCACAATTCCATCGCCGGCGTTGAGGGCTAATACGTTCCCGGCAACAGTACCGCCTGTATTCGGGCTGCCTCCGTCTGCATCCAGCCTGATCCCGGTCTGGTTGGCCAACACCTGGTTGTCTTGAACCAGGGCGTTTTCGCCAAGAACGTGAAGTCCATCGCCTGGTCCCGGAGTCACAACGGGAACCGTCGGGCCGATCAGCGGGGTTGGAACAATCGCGCCGAAAATCTGATTGTCGCTGACCTCGAGATTCGCCCCCTGGACCATGACCTGCGGGTCACCGTTGCCGATAACCTGGTTGTCGAAAACTCCATTGCCCGAACCAATGAGCGACACACCGATACCCCCGTTGCCAACGACGCTTGCCGTTGGATCGAGTCCACCCGAATAGAGCCCGCCATTGCCATCACTGCCGATCCAGTTACCACGAACGGTGACGCCTCTGACATTACCTTCGATGCCATTGCCCAGGTTGCCGGAAATCACATTGCCCCGCCCGGTGCCGGCCAGCGAAGAGCCATCGTGGCCGATGCGCACGGTCACCGTCCCGACGATGAATCCCAGATCGATGCCCGTGGCGTTGGCGGCCGCTGTGCGGTTGGCCGCCTGACCGATCCAGCAACCGCTGATGATGGTTTGCTCAGGACCGGCGCCTACGCCCAAACGCAAACCGGCACCCGGAAAGTTGGTGATCCCCAGCGTGTAGATCTCCGAGCCACGCGCACCCGTTCCCAGGATCAATCCCTGACTCGACCCGCCAAGACCGGCGCCATCGATAAATACAGCCGGTGGCGGCGATATCGGTGCAGTCGAATCCAATTCACGGTCACGGGCAGGTGCACCCGGCGCGCTCGAGCCATCGATAACAACGGATTCCGCGATCAGCGGAAGTGGATTGGAAGAGGGGCTGATGGTGCCAGCAACCGAAAATTGGATGGTGTCCTTGCCGGCCAGGGCATTCGATTCCTCGATGGCACCACGCAGGGAGCACAGGAAGTAGAAGCCGTCAACGGGATTGCCGAACAGCGTCTCGCATTTACCATCACCAATGTTGTCGTCACTGAAGTCATTCAGCGAATCAACAACAAAAGTCTCCGCCAAGGCGCTGTTCGTCAGGATGACTGAAAGCGCCAGGGACATGCTTATGCTGCGTATCCGGTCGCTGCGGTTCATGTGTTCCCGTTTGATTATTGCTACAAACGAAGCCCCGCTCAAGAACTCAGCCACACAGAGTGGCCGTTGGCTGTTCGCGACAGTTGGAATGGCCGGCTGTTGCGGTGTGTTTTGGCTATGATTTCCAAACCTGGGCAAACCGCTCTTTTCCGGACTTCCGGGGGTCACCGTTCGTGTGAGCTCATGACTCCATTCATGGTTCGATAGAGCCCATCTTACCGGGGCCGCGCCAAACGTGTAGCAATCCGCTTTTCTGTAACGCGCAGTTCGAAGCATTGATGCCGGCCGGCCCGCCGGTCAGTCGTGATAGATCGACAATTCGCGTGCCTCGCGCTCCGCATCGGGATCCCTGACCGACTCGATCGCGGTCAGGGCATCAATGTAGGTCGCGGGAAAACCCGCGGCCCGCGCCCCTTCGAGCACGTGGCGCAGATACCAGGAGAACGGCCGGCGCCGCGGATCGACCGCGGTGGCCACATACGTTTCCGCTGAAACTTCCTCGCCACTCTCCAGGCGCACCCGCAGAGTTTTGCGCCGGTAACCGGCACCCACCCCTTCGATCCGGTCCAGCACCGCAAGCGAATCGGCCGGCAACCGATACACCACGCCGTGCACCACCCCACCCGCGTGCACGGGAATATCGCACTTGCCCGATCCGTCCTGCCCGATCTTGTGAAAAGCCAGGCGGCGGTCCACAATCAGCGCATTGACCCATTCCCGGGCCACTGCGATGCGCTGGCCGAGCCTTGCGATTGAGACATTGGATCCGTAGGCCAAATAAAAACGCACCTGTACACTCCCCGGTGGATTTGCCCGCACCCTGACAAACCTCGCGCCACATCACCACCCGTCTCGCCAGAATGCGAGCCCGGGCCACAATAACTGGCAATTCAAGAACCAACTACCATGCTCAACAAATTGCGATCTTGGGTTAACCCACCGCCAAAATCCACTGACAGCGACTATCTGCGCGATAGCTTCCTGCAACACATCCCGCGCGAGCGCATCGATCTGATTGTCGAGTTGGGAAGTTACGACGGCCATGATGCCATCATGCTTCGTGACTACTTCGACGCCCGTGTTTACACCTTCGAATGCAACCCCGACATACTCAGGCAGACTCGAAAAAACCTGCGAAATAAAAGCGGCATCACCTTGGTGGAACAGGCTGCATGGAACGAAAACGCGCGTATCCCGTTCTACCCTGTCACAAAAACCATTCGAGGTAATGCCCCACACTTCACCCGCCTGGCGGCTTCATCCTGCTACCGAGCGAGCCGCAACTATCTGGAAATAAACACCCAGCGGGAAACCCATGTCCACGCCATCCGGTTGGACAGTTGGTGCCACGACCATGGCATCGAAACCATCGATCTGCTGTGTATGGATATTCAGGGCGCAGCCTTCCCCGCACTGCAAGGCCTGGGATCTGTCCTGGACAGGGTCGGCTACATGATCGCCGAAATTGAACGCAAGGAAATGTACCACGGCGAGACCCTGTTTCCTCAGATTAACGACTATCTGGGCAGCCACGGGTTGAGCCTGAAGGAAGAAATCTGCCGGGATGACTGGTTTAGTGACTTTTTATTTATCCGGGAAGGGTGAGTCACTGACCAAATCCCCACAATCCAGACCCTTTCGACAATCCGCCTTCAATTACAGATTCAACGTATAAATGACCTGGTGTGCATCGTCCGGATCGCGACCCACACTCATGCCTAGATCATTTGCCAGTTGACGCATCGGCGCGTTGTCCGCCAGATCAATTGAATACAACTTCTTGACGCCCCGGGTTTTGGCGAAATCGATCAGTTGCTTCGCCAACAAAACGTCAAGGCCCTTGTTCTGCCAATTATCGGCAATGGTAATCGCCATTTCCCGATCGTTATCAGTGGAACCGGGCGCATACCGGACAACACCGATTTCGCGCTCCTCTCCATCTATCTCCGTGATCGCAATGAAGGCAGCGGTTTGATCAAAATCGACATCGCAAAACTCTTTGAGGAGCTGTTCTGATATGTGATGCATGCCACCGAGGAAGCGGTAGTGTTTGGTCATCGGTGACAGGCGGTCGATAAACCCGACTTCGAGATTGGCGTCGATTGAGCTGATCGGGCGAATGGTGACCCGCTGCCCATCGAGCTGGACATCAATTGCAGTCGCTGGTTCAACCATGACGGTTTCCTCGAAAATACGGTTATTGCCCTCTTTTAACGATACTTGCTTGTGAGGGTTGTTAGGTATGTTAGCGTAATGCCCTCACTGCCAACAAGCGAGGAAGACCCGCATATATAGCTGTTTTTATTGTGCTTTATCAGAATATCGACATCAAAAACACCTTAGACTTGCCTTGTTGGGTCGGAATTTGGGCTATGTAGAGAAAACCAGAAGAAACTGTCTTGTCAATAGCCGTTTTTTGCAGGAAAAATTGACCCGCTAAGCCCGAAAAGACAACGCTTGGATTCAACTGCGAAGCGCAACGGTGAGTGATTCCTGAGTGTTGTTGAACACTTCATAAGGCGTCAAGTAGT
>NZ_JAZHOG010000022.1:0-9290 GCF_037892215.1 Elongatibacter sediminis | reverse complement strand
GACAATGCCATCAAAAATAAGTGTTACCCATGTACCCGAACAAACTGTTACCTATGTCCCCGGTCTGTACACAGGGATGGGTTCGCGCCGGGTCCTGGAAGGGGCATGTCACAGCGCGCGGCGGACCTCAGTGGCACCAATTGCACCCAACCGCTGATTTTCATGAGGCGAATATTCACTTCCGAGCGACCCTACTAGGGGAGCGATGCCGGAGCCCGTCTGTCTTGAAAGATGTATGTCACGGCAAGCGTTGGACTTGTTGACGTATTGCGAAAAAAGTAACGGCGGGTGGTCGACCTGTTGGCGCAATGCGGGTACACCACGCATGACCAGCCAAACTTGTGGCGCCAGACACTTTAAATAGCCAACGTGAGGGGGTTACTGGGTATTGGTTTGATTTGTGTACTGAGCCACAGAATTTTTCTGCGGCAGTCGCAAGCTCTAGAACAATTGTTTTAGAAGGCAAACGAAAACCCTGCCACCCGGTGAAGATACTACCTGCCGGCAAGCAGTAAAGCCGCTGGGGCAGGAGTGAACGAGCGCGGCCGGTTTACGACGCGCAGCGGAGTAAGAAGGCAAGTGAGTGAACGACATCCCCCTCAAACGTGGCTACTCCGTAAAAAACTGTTGCCTAAAGCTCACCACGAACGGATCCGCCTCACCTTCCACCTGCACGTTCACGGTGAAATTGTAGGTTTCCATGTTGTGCACCGGAAGCAGTCCGATGTAATAGACGGCGTCGTCGGAGTCCGAAATTTCCCGCAGTTCGATCTCGCGCCGCTGACCCGTGAGATTGACCGCGCTGGCGGATACCCGGGCATGGATGGGCGTTGGCGTTTCGCCACTGGTATCGAGAATCGTGATGTTCAGCAAGGCCCGGTTGGCCGAGCGCTGGATGCCGTAGCCCTGCGCCACGGTCGCGGGAATCTGGTCGCTGTTCAGGACGTTGTAATGAACCTCGTAGTTGCCGAAGCCTTCGAACTGTTGTGCCTGGCTCGCGGGCGCAATCATCAGGGCAATCAGCAGGAGGGCGCAGGCGGTCATGCGAATTCGGTTCATCGGGCATCTCCGGGCAGTACGAACCAGCATTGGGCGCCACGGACGGCGCGGGATTCCGCTACGGGCCCGTGACATCACCATCCTAGCAGAAGTATCAGAAAGCGTATCGTGATCAGGGCGAACAGCGGGGAAAGATCGATTCCCGCAATGGGAGGAATGACCCGGCGAAATGGGCGCAATACGGGTTCGGTCAGCTGGTACAGCAGCGGCACGAAGGGGTGGCGCAGGCCCTGACCCAGCCAACTGACCAGCACCGAGGCGATGATCAGGAAAAAATAGGTCATCAGCAGCGTCATGGCCAGCTTGGTCAGGCTGAACGTGATGATGGCGGGAAAGCCGATGGGTGTTGCCGCGATCCGACTGACGATCCAAACACCGAACACTTCCAGCACCAGCAGGAGCACGATGGCCGCGGTATCGATGCGCCCAATGGAGGGCACGACCCGTCGCAGCGGTATCAGTGCCGGATTGGTCACCTTGACGAGCAATTGCGACAGGGGGTTGTAGAAATCAGCCCGGACCCACTGGAGCATGACCCGAAGCAGGACGGCGGCGATGTACAGATCGATCAGCGTACCGATCAGGTAGGAAAACGCGTTGGTTGCCGATCCGTTCACGGTGGAGACTCTCCTGCGCCGCCGGCCAGTTCCCGGCCGCGCTGCTCGGCCGCCCGGGCGGCTTCGTAGACGATTTCTTCGAAGTTGCTGGAGGCCAGCGCCTCGAGTGCCGCCTGGGTGGTGCCGCCGGGCGAGGTCACGCGTTCGCGCAGGACGTCCGCGCCCTCATCGGCGGCTTCGAGCATGGCGCCGGCTCCGGAGCAGGTTTTCTCGGCCAATGCGCTGGCGATGTCCGGCGGCAGGCCCAGCCGTTCGCCGGCACGGGTCAGCGCTTCTGCGAGCAGGAAGAAATAGGCGGGACCACTGCCGGATATGGCGGTCACGGCGTCCATCAGCCGTTCTTCCTCCACCCAGACCACCGGTCCGGCCGATTCGAGGATGCGTTCGGCTTGCTCCCGGTGGTGGGGTTTGCAGCCGTCTCCGGCATACAGGCCGGTGATGCCGGCACCGATCAGTGCGGGTGTGTTCGGCATGGCGCGGATGACGGCAGGGCCAGGCCCGGTCGCGCCGGTGATATCCCCAATGGTGGTCCCCGCGGCGATGGACAGAATCAGCTGGCCGGGTTCGACTCGATCGGCGATTTCGTCGAGTACCAGAGGCATCACCTGGGGCTTGACCGCGAGCACGATCACGTCGGCGCCGGGGACGACATCGGCCGCGCGGTCGGCGACTTCGACGCCGTATTCGGACTGCAGCCGGCGCCGGGCGTCGTCGCTCGGATCGGCTACCCGGATGACCAGGCCGTGTCGGCCGGATTTTTGCAGTCCACTGACCAATGCGGTGGCCATATTGCCGCCGCCGATGAACGCTATGAGCATGTCGGGTTCACTCCTGTGCAAATCGTTTCTGTGCCGGGCGCGGCCCGAAAAGGTCGGTGCCCACGCGCACCAGGGTGCTGCCGGCCCGAATCGCGGTTTCCAGGTCGCCGGACATGCCCAGTGACAGGGTGTCGGCGCGGTATCCGCGGTCCTGCAGCGAGCCGAGCAGTTCCGCCACGGCCGCGAAGGACGGCATCGGGTCGTGCGTCGCGCTGGCCGGTTTCGGAATCGCCATCAGTCCCCTCAACGCGAGACCGGGCAGTTCTTCGGTCAATTGCGCCAGGGCCGGTACGGATTCGGGCAGGGCGCCGGCCTTCTGGGGCTCGCGATCAATATTCACCTGCAGGCAAATGTTCAGCGGCGGTAGTGATGCCGGACGCTGGGCTGACAGGCGGCGCAACAGTTTTTCACGATCGACGCTCTGCACCCAGGCGAAAGTGCGCGCCACGTCCGCGGTCTTGTTCGACTGCAACGGACCGATGAAATGCCACTCGATGGACGGGTCGCCAATCGCAGCCACCTTGGCCAGCGCTTCCTGCACGTAGTTTTCTCCGAATGCCCTTTGTCCTGCGGCCCGCAGGGCTTCCACCGCAGACGCCGGATGGCCTTTGCCGACCGCCAGGAGGCGCACATCCGCAGGGTTTCGGCCATTTTCACGGCAGGCATTTGCGATACGTGAATGCACCGCCTCAAGTTTGGCTTTTAAGTCATTCATCTTGCAGCAAGACTATGCATTGAACTAAGGTATAGCTTGACGCAGTGTGTCAAGGGACCGCGTTGACCGTTTTCTGCCGCCCGGCCGGCATTGTAACGTGAGCGGGCGCATTCAAGGAGAGAAGATGGATATCGCAGAGCTGCTGGCCTTTTCGGTCAAGAATAACGCGTCGGATTTGCACCTTTCTTCCGGTCTTCCGCCGATGATCCGTGTCGACGGCGATATTCGCCGGCTCACGCTGCCGGCCATCGATACGCCGCAGCTCAGCGAGCTGTTGTACAGCACGATGAGTGACCAGCAGCGGCGCGATTTCGAAGCCAACCTGGAAGTGGATTATTCCTACGCGGTCTCGGGTCTGGCCCGTTTCCGAGTCAACTGTTTCCACCACGATCGTGGCATCGGCGGGGCGTTCCGTACCATTCCGGACTCCGTCTGGAAACTCGAGGACATCGGAGCTCCGCCGATTTTCCGGGATATCATCGACATTCCGCGCGGCCTGATTCTCGTCACCGGTCCCACCGGTTCGGGTAAGTCGACGACTCTCGCGGCCATGATCGATCATCTCAATTCCTACGTGGAGGGGCACATCCTCACCATCGAGGATCCGATCGAATTCCTGCACAAGAGCCGGCGTTGCCTGATCAATCAACGCGAAGTGCATCGCGACACCCATGGTTTCAACCAGGCCCTGCGGGCTTCGCTACGCGAGGATCCGGACATCATCCTGGTGGGCGAGATGCGCGACATCGAAACCATTCGACTGGCACTGACCGCCGCGGAAACAGGTCACCTCGTGTTCTCGACCCTGCACACCAGTTCAGCGCCGAAAACGGTGGACCGCATCATCGATGTGTTCCCGGCCGGTGAAAAAGCGATGGTGCGTTCCATGCTGTCGGAGTCACTGCGTGCGGTGATCACCCAGACCCTGCTCAAACGCGCGGGCGGTGGGCGGGTCGCGGCGTGGGAAATCATGGTGGCCACCCCGGCGATTCGCAACCTGATTCGTGAGGACAAGGTCGCCCAGATGTATTCGGCCATCCAGACTGGACAGAACGTGGGCATGCAGACCCTGGACCAGGCACTCGAGGCGCTGGTCACTCGCGGTCTCGTCACCCGGCAGGAGGCCGGCAGGCGAGCGGTCGACCGCAAGCTGTTCCAATAGGAGTTTCATCATGAGCACAGTAGACGGCTGGTTGAAACAATTGCACGAGGAGGTCGGCTCCGACCTGTTCGTCATGATGGATGCGCCGCCGTGCATCAAGGTTCACGGCAAAATCAAGCCGATTTCGACCGATGTGCTGACCGCGGAGGATACCCGCGAGGTCGCTTTCAGCATGATGAGCGAGATGCAGAAGAACGAATTCATTCAGACCAGCGAATGCCAGTTCGCATACGCACTGGACGCTGAAGTGCGTTTTCGTGTCAGTGCCTTCATGCAACAGGGCGTCGTGGGCCTGGTCGCCCGGCGAATAGAAAGCCGCATCCCGACATTCGAGGAACTCGGATGCCCGGATGTGATGGCGGAACTCGCGCTGCAGAAACGAGGCATTGTGCTGTTCGTGGGTGCCACCGGTACCGGTAAGTCGACATCCATGGCCGCGATGGTGGGATATCGGAACCAACGCATGACCGGCCACATCATTACCGTCGAGGATCCGGTGGAGTACGTGCACCGGCACGGCAAGAGCCTGGTGACGCAGCGCGAAGTCGGCATCGACACTGAATCGTTCGAGGTGGCGCTTCGCAATACCCTGCGGCAGGCTCCGGACGTCATCATGATTGGCGAAATTCGCACGCGAGAAGCGATGGAGCATGCCATCACCTTCGCGGAAACCGGCCACCTCGTGCTCTGTACTCTGCACGCCAACAACGCCAACCAGGCACTGGACCGCATCCTGCATTTCTTCCCGGAGGACTTCCGCGAGCAGTTGCTCCTGGACCTTTCCTTCAATCTCAAGGCGACCATCGCGCAGCAATTGATTCCGTCCATCGACGGGTCGCGCCGCTGGGCCGCGTTCGAGGTGCTGATGGCCACTCCGCTGATCAAGGATTTGATCCGCAAGGGTGAAATCGACGAATTGAAGAACGTCATGCGCGATTCGGAACATCACGGCATGATCACTTTTGACAAGTGCATGTTCCGGATGTACAAGGAAGGCAAGATTTCCTACGACGATGCATTGCGCCACGCCGATTCCTCCAACGAAGTCCGCCTGATGATCAAGCTGGACGAAGGCGGTGACGCCGAAACCCTGACCCGCGGGCTCGAAGGGGTCGAGGTTCTGGGCGGAGATTACTGACAGGGTTTCCAATCGCCACCGCCAGTCCGGTGTGGGGAGGGTTAACCGATCGTTAACCGTGTCGGGGGTAGAATTACGCAAAGCCTGCCGGCCCCGTATTGCCCGTTGTCATCATCTGCCACGCAGAGCGTGCCGTTGCGGCGCGATGCCCGGGACGTGAGGGTCCCCGGTTGCGGAGACTGACTTATGCGTGTTTTGATCATCGAAGACAACCCCGACATCGCCGCCAATCTGGGCGATTATCTCGAGGACCATGGCCATACCGTCGATTTCGCGGGTGACGGCATTACCGGTCTGCATCTGGCCGTGGTCAACGATTTCGACGCCATTGTCCTGGACCTTGCGCTGCCGGGCATGGACGGGCTCGAGGTCTGCAAGAAGCTCCGCGAAGATGCCCGCAAGGACACGCCGGTACTGATGCTGACCGCGCGCGACCGGCTCGAGGACAAGCTGGCCGGTTTCGACACCGGGGCCGATGATTACCTGGTCAAACCATTCGAATTGCAGGAAGTGGAAGCGCGTCTCAACGTGCTGACCAGCCGCGGGCGCCGCCGGGTCCGGCGCGAACTCAAGGTGGGCGACCTGGTGTTCAATCTGGATACCCTGGCCGTGACTCGCAACGACCGGGATATTTATCTCAACCCGATCGGTCTGAAACTGTTGCAATGCTTGATGGAGGCGTCGCCCAATGTGGTGTCGCGCAACGACCTGGAGATGGAAGTCTGGGGTGAGGAAATGCCGGACAGCGACAGCCTCCGGGTGCACATTCACTCCCTGCGCGGTGCGATCGATAAACCTTTCGGCAGCAACATGATCCAGACCCGCCACGGAATTGGCTACCGGTTGGTGGAGTCGGATGAAGTTTCGGCAAAGGCTTAGGAGCCGAATCCTACTGTCCTTTGTTTTGTTCGGCACCTTGCTGAGTGTGTTGTTCGCTCTCAGTACGCTGTTCCTGCAGAATTATCTCGAAGACCAGCTGATTGGCGCGACGCTCGAGGAAGAACTCGACGACTACGTGAACCAGTTGCGTCTGGACCCGACCGTTGTCGAACCCTTCTACACGCGCATCCAGGGTTACATCACCCGCCCCGGGGACCCCAACCAGACCGTGGCCGCGGACATCCGTGCGCTGCCCAGCGGCGTGCATGACGTACATAGCGGAGCTGGTGTGTTCAAGGCGGCCGTGCGCAAGGAAGATGACCTGTGGGCGTTCCTGATTTACGACGTCAGCGATAATCGACGGTTGGAGCAGCAGTTGTTTCTGGCCCTGGTCGGCGTGGTGCTTCTGTTCTCGATTCTGTCCTTCATGCTGGGGGCCTGGTCGTCCCGGCGGGTGATGAAACCCGTGACCGACCTGGCCGCGCGGCTCGACACCCTGAGCAAAGAGGGCAAGCCGGAACGCCTGTCCGGTCATTTCGCCGACGACGAGGTCGGCCAACTGGCCGCCGCCCTGGACACGTATGCCGATCGGCTGCATCACCTGGTTGAACGTGACCGGGAATTCAATGCGGATGTCAGTCACGAACTCCGGTCGCCGCTGACCGTCATCACCGGCGCCACGGAATTGTTGTTGGCTCAGGACGATCTCGATCCGCGTGTCCGCACCCGCTTGTTACGCATCGCACGCGCCGCACGTCAGTCGGCGGACATCACCACCGCCTTGCTGCACCTGGTGCGTGCCGAGCAGGGTACCGACAAGGACAGTGCTGCCCAGAATGTCGGAAGAATCGTCAACGACGTGGTCCACCTGTATGAGCCCCTGATTGGCAACAAGGACCTGAAATTGCTGGTGCGGGAGACGGACCGGGTGAGTGTGATCGCGCCGGAGTCGGTGGTCGCCGTAACGGTGGGAAACCTGATCGGCAACGCCATGCGCTACACCAACGAGGGCGAAGTGGTCATTACCATTGGTGAGGGTTGTGTGTGTGTCGACGATACCGGTCCCGGTATTCCCGAATCGGAACTCGAGCACGTGTTCGAGCGCCATTACCGTGGCCAGAACATCAGCGGCAAGGGCGCGGGCCTGGGGCTCGCCATTGTGAAACGCCTGTGCTCCCTGTACGGGTGGTCCATTCGCTTCAGCAACCGGCCCGCCGGTGGGCTGCGGGCTGAACTGCGATTTTTCGGGCAGTAGGCTAGCCGCATGGGCTCCGCTTGCACGGGCGGCCGTGCGCCGCTACCTTGGCGGCACGACACCAACCAGGGAGATGAATTGTCACCATGAGCATTATTGCCTGCCCGGGTTGCGGCAAGCGTATTTCCAGCCTGTCCCCCCTCTGCCTGCACTGCGGTCTGGAACGTGGCGAGGCCGATGATGAGGAATTGCACGTGTTCAAGCTGCGCCAGGCGCGGCAGAAAGTCTATCACCTGAACATGACCAGCTACGCGGTCATTTCGGTCTTCGTTGCCGCCTTTGGCTGGTACTGGTGGAGCACAGCGGGATTCCAGCAACCTTCCTCGACGGGGCCTTTCGTTCTGATGGGCCTGAGCGCGGTAGCCTACCTGGCAGTGCGGGTGCTGTTGTATTTCGCCCGTTCCCGGTTGAAGGCGCTGAAACGAAATGCGCCCTGATCCACCGGATCTGGCCACCGCCCGCGTTTAACGCGGCCGGGGCATCTGCTACGCTTCACCGCAGCCGCCGTTCGCGGCGTTGGGACAGGGATTATGGCAACGCCCAAAATCGAGTTCTTCACCGATAACGAGAACCTGCTGGAATTTCCGCCTGTTCCCGCGCGCAAGGTGCTGCCGGACTGGTTTCGCGAACTTTCACCGGCCATCGACCTGCCGCCGGGCAAATCGAAGTTTCCCTTCGGGCTTTCACGCTCCCTGCGGTTGTCCAATGTCAACGCCACGATTCGGCGCTGCCCCGGCATCATTTCCTACCTGTCGGAGGGTTATCTGATTCCGTTGTGGGCCGATTTTCTGGTGCAGATCCGGGGCGAGACGGTGTATTGCATCGGATCCAACGAGTTGGCCCATGCCTCACCGCACAGCAAGCAGATGCAGTACCCCTCGATGCCGCTGCCGGACAGTTATCTGCAGGATTCGGTGAAGTTCACCAATCCCTGGAAGGTACGCACACCGCCCGGATGGTCGGTCATGCTGTCACAGCCCTTCTACCATTTCGAGTCGCGGTTCACGGTGGTTCCCGGTGTGGTCGATTCGGACGCTTACCATCACATTCACGTGAATACCTTTTTCCGCAAGGGCGATACCGATCACCAGCTGAAAATGGGCATGCCTTTTGTGCATGTGATGCCGTTTCAGCGCAGTGTGCTGGAGCCCGAGGTGCGGGTCATGACCGATGCGGACAAGCGGCGGATGCAACGGCTGGATTTCAAAGCCAAGCGTTTCTTCGGCAAGAACGCGGCCATTCGCGGTCTCGCAGACGCCGAGGATCCCTGACCGGGCGAAATCCAACCGGCTTCCCGCGTTGGTGCTTGATCTCAATGCCGACCGTGCCCTCGAGCAGGCAGGTGCAACGGCACATTCCCCTCAGAGCGCTGGTGCAACGGCCTGGAGACCCTGCTGGTTTCCAGTTCGTTCAGTTCCATATATCTGGACGGCTCATGGAAAGAGTGCCCTCGAGCAGGCAGGCGCTGCGGCACATTCCCCTCAGGGCTTTGGCGCAATAGCCTGGAGACCTCGCCGGTTTCGCGTGAGCTGAATTCTGCTTATCTGAATGGCTCA
Organism: Elongatibacter sediminis; assembly: GCF_037892215.1. Lineage (NCBI taxonomy): Bacteria > Pseudomonadati > Pseudomonadota > Gammaproteobacteria > Chromatiales > Wenzhouxiangellaceae > Elongatibacter > Elongatibacter sediminis. Next base: position 91 of record NZ_JAZHOG010000022.1, on the reverse strand, counting down.
TGGAAAACGTGCCCTCGAGCAGGCAGGCGCTGCGGCACATTCCCCTCAGGGGACGGCGTGGACCCTTCCCTGGGGCCTTCGCGCCGCCGTC
>NZ_JAZHOG010000021.1:0-9767 GCF_037892215.1 Elongatibacter sediminis | reverse complement strand
CAAGGCCCCAGGGACGGGTTTATGCCGGGTCCTGGAAGGGGCATGTCACAGCGCGCGGCGGACCTCAGTGGCACCCAACCCCTGAATTTTGAAGAGGCGAAGATTCACTTCCGGGCGAAACAAGAAGGGAAGCGAACCCGGAGTCCGCTGTCCTGGCAGGGGTATGCCAGGGCGAGGTTCGCGTTTGGAGGGTGAGTGGAGGGGAGCGGGCGGTGGGTCAACTTGTGTCCGCATGGTGTTACATTGGCCTGCGGAATTACTGGGCGGGCTACTGTTTCGGTGCAGCCTGCGAGGTGGTCCGCATCAAGAGCCAAGCTAAATATTCGACGAGACTGGTGAAAAAGCGTTGAATATGGCTGGAATTTGCTTTTGAATGTTTAATATAATAGACGAAAAACCCGAGCCCTGTTTCAGAATATCCGCCAATAACGAGGTCCGACATGAGCGTTTCTTCCGCATCCCTCGATGCCTACTGGATGCCCTTTACCGCCAACCGCGATTACAAGAAAGAACCCCGGGTGATCACCGGAGCCGAAGGGCACTGGTACCTGACTGACGACGGCCGGCGGATCTACGATATGTTCTCCGGGCTATGGTGCAGCGGCCTGGGTCATTGCCATCCGAAAATTGTCGAAGCGGTGCAGAAACAGGTGGCGAAACTCGATTACTCCATGGGCTTTCAGGCCGCGCACGACCGGGTGTTCGAGTTGGCCGAGCGGGTCACGGGCCTGGCGCCGGAGGGGCTGGATCACATTTTCTTCACCAACTCGGGATCCGAGTCGGTCGACACCGCGCTGAAGATCGCGCTGGCTTATCATCGTGCCCGGGGCGAAGGTCACCGGACCCGTCTGATCGGCCGTGAGCGCGGTTACCACGGCGTGAATTTCGGTGGCATGTCTGTGGGTGGCATGTCGCCCAACCGCAAGGCTTTCGGGGCCAGCCTGCTGGGGTGTGTCGATCACATGAGGCATACCTGGGACCTGGAACATCAGGCCTACAGCCGCGGCATGCCGGAATGGGGCGGGCACTTCGCCGACGACCTCGAACGGTTGGCCGGACTGCACGACGGCGGCAATATCGCCGCGGTCATCGTGGAGCCGGTGGCCGGTTCGACCGGTGTGCTGGTCCCGCCGGTGGGTTACCTCGAGCGCCTGCGGGAAATCTGCGACCGGCACGGCATCCTGCTGATATTCGACGAAGTGATCACCGCATTCGGGCGGGTTGGCACGGCCTTCGGCGCAGAGCGTTTCGGGGTCAAGCCGGACCTGATCACCATGGCCAAGGGACTGACCAACGGCGTTGTGCCCATGGGCGGTGTCCTGGTCGACGAAAAGATCCACGAAGCCTTCATGAACGGGCCGCCAGCCGCCATCGAACTGTTCCATGGATACACCTACTCCGGCCACCCGGTCGCGGCGGCCGCGGGCGTCGCGGCGATGGATGTGTATGCCGAGGAGGGCACGTTCGATCAGTCGCGAGGCCTGGAATCTCACTTCGAGGACCTGCTGCATTCATTCAAAGGCCATCCGATGGTCAAGGATGTGCGCAATTTCGGCCTGATGGGCGCCATCGAGCTGGTGTCCAGGGACGGCGCCCCCGGCGCGCGCGGCCTGCAAGTCCACAAGAAGGGTTTCTGGGAAGCGGGTGTGGTGATTCGAAACGGCATGGACGTGCTGCAATTCTCCCCGTTTTTGAATTCCGACCCGGACGAAATGACTCAGAGCTTCGAGAAGGTTCGGGGGCTGCTGGACTCGCTCGACTAGACTACAAAGGAGACGAGCCGCCGGCGCAGATCGGATCCGGCGCGTTCGCGAACCAGAGGATCATGCAATGAATACCGAAGCCGCACAGGCGATCGAGACTGCCGAAACCGTCGGCCACTTCATCGGCGGACGCAAGGTGCCGGGGACTGGCCGATCCCAGGCGGTTTACAACCCCGCCACCGGTGAGGTCGCGCGCCAGGTGGCTCTGGCCGATCAGGCCACGGTCGAGTTGGCCATCGAGGCCGCACACGCCGCGTTTCCAGCGTGGCGTGCGATGCCGCCCATGAAGCGGGCCCGCATCATGTTCCGCTTCAAGGAGCTGCTGGAGCGGCATGCCGACGAGGTGGTGGCGCTGATTACCGAGGAGCACGGCAAGGTGCTCAACGACGCCCTGGGCGAATTTCAGCGGGGTGTCGAGATCGTGGAATATGCCTGCGGGGCGCCGGAATTACTCAAGGGTGAACACTCGAAGAATGTCGGACCGGCCATCGATAGCTGGAGTGAATTCCAGCCGCTGGGCGTCGTCGCCGGCATTACTCCGTTCAATTTTCCCGCCATGGTGCCGATGTGGATGTACCCGATGGCGCTGGTCTGCGGCAACACCTTCGTGCTGAAACCGTCGGAGCGTGACCCGTCGGCACCGTTGTTCATCGCCGGCCTGCTGCGCGAGGCGGGACTGCCTGACGGTGTATTCAATGTCGTCAACGGAGACAAGGAAGCGGTTGATACCCTGCTGGCCGATCCCCGGGTGCAGGCCGTGTCTTTCGTCGGCTCGACACCCGTGGCCGAAGCCATCTACCGCACGGGAACGGCCAACGGCAAGCGGGTGCAGGCACTGGGTGGAGCGAAGAACCACGCCATCGTGATGCCGGACGCGGACATGGACAATGCCGTGTCGGCCCTGATGGGCGCGGCCTACGGCTCGTGCGGCGAGCGTTGCATGGCCATTTCGGTGGCGGTTGCGGTGGGCGAGGAAACCGCCGATACCCTGGTCGGCAAATTGAAGCAGGAACTCACCGGTTTGCGGGTGGGTCCGGGTGTCGACAACGACAATGACATGGGGCCGCTGGTCACCCGGCCGCACTGCGACAAAGTTCGGGGTTACATCGACCTCGGCGTAGAAGAAGGTGCCGATCTGGTGGTCGACGGACGCGGTCTCGAGGTCAAGGGAAACGAACAGGGATTCTTCCTGGGCGGCACCCTGTTCGACCGGGTGCGTCCGGACATGAAAATCTACCAGGACGAAATTTTCGGTCCCGTGCTGTGCGTGGTGCGGGTGGGCAGCATGCAGGAAGCGATGGACCTGATCGATGCCCACGAGTACGGCAACGGCACCTGCATTTTCACCCGTGACGGCGAAGCGGCGCGCTACTTCTCGGATAACATCCAGGTCGGCATGGTCGGGGTCAATGTGCCATTGCCGGTGCCGGTGGCCTACCACAGCTTCGGCGGCTGGAAACGCTCGCTGTTCGGTGATCTGTTCGCCTACGGCCCGGACGCCATCCGGTTCTACACCCGGCGCAAGACCGTCACCCAGAGATGGCCGTCGGGCGGCGTGCGCGAGAAGGCGAAATTCACGTTTCCGGGCTGTTCCTGACCAGCGTCCGTTACGGCCTGGTCTATTTCCTGCTGGTCTTCGGCGCCGGTTTTGCGCTGGCGCCCGTGCGCGAGCTCGTGCTGGCCCCGGCAATCGGGCCCCTGTGGGCCGAACTGTTCGAGATGCCGGTGATGGCAGCCTTCATCTGGCTGGCGGCGGGATGGGTGGTGCGCCGCCCGGGCATGGCCGGGCGCGCCGCTATGTGTCTGGTTGCCGGGCTGTTGGCGCTGGCATTGATGGTGTTGGCTGAACTGAGCGTCGTCTGGCTGGTGCGTGGCATGACGCTGGCCGAATACGCGGCGTCGCGTGAGCCGGTGACGGGAGTCATCTACCTGGCGATGTTGCTGGTTTTCGCTTTGCTGCCGTGGCTGCGGTCCGGGCCGGGACGCGGCTGAAGCCGCGCCCCGTTGCGGGCCCGATTCAGCGGCCCTGCATGGCACAGGCCATGAACTGTTGCATGCACTGCATCATGCACATGGCCTGGCCCTGGTTTTCGGCATTGGCCGCGTCTTCGCCCTGTTCCTGCAGGCGCTTGAAGGCTTCGCAGCTGCAATCGCAGGCCTGAGGCAACTGACCGCCCTGGCTGTTGCCGCCGGGTGCGCCGGGGCTGCCCGCGCCTGTGTTGCCGCCGGCCCCGCTGCCCGTGCCCGCCGACCCCGGCATTCCGTTGGCGCCCATGTACGTAATCTCGTAGCCTTCGTCTTCACCGGGCAGGATGCTGGTCCCGCATTCGTCCTGGTCACGATCGTACGTTGAAACGCTCGTGACCCATGACTCCGACTCGCCGCCCTGCATGGTCCGGCCCATGACCTTGGATTCGGTTCTCTGGTAGGTATGAAGCGGCAGGCCGTGTTGTAACTGGCCGACCATGTTCTTCATCAGTCCGCCGTAGAAGGAATTCTCACCCTGGCTGGCCGCGATCTGGCTGGCGAAGTTCTCGTAGAAACTCTGGATGATGTCCAGGCCTTCTACCTCGTCGGAGACCCAGGCGCGGCCGTTGGTGCTCACCGAGACCATGCTGGCCAGCCCGCCCGGGCCCGCGGCCTGCTCGGGGCTGGTCGCCGCCTGGCCCAGGTTGCCGAGTCCGCCGTCCGAGCTGAACGTGTATTCCCGGGCCTCGTAGCCCAGCATCGTGTCGGTCGCTCCGGTCGGCGTCATCTGCAGACCGCCGCTCCATCCCTGGCCCACGGCCTGACGGGTGGCGGAGAGGTCTCGATTGAGTTCGACAGAAAATCCTTCCATCGAAGCGAAGTCGTAGCCTTCCATGTAGGCCTGTGCACTGCCCGGCGGCATGCGGATGGACATGACCTGCGGGGGTGAAGAGAAGATCATGACGCAGCTCTGATACACGGCGCTGAATGACCCGCGTTCCACCTGGCGGTCCTGGGGGCGCACATTGTTGAGGAACTCGTCCACCGCATCCACGATGTCGTTGTACTCGTCGGTGCCGGGATCGATGCCCAGCTTGTGCATGGCCATCGACAAGCCGATGTCCGCGGCATGGCCAAACATCGCCAACTGGTCGTCAGTGACCGGGAACTCCGGCGGATCGTCGGAACTGATGGAATAGCCGGTAACGAATACCGCGTTGTCGGCCACGGCCGGCAGGGCCGAGAATGGCCCCAGGGCCAGCGCGGCCAGCAAGCTGCAGGTCCGATTGATCGATCTTCCTTTGCGTGTGTACTTTCCGTTCATGCGTCCTCCTTGGTTTTCCCTGATCCCTTTGGGCGGGTCTTGATGCCCGCTGAAGGGTTTCGATCTGCGGATTGAAAATCGTGACTACGAAGCGGTCTTTTCGCGCTGGTCGCCGTGCACCCACAGCACCTCGCTGCCGCCATCGGCGCGTGCCAGTGTCCGTGCGAGCACGAACAGCAGGTCCGACAGGCGGTTCAGATAGCGGATGGTGGATTCATTGACGGCCTCGTTATGCGCCAGGCTGACCAGGCGGCGCTCGGCTCGGCGGGCCACGGTACGGGCCAGGTGGCAGCGCGCCGCCGCCTCCGATCCGCCGGGCAGGATGAAGTCCTTGAGCGGCGGCAGGTCGGCGTTGAAGCGATCGAGATCGTCTTCCAGGCCGTCCACGTAGGCGTCCGGTATCAATATGGTTCCCGGCATGCACAGTTCGCCGCCCAGGTCGAACAGTTCGTGCTGCACGCGGGTCAGGCAGGTGCGCACCGGTGCGAAAACATCGGCGGCCAGGACCAGTCCCACCAGGCTGTTGAGCTCGTCCACGGTGCCGTAGGCCTCGACCCGCAGGCTGTCCTTGTCCACCCGTGAGCCGTCGCCCAGGCCGGTGACGCCCTTGTCGCCGGTGCGCGTGTAGATCTTCGAAAGTCGGTTTCCCATGCGGATGATTGTACGGGGGATCGCGTAATTGCTTCCAGTCGCAGGGGGCGTTGGAAACCAGCTCCGGGCGCCCCCGGGTCCGGAAGGCGCTGTGGCAGGGTGTGCCCCCGGGTCCGGAAGGTGCTGTGACAGGGGGTGCCCCCGGGTCCGGAAGGCGCCGTGACAGGGGTCTCCCGGGGGACGGTACGAGTACGTCCCTGTAACCTTCTCCACCGCCGTCCTGGCGGTGAGACCCCCGGGAGACCCCTGTCACGTCCCCTTCCTCGGCTGCAGTGAATCCGATTGCCGAGGGTGTTGGATACGTCCGGTGGGTGCGGCTTGTGATCCTGCAGGGCGGGAGCCAGTGGACGCGGCGGGTACGGTCCGGGACCGTGTGAGGCAGGGACGCCGACCCGAGGCCCCAGGGACGGGTTTACGCCGTGTCCCGGACCGTACCTGTCGCGGCCGCTGGCGTGAACTGGCACAGGGCGTGGCTGCTCCGTCGCTCCCGGCATGACCAATGCCATGGGACTCCGCGCACCGAAGCCGCTAGACTCGCGGCCCATCTGATAACGGGAGAACGCAGCGGTGTCGGCATCCATTCGAGTACTCAGTTGTCTTGCACTGTTCACCTGCAGCTTCTCGGCACTTGCCGGGGAGGCCTGGGTGGAGGAAAGCAACGCCATCACCGCCGAGGTCATGCGCGCACAGGCGCAATTCGCGCCGGAAACTTTTTCCAGCCTGGGGGTCGAGTCGGTGGACGGCGAGATCATGGACTTGCGGGCCGAAACCTACGAGCGTTCGCAACAGCAACTGCTCGACCTGATCGCGATGCTGGAACAACGCGCCACGACTGTCGAGCACCCCAAAGCGGCCCAGGACGTACAGATTCTGATCGGTTCGCTGCGCGATCAACACCGCAGCACCGAGCTTCAGCGCCGCCACATGCTGACGTACTACAACCTGCCGCAGACCCTGTATTTCGGTTTTCGCGCGCTGCTCGACCCACGCAACAATCCCGAGCGTTACCCGGCCGCGCTGGAACGACTGTCGAAATACACCGGTCGTGCGGATGGCTTCGAGCCCCTCACCCGGCTGGCGCGGGACCGTACCGCCGAACGCCTGGCCGACCCCGGACTGCTCGGTCCCTTCCGTTTGGAGATCGAAAACAATCTGGAAAACGTGCCGCGGTTCCTCGCCGGCATGGAATCGACATTCGCCGAATCCGGACTCGAAGGCTGGGAGGACGATCTGGCCCTGCTTTCGGAGCAATTGACCGGGTATGCCGAGTGGCTTCGCACGAACGTGTTGCCGCGCGCCCGCGACGATCACCGGCTACCGGAGGAAATCTATGCCGACAACCTGGCCAATTTCGGCGTCGATCTGGCGCCCCGTGACCTGATCCAGGCCGCACAGCTCGGATTCGCCGACCTGCAGCGGCAGATGCAATCCATCGCGCGGCTGATCGCCGCCGAACGCGGCTGGCCGTCAGCGGACTACCGCGACGTGATCCGCGAACTGAATCGTGACCAAGTTCCGGAAGAAGACGTGCTTGCGGTCTACCGCAATCGTCTGGCCGAACTGGAGGCCATCATCCTGGAACATGACATCGTGACTCTGCCGGATCGGCCAGCCGCCATTCGGCTGGCCACCGAAGCGGAGTCAGCGGCTTCACCGGCACCGTTCATGAGCCCACCGCAGCTGACGGGCGACACCGGCCAGCCCGGTGAATTCGTGCTGGTCACGAGCAACCCCACCGATGAGAGCGGCGAAGCCATGGATGATTTCGGCAGCCTTGCGTCGACGTGGTCTCTGGCCGCGCACGAAGCACGGCCGGGGCACGAGATGCAATTCGCCGCGATGCTGGAGGCCGGGGTGTCCGAGGCGCGGGCGCTGTATGCGTTCAACAGTGCCAACGTCGAGGGCTGGGGCCTGTACGCAGAGGCCATCATGCTTGAATACCTGCCCCTGGATGCGCAACTGTTCGGCCTGCGTTCACGCCTGATGCGGGCAGCCCGCGCGTTCCTGGATCCCATGCTGAATCTCGGCCTGCTCGAACCGGACCAGGCCCTGGAGTTCCTCGTCGACGACGTCGTGCTGTCACGGCCGATGGCCAGACAGGAGGTGGATCGCTATACCTACCGCGCGCCGGGGCAGGCGACTTCCTACTACGTCGGTTACATGAGCCTGATGGCATTGCGGACCGAGGTGGAACTGCGCCTGCGTGATCGTTTTGATCAGCGCGCTTTCCATGATTTTCTGCTGAGCCAGGGCCTGCTGCCGCCGGAACTGCTCCGCCAGGCCGTGCTTGAAGAGTTCGTGCCCGCGCAATAGGCACCGGTCCGGAAGGTCGGCCCACGAGCCACTGGCGGCGGGTCGGCCCGGCGACGGTGGCTCGATCGCCGAAATCCGCGACTCAGCGGGTCATGGCCCGGTCCAGAGAGGCCTTGCCGGCGCCCTCGATCACCAGAGCGAGCGAACACGCCATCAGCAATAACGCCCACTGGTAGCCGCCGTCACCGAACATGCCGTGCGGCAGATGCACCAGAATGACCGCAATCAGCATGGCGAACGCGAGGCCGGCGCTCCACATCCGGGTCAACAGGCCGATGACCAGGCAGGCGCCGCCGAATGTCTCGAAAAACGCCACCAGGAACGCCGCGGCCATGGGAAAGGGCACCCCGATCCCTTCCAGGAAACCCGCCGTGCCGGACAAGGTGCGCTCTCCCACCAATCCGAGCTTGGGCGCACCGTGTCCGATGAAGACGATACCGGTGACGACTCTCATGATGGCGACTCCCCAGCCCGCCCGCGTTTTCATCACAGATCTCAGGTTTATGGCGCTCCTCCGGGATTGAAATCAGCATAACCGCCGAGGCATTGTTTCGCGTGCACATGCAATTGGCAAACCCTTCCCAATTCGCCTGGTCGCATTCAGTCGCCCAGGACCCTTTTTCGGACTTTTCAGCGACCGCGCCCGGTATTAATCTCTGTCGTTCTTCCCCTGGGTCACCACCGTAGGCGAGCCCCCATGAACCGGACGACTGCCCGCTTTCGCCTCCAGGGCCGGGACATCGATTTCGACCTCGTACGCAAGAAGTCGGTGCGCCGCAACGTGTTGGTTCGCTTCGAGGAAAACGGGCGCATGAGTGTGTCGGCGCCGTTGCGGGCCAGCACCCGCGAAGTCCAGCGCATCCTCACCCGCATGCACGATCAGATCGTGGAACTCCGCCAACAGGTGCGAGAACAGAATCGTGGTGTGAAACCCCTGCGTTACCGCCATGGCTCGGACCATTTTTATCTGGGCCGGAGCTACGAACTGGACGTCGTTCGAGTCACTGGCATCGGGCATCGTGTTCACCTGCAATCGCATGGCATCGAAGTCCGGGTCGGCGCCCGGGGTGAAGAACCCGTGCGTGACGCCCTGCTGGCCTGGTACCGGCGCCGGGCCCTGGATTTTTGCGGCGAGCGCATGGACCGGATCGCCGCCAACGCACGCTTTCTGCGCGGCTGCACGTTTGATATGCGCCTGCGGCGGATGAAACGCAGTTGGGGGACGTGCTCGGCGCGGGGCGTCATCACGCTCAACCCCATGCTGATGAAAGCGGCGCCGCGCTATATCGACTACGTAATCGCCCACGAGCTGTGCCACCTCGTCGAGCTGAATCACAGTCCGGCGTTCTACCGGCTCATGGACCGGATCATGCCGGACTGGCCCGCCTTGCGCCGGGGATTGAACGAACGCGCACATCTCTACCTGCGCTGGTAGTTCGCGCTCCAGCCAACGAAGTCCTGGCCAGTTGCCAGCCTGCGACGCTGCCCCCCGGACTTTGAAGACGTTGCCCGTACTCGCCCTGCAGGATCACAAGACGCACTTCCAACGCGATGCAAATGAATGAACGCTGATTGAAACCGCGCTTGAGATTTCGTTTTGAACTGGTGGGTGCCCGTACACGCCAGCGGCCGCGACAGGTACGGTCCGGGACACGGCGTAAACCCGTCCCTGTGTACAGACCGGGGACATAGGTAACAGTTTGTTCGGGTACATGGGTAACACTTATTTTTGATGGCATTGTCGCGGT
>NZ_JAZHOG010000020.1:0-10366 GCF_037892215.1 Elongatibacter sediminis | reverse complement strand
GACTACTTGACGCCTTATGAAGTGTTCAACAACACTCAGGAATCACTCACCGTTGCGCTTCGCAGTTGAATCCAAGGGGCGCAATTCCAGCTCCACAGTCCTGAAATATTACATTGAATCAATCGGTTATGGATTTTGCATCTGGCCCGACCCCGTTCTACCGTCCAAACCGGCTTTCCTGCCGGTTTGTCGAACCCTAGTGCGCTCCGCGCGGGAGGGCTCTCACCCGGCCTCTTCGGCAGATAAAAAAAGCCCGCGCGAGGCGGGCTTTTTCTGTCTGGCGGAGAGGGAGGGATTCGAACCCTCGGTACGGCTATAAACCGTACACTCACTTTCCAGGCGAGCCCGTTCGACCACTCCGGCACCTCTCCTTGAACCTGGAATCTGCCTTGCCGATCCGAACAGGCCGTCGGTGACCCCGGCGCGGGCATGGCCCGTGCGCGGCGGCAGAAGGGCGGGAATTGTAGGTGAAGGAGGCCGCTGAATCAATTGTGCAGCGCCGTCTCAGGGTCGATCTGTGTATTGCGGCAGACCGGCTTCACTGGCACAGTGAGGCTCCCCTGCATTCCGGTAACGGCCGAATCCGCCATGCGCCCATTCGTATTCGTTTCGCTGATCCTGTTGGCCATCCTGAACGCCTGTACGGCAACCACGATCCGCGCACCGGCCGCGCCCGCCGCTCCGCCCAGCCGGATGGTTCAGACCGACGATCTGGCCACGGTGGTTGACGCCGCACTGGACTTTGCCGACACGCTGGGAACCGACGCGGTGCTGGTGGTGTTCGATATCGACAACACTCTGCTGGCGATGGAGCAGGACCTCGGTTCGGACCAGTGGTGGGAGTGGCAGCGCGATCTGGAGAAGACCGCGCCGTGCGCCCCCGAACGGGTGGCGGAACCGCTCGCCGTGCAGGGCGCTCTGTACTACGCCAGCGCGATGCGGCCGACCCAGGACGATGCCGCGGCGCAACTGGGGCGCCTGCAGCAGGCCGGCCTGCGCACCCTGGCGCTGACCTCGCGCGGACCCGGCTTCCGCTTGCAGACGTTTCGTGAACTGCGCCGGCATGGATTTGATTTCGGCAGCCATACGATCGGCCCGGACGGCGGCTATCCCGACGATTTCCTGCCACCCAGCGGTATACGTGACGCTCGCCTCGAGGACGGCGTGTTCCTGACTGCCGGTCAGCACAAGGGCGACATGCTGGCCGATTTGCTGGAACTCACCGACACGCCCGAGCCGGCCGTGATCGTGATGGCCGACGACAAGGAGAAAAATCTGCAACACGTACTGGATCGATTCGCCGGCACCGGCGTGTCCATACAGGCCTATCGCTATGGCCGCGAGGACGCCACGGTCGAAGCCTTCGATCCGGCCGAAGCGGCGCGGCAATGGGAAAGCGTGAACGACGCATTGCGCCGCCTGCAGGAAGTCTTCGGCCCTGATCATCTTGAGCTTCCGGCCTCGGATCTGCCGCCGGGCTGCCCCGCACCCGCCGGCTGACCCGCCATCATGAGGGCAGCCGCAACCCCGGCGGCGGGCGATTTCACCCGTCCGCACCGGCAGATCTGGGCCATCGCCTGGCCTGCCATCCTGGCCAACTCGTCGGCCCCGCTGGTGGGCCTGGTCGACACCTGGGCCATCGGGCATCTGCCGAGCCCGGTACACCTGGCGGCCGTGGGCCTGGGCACCGTCATCTTCAATTATCTGCTGTGGGCCTTTGGTTTTCTGCGCATGGGAACCACGGGCCTCGTGGCCCAGGCACGCGGTCGCGAAAACGACGACACCCTGGTCGCCACCGTGATCCGGGCCTGCGCGCTGTCACTGCTGTTCGGAGGCGCCCTGCTCATTTTTCAGGACGCTTTGCTGGTAGCGGGCCTGCGTGCCATGGCGCCACCTGCCGAAGTGGCCGACATCACCGAGGCGTACTTTCGCATCCGCATCTGGGCCGCGCCGGCCACCCTGCTCGGCTATGCCATCACCGGCGTCCTGTTCGGGCTGGCCCGGGTACGCGCCATCCTGTGGTTGCAACTCCTGCTGAACGTGACCAACGGCGTGCTGAATGTGATCTTCGTCATCGGGCTGGATATGGGCGTCCCCGGCGTGGCCTGGGGCACCCTCATCGCCCAGTGGCTGGCGGCGGTGGCCAGTGTCTGGGTGCTGCTGCGCCTGCTCGATCGAGCAATGCTGGTGGCGCGAATCCGTCAGCGCGCCACCTGGCACATCCGGAAATTCGGCAGCCTGATTTTTCTCAACGGATTCATTTTCATCCGTACCCTGTTCCTGATGACGGCGCTGGCCCTGATCATGCGCAAGGCCGGTGCGCTGGGCGATGTCGGCATGGCCGCAAGCCACGTGGCGATGCAGTTCATGATGCTGATGGCGCTGGGTCTGGATGGCTTCGCCCACGCCGCCGAGGCGCTGGCGGGCGCCGCCTGGGGGCATGGCCGGCGCACCGTGTTCCGGCGCTGGGTGTGGCTGACCAGCCAGTGGGCGGTGATCGCCAGCGTGCTCTACGCGGTGGGCTTCTGGCTTGGCGGCGACGCGGTGACGGCCGTGCTGACGGATCTGACCGAGGTGCGTGGCGTGGTGGCCGATCTGATGCCGCTGATCATCGCCCTGCCCCTGGTCTCGGTGTGGTGTTTCCAGTTTGACGGGGTGTTCATCGGTGCCACTGCGGCCGGGGCCATGATGGTGACCATGGGCGTGGCCTTCGGCACCTACCTGCTGATTCTGGAACCGCTCACCCGAACCCACGGTCTGGTCGGGCTGTGGGCCGCGGTGCTGATTTTCATGGGCGTGCGCGGACTGGCGCAGGCCGTGTGGTACCCGCTGCTGGAACGGCGCCTTCCAGCCACCTGAACCCGCGCCCGGACGAGTTCAGCCGTGCGACCAGGATTGCGGGTCGTCCGCGGCATCGGGCGACAGCCCCAGGACTTCACCCTCGGCGCTGGCACCCAGGCCCGACACGGTGCGATTGGCATAGGCGAAATAGGCCGCCACCTGGTTGATCTCCACGATTTGTCCGTCTTCGAGCCCGGCCGTCCGCAGTGCATCGATGTCGGCCTGGGTGATGGATTCGGGTTCCCGCGTCAGGCGGCGAGCGTAGCGCAAGCCGGCGCACTGGGCCGCATCCAGCGGCGGTCCCGGTTCGGCGGCCGTGATCGCGCCGAGCCAGGCGTCGAAATCCCCATCCGCCGGGTCCAACAGCCGCCGCAGGCCGGCGCTGTGGTGCCCAAAGCAGTAATCGCAGCCATTCAGGTGGCTCACCAGCACTCCGACGGCCTCGAGGTACCAGCCCGGAAGGGTATTACCCGGATGGTGCAGCACGGCCTTGTACAAGCCCATGTGGCCTTCCAGTGAATGCGGGCGCAGGCTGTGCACCTGAAGCACGTTGTCCACCTGGCCGCCCGGTCCGCTGACCCGGCGATAGAGTTTGGCCAGGCGCCCTTCGGCGCGATCCGGGGGAATGATGTCGATGAAAGCCATGAACGCCTGTCTCCTGTCGGTATCCGGCGCACCGCCGGGCGCGGTTATCATAACGGGATGCCACCATCCGGCAACACTCAGCGATCCGTCACACGAGGCGTCCTGGCCCCGGTCCTGAATCGGGTTGCGGTCGTGGTTCCGATTCTCGTCCTGGCGCTGACCCTCACGGGCTGCGCATCTACCGCGAACCGGAATCATACGCAGCCGGACCCACGCGACACCCTGCGCATCGCCACGTTCAACATCGCGATGGGCCGCGAGGCGGCCGGTGCCTTGAGCCGGGCGCTCGCCTCCGGCGACGACCCCCGGCTGCGGCAACTGGCATCCATCGTGCAAACCGTGCGGCCGGACATCCTGTTGCTGAACGAATTCGATTACGACCCGGGCATCGACGCACCCGCCCTGCTGAACGACCGCTACCTGGCGATCGCCGCGGCGGGACAAACTCCCATCCGCTACCCGTATGCGTTTCGCGCCGCGGTGAACACCGGGATCGACAGCGGCCGGGACCTCGATCGGGACGGCCGTACCGGCGACCCGGGCGATGCCTGGGGCTTCGGGCATTTTCCCGGCCAGTACGGCATGCTGTTGTTGTCACGGCACCCCATCGACGAGGCTTCGGTTCGGACTTTTCAGCGCTTCCCATGGCACCACCTGCCGGACGCGCACCGGCCGCAGCATCCACCGGGCACGAATTTCCACACGGACGCCGTATGGCGGACTCTGCGCCTGAGTTCCAAGAGCCACTGGGATGTGCCCGTGATGATCGGGGAGCGCACGCTGCACGTGCTGGCCTTCCATCCCACGCCACCCGTGTTCGACGGCCCCGAAGACCGTAACGGGCGACGCAATTACGACGAGATCCGGTTCTGGGCCGAGTATCTGGATTCCTCCAACGGTTTCTCGCCGATCGACGATGCCGGAATCTCCGGCGGGCTGGCTGCAACAGCCGACTTCGTGATCCTCGGCGACTTCAACGCCGATCCGAACGACGGTGATTCGCTGCCCGGCGCGATCGGTCAGCTAATCGACCATCCGCGCATCGATGCCAGTTGCGTGCCGCGCAGCACCGGCGCGGTCATCGCGGCCCGTTCGCAGGGCGGCGTAAACCACCGGCAAACCGGCGAGGCCGCCGCCGACACCGCCGATTTCAACGACCAGCGCACCGGCAATCTGCGTCTCGACCACGTGTTGCCCGCCCGCGGGCTGAATGTGAAAGACTGCGGCGTTTTCTGGCCCGCCCCCGGCGAGCCGGGCGACGAGGCGATCACGGTTTCCGATCACCGGCTGGTATGGCTGGACATTTTCTGGTGAGATGTCGCCGATGAACGATCAGACCCCGAAATCCGGCGCCGCAGATTCCCCATCCGAGGCAGCCCCCAACCCGGCGGAGTTCTACCGCGAAACCGTGCTGCAGCACTCGGTGGAGCCGGTGGGCTTCCAGGCCGAAATCGAGCCCACCCATGCCGCCGAACGCTACAACCCCTTGTGCGGCGACCGGGTGACGGTCCGGTTTCGCGTGGCCGGCGACCGCATCGAAGCGGCGGCTTTCGACGGCGAGGCCTGCGCCATCTGCCTGGCGTCGGCATCCCTGTTGTGCGAGAAAACACCGGGGCACACCCTGAGCGAACTGCAGAGCACGTCGCAGTGGCTGGAAAGCCTGCTGCAGGGCGAAGATCAGGAAGGCGGCGACGACGACCTGCGCGCGCTGTCCGGCGTGCGCCGTTACCCCAGCCGCATCCGGTGCGCGCTGCTGCCGTGGGAAGCGGCCGGCCTGGCGGTGTCGGAATCCGGCGACCCGGACGACTGACAGGCCAGCCCCGGGCCTGCCGTCAGGCCGGTACTCCGGGAGTTCTCAGCACGCGTTCCTTGAGCCGCCTGATCTGATCGCGCAGGCGCGCCGCGTCCTCGAATTCCAAACGCTCGGCGTGGCCGAACATCTGCTCTTCCAGTTCCGCGATGGCCTTGCCCAGATTCTCCGGAGTCACGGCCTCGTACGAGCTGTCGGCCTCGGCCACCTTGCGCCCGCTGCGTCCGCGCGGCGCGGAGTCACGCGCCCCTTCCATGATGTCGGCGATGCGTTTGCGGATGGTTTGCGGCTCGATGCCGTGTTCTTCGTTATAGGCCACCTGTTTGGCGCGGCGCCGATCGGTTTCGGCCATGGCGCGCTCCATGGAACCGGTGATCCGGTCGGCGTACAGAATCGCCTTGCCGCGCACGTTGCGGGCGGCCCGGCCGATGGTCTGGATCAGGGAGGAGTCCGAACGCAGGTAACCCTCGCGGTCGGCATCGAGAATGGCGACCAGCGAAACCTCGGGCATGTCCAGGCCTTCGCGCAGCAGGTTGATGCCGACCAGTACATCGAATTCACCCAGGCGCAGGTCGCGGATGATCTCGACCCGCTCGACGGTGTCGATGTCCGAATGCAGGTAGCGCACCCGCACCCCGTGATCGGCCAGGTATTCGGTGAGGTTTTCGGCCATGCGCTTGGTCAGCGTGGTGACCAGGACCCGGTCGCCAACCCCGGCGCGCAAATTGATTTCGGACAGCAGATCGTCCACCTGATTGGCCACCGGCCGCACCTCGACCTCGGGATCGATCAGGCCGGTGGGCCGCACCACCTGCTCGACGACATCCCCGGAGGAGCGCTCCAGCTCGTAGGCCCGCGGCGTGGCGGAAACGAAGATCGACTGCGGCGCCCTCGCCTCCCATTCCTCGAACTTGAGCGGCCGGTTGTCCAGCGCCGACGGCAGGCGAAATCCGTAGGTCACGAGGTTTTCCTTGCGCGAGCGGTCGCCTTTGTACATGGCGCCGAGTTGCGGCACCATCACGTGGCTCTCGTCCAGCACCAGCAGCGCATCCTCGGGCAGGTAATCGAACAGGGTCGGCGGCGCCTCGCCCGGCCCGCGGCCGGTCAGGTGGCGGGAATAGTTTTCGATGCCGTTGCAGTAGCCGAGCTCCAGCATCATCTCCAGGTCGAAACGGGTGCGCTGTTCCAGCCGCTGGGCTTCCACCAGTTGCTGATTGTTGCGCAACACCTCGAGGCGGGCGGTCAGTTCGGCCGAGATGTTCTCGGCAGCGTCCAGCACCACCTGGCGCGGTGTCACGTAATGCGACTTGGGGTAGATGGTGATGCGCGGCAGCTTGCGCAGGATCTCGCCGGTCAGCGGATCCAGTACGCGGATGGATTCGATCTCGTCATCGAACAACTCGACCCGGATCGCTTCGGCATCCTCGTCGCCCGGAAAGATGTCGATGATGTCGCCCCGCACGCGGTAAGTGCCGCGCCGCAGTTCCATGTCGTTGCGGCTGTACTGCATTTCCGCCAGGCGGCGCAGCACGGTGCGCTGATTGACCTGCTCGCCCACCGACAGGTGGAGCACCATGCTCAGGTACTGGGTCGGATCGCCCAGGCCGTAAATGGCCGAAACGGTGGCCACGATCACGGTATCACGGCGTTCCAGCAGGGCCTTGGTGGCGGACAGCCGCATCTGCTCGATGTGCTCGTTGATCGAAGCGTCTTTCTCGATGTAAGTATCGGACGAGGGGACGTAGGCCTCGGGCTGGTAGTAGTCGTAGTAGGACACGAAATACTCGACGGCATTCTGCGGGAAGAACTCGCGGAATTCGCCGTAGAGCTGGGCCGCCAGGGTCTTGTTCGGCGCCATCACCAGGGTCGGGCGCTGAATGGCCTGGATGACGTTGGCGATGGTGAAGGTTTTGCCCGAACCCGTCACGCCGAGCAAGGTCTGGTGCGCGAGTCCGGCCTCGATGCCGTCGATCAGCGTCTCGATGGCCACCGGCTGGTCCCCGGCGGGCTTGAAATCGCTGTGCAGAACGAACGGTTTGGGCTCGACGCTCATGGGTCTCCGACAGGTGGTGAGCACGACCCGACGGGGCCGCGAATCGAATCGCCCATTATACCGCACCGGGAAACCCGGACGGGGCCGCCACGACGACCGCGGTATTCGCAGGAGACCCGATTCCAGGGCCTTCCGTGGCATCACTGCCCCCCGATCATCGACAGCGCCGGTCCCATGCGGCACACTCCTCAATGGGCCCGTATCAGGGAATACGGAGAGAGGATAAGCGTGAGCATTCAGATTTCAGGCCGGGTGGAGCAGATCAAGCCCTCGGCCACCATCACGGTCAGCATGCAGGCGATGGCCTTGCAGGCGGAGGGGCGCGACATCGTGTCGCTGGGCTTTGGCGAGCCGGACTTCGACACGCCCGAGCACGTCAAGGAAGCCGCGATCCAGGCCATTCGAGACGGCCAGACCAAGTACACACCGGTGGACGGCACGCCGGAACTCAAACAGGCCATCATCGGCAAATTCCGCCGCGACAACGATCTGGACTACGAGCCCGGGCAGATCCTGGTATCCAACGGCGCCAAGCAAAGTCTGTTCAACCTGCTACTGGCGTTACTGGATCCCGACGACGAGGTCATCGTGCCGGCGCCCTACTGGGTGTCCTATCCGGACATGGCCAAGCTGGCCGATGCCCAGCCGGCGATTCTGACCGGCGGGCCGGAGCATGATTACAAGATCACGGCGCGGCAATTGGGCAACAGCATTAACGACCATACCCGCTTGTTGATTCTCAACTCGCCGTCCAATCCCACCGGCAAGGTGTATTCGCGCGACGAATACCGCGAAATCGGCGATGTCCTGGCCGAACACCCCAAGGTATTCATCGCCTGCGATGATATTTACGAGCACATCTACTGGGGCGAGGCGCCGTTCTGCACCCTGCTCAACGCCTGTCCGGAGTTGGCCGACCGCACACTGGTTGTGAACGGAGTCTCCAAAGCCTATGCCATGACCGGCTGGCGCATCGGTTACGCGGCCGGGCCGGAAGCCCTGATTCGCGCCATGCGCAAGGTACAGGGCCAGAGCACCTCGTGCGCCGGCTCGGTGTCCCAGGCCGCGGCTGTCGCCGCCCTCAACGGGCCGCAGGACTGCGTGGCGGAGATGCGCGACGCCTTTCGCGAACGCTACGAATACTTCAGCGCGGCCCTGAACGATATTCCGGGCGTGGAATGCCCGAGCTGTGACGGCGCTTTTTACGCCTTTCCCTCATTCCAGGGCGTGATCGATGCACTGGAACCGCTGCGCGATGATGTCGACCTGGCCGGCTGGTTGCTCGAAGAAGCCGGGGTTTCCACCGTACCGGGTTCCGCGTTCGGTGCCCCCGGCCATCTGCGCCTTTCCTATGCCGCCTCCATGGACTACCTCGAAGACGCAGTAAGCCGGATCCGCAAGGCGATCGTCACCGCGTGAAGGCCTCGGGACGCCCATGTATAATCTCCTGCGTTGGTAAGCTTTTCGGGTTTTGGCGTTGGCTATGTGTGATTTTGACGGACACATCCGTGAACTCGGGCGTGTGCCCGAGGCGTTGTTGCAGCCCCTGGACGCGCTGCTGGAGCATTCCCGCGATACCTTTCTGATCGAAAACGCCCACAAGCCGAACAAGTTCGGCGATTTCGAAAAGGGCACCCAGCACATCGTATTCCAGTTCCCGGTGAGCCTGAATGACCATCGGCGGTCCGACTTCATGCCGATCTGGGACCGCTACCGCGACGCGATCGAACCGATCATCGAAGCGGTAACCCCACACTATGGCTACGAGAACGGCAAGACCTGTCGCATCATGCTGGCCAAACTGAAAGCCGGGAAACAGATTCACAAACACGTCGACGGCATGCCGGCGGCCGCAGTTCCGCACAAAATTCACGTCCCGCTGGTGACCCACCCGGACGTGCGTTTCTGGGAAGACGAAGACGAATACCACCTCCCCCGTGGCAGCGCCTTCGAGGTCAACAACCGCATTCCCCACGGCGGCTGCAACCCCTCCCCGGTCGACCGCATTCACCTGATCTTCGATTACTTCGACGCCGCCGCCTGATTGCGAGCGCACTCCCGGACAACCCGTCCTGACGATTTCCTACACTCGTTCGAGGAGATTTCCACTGCCCATCCGTTAGTTCCGAGGCCAGACTGTTTTCATGCTGCCAACCTGGTTTTCCAAGCCGACCGATTCGACCACCATCGGGCACTTTGGCGACCCATCCGCGAGTCAACGCGGATTCACGGTACTGGAGGCGTTGATCACCCTCGCCATCGCCGCCGTTTTGCTGGTGACGGGCGTACCGGCCTTGCAGGACTTCGGCGCCCGCCAACGGATGAGTGCGGCCATGCATGCCCTGCACGGCCAGTTGGCGCTGGCCCGCGATACCGCCATTCGCCAGGCAGTCACCAGTGTGGCTTGCCCGGGACGCCCGGAAATTGGCTGCCTGACGGACAGTGACTGGAGCGGCGGCTGGTTCGTGTTCAGTGATTTCAACGGCGACCGTGCCCATCAGCCGGCCGAACCGGTCCACCGCGTGGAACCGGGCCTGGAACATCTCACCATCCGCAGCAGTAACGGGCGCCCCACCCTGCGCTTTCTGCCCGACGGCAGCGCACCCGGCAGCAACGGCTCCATCACGTTCTGCGACCACCGCGGCCCACCGAAAGCGCGCAAACTGGTGGTATCCAACACCGGCCGCATCCGCCGCGAACCCGCCCCCGGCACAGACCCGGAAGCCTGCCCGTACTCCACGGGCTGACCCCGGCAGCCGGCACGGGTGAATCCGGCACCAGCACGAGTCCCGCTTTCGCTCGCCAATGCTTGACTCCCCCCACCAAAGCACCGAAAATACCGCGCCTCACATTCTTCCCCGGTAGCTCAGCTGGTTAGAGCGGGTGACTGTTAATCACTAGGTCGTTGGTTCGAATCCGACCCGGGGAGCCATACAAATCAGGTGCATTCCGATCACATGGTTTACACCTTATTCCGGGCACATGGTTAACACTGTGCCCGGCGCGAACGGATCAGG
>NZ_JAZHOG010000019.1:0-19713 GCF_037892215.1 Elongatibacter sediminis | reverse complement strand
CATTTTCTAGATATGTAAAACTGTTACCCATGTCCCCGAACAAACTGTTAACCATGTGTCCGGTCTGTACACAGGGATGGGTTTATGCAGGGCAGGCGAGAGTGACCGCACGGATTGAGTGCAGCGAAATGAGTAAGGGAACGAAGCCGTAGACCGTGTCCTGGAAGGGGCATGTCACAGCGCGCGGCGGACCTCAGTGGCACCTACCCCCTGATTTTCAAGAGGCAAAGGTTCACTTCCGGGCAAGACAAGAACAGTAGCGAGCCCGGAGCCTGGTTGTTTTAGAAGGGCATGTCACGGTGCGCGGCGGACATCAGTGGCACCCAAACTCGATTTTTGAAGAGCGGATAAACCACCTCCGGGCGAACTGCCAATCGACTTGGATTTCGGGGTCGCGATGGGAAATGAGTGTCATCGAGGTGGCTGGACCTGCGGCACAAGACCCTCGAGGAGCCTGGGGGTTGCCTCGGTTGTCAGTGAAATTGGACGGGATCTCGTGCTGCGCGGGATGCAGATAATCGGCACTGTCAGCGGCCGCTCAGGAGTGGCAGAATGGTGGCTTGAAAAGCCGGGGCAAACCGGCGAATATCGCGGGTGGCTCAGACGCCGCTTTCTCCTCTCAGGGCATTTTCGCAACGGGTTCTTGATGGCCAACCAATACCAGGCGAAGGACATTGAAGTCCTGACCGGGCTCGACCCCGTCAAACGCCGCCCCGGAATGTACACCGACACCACCCGCCCGAACCACCTGGCGATGGAAGTCATCGACAACAGCGTGGATGAGGCGCTCGGCGGACATGCGCGGCAAATCGCCGTCACCGCCTGCGAAGACGGCTCGATCGAAGTCAGCGACGACGGCCGCGGCATGCCGGTCGACGTGCATCCCGAACAGGGAATCCCCGGGGTCGAACTGATCCTGACCCGCCTGCACGCGGGCGGCAAATTTTCCGACAAGAATTACCAGTTCGCCGGCGGCCTCCACGGCGTGGGGGTTTCGGTGGTCAACGCGTTGTCCAGCCGGCTCGAAGTGTGGGTCAAACGGAATGGGCAAGAGCACCACATGGCCTTTGCCGACGGCGAGAAAAGCGGCGAACTCGAAGTGCTGGGAACGGTGGGTCAGCGTAATACCGGCACGCGCATCCGGTTCTGGCCGGACGCAAAATACTTTGATTCGGCCAACTTCTCCATCCCCCGCCTGCGCCATCTGCTACGGGCCAAAGCGGTACTCTGCCCTGGCCTTACCGTCAGCCTGACCCTGGAAAAAACCGGCGAAAAAGAAGAATGGTGTTTCCAGGAAGGCCTCGCTGATTACCTGAGCGCGGAACTGGCCGAGGAGGAATGCTTGCCGGCCAAACCGTTCACCGGCGAGATGAAAGGCACCGATTCCGAAGCGGCCTGGGCGCTGTGCTGGTTGCCCGAGGGCGGCCAGTTGCAGGAGAGCTACGTCAACCTGATTCCCACCGCTCAGGGCGGCACCCACGTCAACGGGCTGCGCACCGGGCTGGTCGAGTCACTGCGCGAATTCTGCGAATTGCACAACCTGCTTCCGCGCGGCGTGCGGCTGGCTCCCGAGGACGTATGGGAGCGCATCGGCTATGTGCTGTCGGTGAAGCTTGCCGACCCCCAGTTCAGCGGCCAGACCAAGGAACGCCTGTCCTCACGGGCCTGTGCGACTTTTGTTTCGGGGATCATCAAGGACGCCTTCAGCCTGTGGCTCAACCAACACGTCGCGGACGGGCAGGCCATCGCGGAGCTCGCCATCGCCAATGCGCAGAAGCGGCTCAAGTCCGCGCGCAAGGTGGTGCGCAAGAAAGTCACCCAGGGACCCGCGCTGCCCGGCAAACTCGCCGACTGCACCTCCCAGGACCTGGCCCAGACCGAGCTGTTCCTGGTCGAGGGCGATTCCGCGGGTGGTTCCGCCAAGCAGGCGCGGAACCGGGAATACCAGGCGATCCTTCCCTTGCGCGGCAAAATCCTGAACACCTGGGAGGTGGATTCCGAATCGGTGCTGTCCAACCAGGAGGTGCATGACATCTCGGTGGCCATCGGCGTCGACCCGGGTTCCAGCCAGATCAACGCCCTGCGCTACGGGAAAATCATCATCCTCGCCGATGCCGACTCCGATGGTCTGCACATCGCCACTCTGCTCTCCGCGCTGTTCCTCAAGCATTTCAGCGCCCTGGTCGAAACCGGCCACGTTTTTGTCGCAATGCCGCCCCTCTACCGCATCGACGTGGGCAAGGAAACTTTTTACGCGCTCGACGACGAAGAGCGCAAGGGCATCCACGAACGCATCGCGGCGGAGGGCAGGAAAGGCAAGGTGTCCGAAACCCGCTTCAAAGGCCTGGGCGAAATGAATCCGCTGCAGTTGCGCGAGAGCACCGTCGACCCGGACACCCGGCGCCTGGTGCAGTTGACCGTGGACAGCGAAACCGCCACCCACCAACTCATGGACATGCTGCTGGCCAAGAAACGCGCCTCCGACCGCAAAGCCTGGCTGGAGAAGAAAGGCGACCTGGCGACGCTGTGAACCATCAATGGACGACCACCCTCTCCGGGGAGCACAGACCATGAAATTCGACGCATACGAGCGGTTCCAGCACCTGCTGGCGACCGACTTCGCAGACGTGCTCAAGCGCGACCGCGTGATGGATCCCGGTATCCGGCCATTGTGGCAACCCATGCCCTACGTGGCCGGGCCGGCCTACCCGGTACGCTGCGCACCGGGCGACAACACCGCGCTGCACGCGGCCATCTACCGCGCTCCGCGGGGCGCCATCATCGTCGCCCAGGCTGGTGACCAGGAATACGCCCTTTCCGGCGGCAATGTATGCGCCGTGGCGCAGAAGAACGGAATCGCCGGCTTCGTCGTCGATGGCCTGGTGCGTGATCTCGGCGAAGTGCGCGAACTGGAATTCCCGGTGTTCGCGCGCGGTGTAATCCCCAAGCCCGGCCGCAAGGATGGTGGCGGTGAAATCGATGTCGCGGTCCGCTGCGGTGGCGTCGAAGTCCATCCCGGCGACATCATCGTCGCCGACGAGGAAGGCATCATCGCCATCCCGGCCGACGACTGCGAGGCCGTGCTGTCCGAGGCCGAACGCCGGGCCGCGCGGGCGGCGGCGCAGAGCCTGGAAGAATGGGAGCGCGACCACCGCGCAAAAATTGAAAAACTGATGGGACCGGACCAGGGCAACCGCCATGACTGATATTACGCTCTCCTTCGAGGACCACGAGCGCATCCCGCTCAAGGACTACGCGGAGAAGGCCTATCTCGACTACTCGATGTATGTCGTGCTGGACCGCGCGCTGCCGCACATCGGTGACGGCCTGAAACCGGTTCAACGCCGCATCGTGTACGCAATGAGCGAACTCGGTCTGAGCGCGACGTCCAAACACAAGAAGTCCGCGCGCACCGTGGGCGACGTCATCGGCAAATTTCACCCGCATGGTGACTCGGCCTGCTACGAGGCCATGGTCTTGATGGCCCAGCCCTTTTCCTACCGCTACCCGCTGGTCGACGGACAGGGGAATTTCGGCTCACCGGACGATCCCAAATCCTTCGCGGCCATGCGCTACACCGAATCGCGCCTGACCGCCTATGCGCGCACGCTGCTTTCCGAACTCGGCATGGGCACGGTGGAATGGGGGCCGAATTTCGACGGCACCATGAAGGAACCGATATTGCTGCCCGCGCGGCTGCCCAACGTACTGCTGAACGGCAGCACCGGCATCGCCGTCGGCATGTCGACGGACATACCGCCACACAATCTGCGCGAGGTCGTCAGTGCCTGCGTGCGCCTGCTGGAGCAGCCCAAGTCGACGGTCAGCGACCTCACCGAACACGTCAAGGGCCCCGACTTCCCCACGGATGCCGAGATCATCACACCGGCCGATGATATCCGGGCGCTGTACGAAACCGGCCACGGATCGGTGAAAATGCGCGCCGTCTGGGAGAACGAAAACGGCGAGGTCGTGATCACGGCGCTGCCGCATCAGGTGTCGCCGGCCAAGGTACTGGAACAGATCGCCGCGCAAATGCAGGCCAAAAAGCTGCCAATGGTCGAGGATCTGCGCGACGAGTCCGACCACGAAAACCCGACCCGGCTGGTCATTGTGCCCCGCTCCAACAGGGTGGACCTGGAACAGGTCATGAATCACCTGTTCGCGACCACCGACCTGGAGCGCAATTACCGGGTCAACTTCAACGTTATCGGCACCAACGGCAAACCGCAGGTCATGGACCTCGCGAAGCTGCTGCGCGAATGGCTGGACTACCGGATGAACACGGTCATCCGGCGGCTGGAACACCGGCTGGACCAGGTCACCGACCGGCTGCACATTCTCGAAGGCCTGCTGATCGCCTATCTCGATATCGACGAAGTGATCCACATCATCCGCACCGAGGACGAGCCCAAACCGGTTCTGATGAAGCGGTTCAACCTCACCGGCACCCAGGCCGAAGCCATCCTCGAACTGAAACTGCGGCACCTGGCCAAACTCGAGGAAATGAAGATCCGCGGCGAGCAGGAAGAGCTCGAGAAAGAGCGTAAAGCCCTGGAGACCACCCTGGGCTCGCGGGCGCGCCTGAAAACCCTGATCAAGAAGGAACTGCTGGCCGATGCCGAGACCTATGGTGACGAGCGCCGCTCCCGCCTGGTGGAACGCAGCGCCGCCCAGCCCATGAAGCAGGAACAGATCATCCCGTCCGAACCGGTGACCATCGTTCTGTCGAAATCAGGTTGGGTGCGCGCGGCCAAGGGCCACGACATCGATGCCGCGGCCCTCAACTACAAGGCCGGCGACGAATATCAGCACAGCGCCGCCGGCCGCAGCAACGAGCAGGCGGTCTTCCTGGATGCGTCCGGACGGGCGTATGCCCTGGTGGCCCATACCCTACCCTCGGCACGCGGACTCGGTGAGCCGCTGAGCAGCCGGTTCAGTCCGCCGGACGGCGCCGGATTCCTGTACACGCTGGCCGGCGATGCGAAACGCAAAGTGCTGCTCGCCAGTTCCTTCGGCTACGGTTTCGTCACGGAACTCGAGAATCTGTACAGCCGGATGAAAGCGGGCAAGGCCATGATCTCACTGCCGGCGGGAGCGGTTCCGCTGGAGCCGGCCTGCATCGACCCCGAATCGACCAGCACGGTCGTGTGCGCCACTTCCGATGGTTACCTTCTCGCTTTCCCGCTGGCCGAGGTACCGGAACTGAGCAAGGGCAAGGGGAACAAGCTGATCAACGTGCCTCCGAAGCGGCTCAAGGCCGGCGAGGAACAGGTCGTGGGACTGGCCGTGGTCGGTGAAAAGGACGAATTGCTGGTCTGGGCCGGGCAACGCTACCTGCGCATGGGCGAGAAGGACATCGACCACTTCCGGGGCGAACGGGCTCACCGCGGGCGCAAACTGCCTCGCGGATTCCAGCGGGTGACCCGCATCGAAGTCGCCCGCGACTGACAGCCCGAAGACCCCGTTCGGGCCGAATCCGGATCGTCAACGTCCGTGCGGCGCCGGCAGACTGGCTCAGGCACCAGAGCGCGGCCCGGCAGTCGAGTCCTCTTCGAGGTACGCCAACAGCCGGCTGCGGCCGTCCGCTTCGACCAGCCCCTCCCCCGCCAGCCACTTGCTCACTGACTCGAGTTCGCCGCGGAACCGCTCCCACCGGCCCACCGACCGGGCGTTCACCGGTACCCGGACCTGCTCGGAACTCGCGGTGTAAGCCCGCCTCCGGTTGCGTTCCGGATGCCCCATGGCCGGATCGAACGGCACTTCGAGAAAGGCCGCCAGGTGATTCGCGGTCTCCCGGGGCCGTGAGACCAGGTCCTCGTAGATCACCAGCTCGATCGCCTCGCCCCAGCGCCGCAGAGCCGATCGCAGCAAGCGAGCATGGCCCGCGTAAACCCGTGCGATGTCCTCCAGCCGGTTGCTGAACCCCTGGCCCGGCCCGAAATCCTGCATGAAACAGGAAAGGACGGTATCGAGCGGATGGCGCAGCATCCAGATGACCCGTGCGCGCGGGAACAGGTCGAACATCAGCGCCATGCGTTCGAAGTTGCGCGGTGCCTTGTCCACGACGCGCGCGTGACCGCCGGCCTGCGGCGGCACGCAGTCGAGGTAGGCCTGCCGGGCGGTCTCCAGCGTCCACGCCGGGTTGTGCACGGACGACTCCCCCGATTGCTGTCCCAGAAGTTCGGCCTGAATGATCTCGAGGGCCGTGAGTTCGCCGGCTCCGAATATTTGCCGGTGCGCACTGAGCATCTGTTCGCACAGCGTGGTGCCCGAACGGGGCATGCCGACCACGAACACCCGGTCTTCACCGCCGCTTCCCGTGGCGGCTCGCCCCCCGGCGGAATGGATGGCAACACCCCCGGCTTCCGCACCCGGGTGACGGGTCGCCGCAAACTTCGTCTCGACCGCGACACGGTGCTCCCAGGCTTCCGGGTCGAACGGATTCGCCTCCGCGCGCAGCGCGTTGGACTGGCGCAGGCACTGGAAAGCCGGCGAATCCTCGCCCCGCCCCAACTTCAGATGAGCCACAGCGAACAGGGCCGTGGCCCGGTCCTCCGGATCGTCAGCGGTGTCCGCCAGGCGTTCCAGCGGCGGCTCCGCCTCCGGGCCGGTATGCGGCCCGTTTTTCAATTCCGCCAGCATCGCCCACGCCCGAATCTGTTCGGGATCACGGTCGACCACGGCGCGCAGGCAGTCCGCTGCCTTCTCCGGTTCACCGCGGTCCAGCATGATCTCGGCGAGAAGAAGGCTGGCTTCGTTCGCCAGGCTGGTGTCCCGGCCGGAGACATCGCGAACCAGGGATTCCGCTTCATCCAGCGTTTCGTTGGACGCTTCGGCCGGCGCATTGGCCCGGCGCAGGATGTGGGCCAGTTCGTAACGGCGCGTCCCCGACCGGGGTTCCAGCCGGCATGCCGAACGGGCCGCTTCGGCCGCGGCGGCGTAACGCCCCAGGGAGCGCTGAATCCGGGCCGAATGTGCGTGCAGTCGGGGATCCCGGGGACAGGCATCCAAAGCCAGGGCGATGTGGTGGGCGGCGGAAATCAGACGGCCCTGCCCGGCCAGAACCACGGCCGCCAGATTGTGGGCGGCGGCCAGGGCTTGTTTCGACGGCGCCAGGTCGATGATCCGGTCACACCCTTGCAGTGCCGCCCCGGTATCGCCGGCCCGATGGGACTGCACGGCCTGCCGGAACCACCCGGTAGCGGCCACCGCGCCGCCTGCCGGTGTGCCGCCGGAATCGGTCACCGCAGCATCTGGACCGTGCGCTCGAGCGCGTCGGCCAGAATGTCGATCTCGTGCTTGGTGTTGTACAGACCGAGCGACGCACGCGCGGTTGCGGGCACGCCGAAGAACTGCATCACCGGCATCGCGCAGTGGTGCCCGGTTCGCAGCGCCACGCCGTAGTGGTCGATCAGGGTGCCGAGATCATGCGGGTGCACGCCCTCGATGGTGAAACTGAGCACACCGGCCTTGTTCCGCGCGGTACCGATGATGCGCAGACCCTCGACAGCCAGCAGGCGTTCGGTGCCGTATTCCAGCACCTCGTGCTCGTGCGCGGCGATGGCCTCCATGCCCAGGCTGTCGAGATAACGGACCGCCGCGCCCAGGCCGACGCCGCCGGCGATGTTCGGCGTACCCGCCTCGAACTTCGCGGGCACATCGTTGTACTCGGTCTTGTCGAAGGTCACGGTACGGATCATCTCACCGCCGCCCTGGTAGGGCGGCATGTCCTCCAGCCATTGCTGGCGCGCCCACAGGGCGCCGATGCCCGTCGGTCCGTACATCTTGTGACCGGAAAGGCACAGGAAGTCGCAATCGAGTTCCTGCACGTTCACCCGTCCGTGAGGCATGGCCTGGGCGCCATCGACCAGCACCGGAATACCGTGACGATTCGCCATGGCGCAAATCTCCTGCACCGGGTTGACCGTTCCCAGCGCATTGGAGGTGTGCACGAGCGCCAGTATTTTCACTTGCGGGCCGAGCAGGGCCTCGAGCCGATCCAGGATCAGTTCACCGCGCTCGTCGATGGGCGCCACGACCAGTTCGGCACCGGTCTGTTCGCAGACCATCTGCCACGGCACGATGTTGGAATGGTGCTCCATGTGGGTGATGACGATCTGGTCGCCCGGCCCCACCCTCGGGCGAACGAAGCTCTGCGCCACCAGGTTGACGGATTCGGTGGTGCCGCGGGTGAACACGATTTCACGTTCCGATTCCGCATGGATCCACCGCGCCAGCACCCGCCGCGCATCTTCATACGCATCGGTGGCTTCCTGGCTCAGCAGATGCACGCCGCGGTGCACGTTGGCGTTGTGTTCACGATAAAAGTTGGACACCGCATCGATCACGGCCTGCGGCCGCTGCGCGGAAGCCGCCGTGTCGAGATACACCAGCGGTTTGCCGTGGACCTCACGCTGCAGAATGGGAAAGTCCCGCCGCACCCGGTCGATATCGAATTCGGGTGCGCCGTTGGACGGTGTTATCGCCGACGAGGCCGCCGGGGCAGTCGTCGATTCGGGAGCCAGACCGGTTTCAGCAGTCATGTCATTTCTCCGGCGCCGTCTCAGGCATCTCTCGTGGCATCGCGCGTTCGAGCAGTCCGGCCACCGCTTCGCTCATGCCGGGATCGTCCAGCCGATCTGCGACCGCGCGGCAGAAGGCGGTGGTCAGGATACGTCGGGCGGCAGCTTCGGAAAGGCCGCGGCTGCGCAGGTAGAACACGGCATTCTCATCCAGTTGACCCACTGTGGCGCCGTGACTGGCCTCGACTTCGTCGGCGTGGATTTCGAGTTCCGGTTTGGTATCGATTTCCGCTTCCCGCGACAACAGCAGATTGGCGTTGGACTGGCGCACGCTCGCGCCATCGGCACCGGCCCGAATCACGGCCTTGCCGTTGAATACGCCCCGGCTGTGGCCACCGAGCACACCGCGGAAGAACTGATCACTGCTGCAATCCGCCGCCTGGTGATCAATGCAAACGTGGTAATCCACGTGGCGTTCTCCGTCGGTAACGAACGCGCCCTGAACTTCGGCCTGCGCCCCCGGGCCCTGCAGGAAACATTCGATGGCGTGACGCACCAGCCCGCCGCCGGTATCGAAGCCGCTGAAGCGGTAGCGGCTGGAAGCGGCCTGTCTTACCCCGGCGAAGGTCAGCACGATGCCGTCATTGTCTTCGTTCTGAATCCGAACGTGCTGCAGCACGGCAGCCTCGGACAGCTCGGCACGAAACAGCAGATTCAGCCCCTGCGCCACATCACGGTGCGCAGAGCCGGAGCGGGCCGGCTCGCCGCCGTGCTGTTCGATCAGTTCCAGACGGGCACCCGCCTCGAGCACGACGTACAGCCGGGGGTTGTGCATGCCGGATTCCGCCGCCAATGGCAGGTCCCATTCCGCGACGCAACGTCCGGCGTCCACACCGGCCGCCACGTGAATGACGACGCCGGGACCGGGCAAAGCGGTATTCAAGGCTTCGAAGGCGCGGGCACGGCTACCGAACTCGATGGATTCGAACAGGCTTTTCAACTGATCCTTGACCGGCTCGTTGCCACCGGCCAGGGCGTCTTCGACATGCTCGATCGTCACGCCTTCGGGTGCCGGCGTGTCACGAAAATCGATCCGGCCTCCGCTCCAGCGGAAACCGAATCCCGCCAGGCCGGGCAGCGGTGGCCCGGCGTCATGACCTGCGCTCGCCGGGTCTGTGCCACCGAGATCGGGATCCAGTTCCTCCAGGCGGCGCAGCGAGGTGTATTTCCAGGCCTCGTCCTTGTTGCCCGGCAGGCCGTTGCGCCGGAACGCGTCCGCT
Organism: Elongatibacter sediminis; assembly: GCF_037892215.1. NCBI lineage: Bacteria > Pseudomonadati > Pseudomonadota > Gammaproteobacteria > Chromatiales > Wenzhouxiangellaceae > Elongatibacter > Elongatibacter sediminis. Next base: position 9,908 of record NZ_JAZHOG010000019.1, on the reverse strand, counting down.
GCCCGGGTACGGATTTCGGCCAGCCATCCGGGTTCTCCGGACGCGGGCCGCAGCTCGGTCAGAGTTTCACCCCAGCGTTGGACCAGGGGGGAAACGTTACCACTGCGAAGCTGCGTGGGTTGGGTATCGCCCATGATGTTTCAGGCCTCCGCCGCCGATTCCAGTTCGCCGATGCCACCCTCTTCCAGCCAGGTGTAACCGCGTTCCTCGAGCTGGACGGCGAGATCCTTGCCACCGCTCGCGGCGATGCGTCCGTCCGCCAGAACGTGCACGCGATCCGGCACGATGTACTCCAGCAACCGCTGGTAATGGGTCACCACGATCATCGCGCGCTCCGGGCTGCGCAGGCGATTCACGCCCTCGGCCACGGTGCGCAGCGCGTCGATATCGAGACCGGAGTCGGTCTCATCGAGCACCGCCAGAAGGGGTTCGAGCACGGCCATCTGGAAAATCTCGTTGCGCTTTTTCTCTCCGCCGGAAAATCCCTCGTTCACCGCCCGATGCAGCAGATCCTCGTCAATGTGAAGGACTTCGAGTTTTTCCCGGACACGCTGCAGAAACTGCATGGAATCGAGTTCCGGTTCACCATGGAATTTGCGGTGCGCGTTCAGGGCGGCCCGCAGGAAATAGGTGTTGTTCACGCCCGGGATTTCCACCGGGTACTGAAAAGCCAGGAAAATACCCCGGCAGGCCCGTTCCTCGGGCGCCCAGTCCAGCAGGTTTTCGCCCTGGTACAGCACCTCTCCCGCCGTGACCTCATAACCGTCACGGCCCGCGATCACGTTGGCCAGGGTGCTTTTTCCCGAGCCGTTGGGGCCCATGATGGCATGCACCTCGCCGGCATTGACCTCGAGGTCCACGCCCTTGAGGATTTCCTTGCCGTCCACCGCGGCATGCAAATTTCGGATCTGTAACATTCGGGTCATCATCCTGTTCAATACTGTTGTCTACGCTGTGATTCCGGCCATGGAAGGCCGGTGCTTGTCGCAGCCGCCGGGGCCTGGGCTACCGTGTGTGGGTCGCTGGTCTGGAGGCCGGAATCCCGAGCTCACGGAACGAGCGGGATTCGGGACCTTTCCAGTGTTTCCAGGCCCCCGGCGTCCTAGCCCACCGCGCCTTCGAGGCTCACTTCCAGCAAAGCCTTGGCCTCGACGGCGAATTCCATCGGTAATTCGCGGAACACCTGCTTGCAGAAGCCGTCGACGATCATCGACACGGCATCCTCTTCGGAAATGCCTCGCTGCAGGCAGTAAAACAACTGGTCCTCACCAATCCGCGAGGTCGTCGCCTCGTGCTCGATCCGGGCAGTCGGATTGCTCACCTCGATGTAGGGAAAGGTATGCGCGCCGCAACGCTTGCCGATCAGCATGGAGTCGCACTGGGTGAAATTTCGCGCGTTCTCGGCCTTGCGCCCCACGTGCACCAGGCCGCGGTAACTGTTCTGCCCGCGACCGGCCGAAATGCCTTTCGAAATGATGGTGCTGCGGGTATCGGGGCCCAGGTGGATCATCTTGGTCCCGGTATCCGCCTGCTGATAGTTGTTGGTCAGGGCCACCGAGTAAAACTCGCCGACCGAGCGTTCGCCACGCAGCACACAGGAAGGATACTTCCAGGTGATGGCCGACCCGGTTTCGACCTGGGTCCAGGAGATTTTCGACCGGTCACCCCGGCAATCACCCCGCTTGGTGACGAAATTGTAGATACCGCCGCGCCCTTCCTCGTCGCCCGGGTACCAGTTCTGCACGGTCGAGTACTTGATCTGGGCGTCGTCGAGCGCCACCAGTTCCACCACCGCCGCGTGCAACTGGTTCTCGTCCCGCATCGGCGCCGTGCAGCCCTCGAGGTAGCTGACGTAACTGGACTCCTCGGCCACGATCAGGGTTCGCTCGAACTGTCCGGTTTCCGCCGCGTTGATGCGGAAATAGGTGCTCAGTTCCATCGGGCAGCGCACGCCGGCCGGCACGAATACGAAACTTCCGTCGGAAAATACCGCGGAATTCAGGGCCGCGAAGTAATTGTCACGCGTGGGCACCACGCTGCCCAGATAGCGGCGCACCAGGTCCGGATGGTCCCTGACCGCCTCGGAGAACGAACAGAAAATCACCCCGGCTTTCTTCAGTTCCTCGCGGAAGGTCGTGCCCACGGACACCGAGTCGAACACCGCGTCCACGGCCACTCCGGCCAGGCGGGCACGTTCATGCAGCGGTACGCCGAGCTTGTCGTACGTCTCCAGCAGTTTGGGATCGACCTCGTCCAGGCTTTGCGGACGGTCCTTGTCGGACTTCGGCGCGGAAAAATAGGAAATCGCCTGGAAGTCGATGGGGTCGATCTTCAGGTGCGCCCAGTCGGGCTGGCGCATTTTCAACCAGTGGCGATACGCTTTCAAACGCCATTCCAACAGCCATTCCGGTTCGTCCTTGCGTGCGGAAATCCAGCGGATGACGCCCTCATCCAGCCCCGGTGGCAACCCCTCCGCCTCGATATCCGTGACGAATCCGTGGCGGTATTTGCGCTGCACGAACGGATCGACGGACGATCCGCCCGCATCCGCTTCGGCTGTCAGTGTGGTTTCGGTGTTCACGGGGCCTCCTTCAGGCCGTATGCAGGGTCATGATGCGCAGCGGCTCTTGCGGACGTTGCGCGGGCGCGGACATTTCTGCCAGGGTGACGGCTTCCAGCGCCCGCGCCACGGCGACGCTGATGCGCTGCCAGTTGCCGCGCAGATTACAGCTGGACTCCTGGTGGCACAGGCCGGGTTCGACACTGCATTCGGTCATCGCGATCGGTCCTTCGATGGCCGCGATGACTTCAGCGACGCTGATTTCGTCCGCGCCGCGGGTCACCCGGTACCCACCGTTGGCGCCGCGAAACGATTCAACCAGCCCCGCGCCCGCCAATTGTTTGAGCACTTTGCCCGCCGTGGGCGTTTCCACGTGCACCCGTTCGGCCAGAACGTGCGCGCTCAGCATCTCGTTTTCCCGCGTCAGCTCCACCATCATCAGGATGGCGTAGTCCGTGAGCTTGGAAATCCGCAGCATGAGCCGGCCTCGCATCAGGTGTCGTCAGGATTTAAATAGTACCATATCAGTCCTGATTCAAGCCGGGTCCCCGAATCCGTTCTCCAGCCACGGCTCCCGGGCCGATACCATGTCCGGCCGCATTGCGGCAGAATGACGCCGATGTCACCACCAACCCAATCCAAAGCCCGTACCAACGATGCCCGGCTCGCAGCCGCGCTGCACTGGGCGGCATCGGTGCTCGGCGAACCGCCGGGTGAACCCGCGCCGGTGTCGGGCGACGCGAGTTTCAGGCGGTATTTCCGCATATTGACCCGCCGGGGGCCGCTGATTCTGATGGATGCGCCTCCCGGACAGGAGGATTCCCACCCGTTTCTCGATGTCGCCAATCGCCTCCTTGAGGCGGGCCTGGGCGCCCCGCGCATCGAACACTTCGATCTGAAACAGGGCTTCGGTCTCGTCGAAGACCTGGGCGACCGGCTGTACCGCGATGCCCTGAGCCCCCGAACCGCCGGACGGCTGATCCCGGGCCTGCTCGACCTCCTTGGCCGGATGGCCAGCGATGTCGACCATTCCGGACTGCCCGCATATGACCACTCACTGCTGCAAACCGAGCTCGACCTGTTCACGGACTGGTATCTCGCCCGCCACCGGAAGGCCGGCCTGGCAGACAGCGAGCAAGCCGCCTGGCGATCGGCGTGCAGCGTCCTTCTCGCTGCTGCCGCCGATCAGCCACGGGTTTTCGTGCACAGGGATTTTCATTCCTGCAACCTGCTTCTCCGCCGGAACAGCCAACCCGGCATCATCGATTTTCAGGATGCGGTCTCCGGCCCCGTCGCTTACGACTTCGCCTCGCTGGTATGGGACCGTTACATTCCGTGGCCGCGTCCACGCATCGAGGGTTGGATGGAGGACATGCGCCAGCGTCTCGGCACCGGTGGACTGCCCCTATCGGCCACCGAGTGGACACGCTGGGTCGACCTCACCGGTATTCAGCGAAACCTCAAGATCGTCGGTATTTTCGCCCGCCTTCATTACCGCGACCGGCGGGCGGGCTACCTGGAGATGATTCCCCGCTTCTACCAATATCTGCTGGACGTCGTGCCCGCCTATCCGGAACTGTCCGGGCTCGCACGTCTGCTGGAGAAAACCGAATGCGCGCCATGATCCTGGCCGCCGGCCGCGGCGAGCGGCTGCGCCCCTTGACCGACCGAACCCCCAAACCCCTGATCGAGGTCGCCGGCAAGCCGCTGATCGAATGGCACATCGAACGTCTCGCTCAGGCCGGTTTCCGCGAAATCGTCATCAACCACGGATACCTCGGTGAGCAACTGCCCCGGGTGCTCGGTGACGGCAGCCGCTGGGGCCTCGGCATCCACTTCTCGGAGGAACCGCCGGACGCGCTGGAAACCGGCGGCGGTATTTTTCAGGCTCTGCCGCAGCTGGGTGGCGGGCCGTTCCTGGTCGTCAACAGCGACCTTTGGACGGACTACCCCCTGGCACGACTGCGCGCGATCAAGTGCGACCAGGCACACCTGGTGCTGGTCCCAAACCCTCCGCACAACCCCGATGGCGACTTCGCCCTGCAGGGCGCACGCGTGCGCAACGCCGGCTCGCCCTGCCTGACATTCAGCGGCATCGCCGTCTACCATCCGCGCCTGTTCGCCGGCTGTGAGCCCGGACGCTTCCCGATTGTTCCCCTGTTGCGCCACGCCATCGACACCCACCTGGTGACGGGCGAATGTTATCGCGGCACGTGGCTGGACGTCGGCAGCCCGGAACGTCTCGAGGCCGTGCGCGCAGAAGCAACGGCCAAACCCTCTGGGACAAGCGCTTGATTTTTACGCGGGGCACCCTTCAAGATTAACGACTGCCAAGCGATCCCACCTATGGAGAACAATCGATGACCTTGACCGTGGCGGTGCTCAAGGAGCGCGCTGAAGGCGAACGCCGCGTGGCTCTGGACCCGGCCAGTGCGCGCAAGCTGGCGGGCCGGGAAATTCGCGTGCTGATTGAACGGGGCGCCGGCGATGCCGCGGGATTCGCCGACAGCCAGTACGCCGACACCGAAATTCTCGACGACGCCGATGCGATTGTCGCGCAGGCGGACATCGTTCTGTTCGTGCAGGCGCCCGAGCCGGCCCGGTTGGCATCACTGCGGGAGAACGCGGTGACCATGGGTCAGATCTTCGCCCACAGGCAACCCGAAACCGTCGACGCGCTGAACGAACGCAAGGCGGCGTGCCTGGCCATGGAACTGGTGCCGCGCATCACCCGCGCCCAGAGCATGGACGTGCTTTCTTCCCAGGCCACCGTGGCTGGGTACAAGGCCGTACTGCGCGGAGCCTCGCTGGCGCCGCGGCTGTTTCCGATGCTGACCACGGCCGCCGGCACGCTGCGGCCATCCACCGTTGTCGTGATCGGCGCCGGTGTGGCCGGCCTGCAGGCCATCGCCACCGCACGCCGGCTGGGCGCCCGCGTGGAAGCCTACGACATCCGTGCCGCGGCGCGCGAGCAGGTCGAATCGCTGGGCGCGAAAATGATCGATACCGGCGTGAACGCAGAAGGCGAAGGCGGTTATGCCCGTGAATTGACGGACGAGGAAAAGCAGCAGCAGGCGGACAAGCTCGCTCAGCATCTGGCCAAGGCGGACGTCGTGATATCCACCGCTTCCGTGCCCGGCCGGCCCGCGCCGAAAATCATTACCCAGGCCATGGTCGAAGGGATGGAGCCGGGCGCGGTCATCGTCGATCTGTCCGCCGAGTCCGGCGGCAATTGCGAACTGACCCGGCCCGGCGAAACCGTCAGCCACGGAGCAGTCACCATCGACGGTCCGCTGAACCTGGCCAGCCAGGCCCCGATTCACGCCAGCGAGATGTACGCCAAGAATCTGCTCAACCTGATGGAACTGCTGTTGCAGGACGACGGCGTGACCATCGATCGGGAAGACGAAGTCATCGCCGGCTGCCTGCTGACCCATGAAGGCCAGCTGGTGCACGAAGGCACGGCCAAACTGCTCGGCCGCAGCGGCTGAGCCCGAACCCAGGCAACGACCGACCGGGAACGACCCTCCGGCAACAACGCACAGGAAACACGCATGGAAGGATTTGTCGCGCTATACATCTTCATGCTGGCCGCATTCACCGGCTATGAAGTGATCTCCAAGGTACCCACCATCCTGCACACACCGCTGATGTCGGGCTCCAACTTCGTCCACGGCATCGTTCTGGTTGGCGCCATGGTCGCGCTGGGCCACGCCACCACCGTGGCCGAACAGGTCATCGGATTCATTGCCGTGCTGCTCGGCGCCGGTAACGCCGTGGGCGGTTACGTGGTCACCGAACGCATGCTCGAAATGTTCAAATCCAGCAGGGAGGAAGGCTGATGGGCGACTTCCTGTCTCCAGGCGTGGCGCACTGGCTGATCCAGGCCAGCTACTTTATCGCCGCCATCCTGTTCATTTCCGGGCTGAAAAAAATGAGCCATCCGCGCACCGCGCGCGGCGGCGTCATCTGGGCCGGCATCGGCATGGTGGTCGCGACGGTGATTACCTTCGCCGAACCGCAGATGCACAACTACCTGCTGATGACCACGGCCATTTTTGTCGGTGGCATTCTGGCCTGGTGGTCGGGCAAGCGGGTGGCCATGACCGACATGCCGCAGATGATCGCACTGTACAACGGCATGGGCGGTGGCGCCGCGGCCGCGATCGCCGCGGTGGAACTGCTGCGCGTATTCACCGGCGCCGGCCTGACCCACGAGGCCTTCGCGGCCCGCGAACTGGCCGTGCTGGGTGCGCTGATCGGCACCGTCGCGTTTTCCGGTTCGCTGATCGCATTCGCCAAGCTGCAGGGCTGGATGCGCAAGGTTTACCGTTTCCCGGGCCAGCAGGCCCTGAACGGTCTGATTTTCCTCGCGCTGCTGGTACTGGGCTTTCTGCTGGCCCGCTCCGAGTTCTCCGCCGGCACGTTCTACGCCTTCTTTGCGCTGGCTTTGCTGGTCGGCGTGTTGATGACCATTCCCATCGGCGGCGCCGACATGCCGGTGGTGATTTCCCTGTACAACGCCCTGACCGGACTGGCTGTGGGTTTCGAGGGCTTCGTGCTGCAGAACCCGGCGATGATGATCGCCGGCATCGTGGTGGGTTCGGCCGGTACCCTGCTCACCCAACTCATGGCCCACGCCATGAACCGGCCGCTGAGCAATGTGCTGTTCTCCGGTTTCGGAACCGGTGACGACGGTGGCGGCGGCGTGGAAGTCAGCGGCAGCATGAAGGCCATCGATGCCGCCGACGCGGCCATCACCATGGCCTATGCGGAAAAAGTGGTCATCGTGCCCGGCTACGGCATGGCCGTCGCGCAGGCGCAGCACAAGATCTGGGAACTGACGCAACTGCTGATCGAAAAAGGCGTGAAGGTCACTTTCGCCATCCACCCCGTCGCCGGCCGCATGCCCGGGCACATGAACGTGCTGCTGGCCGAGGCGGGCGTGCCCTACGATCTGATCTACGATCTCGAAGACATCAACAGCCAGTTCCCGACCACCGACGTCGCGCTGGTCATCGGCGCCAACGACGTGGTCAACCCGGCGGCCCGCAAGGACACTTCCAGCCCGATTTACGGCATGCCCATCCTGGATGCCGACAAGGCGAGTAACGTGTTCGTGATCAAACGCGGCCAGGGCACCGGTTTCTCCGGCATCGAAAACCTGCTGTTCTTCGAGGAAAACACCCGGATGTGCTACGGCGACGCCCAGGATGTCGCCCAAAAGCTGATCGCCGGCGTCAAGACCATCTGATCCCGCCCGGTGCCGTCAAGGCTCCGGCTCCGATCCCTTCCAGGACGATCTGTCCGGCCCGCTGAACAGCGCGGCCGGACAGGTCCTGTCCGGTTGTATCTAGTGTTGTACTGTGGTAAAACACCTTAACACAAAGTTTCAGGTCAAAACCATGCTTCATACCCGTACCCTGGCGGCCGCTGCCGCATCGATGCTGATCCTGGCAGCCTGCGGCCGCGACGACACCTTCATCGATTCCGGCGTCGACAACGATTTGCTGGCGCATGTCCCCGCGGGCACGCCCTATCTGTCGGCCAATCTGCAGCCGATACCCGATGAGATCATCGACAGTTACCTCCAGCGCGCCCAACCGGTGCTGGATGTACTGCAGCGGGAATTGACCTCGACGCGTCAGGCACTGGCGTCCGCGCCAACTTCAGACCACTCGCTGGATCCGGTCATCCTCGCCCTGGTCAACGAGTTCGACGGCAAGTTGAACCGGTCCGGACTCGAAGAACTCGGTCTGGACCTGCAGGCCCCGCGAGCGCTCTACGGCATGGGCGCCTTTCCCGTCTTTCGCATGGGACTGAGCGACGCGACGCGACTGCGCGCGACGATCCAGCGCATTCTCGATGCCGGTGGAATCGCGGCCCCGCAGCTCGACCACCAGGGCACGGGCTACTGGCGCTTGCCCGCCAGCGATGACACCGGCGCCGGACGCGGAGGCGCCATTTACATCGCGATACTCGACAATCAGCTGACCATCGGTATTTTTCCGGCCAGCCTCGAAAGCGAGCTTCTGCCGCACCTGCTGGGACAGTCCATGCCCGCGGAATCCGACGCCGCCGAGCGCCTCCAGGCCATCAACGAACGGCAAGGCTATACGCCGTACGGCACCGGTTCATTCGACCTGCTGGCTCTGACCGATGAGTTGTTCAGCAGTGAATCCGTCTCCGGACGCGCGCTGATGGACGCCGGGATCGACGTCTCCACGCAGCTCGGACCGATGTGCCGCGAAGAGATCCGGCAGATCGTCAGTCAGGCGCCCCGGGTACACAGCGGCCTGACCGAACTGACTTCCGACTCGGTGGGCTACGAACTGGTGGTGGAAGCCGAACCCGGCCTGGCCGCCGAGTTGGCGGGTCTGGTGGCTCGGGTCCCCCAGGCCGACCCGGATTCCGTCGGCGTGCTGGAGTTCGCGCTCGGCCTCAAGGTCGGCGCCCTGCGCGACTTTCTGCGCGGCAGGACCGCGGCCGTGGCGGAAGCGCCCTACCGTTGCCAGCACCTCCAGGAACTGAACGACGCGGCGCGCAAAATGTACACCCAGCTCAACCAGCCGATCCCTCCTCTGGTCAACAATTTCGAGGGACTTCGCATCAGCCTGAATCGGCTCGGCAGCAATCCCGCCCAGGCTGAACAGGTCGAGGGGGTGATGGCCATCCACGTCGAACAGCCGGAAATGTTCGTGGGCATGGCGCAGATGTTCCTGCCAGACCTCGCGGCCTTGCAACTCACCCCGGGCGCACCGCCCGCCCGCCTGCCGGCGAGCATGATACCCCTGCCCGGCGTGGTCGCGTTCGCCGCCCTCAGCGACAGCGCCATCGGTCTTTCGGTTGGCGCCGGCGAGGAGGCCCGCCTGGCGGACTACCTCGACGAGGACAGCGAACCCGGAGGAACCTTCCTGTCGATGAATTACGACACGGAAACGTACCTGGAGTACACCGACCGGTTCTCAGATCAAATGGCGCAATTCCAGGCCGGACCCGACGAAGAGCCCGGTCCCATCCACGGCCTCGCCGAAGCCGCCCGGCAAGCCTACAAAGCCATGGCCGGCCGCACCGATACCCGAATGAGTTTCAGCGAAGAAGGCATCCACATCACCAGCCGAATGACCTTCAAATAAAGGGGCGGCCGTCAGGCCAAACCAACCCGTCTGAAGCGGTTCACTGCCACGCCCCAACAGTGCGCCCGTGCAGAAGCAGTAAAGCCGTTGGGACAGGAGCCATTTCGACGAGCCGACGAGGCCACTCGGCCAAACCAGCCCGTCTGAAGCGGTTCACTGCCACGCCCCAACAGTGCGCCCGTGCAGAAGCAGTAAAGCCGTTGGGACAGGAG
>NZ_JAZHOG010000018.1:0-65889 GCF_037892215.1 Elongatibacter sediminis | reverse complement strand
TTACAGGGACGTACTCGTACCGTCCCCCGGGAGACCCCTGTCACGGCGCCTTCCGGACCCGGGGGCACCCCCTGTCAAGGCGCCTTCCGGAATCGAAAGCACCTCCTGAAAATCACGGCCCGAAAAAATAAAAACCCGGGGCAAAAAAAATGCGCGGCCCGGGGGCCGCGCATTGCGGGTCAGTGCTTTGGGTGTACCGAGCGAACCGCGATCAGCGCGATTCGACGTGAACGCCCTTGTCGCCTCGATTCTGCAACCGCTCGAACAGCTTCGGCGGCGAATGGTGCGACTCGGTGATGATCACACCTTCGGCATGCAGCGCATCCTGCAACGCGGCCGAAATGGTATGCAGCGGCGCGCCGCCGCCCTCACCCATGCCCTTGGCGCCGTTGTAGCTGAACGGTGACGGGCTTTCGATATTGCCGTACTCGATATCCGGCATGTTCAGGGCAGTGATCGGGCAATAGTCGCTGAAGGTCGAAGTCAGCAGGTTGCCGCCCTCATCGTAGTCGAAGGTTTCCATCAGCGCCGCGCCGAGTCCATGACAGGTTGCACCGTGCACCTGACCGTGCGCGATCTGGGGATTGATCACATTGCCGCAATCGTCGATGGCCGAGTAAGCCAGAATTTTCGGATGGTAGGTTTCCTTGTCGATCTCGACGACGGCGATGTGGAGCTGGGCCGCGTAGGTCAGGGTGAGATTGCCGAACTTGCGCTTGGTATCGGGCACCTGGAAGGGCGGGCGATAAACGTGGCGAACGTTGAGCGTGACATCCGCCAGAGCTTCGCCGAGACCGGCATTGTTGCTGTTCACCAGGTTGCTCATGTACCAGTAATTGAGCGCGGCATCGGTACCCCGAACTCCGACCTGGGGTCCCTCGTCGCCTACGCTGAACTCCAGGTCGTTTTCGTTGGCTTCCAGCACCTGCGCCGCCAGTTGCTTCATCTCTTTCTTGAGCTTCTGGCAGGCACCATGGACGGCGGACAGCCCGGTCACCGCGAACTGACTCGCATAGGTGCCGGAATGACCCGAGAAGGTGCTCCAGTCGGTATCGAAGCCGGTGCGCACCCGCACCATGGACGGATCGATGTTGAGCTCGTCCGCCACGACCTGAGCGGTCGTGGTTTCGTGCCCCTGCCCGGACGGACCGGTGCCCAGAGTGACGACCACGGCACCATCAAAGTCGATGCGGATGTTGCAGACTTCCGAATTGCCCGAAAACGGCAGATGCGGGTTCATGATCTGCGCCTGGCCGAAGTTATTGGTGCCGGAGTCCAGGGTCGTGCCGATACCGATGCCCATCCAGCGGCCTTCCTTGCGGGCCTCTTCCTGTTTACGCTTCCACTCGTCCCAGCCAATCAAGTCCTTGGCCATTTCGAGCATTTTCGGATAATCGCCCGAATCGTAGACACAGCCATTAGGCGTTTCGTAAGGGAACTCGCGTATGTAGTTGCGCAAGCGCATTTCATCGGTCGGAATACCGAGTTCGTGACCGCAGATATCCAGTACGCGTTCCATGAACCACAACTGCTGCAGGCGTGAATACCCACGGACCGGGATGGTCGGGCATTTGTTGGTCATGACCTGATTGAACTCGATGCGCATGTTGCGCACCTTGAACGTGGCAGGCAGCACCTGGGTCCAGATAACGCAGCCCAGCGGCTCGTAGCGCGGATAGGCGCCACAGTCATCAATGTGACGCGAACGGATGGCGGTAATCACGCCGTCCTTGTCGAGGGCGACTTCAGTATCGCGATAGGTGCGCTCATTGCTGTGACCGGCCGACAGCAGGTGTTCGGAACGGGTCTCGTGCCACTTGACCTTGCGCCAACCCGCCTTCCTCGAAGCGAGCGCCGCGAGGGCGTAGTAGGGGTAGTTGCCAATCTTGATGCCGAAGCTGCCACCCACATCGCGCGTGCTGATATGAATGTTCTCCACCGGCAGCCGCAGGCCGGGCGCCAGCAACTGCACCGCGAAACCCGCGAACGAGTTATTGCAGTTCAGGTGCAACTCATCCTGGCGCGTCCACTCCGCCACACAGGCATTCGCTTCCAGCGGTGCGGCCGAAAAACGGTGACAATGCAGGCGGTCGATCTTGACCACGTGCGCGGCATCTGTGAACGCCTGATCGACATCGCCATACTCCCACACGTCATTGAACGTGCGGTTGGTTCCCATCTCCTCGTGCAGGATCGTGGAACCTTCCAGCGCTTCCTCCGTGTCCACGACGGCGTCGAGCATGTCGTATTCCACTTCGATCAGCTGGCCGGCATCCATGGCGAGCGCCGGAGAGGTGGCGGCCACCGCGGCCACCGGGTGCCCCTGGTAGACGGCCTTGTCGGTCGCCAGCGGGAGATCGACGATCTTGTCGCAGGGTTCGGGACCGAGTTGCATGTAGGGATCGCAGTTCGCCTTCACATCGTCCGGCGTAATGACGCAGGCCACCCCGGGCAAGGCTTCCGCCGCCGACGCATCAACGCTGAGCACACGGGCATGTGCGTACGGGGAGCGGAGGATATACAGGTGCAGCATCCCTTCGTCGTGTTCATCGTCGGCGAACTGACCCCGTCCGCGAATCAGTCGATCGTCTTCCTTGCGCCGCAGAGATTTTCCTACCCAAGCCATGTCACATAACCTCTATTTTCTGAAAGGCCGGTGTCGCCGGCGCATTCGGTTTCAATACTGGAATTCCTTACGCGCCACCGCCGAACAGGCCTTTGAGCCACGCCACGAACCGGGCCAGCATGCCGGGCTTGCGTTCCTCGGCCGGTGTCTCGACCGCCGCCTCGGCCGGGGCTTCGGCGGGCGCGCCGCCCATCTCGGACTGCAAGGCTTCGATCAGTTTTCCGATATCACGTTCGGCGACGGGTTTGACCACTCCACCGGCCAGCGATACCAGCTTGCCGAACATGGACATTTCACCGCGCCAATCAACCCGGGTGCTTTCGGGACCCAGCTCTTCGAGCACGAATCCCGCATTCAGGTTGAACGCACCGCCCATGATTTTTCCCTTCCCCGAATAGGTGGCGCGCACGGGTTCTTCGCACTCCACCAGGGTGAGTTGAACGTTGCCGGTTCCGCGCACCTTGCCGACGCCAACCTTGACCTTGACCGCGGCCGAGCCATCGTCCTGGATCTCGTGCGATACATAGGTCGGCAGCATCGGTGCGAAGCGCTCCGGCCGGGACAGGACGGCAAAAGCGTCCTCGCGTGAAGTTGCAACCGTGAAGTCGCCGGTGAATTCGTAGCTCACTTAAGCCCCCGCCTGCATCTTTCCGGCGGCCGACTCGATGGCCTCGAAGATGTTCTTGTAACCCGTGCAGCGGCACAGATTGCCCTGGATACCCTTGCGGATTTCAAGCGGCGTGGGGCTGGGGTTGTTTTCCAGCAGGTGCACCGCGGACATCAGCATGCCCGGAGTGCAGAACCCGCACTGGAGGCCATGATGTTCGGAGAAAGCGACCTGCAGGGGATGAAGTTCACCGTCCTTCTCCAGCCCCTCTACGGTTCGAATTTCCGCTCCGTCGGCCTGCACGGCCAGCACGGTGCACGATTTCACCGGATCACCATTCATGATGATGGTGCAGGCGCCACAGTAAGTGGTGTCACAACCGATGTGGGTGCCCGTGAGTTGCAGTTCTTCACGGATCAACTGCACCAGCAGGAGGCGCGGTTCAACCTCGCGTTCGTAGGTTTTGCCGTTGATGGTGACGGTGATGTCGATTTTGTGGTTGGCGCTGGTTCCGCTCATGTCAGTAATACTCGTGGCTGTTCTTGACGGTTTCACCCTTGGCACGGCGTTCGGCGATGCCGGTCGCGCGGCGCACGAGGGTTGCGATCAGTTGGCGTTTGAAGCCGGCCGAGCCGCGCTGGTCCGGGAAAGGATCCGCGGCCGCGACCGCCGCCTCGGCGGCGCGACTCACCCGATCGGGTGTGATCGCCCCCCCTTCCAGTTCGGATTCGGCTTCCCGGGCCCGCACCGGAGTCGGCGCGGATGAGCCCAGGGCGATGCGTGCGCTGGAAACCTCGCCGCCCGACAGGACAAGCTGTACGCCGACGGAAACCGAGGGATAAGCCGGCGCGCAGCGTTTGAACGCGCAGTAAGCGCCACCACTGCCCGAGCCAGGCAATGCAAACTGGACTCCGGTAATGATCTCGCCGGCATCCAGCACGGTTTCGTACAGATCGCTGACGAAACCGTTGATGTCGCGCGTGCGCTCACCGTTCGGCCCCCGGGAGTGAACTTTCGCATCCAGGGTATGCAGCAGGACGGGCCAGTCGCAGCTTGGATCACCCGATGCGACGGAACCGCCGATGGTGCCCCGGCTGCGCACCTGGTTGTCGGCAATGCCGTTGGCGCAATCGGAAACGATGGGGATGGCGCCGGCCACGTCAGAGGCGGCGATACGGCGGTGGGTCGCCAGCGCGCCGATACGTATGTCGTCCTGGCCCAGTTCAATGCCGTTCAGACCTTCGATCCGCCCGACATCGACCAGATCGGTCGGTTCGTCGAAGCGTAGTTTCAAAATGGGCAGCAGGGACTGGCCTCCGGCCAGCACCCGGGCTCCCTCGCCGATCTGGCCCAGCATATCAATGGCCTGATCCACCGAGTGTGCGCGATGGTAAGTAAATGGTGCGGGATACATGGGCTAACTTCCGGTTGCGTTAAATCGGGGTGGATTGAGATTAATCATTAAATAGCTCTTAAATATCGCGCTTAAAATAGCATACTGCCCGAGCGCTGCAAGCAAAGAATTAGGGCGGCATTGCTCGATGTCATGAATTACCCGGTGGCTCGGTGCGTGGCGGCGATGCAGGATGCCTGATCGTAGATGCCGGAAAGCAGATTGAGCACCCTTGCGATATCCGCCAGGCTGATGTCCGTCGACATCGACTGGGTCAGGGAAATCAGCAGCTCGCGGCGGAATTCAGCGAACTTGTCCGTGACCTCGCAGCCCAGCCGGGTCACGCGGTACACCACGCCCTTCTTGCTGTCGCTGTTGCCCGCTTTCTCGATCACACCGGCGTTGACCAGTTTGCGCACGCCATATTGAAGATTGGACAGATCGTCCCGGTTGAGCAGGCGGCCAATCTCCGAAATGCTCTTGGGGCGGTCGTGCATGCGCACGACGTGAAGCACGGCAGCATCAGCCCCCGACAGCGGGGCGTCGAAACAGCACGCCATGCAATCCGATCGCCATCGGTCGAACGCGGACGCCAGTCGCAGAATCGAGAATTCAAGTTCGGTCAGACCGACTTCGTAGTCGTTTTCAGCGAGGTGCCAGTGCTTGTCCAGTACGGCCTTCATCATGTTGGGCAATCCTTTGTCACCGTTGACAATCCTTGGGATCAGGATAAAGTTAAAAAATAAACTAAAAAATCAATGCTGGCGAGCGCTCTGCGCCGATCGGCAGATAAACGCTGAGGGATCAGAGTTTTCTGAACCTGAACTCACGACGGGGACCACCTATGAAGATTGCACACACGAAGTTCGTTCTTCTCTGCTCTGCCCTGCTCTCTGTACTGCTGGCGCTGCCGGCTGCAGCCCAGGTACTGCTGGAAGAAGTCATCGTCACCGCCCAGAAGCGCGAGGAATCGCTGCAGGACGTGGGCATCGCCATCACATCGTTCAGCGGCGAGCAGATGCGTGCCCTGGGCGTCGAGGAGAGTTTCGATGTCGCGCGCTTCAGCCCCGGCGTCCACATCAGTGGCAACCTGGCCGGTCAGAACACGCAATTTTCCATTCGCGGCGTGACCCAGAACGATTTCAACGACATCATCGAATCACCGAATGCGGTATATCTGGACGAGGGTTACATCGCGGTCGCCCAGGCCCACACCTTCGCCGTGTTCGATATCGACCGGGTCGAAATTCTCAAGGGACCGCAGGGCACCCTGTTCGGCCGCAATGCCACCGGCGGACTGGTTCACTACATCTCGCGCAAACCGAATTTCGAGGAAGTGGAGGGTTATGCCGACGGCACGATCGGCGTTTTCGACTCCCCGACCGACGCAACATCCTACCGATTTGAGGCCGCGGTCTCCGGGCCCTTCTCCGACAAGGCGGCGGGCCGTGTTGCCGTGTACTACAGCAAACACGACGGCTACCTGGAGAACATCTACCCCTTCGCCGAATTCGGCGCCGGCACTTTTGGCGGCGGAACCGGCAACTCGCCAGGCGCCGGCGCGGGCGCCGACATGGGCGACGACGACACCAAGGCGATTCGCGGCATGCTGCAGTTTCAGCCCAGTGATCGCACCGAAATCACGTTTTCGGCCAACTATGCCGAGTCCGAGGTCGCGACCGGCCCCTACCAGTCCAAGGCCACCATCGGTGTCTTCGACGGGGTCAACGGTGTGGGCGAACTGATCAACGTGATCGACGTGACCGACCCGAACGAGACGCGCACCGGTATCGCGGCCGACGGCAGCGACTTCGGCGGCGACGCCGACAACGACGGCCTGTTCGGCATCCAGGATCCCGGCGGTGATCTGCTGGGCCGATTCGGCGCCGGTGGTGACTTTTTCGGTTACATCGACCCGGACGGTGACGGCTGGACCACATCGGGCGATTTCGCCTTCGACGACAACGGCTCGACCGAAACAACCGGTTTGAATTTCCGGGTGGAGCACACCCTGGCCAATGACATGTTGTTCACTTCGGTCACCGACTGGAAAGATTACGAAAAACTGCTGTTCATCGACGTCGACTCGGCGCCCGTCAACCAGTTGGCCAATTACGCAGGCGTGGATGCCGACAGTTTCACCCAGGAATTCCGCCTGACCGGTTCCACCGACACGTCGAACTGGGTAATCGGCTTTTATTACCTGAACATCGATTCCAACTCCGACAATGGCCTGAAGGGTCCGGCCAACAGTCTGCCGGCCCTGCTCGACGGTCTGTTCCCGTTCCCGCAGGGGGTCGACATCGGTGTCGAAGCCACTTTGAAAACGGACTCCTATTCCCTGTTCGGCCAGTACGAGTGGAACCTCAGCGACACGGTGACCCTGATCACCGGCCTGCGCGTCATCCAGGAAGAAAAGGATTACCGCATGCGCCAGGGTTTCTACTTCAACGAAGGCAATTTCTCGGTCAATGTCGGCGATCCGTACATCAACATCCGGCGCGACTTCCTCGGCCTGGGCGAGTATTACGAGGATGACCGCTCCGACACCCTGTGGGCCGGCAAGCTGCAACTCAACTGGGAGCCGAGCGACGACCTGCTGCTGTACGCCGGCCTCAACCGCGGCGTGAAGGCGGCGAGTTACAACGCGCCCATTCCCGGCGGACTCGGTTTTCCGGATTCCTTCCTGCCCTACGACGAGGAAATCCTCCACAGCCTGGAGGCCGGCTTCAAGAAAACCCTGGCGGGCGGACGCACTCGCATTCAGTTCGACGCGTTCTACTACGATTACAGCGACTATCAGGCCTTTCTGTTCACCGGTGTTTCCGGCGTGGTCGTGAATGCCGATGCCGACAACTACGGCTTCGAGTTCCAGGTGCAATCGTCGCCGGCGGACGGCTGGGACATCGTGTTCGGCCTGTCGTGGATGGATGCGACGGTCAAGGATGTGCCCCTGCGCATCAATTCGCCGTTGCCCTCGCGCGATGTCGATCCCACCTACGCGCCCGAATTCCAGGCTTCAGGACTGGTGCGTTACGGCTGGAATGCGCTGGGTGGCGAGATGGCGGTCAGCGTGGACGGAAGCTACTCGGATGAGTATTTCTACAATCTGCGCAACTTCGATGCCGACAAATTCGACAGCTACTTCCTGCTGAACCTGCGCTGGTCCTGGCTGAGCGGTGACGGTCGCTGGGAGGTCGCGCTGGTCGGACACAACCTGACCGACGAGGCCGCCGGCATCCAGGGCTTCGATCTGGCCACCTTGTGCGGCTGTAACGAGGTTTCCTACCAGCCGCCGCGCTGGTACGGCTTCAACGTTCGCATCAACTTCTGATCGTTCGGGCGAAAGCCCGGAGATCCTCGGCGCGGGCCCGCGGTAACGCGGCCCGCGCGATGCGTTTCAGGGCTGCAATGGCCGGCTCATCGCACTTCAACCCGGCTACCTCGAAGTACCGCCGCAGGTTGTTGCCCGCGGCCACCGGCCCCGGCGCCCCGGACGGTGGCGGCGCCAGTGCTTCCAGCATGTGTTGCTGCAATCGTTCGGCTTCCAGCTCCAGTTTTTTAATTCGTTCGCGCAGCGCCCCGCAGGCGTCCGGTTCCATGCCCTGCGAGCCGCACCCTTCCCGTTTCATCCACCGCCGCGCCGCGCGCAGCGGATGCACGACCTCACGGGACCAGACTCCCGGCTTGTCCAGCGCCTGGCGCAGGGTCTCCCGATCCAGCTCTCCGGAGACCGTGGCCACCCAGAACGCGAACAGCACGACGTTCACATCCGCGCCGTGGCGGTCCTGCAACTCGAGGCAGGCGGCCGGCACGCCTTCGACCGCATAGGTTTTCAATGAAAAGGACCAGAAGCCCTGATCGCGTTTGTCCGCGCGGTGCGCGGCTGCCAGGCCACTCGATTTACCATCGTTTTCGGTGTTCATGGTCAAAGGCCGGCGTGTTGCCGAAACGGTTCTCCGCGTTTCCGGATGCCTTGCGGAACGGTACACTCCCGGGACAGGCGACTCAATCAGCAGGCATCCCGGGCCGTGATCGCTACCCGCCCGGACTGCACCCGGCAGACGGATCAGCACCATGAACCAGCACGACGAGTCAAACACATCAGGCAGCGCGAAACGGCCGAAGCGGATCATCATCGGTATTTCCGGCGCCAGCGGCGCGATTTACGGCATTCGACTGCTCGAAGTGCTGCACGCCATGCCCGGCGTGGAAACCAGCGTCATCATCAGTAACGCCGCCAAGTTGACGATCGCGCACGAAACCGATTACAAACCAGCCGATGTCGCGTCCCTGGCCGACGAGGCGCCCGGCAATTCGGACATCGCGGCACGAATTTCCAGCGGTTCCCATCCGACCAATGGCATGATTGTCGCGCCGTGCTCGATGAAAACGCTGTCCGGCATCGTACATTCCTACACCGACAATCTGATCACGCGTGCGGCCGACGTGATTCTGAAGGAACAGCGCAGATTGATCCTGGTGCCCCGCGAATCCCCGCTGCACTCGGGTCACTGCGAACTGCTGTACAAGGCATCCCGGCTCGGTGCCCTCATTGCGCCGCCGATGCCGGCCTTTTACAACCGGCCCCAAAGCGTGGACGACATCGTCAACCACACCGTGGGACGCGTGCTCGATCTGCTGGACCTGGACAGCGGAATCGTCAAGCGCTGGAAGGGGTTGAAGGCCGACACCTGAACGCCGCCCGCTGTTCAGGTGGCCGCCAGATCCTCGGCGAATCGAAGGCAGGTACGCGCCAGGTCCACGCGGTCACGCAGCGACACCATCACGGTCGGCGCAACCCGTACCGCAAGGCCGAGCGCCTCGATTTCCGGTGTCCGCGAACGATCCGCTTCGTCGATCACCAGGGCGTCGATCAGTCCCCGGTAGTGCCGCCCCACCGACACCACGTCGACCGGCATGCCCAGTTCCCGCATGATCTTGGCCGTCGGTCCCTTGATCGCCTGCCCACCCACGATGGGCGAAACGGCGACCACCGGCACACCGAAGTCCCGCAAGCGCGCGCGCAGGCCGGGAATGGAAAGTATCGGATCGATGCTCAGAAACGGGTTGGACGGCCCGATCAATACTGCCTCCAGGCGTGAAGCATCCAGCGCGCCGAGCATCGGCTGCGGCGCGGCCTGGTCGGCGCCCCGGTAGGCCACCTCGTGCAAGACCGGCTCGCACCGGTGCTTGACGAAATACTCCTGAAACGGGAGCCAGCCAGCAGTCGACTCTCCGCCGGTCCGGACGAAGGTACGCACCGGATCGTCACTCATGGGCAGTATGGCGGTGCCGACTCCGAAGTGACGGGCCAGCTCGGCAGTGACTCCGGTCAGGCTGGCCCCGGACTCCAGGGCCGCGGTTCGCAGGCGGTGGGTTTCGAGATCCTTGTCGCCCAGTTGAAACCAGGCATCCTCGGGACGTTCCCGCCCCAGGCGGGCCATGAATTCCCAGGTTTCACCGGCCAGACCCCAGCCGCGCTCCCGGTCGGACAGCCCGGCCAGGGTGTAGAGCAGGGTGTCGATGTCCGGGCTGATGTGAAATCCGCAGTGGACGAAATCGTCACCGGTGTTGGCGATGACCATGAGGTCTTCGCCTTCCACTTCCTGCGCCAGGCCCAGCACCAGCTTGGCGCCGCCAATACCGCCCGACAGCGCGATCACCCGGGGACTCATCGGAACAGGTCCATCTCGCGCGGCCGCAGCAGGCTGCCCACTCCCGATTCGTCGTCGTGTATGCCGCGGAAGCCGCGCACCAGCACCAGCGGTTTCGCTTCGCTGCCCTGCCCCATCAGCGCCGAGGCGCCGGCGGCGATTTCGTCGGCCAGCCCCACTTCGGTGATCTGCATCTCGCGGCCCGCCATGTCACGGGTTCGGCGCAGGTCGAACAGGGCGCGCAGACCGGCGACACCGATGGCATGACCGACGGTGCCATTGCGCCAGGCCCGTCCGATGCTGTCGCTGATGATCACGCCCAGGCGGCGGCGCCCGGTGCGCCGTTCCAGTTCCGCGGCCAGCGCGCGCGCCGAGGCGTCCGGATCGACCGGCAGCAAAATGGCATGCCCGGGCCGGGCATTGGACTGGTCGATTCCCGCGTTGGCCATAACGAAACCCAGGCGGTGCTCGACGATGATCAGTTCGCCACGTTCGCGCACCACCTCGCGGGACTCGTCCAGGATGAGCTGAACCAGCGCCGGGTCCTTGCCCAGTCGCGTGCCGCGCTCCCGTGCCTCCGGTGACGGCGTGACGTCGGCCAGCCGGACGACCCGGTCTTCGGCCTTGGAAACGATTTTCTGTGCCAGCACCAGGATGTCGTCGTCCAGCAACGGTACGTGTTGCCGGTCCGCGGCCTGGAGTATGAGGGTGGCCAGGTCCTGGCCCGGCACGACCTCCGGCAACCCCTTGAGCGCCACCATCTCGACTCGGTCCGGAGCCTGGCTGCCAGGCGTTCGGGGCGGCTCGCCGGGTGTGATTCGTACGCCAGCGTGTGGTGTTCCGTAGCGCTCGTTCACACTGATCAGTGCCGGGGTCAGGGCTTCGGCGGCAACCGTGTTGACCAGCGGACCCACGTGCCAGGCACGCATTCCGGCCGCGACGGCGAGGTCGACCGCCACCGCGGCCGCATCGCTCCGGTCGGCGCTGACGAGAATGTCGCAATCGATGGGCCCGTCGTCATCCAGCAGCGCGGCTGCCACGTTCTGAAAGGCCGCCACCACGTGTGCCGACTGGCCGAGAATTTCCTGCGCCTCCAGCGCGGCGCCCGTGCCCGCCGGCAAGCTGACCCGCCCGGCGTCAGCCGGATCCAGAGGCACGGTGGTATCGATGACGACTTTGCCTTCAAGGTGCCCGGCGATTTCCCGCAAGGTCGCGGCGTGGTGCGCATAAGGCACCGTCAGCACGATGACGTCCGCGGCAGCCGCATCGGCGTTCGAGACCCCCTCCACCCGGGCACCGGGCACACGGCCCCGCAGATCAGCGGCGGCGGCCGCCGCCTTTTCCGGATCACGCGATCCCAGCACCAGGGTTCGGCCGGCCCGCACCCAGCGATAAGCCAGGCCGCGGCCCATGGCGCCGGTTCCACCGATCAGGGCGATTGATTTACCCACGTGCGTTTGTCTCCCAACTTACGGCCCATCGCCGTCGGGCGGAGAATACACCATGCGGGCACGTGCACGGTGCGACAAAACCTTAGCCCCGCGATACAAGACGCCCACGGGTGCGACCCGGCAGACTCTGCTCCATGATTCCCGTTTCCGAGCAGGAAAAAACGCATGAGTGAACAACGACCCACCGTTGCCGTCATCGGCGGCACCGGCAATCTCGGCCAGGGCCTGGCCTTTCAGCTGACCCAGCGCGGCTACCCCGTCGTGATTGGATCACGCAAGGCCGACAAGGCCGAGGAATCGGCCCGTGAACTGGCCGAACGCACCGGCAGCGAAATCCGCGGCCTGGATAACGCCGCGGCGGCCGAAGCCGCAGAAATCGTCATCATGACGGTTCCCTGGGCCCACCATCAAGGCACGTTGGAAACCATCCGCGAGGGCGTCCAGGGCAAGATATTCGTCGATACGACGGTACCGCTGGTGCCACCCAAAGTGGCCCGTGTGCAGTTGCCGGAAGGCGGCACGGCGGCGGCCCAGGCCCAGGAGTTTCTCGGCGAGAATGTACGGGTGGTTTCGGCCTTCCAGAACGTGGCCGCGGCCCATCTGCAGGACGACACCGATCATCACGATTGCGATGTACTGGTGTGCGGCAACGACAAGGAAGCCCGCGCCGTGGTGGTAAGGCTTGCCGAGGAAATCGGCCTGCGTGCATGGCATGCCGGATCGATCTACAACAGCGCCGTGGCCGAATCACTGACTTCCGTACTGATCTTCATGAACCGGTTTTACAAGATCAATGGTGCCGGCATCCAGATCACCGGCGAACCCGGCGAGGCCGCCTAATGTCCACCTGGGCACTGGTTCCGCTGAAGAACCTGGCCCAGGCCAAGGCACGGCTCGCGCCGCGTGCAAACGCGGCCTTGCGCCGCGCTCTGGTGCTTGCCATGGCCGATGATGTGCTGGCGGCGCTGACCGGTGTCGACTGCATCGAGCGGGTGGTGCTTGTCAGCAATGAACCGGAAGCCGGGCGCTTGCTGCACGAACAACGGCTGGATGTGTTCTACACCTCCGACCACGAAGGCCTGAACAGTGAACTCGAAGAAGCCACTGCCTACGCTGCCGCGCAGGGCGCCGACCGGGTGCTGATCATCCACGCCGACCTGCCGTGGCTGACCGCAGAGTCCCTGGACGCGTTTGTCTCCCAGTGCCCCGAAGAAACCGTCTGCGTGGCCCGCGACAAGATCGGCACCGGCACCAATGCCGTGCTGTCTCCACTTCCCCTTCCCGTACCGCTGGTTTTCGGCCAGGAAAGCCTGCCCGCTTTCCAGGCCAACGGCCGTAAACTCGGAGTGGACATCCAGGTCACCGACGACCCGGCGCTGGCCGAGGATATCGATCACCCGGATGATTTCACGAAACTGGTGTCGGAGCAGGAGGCGGGCCGGTCGCCGGGACCGGCCACGGCGCAGTTGCTGCAGGATCTGGAAAACTACCGCGCCGAGCGCGCAGGTTGAGGTAAGCCATCGTGAGTATTGAGAAATTTCTCCAGACTTTTCGAATCGAAGAGCTGTGCATCGCCCGGGACGCGGACATCCGCGACCGCGAAATCACCCGGGTGGAGGTCGCCTTCGGTACGGGCGAAGACGATGCCAGCGGCTATCGGGTGGAGTTCAAGCTGCTGGATCAGGCGGCCGACGCGCATCGCTATTTGCGTCGCATCGGGCCTCCGCCGGCCTGCGAGACGGAATGGACCGACGCCGGCGAAGGGCTGGGCGAAGAGGAGCAGAAGGCGAAAGTCGCCGCGTTGGTGAAAGCCATCGAAGGCCGGGTCGACAAGGTGCACAAGGAGCAATCCATCCTGCACATTCAGCCGGTCGGCAAATCCTTTCTGCTGATGGGCAAGACCCGCTTCGACGTGCTGTCCGACGACGGCAAGGGCCAGCTCACGATCCGGCTGCATCGCGAGGAAGGCGTCAGCGAAGCCGGACTCAACGCCAACGACCTGCTCGACGGCCTGTACACCGGACTGATCACCCGCGCCTGAGCCCCGCGAGTTCGCTCGCAGGCGCGGCGGACCACAGGTTCGTCCGCTGCACGCGGTCGGGGTTCTAATCCCCGCCGGAGACTACCACCCCCACGAAAGGCCGGCTGGCACTCCACAACGGGCCTCGACACTACACGATGGGCCGTCTTGTCACTCCATGACAACCCGGCCTGTCACAGCACGAATACTTTCACTTCGCAAACCTGCTGAAAAGCACTCCGTCATCCCGGGCTTGACCCGGGATCCATCGGGCTGAGTCCGGCAAGGCCGAACCCGCAGGCGCGAGGGCCGTGCCCGCAGGCGCGAGGGCCGTGCCAGGAAACTTGGATCCCGGCTCGCGGGCCGGGATGACGGCATCTGGGAGGCCGGTATGACGGCACCTGGAAGGCCGGGATGACGGCATCTGGGAGGCCGGGATGACGGCACCCGGGACGCCGGGTTGACGGTACCTGGAAGGCCGGGATGACGGCACCTGGGACGCCGGGTTGACGGCACTTGGGGGGGCGGGATGACGGGCCCTGGGGGCCGGGATGACGAGGGTCGGGGTGGGGAGTACACGATGGCTGCCAATCAGGGCAGGGTGAACGAAAAAGGCCGGAGCGATGGCTCCGGCCTTGTTCGGGGTTGCGGGGTAGCGACCGCGATTCAGAAGCTCGTTTCTCCGCCGGTGTAGGCCTTGATCGGAACGCCCGAAAGGGGCTCGCCCTCATCACGGCCGACCCGGTAGGTTTCCTGGAAGTACAGCGAGTGGGTGCGCTCCTGGTTCATGAAGTGCGGGTGCATGGAGCAGATCATGTTCTCGGGCAGCACGAAATCGAAGCCCTCGCCAATGCGCGGCATCTCGATCATGGTCATGCCGATGGAATGGCCACAGACATGGCCGGAACGGTAGCCACGATCAAAGATCGGTTTCATGCACTTGCGCGCCACGTCCTCGGCGTTGTTGCCGGCTTTCATGTGCTCTTTCGCCAGTTCGTGGAATTCCTCGTAAGCCTGCATCATCTCGGTCATCACCGGATCCAGTCCGTTCGGCGCGATCGGCCGCGAGAATTCGACCCAGTGGCCGCCCTCGCCGGAAATCTCCAGGCCGTACATCAGGGCGTCGCTGTCCTGCAGCGGGCGCTGGCTGGGAAACACCATCTGCGGGCGCAGGGAACCGTTTGGTCCCATCAGCACCATGTTCATGGTGTTGCGCGCCGTACCCAAGCTCGCGAAGGTTCCTTCGGCGACGCCCATCAGCTCGGCCTCGGTCTTGCCGGCTTCGTAGGCCTTGATGACCTCGAGCACGCCCTGCTTGTTGATGTCCATCGAGTGACGCACGGAAGCGAGTTCCTCCTCGCTCTTCTGCGCACGCGAGTAGTCGAACGGAATCTCGAAATCGACGATCTCGAAATCGCTGGCGGCCAGCGGCGAGTAGTCACGCACGTTGATGATGTATTCGAGCCCGTAGATGCCAACTTTCTTCGCATTCTTCGACTTCAGGAAGTCGGCCATCCACTCGCCGCAATGCGACGGGAATTCGCGATTTTCGATAAAGGTCGCGGCGTGGTCGCCCACCCAGGTGGCCTCGCGCGGAAACACACACACGGGATCGCCTTCGAGCGGCACCACGACATACGCGTAGCGGTGCAGGATATGGAATCCGCACATGTAGCGAATCGCGCCTTCGAAGCCGCTGTACTCGCTGCCGGCGATGACGAGGTAGTCGAGGCCGTGTTCCTGCATGGCCTTGCGGGTATTGGCATAGCGCCGTTCGATCTCGGCCTGGCTCGGGCGGAATCGATTGATGTATTCAGTCCCGCCGTCGGTTTCGCGGGCCGTTGCTGCTTGGTTCATGGTTTCAGATGTCTCCATTCGTCTTCGCGCCAGGAATATTCCAGGCCTTTGATGATGTCTCGGATGGCCGCGTTCAGCGGGGTCGGCACGCCGGTCTGCTCGCCAAACTGCGCGACGCCACCATTGAGCGCATCGACTTCGGTCGGACGCTGGTTGAGCACGTCGGTCAACATGCTGGGCGGATGCTGATAAGCCTTTTCACGTCCGTAGTCGATCAGCGCGTCGGGGTCGCTTTCCAGCGTGATGCCCAGTGCCTCGGCAACCGCCACGCCTTCTTTCACCAGTTCGCTCATGACCCGGCGTACACCAGGCTGGTCGCAGGCCACGCCATGCGGCAGGCGGGTCATCGCGCCCATGGCGTTTGACGCTGAATTGAATATGACCTTGGTCCAGAGCGCGCCGCGCGCATCTTCCATGGCCACCACGTCGCCGCCACCGCGGTTGACCGCGTCAGCCAGGCGCTGCACTTCCTCCATGCTGGCCGGCTTGTCCGGAAACGGGCTGATCTTGGTCTGGCCACCGGTGTCGTGGTTGACCACGCCGGGCGCGGTAATGTGGCCGGCCGGGAATGTCGTACCGAGAATCACGCGCGGCACGTACTCGGCGATGATTTCCTCGTTGCCCAGGCCGTTCTGCACCGAGCACACCGCGCCGTCGGCGAAAATGTCCCTGGTCGCCTCCATCGCGGCCCGCGTGTGCATGGTCTTGGCGGCGATGATGCCGAAGTCGCACGGCGGAATCTCGGCCGGGTCGGTGCGCGCGTTGACCTTGACCACGACGTCGCTGAGGCCGGTCAGGCGCAAACCGTTCGCATTCATCGCGTCGACGTGTTCCTGCGCCGGATCGTAGGCCCATAATTCCACGTCGTCGACGCGGCCCAGGTGTCCGGCGAACAGGCTACCAATGGCACCGCAGCCGATGATACAAACCTTCATGTGTGCTCTCCTGTCGTTCTTACCCGCGCCGCCAGCTCGCCTCACGAGCCTTGACCAGGCGGTACAGGGTTTCGTTGATCGGGGCCGGTACGCCGACTCGGGCCGCTTCGCGCACGATGGCGCCGGTGATCCAGTCGACTTCGGTCGCGCGCTTCGCCCGCACATCCTCGAGCATCGACGGCGCATGTGCGTAATCATCATTGCCCGTCTGGCCATGGCTGGTGGCCTCGACGTTCATCTCCCAGGGATCCTCATACAGATCGACCCCGCTGGCCGCGGCCACCCGCTTGCCCTCGTCCATGGCCGCATGGACCAGGTGACCGAGATCGGTGAGTTCGTCCTGCTCGGCGAACGCTTTCACGTGCGGCAGGTCGGACAGGGCCGCGACGCTGTTGACCACGGCGTTGAAAATCAGCTTGGACCACTGCGCCGGGCGAAGATCCGGAAACGCGCGGGCCCTGAGACCGCTGTCGGCGATGAGTTTCTCCACGGCCTGCGCCTGCTCGTAGTTCGAGCTGCCGCCGGCCCATGGGCCCAGCCAGGTCTCGGTGTCCAGTTCGTACTCGACGTGGGTGTCGGAATGACGCACGCCACTCATGAACGTGACTGACGACAAAATGGGCCAGTCACCAAACCCGGACACCACGTCTTCGCAGCCCAGGCCGTTCTGCACGGTCATGATGGTGGCGTTGGGGAAATGCCCCTGCAGGGTGCGCGCGCTGGGCTCGACCGCGGTGGCCTTGGTGGCGATGATCACGAGGTCGACTTCACCGAGATCAGCCGGATCGGTCGAGGCGATGATTTTCGTTTGCAGGTCGGATTTGCCACTGACCTTCAGGCCCTCGGCATTGAGCGCGTCGGCATGTTCGGACCGCCGCACCAGCACCGTCGACTCGGCGACCGTACCCAGGTGCCCGGCGAACAGGCTGCCGATCGCACCGGCACCGACGACGCAGGTTCGCTTGATGTCTGTCATTCTGGCTGTCTCATTGCGGCGTGTTCGATCATGGAATGGTTTCGATTGGCGGTCCCGCGGGGCGCAAATCCCGAACCGCGAACCGATCGTATCAGCCTAACTGAAGGTGCCCGGCCGCACTTGCTTGTAAACGCAGCCGGCCTTGTCTGCCGGTGCAGACCCGCGCGGACGGGCCAGGCGGCTTCATGAGCCGGTCTGCTGCTGCACCTTCTTGCGTAACTGGCTGGGCGCAATGTTGAAGCGTGCCTTGAAGCTGCGGCTGAAGTGCGCCGAATCGTTGAAGCCCCGGCGATAGGCGATTTCCGTGATGCTCTGGTCATTCAGGGCCGGATTGAGGAGATCCTCGCGCGCGGCCTTCAGGCGCCGTTCCCAGATCCACTTGGTGACCGTCATGCCGGAATGCTGGAACAGGTTGTGCAGATGCCGGGTCGACACCGCATTGGCCTCGGCCACCCTTGCCGGAGTGAGGTCGTGGTCGGCGAAATGCTCCTCCAGGTAGGACAGAATACGACTCATCCGCGCGACCTGGGACGAGCCATGCTGGCTGGTGCCGAAATCGGTCTCCGAATGCACCACCGCGGCGATCAGGTCCAGCGACACTTCGGCCACGGTGTACTGTTCGGTCTCGTTCAGGGCGCTGGCTTGCATCACCAGCGACTTGAGCAGATCGATGGTGATCTGGACCAGGCCTTCGCCGGAAAACACGTGCGCGCCGAAATCCCGGATCTGCCGCCCCAGTATGCGCTCGTGAAACACCCGCAGGGGAAGGCGCAGCAGCAGGCGCCGGCCGGTTTCCAGAAACGACAGGCGATACGGCAGACCGCCCGGTATGACGGCCAGGGAATCGGGATCGATGGTGAACCGGGTACCGCGCTGTTCGATTTCCGCCCTGCCTTCGAGTTGCACGAGCAGCAGATAATCGAAGGCGGAGTCGTCCTCGATGTCCTGGCTGCGACGGTTGACCGTGAACGGATCGCTTTCCGACAGATAAATGGAGAGCTGCGCCAGCCGGTGGCGGGTAATCGAGTAGTGTTCGAATTCCTCGGAGATGGGCTGGGGCAGGATCTGGAAGATCGCGCTGGACGCCTCGTCAAGCAGGGATCCGAGTTCTGGATGTGGCACCGAGGCGTCGGGAGCATCACCCGTCGCCCGGGTGCGCCTGGTCTTAGCCATCAGGTTCGTCAATTCCGGTTACCGTCCTTACCTTAGTGTACCTTTTCGGCTCGATCCCGGCATTCGCCACGCCAGACCGCCCCCCTGCGCTTGCAGTCAAAGGGGATTCGTGGACGGACAAGAACTTTCAGGATGCCGGCGCGTAGCATAATCGGAAATTCAGGTACGTTCCCCAGGAGAAACCGATGACCGTTACCGTCGACCCCAAAGTCGGGGTTATTTTCAAGTCTTACGAACCCCTTCCCGCCATGCAGAAATACGCCGCCCTGACCGAAGAAATGGGCATGACCGGCGGCTTCTGGATCGCTGAAGCCTATCACTGGTTCCGCAAGTACGGACTGGAATCGCGAGGCTGCTTCACCACCCTGGCCGCCGTCGGCATGGCCACCAAGGAGATTCCGATCGGTCTGGGCATCACTTCGCCCTACATGCGCCACCCGACCATCCAGGCCAACGAGGCAGCGGCCCTGGACGAACTGACCGGCGGACGCTTCATCATGGGCATCGGCGCCGGCATGGTCGGCATCGAGTACCTCGAGTACGACACCAAGGTGATGAAGCCGGTTCCGGTGCACCGCGAATCCATGGACATCATGCGCAAGGTGTGGTCCGGTGAGGCCTTTACCTACAAGGGCCAGTTCTACGAGTCCACCATGCCGGCCTACGACCGTGCCGCCGATGGTCTCGAAACCGAAATCCCGATCTACGTCGGAGCCACCGGCCCGTACATGCAGCGCCTCGCTGGCAAGGAAAGCGACGGCATGCTGCTGGCCGGCCTGACCGCCCCGCACTTCGTCGAGTACGCCATTGAGAACATGCAGAAGGGCGCCGCGTCGGTTGACCGCACCCTGCCCGACAATTTCCCGGTCGGCGGCGTGATCCTGTGTGCCTGCTCGGAAGACGGCGACAAGGCGCGTGACGCCACTCGCAGCTACACCGGCACCTACGTGATCAACAAGATCCGCAACATCAAGAACGACATCATCCTCGGAGGCTCCGGCCTGCCCGACTCGACCTGGGACCCGTTCCGCAAAGCCATCGCGGAAGGCACCGAGGACAACGTCACGCACCTCGTCACCGACGAGATCATGCGCCGCTTCACCGTCATCTCCGGTGACCCGGACGATTGCCTGGAAATCACCCAGGAACTGGTCGACTCCGGTCTGAACCTGCCGCTGCTCGAAGTGGTCGGCGCGTCGGAAGAGGACAACCTCGATTCCATTCGACTGATGGGCGAGCACGTGGTGCCCAACCTCAAGCCGGGCCGTTCGGCCGCGCACTGAGAGGACCCCTATGAAACTCGCAAGCTTTATCAACAAGTCCACCGGAACGGCGTCGATCGGCGCCGTTCTGGATGACGGCATCCTCGACCTGCACGCCGCCAGCGGCGGCGAACTGCCCAACGCGATGATCCCGTTCCTCGAACTGGGCGAAGCCGGCATGGCCCGGGCCCGTGAACTGGCAGCGGCCGGCGGCGATCTTCTGTCCGCCGACGACATCGAATTGCAGGCGCCGGTGCCGCGCCCGGGCAAGATCATGCACACCTCGTGCAACTTCTCCGCCCATCTCGAAGAGCTGACCACCTGGCAGGAGCCCGAATGGCAGTCGCACAACTGGAGCGATTTCCACTTCGAGCACCCGACCGGTTTTCTGGAAGCCCCGTCTTCGGTGGTTCCGCACGGCGCCAGCGTCAAGATTCCGCACTTCACACAGCAACTCGATTACGAAATCGAGATCGGCGTGATCATCGGCAAGAAGGGCTTCCGGATTCCCAAGGAAGAAGCCTTCGACTACGTGGCCGGTCTGACCATCTTCAATGACCTGTCGGCCCGCGACATTCAGGCCCGTGAACACTCCAACATGGTGATTCTGCTGGGCAAGAGCTTCGACGGATCCTGCCCGCTTGGGCCCTACCTCGTCACCATGGACGAGATCGATGATCCGGATAACATGAAGCTCAATCTGACCCTGAACGGAGAAGAGCGGCAGAACTCCAGCACCGCCAACATGGTCTACAAGATCGCAGAGATGGTTGCCTGGTGGTCCAACACCACCCTGGAACCCGGTGATGTTCTGACCACCGGCAGTCCGCCCGGCGTGATTTCCGGCATGCGTGATCCCGTATACCTGAAGCCCGGCGACCAGATCGACTGCACGGTCGAACACCTGGGCACCCTGACCACCCACATCGTTGAATAAAACGACCGGCCCGACGGGCCGGCTCCCAACCCCAATTCGAGAATCGTATTCATGACGCAAAACGTATCCCCAGACCTCCTGGCCAAGGCCACCGAACACATCGACCGTGACCGGCTGGTGCAGCTGACCGTCGATCTGACCAATATCCCGAGCCCGACCGGCTACGAGGGCGACATGGCCCGTGCCGTGCACGAAGTACTGGGCAGCGCCGGACTCGACGCCGTGCTGCAACCCATCGGCGACGAGCGCTACAACGCCGTTGGCCGCCTGCAGGGCGCCGGCGGCGGCAAGTCGCTGATGTTCAACGGCCACCTCGATACCTCGTTCGGCCCGGAACAGGCACACCGCGGCATCGGTTACGAATGCAAGGGCACCATCATCGATGACGAGTGGATCTACGGCATGGGCACCTTCAACATGAAGAGCGCCATGGCCACCTATGTCACCGCCGTCGAAGCCGTGCGCAAGGCCGGCATCCGCCTCAAGGGCGATATCGTGATTGCCGGCGTGGCCGGTGAAATCGAGAAGTCGCCGGTGGGTGAGTACGATCACCGTCAATACCAGGGTTACGGCGTGGGCACCAAGTACGCCATCACCCACGGTGCGGTCGCCGACTACTGCATCCTCGGCGAGCCCACCAACATGTCGCTGATTCCGCGGCATTGTGGCTCTACCTGGGTGAAGATCACCGTGCCCGGACACCTGATCCACACCGCTTGGTCGGATGTCGAGAAGAACGCCATCAACAAGAGCCGTGTGATGCTCGACGCCATCCACGACTGGATTCCGCAGTACCTGGAAAGAAATTCCATCGGTGATTTCCAGCCGCGGGTGAATGTGTCGGCCATCGAAGGCGGCTGGCCCTGGCGCGGCGCGCGGACGCCGGACAACTGCAACATCTACATGGATGTGCGCACCCTGCCCGACGTTCGTCCCCTGGACGCCTACAACGAAGTGCGTGAAATGGTCGCCGACACCGTGCGCGCCAACCCGCAGCTCGAGGGCACCAAGGTCGACCTGATCGTCTCGGCTCCGGGCACATCGATTCCGGACGACCACGAGTTCGTGGAAACCCTGCGCTCCGCGCACACCAACCAGCTGGGCGAGGCGCCGGCCGAGGGCATCGAAATCTGGTCCTCGGACGCCGTGCACATGAACCGCTACCACATCCCGACCGTGAACTACGGATCGGCGGGGCGCATTCGCTCCGGCGGCGGCGGCTTCTCCACCCACCAGGGTGAGCACGTGCACATCGGCGACATGGAAGACATCACCAAGGTGTATGTCGAGTCCATCCTGCGGCTGTGCGGAGTGGCGGACTGATCCGGATATGAGTCAAGCGGAACCCATGGACCCGCGTTCCTTCGTCAGCGCGCCGCCGAGCGACGCGCTGGCGCTGGAACTGGCCGGCTGCGAAGATCTGGCGGCGCTGATGTCGGCCGCCGCCGGCCTGCGCGACAAAGGTCACGGCAATATCGTGACCTACTCGCCCAAGGTGTTCATTCCGCTGACCCAGCTTTGCCGCGACGTCTGTCACTACTGCACCTTCGCCAAGACGCCGCGGCGGCTGGACCGGCCCTACCTGCTGGCAGAAGACGTGCTCGCGATCGCGCGGGCCGGTGCCGAGGCCGGCTGCCACGAGGCGCTGTTCACCCTCGGTGACAAGCCGGAACTGCGTTATAACGCGGCGCGCGAAGCACTGGCCGAACTCGGCCACGAGACCACCCTGTCCTATCTCGCCGAAATGGCACAGCTTGTGCTCGACGAGACCGGCCTGCTGCCCCATCTGAACGCCGGCGTCATGGACGCGAGTGACCTGGAATCATTGCGCGGCGTGTCCGTCTCGCAGGGGCTGATGCTGGAAAGCAGCTCGCCCCGGCTGCTGGAGCGTGGCGGCTGTCATTACGGCTCACCCGACAAGGAACCGGCGGTGCGCCTGCGCACCATCGAGGACGCGGGACGGCTCAATATTCCGTTCACTTCCGGCATTCTGATCGGCATCGGCGAAACCCGCCGCGAACGCATCGAATCCCTGCTGGAACTGCGACGCCTGCACCAGGCCCATGGCCACCTGCAGGAAATCATCATTCAGAATTTCCGGCGCAAGCCGGGCACCGTCATGGCCAATGCGCCCGAGCCCTCCGAGGAGGAACTGCTCTGGACCATCGCCGTGGCGCGGTTGATCCTGGGCGCCGAGGCCAATATCCAGGCACCGCCCAACCTGTCGCCCGATTCGCTGTCGCGAATCCTGCAGGCGGGTATCAACGACTGGGGCGGCGTATCGCCCGTCACCCCCGATCACGTGAACCCCGAAGCGCCGTGGCCGGAAGTCATGCGCCTGGCGCGCGCCACCGCCGCCGAGGGCAAGGCCCTGGCGCCGCGTCTGCCGATCTACCCCGAATACACACCGCATCTCGACCGCTGGGTCGATTCCGCGCTGCACACTGCGGTGCTGCGGCGCATGGACGCCACCGGCCACGGACGCACCGACGACTGGTGCCCGGGCGCGACGATGCCGATCCCGCGGTTTTCGCTGGACGAGATCATCGAGACGAAGACCGCGCCGGTGGCGGGCAACCCGGTGCACCGCCTGGCCATGCGCGCCGCTGAAGGCCATACGCTGAACGAGTCCGAAGTCGTCACCCTGTTCGAGGCCCGCGGCGCCGACCAGCAACTGCTGTGCCAGGCCGCCGACGAACTGCGGGCCGAGGTGAACGGAGAGACCGTCAGCTACATCGTCACGCGCAACATCAACTACACGAACATCTGCGGCTTCAAATGCGGCTTCTGCGCTTTCTCCAAGGGCCGCGGCCCGAAAGAACTGCGCGAAGCGGCCTACGACCTGCCGCTGACCGAAATTCAGCAGCGCACGCGCGAAGCACGGCTGCGCGGCGCCGTGGAAGTCTGCCTGCAGGGCGGCATCCACCCGAAGTACACCGGGCAGACCTACATCGACATCTGCCGGGCGATCAAGGAAGCCGAGCCGGGCATCCACATCCACGCGTTCTCGCCGCTGGAGATCTGGCAGGGCGCACACACGCTGGGCGTATCGCTCGAAGAGATGCTGACCGAACTCAAGGCCGCCGGCCTCAGTTCGCTGCCCGGCACCGCCGCCGAGATTCTCGATGACGAGGTGCGGCAGATCATCTGCGCCGACAAGCTCAACACGGCCGAGTGGTTCGAGGTGGTTCGCACCGCTCATTCAGTGGGACTGACCACGACCGCGACCATCATGTTCGGCCACGTCGACCGCCCGGTGCACTGGGCCCGCCACCTGCTGCGGCTGCGCGAAGCGCAGACCGAAACCGGCGGTTTCACCGAGCTGGTGCCTCTGCCCTTCGTGCACATGCAGTCACCGATTTATCGCAAGGGCCACGCCCGCAAGGGCCCGACCTACCGCGAATCGATTCTGATGCACGCAATATCGCGCCTGGTGCTGCATCCGCACATCCGCAACATCCAGACCTCGTGGACCAAGATGGGCCGCGAGGGCGCGCTGACCTGCCTGAAGGCCGGCGCCAACGACCTCGGCGGCACTCTGATGAACGAGTCCATCAGCCGGGCGGCCGGTGCATCGCACGGGCAGGAAATGCTGCCGGACGATCTGGAAGCGATGATTCGCTCCATCGGGCGGGTGCCCATGGAACGCAACAACACCTACCAGCCCGTGCTGCCGGTACGCATCGCCAGCGCCACGGCGCACTGATACCGCCGAACCCACCGGGAGGCAAGGGATGAGCATGCGACCCGAAGAACGCTTCGAATTCTCCGCCATCAACGAGCGTCCGCGCTGGGATCTGCCCAACGGCGCCCGCGTGGCCGTTTACCTGGTGGCCAGCGTGGAGGAATGGGACATCGAGAAACCGGTGGCCCGCGAATACCTTTCCTCGCCCGCCGGCGTCGTCACCGTGCCCAATGTTCCCAACTGGTCGTGGCACGAGTACGGCATGCGGGTAGGCATCTGGCGCCTGATGGACGCGCTGGCGCAACGCAATCTCAAAGCCAGCGCCGCGATCAACGCACGCGTCTGCCTGGGAGCCGGCGAACCGGTGGCCCGCGCGATGCGCGAAGCCGGCTGGGCCTTCATCGGCCACAGCTACCACCAGGCCGCCATCCACATCGTCGAAAACCAGCGCCAGGTCATCCAGGACTCCTTCAAAGTCCTGAGCGATTACACCGGAACCGCCCCCAAGGGCTGGCTGGGCCCGGGCCTGCACGAAACGCTGGACACCCTGGAACATCTGGCCGAGGCCGGGTTCCAATACGTCTGCGACTGGCCGATGGACGAGCACCCGGTAACGATGAAAACCGACCACGGGCCCATTGTGGCCATGCCGTACAGCATGGAGGTCAGCGACCTGCCGATGATGGTCGTGCACCAGCACGAATCGGACGCGTGGTTGAAACGCGCCAGGGACCAGTTCGACCGCCTCTACCAGGACGGCGCCACCCAGCCGCGGGCGATGTCGATGAGCGTCCACCCCTATATCACCGGCCAGCCACACCGCATCAAGTACTTCGAGGAAACCCTGGACTACATCCTCGGTCACGATGACGTGTGGTTCGCCACCGCCGAAGAAATCTACGACTGGTACACCAACGCCGGTCCGAAAGGAGCCTGACATGAGCACCACAACCATCCGTGACGACCAGATCTGGATCAGCCCGCTGAACGACGACGAAGCGGTACAGGGCGGTTTCGACCGCAGCCGCACCGTGCGTTTCTACGACACCACCCTGCGCGACGGCGAACAGGCCATCGGCGTGGTGCTGAATCCGGACAACAAGTTCGAAATCGCCCGCAAACTGGACGAACTCGGCGTTGGCCGCATCGAATCCGGCTTTCCGCGCGTGTCCGCCGAGGACACCGAGGCCGTGCGCCGCATCATGGACGCCGGTCTGAACGCCGAGATCTGGGGCTTCTCGCGTTGCGTGATCGCCGACCTCGACGCCCACGTCGAACTCGGCACCCAGCAGGTGCTGATCGAGATTTCGACCAGCGAATCGAAGATGAAGGCCTACGGTTTCACCCGCGAAAGCGTTATGGAGAAAGTCGGCAACGCGGTGCGGCACGCCCGTGACAACGACATGCGGGTCAACTTCTTCGCCGTCGACGCGACCCGCTCCGACCAGGCCTTTCTGAAAGACGTCTACGCACACGCACTGGAACAGGGCGCCGAGGAAATCTCGGTGGTCGACACCATCGGCGCGATGGCCCCCGAGGCCGTCGAGCGCATGGTGCGCGACATCGCCACCCACGTCGGCCAGGACATCCCGATTCACTGGCACGGCCACAACGACTTCGGTCTCGCCACCGCCTCGGCCATCGCCGCGGTGCGCGGTGGTGCGACCTGGATCCAGGGCACCGTCAACGGCATGGGCGAGCGGGCCGGCAACGCCGACATCTGCGAGGTCGCACTCGCGCTGTCCTGCCTGTACAAGGTGCCGGTGGAAATGAATCTGGCCAAGGCCCGCGAGGCCTCCCGGGTGGTGGCGAAGGCCGGCGGCTACACCGTCGACGGCTGGAAGCCGGTGGTCGGCGAGAACCTGTTCACCCGCGAGAGCGGCGCCGTGGCCAGCCAGTTCCACAGCCCAGAGGCCATCGAGCCCTATTCGGCCGACATCGTCGCCGCCGAGCGCCGCATCGTGCTGGGCAAGAAGAGCGGTCTGGACAGCATCCGTCTGAAAGCGAAGGAACTCGGCATCGACATCCCGGACGACCAGGTCCCGGCCATCCTGGCCGAGGTCAAGGCCCTGGGCGTGCGCAACGAGCGCCTCGTCACCGACCAGGAGTTCCGGCAGATCGCCGAGAAAGCGCTGGCGGCCTGAATCACCCATCACCGGCGGAGCGGAAAATTCCGCTCCGCCGCAGCCCCACCGAAAAGGGGCCGGATACATCTTCTTTAGTGTGTATCCGGCCCCTTTTTCGTATGGGCTCGCAGGTGAGTCCCGGGTCGCTTCGGCTTGACGAATCCCTGCCGATCAACCACCCGTGCGTCGATGCCAACAAACGCGTCGCATTCTTCGCGACGGATGTTTTTCTCCGCCTGAACGGCTGGCAACTCGATGTCGAAGCGGGTCCCGCCCATGCGTTCCTGATGGGACGGTTCGACTCGGACACCAGCGACTTCGATCACCTGCTGGCCTGGATCCGGTAGTCCCTGCGCCGGCTTTGACTGCCCACTGGCAGCGACGGGCGGAAATCAGGCACGGGCAGTGGCCAATCGCTCCCGTCGCTTGGCCTGCGGGATTTCCGCTGGTGGGTGGTTCCGCGCACCGATAGCGGATAGAATCGCGCGCTTCGGGAAGTCTGCCAGGCGGCTTCTGCGGTGAACCGGACTACGGGTTCGCCTGACCCGCCCGCACGTTTCACTGTTCATTTTCCGCAAAGACACTGCTTTGGTCGCGCCTGAGCGCCCGGCCGCGGCGGGTCATTGCCCAAGAAAAAACTCAGCATGCTATTCAATCTGTTCGTCAAGAAGAACGGTAACTGGCGGGACGACACCCTGTCCGGCTTCACCGTGGCACTCGCACTGGTTCCGGAAGCCATTGCCTTTTCGTTCATCGCCGGGGTGGACCCGCTGGTGGGACTGTGGTCGGCGGTATTCCTGGGCTTCGTCACCTCGACCTTTGGCGGCCGGCCGGGCATGATTTCGGGCGCTACCGGCGCGATTGCCGTTGTGGTGGCCAAGGCGGTTGAGATGGGCAACACCGCCGGCGCGGAAGCCGGCATCGACGATCTCGGCATGCAGTACCTGTTCGCCACCGTGATGCTGGCCGGCCTGATCCAGGGGTTGGTGGGCCTGTTCAAACTGGGCCGCTTTATCCGGCTGGTGCCCTACCCCGTCATGATGGGCTTTGTGAACGGTCTGGCCATACTGATTCTGCTGGCCCAATTTGATTCATTCAAAACGGCGGAGGGTGCCTGGTTACCCGGCAATGCACTATGGGTCATGGGTGGATTGGCAATGCTGACCATGGCCATCATCCAGTTTTTTCCGCGAATCACTCGCGCGATTCCGTCCATCCTGGTCGCCATCATCGCCGTCGGGCTCATGAGCCATTTCAACGTGATCGACACCAAGACCATCGGCGATGTGCTCTACGAGGGAACCGGTAGCGCCAAACTGACCGGCGCCTTTCCCATGCTGGCCTGGCCTTCGGATATCGTCTGGACGTGGGACACCTTCGTGCTGATCGGCGGAACCGCCCTGACCGTGGCCCTGGTCGGCCTGATCGAGTCGCTCATGACGCTCCAGCTGATCGACGATCTCACGGAAACCCGCGGCCAGGGCAATCGTGAATGTTTCGCCCAGGGCGGAGCCAACTTCCTCTCCGGCCTGTTCGGCGGGATGGGCGGCTGCGCGATGATCGGACAGAGCCTGATCAACATCAAATCCGGCGGGCGCGGACGCGTTTCGGGCGTGGTCGCCGCCCTCACCTTGGCGGTACTGATCATGGTCGGCGGACCGGTCATAGAGCAGATCCCCATCGCCGCCCTGGTGGGGGTGATGTTCATGGTCGTCATCGGCACCTTTGAATGGGCGACTTTCCGCACCCTCGGCAAGGTACCGGCGGCCGAAGTCGTGGTGATACTGACGGTGACCCTGATCACCGTGATTCTGCACAATCTGGCCCTGGCCGTGTTTGCCGGCGTGATCGTCTCAGCGCTGGTATTCGCCTGGGAAAGCGCACGACACGTTCGGCTCAACCCCCAGGACACGGAACGGGGAACCCGCATCTACAATCTGCAGGGTGTGCTGTACTTCGGTTCGGTCCATGAATTTGCGCAAAGAATGTCACCCCTTACCGACCCGGACGAGGTGATCATCGACTTCAAGGATGCCCGGGTGGCCGACTACTCCAGCCTGGAAGCACTCAACGCCGTCACCGAGCGCTATCGCAAGGCCGGCAAGCGCTTGAGACTGCGCCACCTCAGCCCGGAATGCCGCAAACTGATCACCGCGGCCGGCAGCCTGGTCGAGGTAGAAGTGGCCGAAGACGATCCGCGTTACAGCGTGGCCAGAATCTAGCGCGGACGACCTTCAAGGGATTCCCGGGGTCGGGCCAACACATGTCACTGGATTCCCGGGGTCGGGCCAACTTGTTAGATTCCCGGGGTCGGGCCAACACATGTCACTGAAAATTAGAACGTTTTCGCATCAAAAAGCCATTGGAACGGCTTAAGCGTGGGATTTATGGGCAGGAAAAGCAGGTTCCAAGGATTGGAAGGCGGGCCCTGTTCAAACGTCCACAACACCTCTTGAATCGTCGACTTTGACGCCCCGCCGACGCATTGCGCTCAGGGTGGGCTCTGAACTCGCCCTCGATTACCTATGTTTCGCCACTGTCGGAAACCGGGTCAACCCTCCCAGCCTCGGCACCCGGAGCACCGGCAAACGCACATGAACCCACCGCCAGCGGACCCGGCCCGCAGGGAATTTCAGCGCCCGGCGCGCCGCGCCGTCGTTTCAGCGTCGCCGCTGCGGTAGATCAGCCAGCGCACCAGCGCGGGCAGCACGATGATGGCGCCCACCATGTTGGCCAGGAAGATGAAGGCCAGCAGAATGCCCATGTCGGCCTGGAACTGCAGCGGCGAGAAGATCCAGGTGCCCACGCCGGCGGCGAGGGTGAAGCCGGTGAAGATCACGGCCCGGCCGGTCAGCCGAAGCGTGCGGTAATAGGCTTCCCGGAGCGGATGCCCGATGGCCAGCAGATGGGCGAGGCGGTTGTACATGTAAATACCGTAGTCGACGCCGATGCCGACACCCAGCGCGACCACCGGCAGGGTGTTCACCTTCAGCCCGATGCCGTACAAGGCCATCAGTGCTTCCGCCAGTGTCGAGACCACGACCAGCGGCAAAACGATGCATATCGTTCCGAGGAAGGAACGATAAGTGATCATGCACAAAACGATGATCGAAGCGAACACCAGGATCAGCATGGGTTTTTCGGCTGCGCTGATGTCGTCGTTGGTCGCGGCCATCACGCCGACATTGCCCGTGGCCAGGCGAAACTGCAGGAATGGTTCGGGAGCCGCATCGTCGCCATCTTCCTGACTTGCGTGCAGCGAAGCCTTTTCGAGGGTGAACGGCACGTCACCGATCTTCAGTTCTTCCTGCATTTCCTCGGCCCGCTCGACCACGCGCGTAATCGTTTCCGCCCGGTGATCCGTGGTAAACACCAGCACCGGCATCGAACTGCAGTCGCGGTTGAGCAGCCCGGTATCGGTGTCGATGCTGCTGAGAGCCTGCCGCATGACGTAATTGTCCCGCGGCAGTATCCGCCAGTTGATGTTGCCTTCGTTCCAGCCGGCGTTCACCACCTTCGCGACCATCGGCAAGGTAATCACTTTCTGCACGCCTTCCACGTTGCGCATGTGCCAGGCGAATCGATCGATCCGCTCCATCACCTCGTAATTCTCGGTGCAGGCGTCCGGAATGGTTTCCGCCACGACGGTGAAGACATCGACGCCAAGCGAAAACTCGTCTGAAATCAGCAGGGCATCCTGGTTGTAGCGCGAATCGGGGCGCAGTTCGGGTACGCCGGGCTCGGAGTCGCCAATCTTCATGTCCTGCGCCAGCCAGAACCCCACCACGAACAGCAGCACGCTGATGCCGATGACGATGGCGGCGCGCCGCGGCTGGGTGATGTTGGTCAGGAACATCCAGAACGCGGAATGGTCGTGCGCCTTGCGCAGCAGCCGTTCGCGATATTCATGGGCGTTGCTCAGGTGGACCCAGGACAGCAACACGGGCAGCAACAACAGGTTGGTCAGAATGATGACGGCCACACCCAGGCTGGCCGTTATGGCCAGTTCCTGGATGATCCGGATGTTGATGAACAGGATGGTCAGAAAACCGATGGTGTCCGACACCAGGGCAATGATGCCCGGCGCCAGCAACTTCTTCATGGTTTCGCGTGAACCGTGCATTGGCGAGCGGCGCGGAATCGTATCGACATCGGTTACGCCGTCCTGCGCCCAGGCATCGGGGGTACGCCCGGAAAACTCCTTCTCCACGGTCCAGGCGCTGATCTTCTGCACGCCGTGGCTGACGCCGATGGCGAAAATCAGGAACGGCGTCAGGATGTTCATCGGATCCAGGCTGTAACCCAGCAGGCTCAGGGAACCCAACTGCCAGATGACGGCGATCAGGGAGCACGCCAGTGGCAGCACGGTCAGCCAGATCGAATGCGAATACAGGTAGAGGAGAATGGCGGTGATGACCAGTGCGATGCTGAAAAACCAGACCACGGACTTCGCGCCATCCGAAATATCGCCGATGATCTTGGCGAAGCCGATGACGTGCACCGAATAGGCCTCGTCTTCGTAATCGGTCCGTATCTGCTCCAACTGGCTCGCGACTTCACGGTAATCGAGCTGCTCCCCGGTCTGCGGGTCCTCCTCGAGCAGGTTGGCCCAGACCATGGCGCCGCTGAAGTCATTGGCCACGAGACGGCCGACCTCACCCGACTTGACGATATTGCCGCGAACGCGCTCGAACATTTCGGGGGAAGGCGAGAAATCGGAAGGAATCACATTGCCACCCGCGAAACCGTCCTCGACCACCTCGACGAAACGCACGTTGGGCGTGAAGATGGAGCGAACGCTGGCGCGGTCGACACCGGGAATGAAGAAAACCTGGTTGGTGATTTCCTCGAATCGCTCGAAGAACTCGGGCGCGAACATGTCGCCGTCGCGCGCCATCAGCGCCACCAGGATGCGATTGGCGCCGCCAAACTCCTGCTCGTATTTCAGGAAGGTCTGCATGTACTCATGCTCGAGCGGCAACTGCTTCTTGAAACCCGTCTCGATGCGCAGACTGGTCATGGAATAAAGCATGAAGACCGTAGCGACAACGAACAGGCTGACCA
Source organism: Elongatibacter sediminis (assembly GCF_037892215.1). Taxonomy (NCBI): domain Bacteria; kingdom Pseudomonadati; phylum Pseudomonadota; class Gammaproteobacteria; order Chromatiales; family Wenzhouxiangellaceae; genus Elongatibacter; species Elongatibacter sediminis. Next base: position 34,120 of record NZ_JAZHOG010000018.1, on the reverse strand, counting down.
CCGCGTAGCGGTAATTGATCAGGAAGGTCGCCAGCTTGTGCAGACGGGTATGGGTCGTGTCGTTCATGATCCGTCCCCGGTGTCTGTTGCGACCGGATAGCGGTAGAAACCTTCCTCACCGGTGAGCAGAAAACGTCCATCCCCGAGATTCAGCACCGATGCGAAATCGACCCCGCTGGGATGCGCGACCGCACGGTAGTCGTTCGCGCCCAGCCGTTCGATAATCACGCCGCCATTACCCACCAGCAGGGTGCGCCGCCCAGCCTGCACGCCATCCATCAGGGTGGCCTCCAGACCGGTGCCGGCTTCGCTCCAGGTATCCCCGCCGTCACAGGAGCGCATCACATGGCCGCGCAGACCGGCGAACAACACGCAGCCCTTTTCAATCTCCAGCGCGCGGAACATTGAACCCTGGTAGGGCAGATCCAGCGCCTCCCAGGTTTCCCCCTGATCGTGGCTGCGGTACGAATAGCCTGCCTCGCCGGCAATCAACAGGGTGCCGTCCCCGAGTTCGACAATTGAATTCAGGTGCCAGCTGTCCTCGTCGTTGACGGCCCAGTCCTCCCAGGTCTCGCCGCCGTCCCGGGTAACCAGCATCAAACCGTAGGCGCCGATGGCCAGTCCGTGCCGCTCATCGAAAAAATGCAGGTCCATGACCGGCTGGAAGCGCTCCGGATCGAAGAACTGACGGGTCCAGTTGCGCCCGCCGTCGCTGCTGGTGAGGATGACCGTATCGTGGCCGGCCGCCCACAACCGGCCACCGCTGGATTCCAGCGTCGTCAAAGTAGAGCGGGTGGGGACGACATCGGCCTGTTGCCAGGTTTCCCCGTCGTCATCGGACCAGACGATGTGCCCGCGCTCACCAACCGCCAGCAATCGATCACCCGCTTTGATCGTGTCGAGCAACAGCGACTGTGTGACCAGCGGCAGGTGCTCCGCGTATTCGATTTCCTCAATGGAATCTTCGGTCTGGGCCAGCAGCAGCCCCGGCGCGCCAGCCGCGGTGAGCAGCAGGCAACAGCAGACGATCACTTCAATCCGCATCATGGCGAAGATCCGCAGCGGTGGGGGACACATGAAACCATCATGCAACGGCAAAGCCGTCGCAGGCAACAAGGCCGGCAATTGCCGGCCTTGCGTACGACCTCATCTTCGGCCGCGGGTTCTGAGCGCCTGCGGCGTGAACTGACCCGGGTTCAGCTCGACATTGAACGTATTCACCGGGCCGGTATTGTCGAACCCCTGCGCGACGTAGCGTCCGGACTGCAGGTCGTAATGGGCCTCGATGGTGGACCAGTAAGTCGGCACGTCGTAGTAGTTGATCGCGTGCCCCTCCGACGAACGCCACAGTTGGCCACGCGCGTCGTAATGATCGGTCAGCACGATCTGGTAGCTGTCCTCGTCCAGGTAGAAGGTACGCCGCGGGTTGATGTGACGCATGCCTTCCTTGAGGTTGGCCTCGATCACCCAGACCCGGTGCAATTCATACCGGAACAGCTCGGGATTCAGGTGTCCGGGCCGCACGAAATCATCGTAGCCGAGGCCTTCGGCGTGGGCCTTGTAGGAGTTGTACGGCACGTACATTTCCTTCTTGCCGACTACTGTCCAGTCGAAGCGGTCCATGGCGCCGTTGAACATATCGGTCATGTCATTGGTACGCAGACCGTCGGATGCGGTGCCCGGGTTGTCGTAGGCGACGTTCGGCGCCCGGCGCACGCGGCGCTGTCCGGGGTTGTAAATCCAGGCCTGGCGCGGCTGCTCGACCTGGTTGAGGGTTTCGTGCACCAGCAGGATGTTACCCGCGAGCCGGGCCGGTGATTCCACTTCCTGGAAGAAATACAGCAGGATGTTGCCGATGGACGCGCTGGTCTCGCCTTCCTTGTAGTACAGGCCGAGCAATTCCTCGCGGATGACGGTCACCGAGTAGTCACCGTTCGTGGTCGGCGCGATCTGGTTGTTGTACCGAACACCGCCGATGCCCTTGTACTTGAGTTTGTGATTCCACATCAACTCATAGGCGTTCTCCGGGAACGGGAAAGGAAATCCTTCCGCGGCATCGACCACACCCTCACCTTCTGCGGCAAGCTTCGCGGTCTCACCGTTGCGGGCCGTGTACTCATAGACCCGTTGCGGAAAGGATACGGATCGCCGGGTAGGGTAAACATCCATGTAATACGTGTCGGCGTACTGCGCCAGCATGGCTTTCTGACCTTCGCTGAGCTGGTCCGCGTACTGCTGGTAATTACTGCCGTCAATCCGGAACAGAGGCTGGTCATCCGCGAACGGATCGGGATGGTGGTCGCCCGGACTGTAGCCCGCGGGCGGCTCCAAAATGCCACCGGTCCACTCCGGAATCGTGCCATCCGCATTGCCCGCGCGCTCGGAGCCCATTGGCGTCAGATCCTCGCTCAGACGATGGATTTCGTCCGGCTTGGGTCCGGCCAGGGCCTGGCCCGTCGCCAGCACAATGCCGACGCAGACGGCGAGGGATTTGGTAGTGATCATGCGCATGAAGTCCTCCGGCGATCAGAATGAGTAACGAATGCTGGCACCGATGAAATCCCGGTCCTTGAGCAGGTTGTAGCGGCCGGCGCCAAAATACGACGTGTAACTCAGGTCGAAGCCCCACTGCTGCAGGTAGCTGAAACCCAGGCCCAGAGTGAGTTGCTTGCGGCCGTCGATGAATGAACCGCCCGGCCCGGGCGTGGTGCCGCTGACGTCGTGCGCCCAGCCGATCGAGGGCGTCATCGTCCACGCGGTGCCGAACACGTTGTTGTAGTCGGCCCGGACCAGCAGGCGATAGCCCCAGCTGAAGTCATCCGCGAAACCGTCCGTTTCGGTCTGTGGATTGCGGAAATCGCCGCTCAGGTAGTCCGGCCCACCGCCGGTGTCGGTGCCGTCCCCGTTATATCGCAGGTAATCCTTGTCGGGGAGGTCGGAAATGTAGTTGAAACCCACTTCCGCCACGAATGCGATCTGATTGGCCTTGAGGAAATTTCCGGGTCCGAACAGCCGGGTCGTGGTGGTCTGGGCCTGCCACATGTTGTGCTCGTCCCAACCCTGGATCAACTCACCCGGCCCGAATTCGCCCAACTGGCTCTTGAAACGGTTGACCGGGGCGGGAATCAGCACGTTCAGCGGCGTCAGGCCGGCGAACAGCACCTCGACGTCGTCGATCTGAAGCGGGGCATTGGGCCGGTAGCTGACCTCGCCGGAAAGCGACCAGGTGCCGATGGTGGTGTTGAAGCTCGCACCCCACAGGTGGATGTCCTCGGGGTACTCGGTCCAGTACTGTCCGCTGCTCAGTGCTGTCGACGTAATCGACCGGCCGCTGATCAGGGGAAGGCGGCTGTGGTAGTTGAGGAAGTAAAAACCGAACTCGGTGTAATTCAGGTTCTCCGCGAAGTACCGCATCGCGAGACCATATTGGCCGCTTTCCGACGGGAAGCGCGTTTCCACCCGGGGAAAGGACAAGGCACACCCGGCGGCCACGAGATCAGGAGGCAACCCGGTGTCCGAACCGCCATAGTTACCGAACAGGCAGACATCGTGATACAGGTCCGGATTGATCACGGGTTGCGGCACCGTGCCAAATCCCAGCATGGCATAGGCCCCGCCCGGAGTCGCCAGGTCGTTGGTCGAGAAATAGGTGCCGGCCGGATCGGGATCGACCTGCTGGTATTCGAAGATGTACAGCGGCTCAACGGAAAAGTTCGGAGTCACCTCAAAGCTGGCCCAGATCATGTTCACGCCTTCGAACGCTTCCTTGAGCTCGGCTCCGGCCACGCGCAGCTTGGACACGTCCACCGGATTGATGACGTTGATTCCTCCCTGGATGAAGGTGGATTCGCCCCAGCTCACGACCTGGGACCCGAGGCGCCAGGTCACGGCGCTGTCGCCGAACAGATGGTCACCCCAGATGTAGGCATCGAGCAGGCGAATGTCCTTGCCGACCTTTTCCTCGGCGATATCGGACAGCACGTCACGGTCTTCGTTTTCGAAGTCGTAAAACGCACTGAATCGAACAAAAGCGCCAAAGTTGCGGTACTGCAGATCCAGCTCTGAAGTGAGCTTGATGGTGTTGGAAATCAGATCGCCCGAATCGGGGTAATTCAGATTGCCGTCGTCACCGTTGTTCGACCAGCGCCCGAGCGCGGCGCGCTGCCCGGAATTGGGCAGGAAGCCGACCGTGGGATTGAACACGGCCTTGGCGACGTTGTCCTCGTCCAGGTCGCTGGCTCGCCATGACGCACCGTAGGTGATGGTCGTGTCGAAACTGCCGGTAATTTCACCGGACGAAATGTCGATGGCGTAAGCCGCTGGTGCCGACCAGCCCAGAACGGCCGCGGCACAGGCTGCCACCATCGGAGCTGAAACGCTGCGATTCCGGTTCATGATGCTTTCGTCTCCACGGGCGGGGAGGATGCGGGTGCGGTTCGTTTTCATGTCTCGGCCCCCTTATTCCGACACCATGGTCGCGGCATTGTTCACCACCACCGTTGTGCCCTTGCTGGATACGAAGGAAGCCACCTGGCCCTGCATTTCCGCGGTCGCTTCGGGCGAGCTCGCCGGACTCAGCAATGAACCGTGCGATGCCGGCGGCGGGAATCGTCCGACCAGGGACAGGCCGGCCGGGTCCGAGCGGGACGAGGAATACGCTTCCAGACCCATCGCCCGAATCAGCGGCTCCGTGCCGGACAGTGGCGCGGTGGCCACGAAGTTCGGCACCACCGTGTCGCCGATCACTTCGTTCAGGACGATGCTTTCGAAAGTGCCCGATTCAATCGCCCAGTTGATTGGGTCCATCGAATCGATCACGGTCTGGAGCAGCGTGAAAAACTGCTGGTAGTCAGCAGTACCGGGGAACACGCCGACCGATCCGAGACCGGCCCGAATCAATGGGCCGTAGGCCTGTGATGCTTCCAGACCGCGAGCGATTCCGCCCATCGGTACGGACAGGAAAGCCCGCTCGACCATCGGCTCCGCCGCTACGAAAGGCTGGCCCAGGATCGAGCCCATCGACAAGGATACGTAAGCGATGTCGGATCCGTCGAAATCCGGAATCGGATCGCCATCGATACTGATGTGCGGAATGGATACCGTCAGTACCGACAGGTCGGCCTGTGCCTGCCGGCCGTTATCGCGGCTGGTCAGCATGCTGCCCAGATTGATGATGTGCGTTCCCGACGGGTCGGCGACACCGTCGGGGCCCGGGGCACCGGTCAGGTTGTCGATGTAGTCCACGTCGAACGTCCGCTCGTTCGCATCATCCGCGAAAGGTGTGTTCCCGACATAGAACGGTGCCAGTGTGGGCGCCAGTGCCGGAACCACTCCGTGCAGCGGAGCATCCATCGCGATGGTCGCGTAGCCCACCGATGCCAGTGTGTCGGCGATGGCCAGCATCTGGGTCCGATTGCCACCCAGGCCGTGACCGAAAATAACCACCGGCCACCCGGCTGCCGGACGGCTCCTGCCGCTGGCCGCGTTGGGCACGCTGATCAGCAGCGGCACGGTCTGATCGCTGGTCTTCACCGGGAACGGGTTGGCGACGGTCACGTGGGTCGAGGTCGGATCGAGCCCGAGCGCATCGAAAGGCGCCACGTAGGCGCCCGGCTCCGCCCGCCAGAACTCAGTGAGTGGCGCGACCGGGTTCTGCTGGCTGGGTACGCCGAGGTAATAAGGCAGGGTGATCACACCCATGTACAGGTCAGCGATTCCGGCGCCGCCGACGGCGCCTGTGTCGATGCCCATGGGAGCAGCGGTGGTGGGCGCGGGACGCGCAACGCTGCGCAGGTTCTTGAGCACCGGCGTGATGGACTGGGTCTGGGCCGTCCAGCTCACCACGATGTCGTCCGGATTCACTCCGGCGGCCGCGGCGGCGGCTTCCTGGGCGTTGATAATCTGGCGCAGGCCCTCCAGTGCCTGTGCGTTTGCGGTCGGCAGCAGGGTGGTGCTGTTGCCGTTTGCATCGATCAGCGGATCCGGGCGCTTGCCGATGAAATACTGCTGGTCAGGAGTGGCGTCGTTGCCTTCACTGTCCCGGACATCGTTGGTGATAACCGCCATGTAGGTGGTCAGCTCCTTCAAGGGCAGCAGCGGAAGAATGGCGATCGTGTCTGGCGCCGCCAGGGTGGCCGTGTACTCCACGCCCGGCTCCAGTTCACGCACCACACCGCTGACCTGGACGATGGTGCCGAACACGGTACTCACCTCGAACATTCGCACGGACTGACCCGGCACGACCGATGCCGGGTCGATGGTGGCCGTCGGTCGGAACGTATTGAGCGAACTGATGGGGTTCTTGACGAAGTTGACAGTCCAGGCCTCCGTGGTGCTGAAACCGTCCATCGCGCTCAGGGCCACGGCGGGATCGCCGAAATCGGTGGGGTCTGCCACCGGAATGTTCAGGGTCAGGTCGGTGGTGCCGGTGAACAGCAGGTTGATCGGAAACGGCAGCAGGCCGGCCGAGGCGTCGAACACGGGCGTCAATACCTCGGTGACGATACTGCCGTCCTTGTTGCGCGCGGGCTGGGTAGGCGCCGCCTGGGCCTGCAGTACGACCAGAAGCAGAATTAGCGTGAAGGAAAGGCGTTTTTTCATACAATTATTTCCCCGTGAATACGGATCGGAGATTCCGGACTCGTTTGCGGTAGATCGATCCGCCCTGTGCTAGAGTGCCGGGAATTTTTGGGGCATTCGCGGGTGGGTCGATGGAGCCCTGGGCGAACAGCCCGAATCAGTAGAACCATTCTTATCATACGATAACGTACGGTAATTGCACAGGGAGACGAAAGTGATTGATTCCGTGGGTGATCTGCGTCAATGAATCGCTGGTTGTTAGCCGGCGCCCCGCTCGCCAGCCTGCTTCTGTTCGCCTGGTTGACCAGCCAGGGATGGTCCGCCGACACGGCGATTACCGCCGCCGTCACGCTGATTTGCGCCGTATGGTGGATATTCGAGCCCGTCCCGATCCCTTTCACGTCGCTGATCCCACTGGCGGTGTTTCCGCTACTGGGCGTGCTGACACCGAGCGAGGTGGGCCAGGCCTTCGGCAGCCCGCTGATCCTGCTGCTGATGGGTGGGTTCATGCTGTCCACCGCCATGGCGGATTCGGGCGCGCACCGGCGCATCGCGCTGTACATGGTCAACCTGTTCGGCGGCGACAGCGCTCGCGGGCTGGTGCTCGGTTTCATGGCTGCCGCGGCACTGCTCAGCATGTGGATATCGAACACGGCGACCACCCTGATGCTGCTTCCGGTGGCGCTGGCCGTGCTGGAGCAGGCGCAGAAGCGCATTGCGATTCCGCTGTTGCTGGGAATCGCCTACGCAGCCAGCATCGGGGGCCTGGGAACCCCCATCGGCACTCCGCCCAATCTGATCTTCATGCAGGTCCACATGGACCAGTTCGGCAGTGCGCCCAACTTCCTGGAGTGGATGTCGCTGGGCCTGCCCATCGTCATTGTTTTCGTGCCGCTGGCCGGACTGTGGCTGACACGGGGAATCCGCCTCGAACGGCCCGTGCAGCTGCCCAACACCGGGGCCTGGCGCCCGGCCGAAAAACGGGTATTGCTGATGTTCAGCCTCACCGCCCTCGCCTGGATCACACGGCAGGCGCCGTTCGGAGGCTGGAGCGGCTGGCTGGGGCTGCCTTCCGCCAACGACGCCTCGGTGGCCATGATTGCAGTCATCCTGATGGCCATGTTGCCCAACGGCGAAGGCGGCCGTCTGCTGCGCTGGGAATCCGCCCGCCGGATTCCCTGGGGCGTCTTGATCCTGTTCGCCGGCGGCATCTGCATTGCCTCGGCGTTCGTCAGCAGCGGCCTGGCGGAGATCATGGCCGGCCAGTTGAGTGGACTGGTCGCGCTACCGACCTGGCTGCTCATCCTCGGCATTTGCCTGTCCGTGACATTTCTCACCGAAGTGACCAGCAACACCGCAACGGCCAGCCTGCTGATGCCGTTGCTTGCGGCGACGGCGGTGGCGACCGACATCAACCCTATGCTGCTGATGGTTCCGGCGGCGCTGAGCGCCACCTGCGCCTTCATGCTTCCCGTGGCGACCGCGCCGAACGCCATCGTTTACGGCAGCGGCCGGATCAAGGTGAGCGACATGGCTCACGCCGGCCTGGCGCTGAACGTTCTCGGCGCCATCATCATCACCACGACCTGCGTGTTCCTGCTGGATTGACAATTCGCTTCGGGTGCACGACCACCCCGGTTCACCGCAGGCACGGCTCCATCCATCGCCCCACGCGCCGGGTTCGGGCGTTGACGGTGCCGACCGGAACTATACTGCGGCTCTGGCGGCCGGACCGCGGGGAGAATGAAGATGACGTGCACACAGGCGCTCCTGACCTTGCTGTTGATTTCACCGTGCAGTGACGATGGCGGCGCATCGCTGGATCTGACCCTGGCCGAATCGCTGGCCCACCCCGAACGCCTGGAAACCGACCGCGTGCGCGATCCGCTTCGGCGACCGGCCGATGTGCTGGGGTTTTTCGGACTGCAGGCCGGGATGAACGTTCTCGATCTTTTCTCCGGCGGGGGTTACTACACGGAAATCCTCAGCCGGGCGGTGGGACCGGACGGATCCGTGACCGCACATAACAACCAGGCTTACGTGGACTACGTCGCCGAAGAACTGCAAGCCCGCTACGCGGGTGACCGGCTCGATAACGTGGAGCGGCTGGTCGCCGAAGCCGGAGAACTGGATCTGCCACCGAATTCATTCGACCTGGCGCTGGTGGTGCTGACCTGGCACGACTTTTACTACGTGGACCCGGAAAACGGCTGGGAGGCGATCGACGAGCCGGCCCTGACCCGCACGCTCTGTGGCGCGCTGAAGCCCGGTGCGGTACTCGGCGTCATCGATCACGTGGCCGACGCCGGCGCCGATGTGCGCGAAACGGCACAGACCCTGCACCGTATCGACCCGCAGCGCATCAAGGACGACCTGGCCGACAGCTGCTTCACCTTCGAGGCCGAGAGCACGGTGTTGCGCAATGCCGCGGACGATCACGCCCAACCCATGTTCGACCCGGCCGTGCGCGGCCGCACCGATCGCGTGGTGTACCGGTTTCGCCGCAGCTGAGCGCGTTTGGCGATCGGCGGGTGCGATTTCCCGTCGTTTACTTCCCGGCGTTCACTTTTTGCGCGGAATGTAGAGGTCGGTCACCGTACCCTCGTACACCTCGGCCGCGAACGCCACGGTTTCCGACAAAGTCGGGTGAGGATGAATGGTGAGGCCGATGTCGGCCGCCTCGCAACCCATTTCAATCGCCAGCGCGCATTCCGAAACAAGGTCTCCGGCGTGCGGACCGACGATGCCCGCACCGATGATACGGCCCGTTTCTTCGTCGAACAGCAACTTGGTGAACCCTTCACCCCGGCCGATTCCCAGCGCCCGCCCACTGGCGGCCCAGGGAAACTTCCCGACACCGTAGGCCGTGCCACCGGCTTTGGCTTCGGTTTCGGTGACGCCGACCCAGGCCACCTCGGGATCGGTATAGGCCACCGACGGTATCGCCCGCGCGTCGAAGGCACTCTTGTGCCCGGCGCAGACTTCCGCCGCGACCTTGCCTTCGTGGGTGGCCTTGTGGGCCAGCATCGGCTGACCGACGATGTCGCCAATGGCGAAGATATGCGGCACGTTCGTTCGCATGCGGTTGTCTACTGCGATGAATCCCTTGTCATCGACCTCGACCCCGGCCGCATCGGCGCCGATATTGCCGCCGTTGGGCACCCGGCCGACGGCGACCAGAACGCGGTCGAACTCGGCCGAGGACGGGGCTTTTTCGCCCTCGAACCGGGCCACCAGCGCATCATCGGCGATATCGACACCGGTCACGCGGGTCTCGAGGTAGATGTTTTCATAGCGCGATTTGATGCGCTGCTGCAGCGGGCGTACCAGGTCGGCGTCGGCGCCGGGCATCAATTGCGGCGTCAGCTCCACCACGGTGACTTTGCTGCCCAGCGCGGCGTAAACGCACGCCATCTCCAGACCGATGATGCCGCCCCCGATGACCAGCAGGCGGCCCGGAATATCCTCCAGATCCAGCGCGGCGGTCGAGTCCATCAGGCGCGGATCACCCCACGGCAGCCCGGGCAGTTCCAGTGACTGGGAGCCCGCGGCAATGATGGCATGCGCGAAGTCCAGAACCCGCTCTTCGTCGCCGCCACCCACCGTCAGCTCATTCGGTCCGGTGAAACGGCCGGTGCCCCGGACAACCTCCACCCCCCGGCGGGTGGCCATTCCGCCCAGGCCATCGGTCAGCTTGCCGACGACACCGTCCTTGAATTCACGCAGGCGTTCGAGGTCGATATCGGGATCGCCGAACCGAACACCATGGTCCGCCATTGCCGCCGCTTCGTCGATAATCGCCGCGGTATGCAACAGCGCTTTGGACGGAATGCAGCCGACGTTGAGACACACACCACCCAGACTGGGATACCGTTCAACCAGGGCCACTTTCAGCCCGAGATCGGCCGCGCGGAAGGCGGCGGTGTATCCACCGGGGCCCGAGCCCAGCACGACCACATCGTATTCATGCCCGCCTCCGGATGGCGCTTCATCATCGTCCGTGGCGGCAGTGCCGGCCGCAGCCGCATCGTTTTCCCCGGACGAGCCGTCCGCCGCTTCGTCTGCCGCCGCACCCGCGTCCGGTCTGGCTGTTTGTTCCCCCCCGGATTCGGCCGTCACTTCCCCGCCGGCCGGAGACTCCGCCACTGCTTCCGCCTCGGACTCGATGACGGCGATCACGTCACCCTCGGAAACCGCGGAGCCCTCACTGACTTTGACTTCCCGGACGATGCCGGCCACCGGAGCGGGAACTTCCATGGTCGCCTTGTCGCTTTCCAGGGTGACCAGGGATTGTTCCTCGGCGACCTCGTCGCCCGGGCTGATCAGCACCTCGATCACGGGTATGTTGGTGAAATCGCCGATATCCGGCACTTTGACTTCGGTGGTCTGACTCATGCTGGGAAACCTCTAACTTCCTGGCGCTGCAATGACCAGCGTATCGCCTTCCTGGACGATGCTGAAATGTTTCAAAAAACTCATGCCCAACAGGGCCTGTTCACCCAGCCCCGGGGTAATGGTGGCACGCACGTCGCGCAGGGTGAACACGCCGAACTGCACGCGGTCCAGCCGCGTGACCCAGCCGCCGACCGGCCCGGCCGCCGTCATGATGCCGATCCGCGGGCCGAATTCGAGCCCGATGGAACGTGCCAGCCGTTCGGAAACCGCCACATCGGTGGCGCCGGTGTCGACCAGGAAGTGCACATCGTGCCCATTGATCTGGCCATCGGCCGAAAAATGGCTGTCGCGCCGCCGTTCCAGGACGACCAGGACGCGCCCGTGCTCGTCCTCGCTGAGGCTCATGCCGCCCTGACCCCGGATCACCGCATGATAGAGCGCTGTCAGGCCCAGCAGAATGGCCACGATGGCCGCCCAGTACAGGCGGCGGCCCTGGCCCGCGGACGGGGCATCGCCCGCACCGGTCATCGGATGCCGCCGGTGCCGGTCAAAGCGTCAACCGGCGCAGGTCTTCGAGGCGGCTGCACAGGTACCGGGTGAAGCGGGCGGCGGCCGCACCGTCGATCACCCGGTGGTCATAGGACAGTGAGACGGGCAGCATCAGGCGCGGCTGAAAGGCATCACCGTTCCAGACCGGCTTCAGGCTTGAACGGGAAACACCCAGGATCGCGACTTCCGGTGCATTGATGATCGGAGTGAAGGCCGTGCCACCGATACCGCCCAGGCTGGAAATCGAAAAGCATCCCCCCTGGATGTCCTGGGGCTTGAGTTTCTGCTCGCGCGCGCGTTCGGAGAGTTCACCCAGTTCCCGGGCCAGTTCCATGATGCCCTTGCGCTCGCACTCGCGCAGCACCGGAACCACCAGCCCGTCGGGCGTGTCGACCGCGATGCCGATATTGAAATACTGTTTGAGGATCAGCGTTTCGCCGTCTTCCGCCAGCGAGGCGTTGAACTGCGGAAACTTCTTCAGGGCCGCGACGCTGGCCTTGATCAGAAAGACCAGCGGGGTCAGCTTGAATCCCTGCTCCCGGGCCTCGTCGACATGGTCCTTGCGGAAACTCTCCATGTCGGTGATGTCCGCTTCGTCATGCTGGGTGACGTGCGGAATGGATACCCAGTTGCGATGCAAATGCCCGGCTGAGAGACGCCGGATGCGCGACAGGGGCTCCTCGCGGGTTTCCCCGAAACGGGAGAAATCCACCTGGGGTGGCGGCGGCAGATTCAAGCCCGCGAAACCGGGCGCCGCGCCTGCCTGCGCAGCACCGGCGGATGCCGCGGCCTCGCCGGCAGACATCACCGACTTCACATGGCCGGATACGTCTTCCTTCAGTATGCGGCCCCGGTCGCCACTGCCCGACACCTGCAGCAGGTCCACGCCCAGTTCGCGCGCGAAGACCCGCACCGCCGGGCTTGCATAGGGGACCGAAGACGGGTCCACCGCGGCCAGGCCGCTGCGCCGGCGCTCTGCCGGCAGATCCTCGCCACGTGATGCACTTGATGACGTGGCCGGGGACGCACCCGGGGACGCTTCAGCATCCGCTTCATCGCTATTCGGCTCCGATTGCGCGGGTTCATCCGTATCGGTCCCGGTGTCTGCCGCTTTCTGCGTGTCATCCGGGCGCGAGGAGGACTCATCTCCCGCGTTCTCGCCCGCACCGGCATCCGTCCCGCTCTCCGCGGCCGGCTCTTTACTGTCCGGCTCGAGCAGGGCCACCACATCCCCCTGCGTGACGCTGTCACCCACTTTCAGCTTCAGGTCACGGACGATGCCGCTCTGCGGCGCCGGCACTTCCATGGTCGCCTTGTCGCTTTCCAGGGTGATCAGCGAATCTTCAGCTTCGACCCGGTCGCCTTCGGACACCAGCACCTCGATGACCGGCACGTCCGTGAAGTCGCCGATGTCCGGAACCGTGATTTCGATGGTTTTGCCCACTGTCTGCTCCAATCCGTTCCGTGGCGCGCTCAGACGTGCGCCGGGTTGGTCTTGTCGGGTTCGATGCCCAGTTTGCTGCGTGCGCTGATCAATTCACCCTGCCCGATCAGTCCTTTGCGGTACAGGGCGTAAAGGGCGGCATAGGCCACCTGGAAACGATCCACTTCGAAGAAGCGACGCAGATTCTCCCGCGTGTCGGAACGCCCGAAACCGTCGGTTCCCAGCACAATGTAGTCCTGCTGCGGCAGGAATCCACGTACCTGATCGGCGAATGCGCGCACGTAATCGCTGGCGGCGATGACCGGGCCCTTGCGATCGGTCAGGCATTCGGTGACCCACGGCACCCGTGGCTCCTGTTCGGGATTGAGCCGGTTGAACCGTACGCAGTCCAGGCCTTCGCGCCGCAGCTCGGTGAAACTGGTTGCGCTCCAGATGTCGGACGCGACCCCGAAGTCCTGTTCGAGGATGCTGGCCGCCGCGATCACTTCGCGCAGAATCGTTCCCGAGCCCATGAGCTGAACTTTCTTGCCGGCATCCGGACCTTCGCGGAACAGATACAGACCCTTGCAAATCCCGTCCTCCACGCCCTCGGGTTTGGCCGGGTGCGGGTAGTTTTCGTTCATGACGGTGATGTAGTAGTAGACGTCTTCCTTGTCCTGGTACATCCGCCGCAGACCATCGCGAACGATGACGGCGACTTCGTATGCGAACGTCGGGTCATAGGACACACAGTTCGGAATCGCACCGGCCAGCAGATGACTGTGGCCGTCCTCATGCTGCAGGCCCTCGCCGTTCAGGGTGGTGCGGCCCGCGGTGCCGCCGATCAGAAAGCCCTTGGCGCGCATGTCGCCGGCCGCCCAGGCCAGGTCGCCGACACGCTGGAAACCAAACATCGAGTAGTAGATGAAGAACGGCACCATGGGCACGCCACTGGTCGCGTAACTGGTGGCGGCCGCGATCCAGGACGAGAAGGCACCCGCCTCGGTGATGCCTTCCTGCAGAATCTGACCCTTCTTGTCTTCCTTGTAGAACATGAGCTGGTCGGAATCGACCGGCGTGTAGATCTGCCCGATCGACGAATAGATACCCAGTTGCCGGAACATGCCTTCCATGCCGAAGGTGCGTGCCTCGTCGGCAACGATGGGAACCAGGTGCGGCGCCAGTTTCTTGTCGCGCAACAGGATGGCCAGGGTGCGGACAAACGCCATCGTGGTGCTGATTTCTCGGTCACCGGTGTCCTTGAACACCGTCGCGAAAGCATCGAGCTCCGGCACCGGCAGGGCCTCGTACTCATGCCGGCGCTGCGGTATTGGACCGCCCAGGGCTTCACGACGCTCCTTGATGTAGCGAACCTCGTCGCTGTCCTCGCCCGGGTGGAAGTACGGCACCTCATCGATTTCGTCGTCAGCGATGGGCACATTGAACCGGTCGCGGAACTGGCGAATGGAATCCACGTCCATTTTTTTCTGCTGATGGGTAATGTTCTGCGCCTCGCCAGCGCCACCCATGCCGTAGCCCTTGACCGTTTTGGCCAGGATTACCACTGGCCGCTCGCGCGGCTCCGTAGCCTTGTGATAGGCCGCATAGATCTTGTGCGGATCGTGTCCGCCACGGTTCAGCCGCCAGATGTCCTCGTTGGACATGTGGGCGACCATTTCCCTGAGTTCGGGATACTTGCCGAAGAAATGCTCGCGCGTGTAGGCGCCGCCCTTGGCCTTGTAATTCTGGTACTCGCCATCCACCGCCTCTTCCATGCGTTGGCGCAGCAGACCGTGCTTGTCCCTGGCGAACAGCGGATCCCAGTACGAACCCCAGATGACTTTGAGCACGCTCCAGCCGGCGCCGCGGAACACGCCTTCGAGCTCCTGGATGATCTTGCCGTTACCGCGCACCGGGCCGTCCAGCCGCTGCAGGTTGCAGTTGATGACGAAGATCAGGTTGTTGAGCTTCTCGCGCCCGGCAAGGGAAATCGCGCCCAGGGATTCGGGTTCGTCGGTTTCCCCGTCACCGAGAAAACACCACACCTTGCGCTGGGAGGTGTCGGCGATGCCGCGATCGTGCAGGTACTTGAGAAAACGGGCCTGGTAGATGGCCATGATGGGACCCAGCCCCATCGACACGGTCGGGAACTGCCAGTAATCCGGCATCAACCACGGATGGGGATAGGAACTCAGTCCGTTGCCCCCCGTTTCTTCGCGGAAACGGTCGAGTTGCTCCTCGGTGATGCGGCCCTCGAGATACGAACGGGCGTAAATGCCCGGGGAACTGTGTCCCTGCATGTAGACCAGGTCGCCACCGCCTTCATGATCCGGGCCGCGGAAGAAATGGTTGAACCCCACATCATAAAGCGTGGCCGCCGATGCAAAGCTGGCGATATGGCCGCCCAGTTCCCCGCCGCGTTTGCTGGCCCTCACGACCGTGGCCATGGCGTTCCAGCGGATGATCGAACGGATGCGGTGCTCCATCTCCGCATCCCCGGGAGAACGCGCCTCCAGGTGCGGCGGAATCGTGTTGATATAGGCCGTGGTCGCATCGTAGGGCAGATAACCACCTGACCGGCGCGTGTAGTCGACCAGCTGTTCCAGCAGGAAATGCGCGCGCTCCGGCCCTTCACGGGCGATGACGGCCTGCATCGACTCCAACCACTCCCGTGTTTCGACGGGATCGGTATCGGTGTGCAGCTTGTCGTTATCGCGGGTCATCCTGCTTTCTCCTTGCCGGCCGAACCGACAATCGCTTGTTTTTCCATTAATTGGGCTTCGACAACAGCCAGTGCCGTCATGTTCACGAGACGCCTGGCCGATGCGGATGGCGTCAGCACATGCGCCGGCTGGCGCGCGCCGAGCAGGATCGGCCCGACCGTCACGCCGTTACTGATCATCCGGGCAAAATTGAACGCGATGTGTGCCGAATCCAGGTTGGGCATCACCAACAGGTTTGCGGGTCCGCTCAGACGGCTGTTGGGGAATACATGGCGGCGATAGGTTTCATCCAATGCCATGTCGGCCGTCATTTCGCCTTCGGCCTCGAGGTTGGGGTCCTGCTCGTGCAACAACTCCAGCGCGCGGCGCATCTTCGAGGCGCTCTTGTCCTCGTGGCTGCCAAATGCGGAGTGCGACAGCAGCGCGACTCGTGGGCGAATGCCGAAGATTCGAATCTTGTCCGCCGCCATCAGGGTGATCTCGGCGATCTGCTCCGCGCTGGGGTCGGGATTGACGTGCGTATCGCAGACGAAACAGGCGCCTTCGTCCGTGCTCAGCACGCCCAGCGAACCCGCGGTCTGGATGCCGGGTTGCAGGCCGATCACGTCCAGCACGTGGGTCAGGTTGTCCCGGTAGCGTCCAACGATGCCGGTGATCATCGCGTCGGCCTCACCCCGATGCACCATCAGGGCCGCGATGACACTGTTACGCGTACGAACGATGGCTTTCGCGGTATCCGGAGAGACGCCGCGCCGCTCCATGATCGCGTGATAGGTGGTCCAGTAGTCCCAGAATCGTGGATCGGACTCGGGATTGACCAGTTCGAAATCCTCGCCGGGACGCAAGCGCATGCCGAGCTTTTCCAGACGGCTCTCCACAACGGCGGGGCGGCCAATCAGGATGGGCCGGGCCATGCGGTTGTCCACCACCGTTTGCACCGCGCGAAGCACGATCGGCTCTTCGCCATTGGCATAGGCAACGCGCCTCGGTTCTGCGCGGGCGGCGTCGAACACCGGCTTCATCAACAAGCCGGTGCGGTAAACGAACTGCTCGAGTTTTTCCCGGTAGGCGTCCAGGTCTTCCAACGGCCGGGTGGCCATGCCGCTTTCCATGGCCGCGCGCGCCACGGCGGGCGCAACCTGTACCAGCAGCCGCGGATCGAACGGTTTGGGAATGATGTAATCCTGGCCGAACTGCAACTGCTCCATGCTGTATGACATCACGCCGGCCTGCTGAACCTCCTTCTGCGCCAGTTCGGCGATGGCCTCGACGGCGGCCAGCTTCATCGCCTCGTTGATGCCGCTGGCACCGACATCCAGCGCTCCGCGAAAAATGTACGGGAAGCACAGGACGTTGTTGACCTGGTTCGGATAATCGGAACGGCCGGTGGCGATGATGGCGTCAGGACTGACCTCGCGGGCGAGCTCGGGCAGAATCTCGGGGTCCGGGTTGGCCAGCGCGAGAATGACCGGGCTGTCCGCCATGCTGGCCACCATGTCCTGGCTGAGCACACCGCCCGCCGACACCCCCAGGAAAATATCCGCGCCGGCGATGGCCTCCTCGAGCGTGCGCCATTCCGTATCCGCGGCGTAGCCCGCCTTGCGGTCGTCCATGTAGGATTCGCGGCCCGCGTAAATCACGCCCTCGCGGTCGACGACGACGATGTTTTCCTTCTTCAAGCCCAGACCGACCAGCAGATCGAGACAGGCGATGCCCGCCGCACCGGCGCCGGAAGCCACCAGGCGAACCGAGTCAATGGACTTGCCGGTTATCTTCAGCGCGTTGCGCACCGCCGCGGCCGTAATGATGGCGGTACCGTGCTGATCATCGTGGAACACCGGAATCGACAGCCGCTCCTTGAGCTTGGATTCCACGATGAAGCATTCCGGTGCCTTGATGTCCTCCAGATTAACGCCGCCGAAGGTCGGTTCCAGTGCGGCGATTATGTCGACCAGCCGGTCCGGGTCAGACTCATCGATTTCCAGATCGAAGACGTCGATATCGGCAAACTTCTTGAACAGAACCCCTTTGCCTTCCATGACCGGCTTGGACGCCAGGGGACCGATATCACCCAGGCCCAGCACGGCCGTGCCGTTGCTGATGACGGCAACCAGATTGCCGCGCGCGGTGACTTCGCTCACGGTCGAGGGATCGTCGTGAATCAGTTCGCTGGCCGCCGCCACACCCGGAGAGTAAGCCAGCGCCAGATCCTGCTGCGTGGTCAGGGCCTTGGTGGGCGTGATCTTGATCTTCCCCGGCCGCGGATACCGGTGGTAGTTGAGCGCGTTTTCCTTGAGATTTGAAGTCATCAGCTCAGCAGTATCCGCCGGCGGTCGAACCCGCCGGACCAGTCAGATGACCCGGCGACGCGAGACGCGTATGCCGGGCCGGGTGGACGTTATTGACGGGCTCAGGCCGCCTCAAGCGAGGTGTCGTACTGACCCATCGCGGCCAGGCCATTCATCCGGGCGCGGTGGGCCAGCTTGTTCTGGGCCGCGGCGACATTGGCCGAAACGTTTTCGCCCCACAACGCCAGTGACGGCGCCTGTAGCGCGCGGCCGTAGGAAAAGCTCAGCGGCCAGGGCAGATCGCCGAGGCGGTTCATGGCATCGAGGTGGGCGGTGGCTTCCTGGTCGGACTGTCCGCCGGACAGAAACACCACGCCGGCCAGCGCCGCGGGCACCGCATTGAGCAGGCACTGCACCGTGGCTTCCGCCACCTCGCCAACGCCGGCGCGATCCTCGGCATCGGAACCCGAGATCACCATGCTCGCCTTCAGGATCGCTCCCTCGAGCAGGACATTGTGATCGTACAACTGGTTGAACAGGGCGCGCAGCGTGGCCTCGGTGACCTCGAAGGATTCATCCAGGCCGTGAGTTCCGTCCATCAGAACTTCGGGTTCCACCATCGGGACAATGTCCGCTTCCTGGCACAGGGCGGCATAGCGCGCCAGCGCGTGGGCATTCGCATCGACACAGGACGCGGTCGGGATGTTCTCACCGATGGTGATGACCGCGCGCCACTTGGCAAAGCGTGCGCCCAGGCCACGGTACTCTTCGAGACGGCCGCGCAGGCCATCCAGCCCCTCGGTGATCTTTTCGCCTGAATGGCCGGCCATCGGATGCGCACCGGTATCCACCTTGATTCCCGGAAGCACTCCGGCATCCTGCATGACCTGCACGAACGGAGTGCCGTCCGCTGTGGACTGGCGCAGGGTTTCGTCAAACAGAATCGCGCCGCTGATGTGGTCACCCAGTCCGGGCGTGGTCAGAAGCATTTCGCGGTAAGCCCGCCGGTTGTCCTCGTTGTTTTCGATGCCGACCGATTTAAAGCGTTTGCCGATGGTGCCCATGCTTTCGTCGATCGCGAGAATGCCTTTGCCTTCCGCGACCATTGCCTGTGCCACCGCCACCAGATCCGAACTGCTCATGCTCTGACTCCTGAAATGGGTTTAATGCGCCGTGCCGCGGCCGCCGCCTGCAGCCGCGGCGCGTGTGAACGCACCATTTTACTGGCTTGGCGGTGACAAGACCATTGAACGCCACGTTTGATTGCGCCAATTCCGGTCGTTCAGCCGAGTTCGAGCTCCGATTGGTTCTCGGCAGCCCCTTCGGCGCCGATCTGCAGCAATCGCAGGGTGTTGGTTCCGCCCTGATCGCCCAGGTGGTCTCCCAGGGTCACGATCACCCGGTCACCGGTGCGCACGTGGCGTTTGCGGTACAGCAGGTTGAGCACTTCGCCAATCACCTGGTCCATGTCCTGTCCGTCGGGCTGATGCGCCACGGGATAAACATTGCGGAAAAGCGCCATGCGGCGCCGGCTCGCGACATTCGGCGACAACGCGAAGATGGGCACGGACGATTGCACGCGGGACAGCCACTGGGCGGTGGAACCGGATTCGGTCAGCGCGACGATGGCCTGCACGGAAACGTGCTTTGCCATGAACATGGCGGCCATGGCGATGGCCTGATCGATTCGCTGGAAGCGCACATTGAGACGCGCGGACTCACCCACCCGGTCAAAATGCCGCTCGGCACCCAGGCAGATGCGGTTCATCGCCTTCACCACCGTGGCCGGATGCTTGCCCACAGCCGTCTCGGCGGACAGCATCACGGCATCGGACCCGTCGATGACCGCATTGGCCACGTCCAGAACTTCGGCCCGGGTCGGGATCGGATTCTCGATCATCGACTGCATCATCTGGGTAGCGGTCGCCGCGACACGGTTGTAATTCAGCGCGGTCTGGATGATGCGTTTCTGCAGGCCCGGCAGTTCGGCGTCGCCAATCTCGACACCCAGGTCGCCGCGAGCGACCAGAACCGCGTCGGCCGCATCACAGATTTCCTCGAGGTTCGTTATGGCCTCGATACGTTCGATCTTGGCCATGATCGAAGCACTGCTGCCCGCCTGCCGCAACAGCTCGCGCGCCCGCTCGATATCCCCGGCGTTACTGGCGAAGGACACGGCGAGATAATCGGCTTCAAGTTCGGCGGCCAGACGAATGTGGGGCAAATCGTGTTCAGCCAGCCCGGAAACCGACAGACCCCCGCCCTGCAGGTTGATTCCCTTGCGATCCGAGAGGCGGCCGCCGTTCTCCACCTCACACACGATGCTGCGGCCGTCGATGCGGGTGACCCGCATCGAGACGAGACCGTCGTCCAGCAGCAGAACGTCGCCGGGTTTCACATCGTCCGGCAGGTCAGGGTAGCTGACGCCGACCCGGCCATTGTCACCGGGGATGCCGGGATTTCCCGCATCCAGCACGAAAGCCGCCCCCGGTTCCAGATCGGCCGCGCCGCCGTTGAATTTCTCAATCCGGATCTTCGGTCCCTGGAGGTCGAACAACACGGCCACTTCACGCCCGACCTCCGCGGCGACTTCGCGCGCCATCCGGGTGCGTTCCGCGTGTTTTTCCGCCGGGCCGTGGGACATGTTCAGCCGCAGGACGTCCGCGCCGGCCTCGATCAGGGCGTGCATCGCCTCGCGGCGATCCGTCGCCGGCCCCAGGGTCGCGATGATCTTGGTGCGGCGGACGTTCGGGTCGGTCAATGATTGATCTGCCATAAGCGGATTATAGGCCCGGACCCGGGCCGGGACCTCGTCAGGCCGGCGTGCCTCATCACCCCGCGCGCCGTTCAAATCGATTACCCTCTGCGCATGCGACACAACGTGGTCTCTGTGCATGAACGCAAGTGAGTGGCGATCCCTGCTGGCCGCGGGCCGCCAGGCCATGGACGACGGCCACGCCGACACCGCCGTGGCCCGCTTCGAGCAGGCCCTCGCGCTCGCCCCCGGCCGGCGGGAGATTCGCTACTGGCTGGGTAACGCGCTGCGCCTGGCCGGCCGGGCGCAAGCCGCGGAACAGCAGTTCCGCGATCTCCTCGTGGAACATCCTGGAGATGCCGATACGCACTTCGCGCTGGCCTTTCTGCTGCGCGAACAGGGTCGCGGGGGAGACGCGGCCCTGCTGCTGACCGATCTGGCCCGGCATGACGACGCCGCCCCGGAACTGTTGCTGAAAATCACCGGATTCCTGCGCGACTCCAACCGATTCGAGGAGGCCATCGCAACGCTGCGACTCGTCATGCGGCAGGCACCTGGCGATCCATCACTGGCTTTCCGTCTGGCACGCCTGCACCAGGCGACCGGCCGCTTCGACAAGGCGCTCGAGGCCGTGCGCGACGCTCTGACCGGCGACCCGTCATTGGGCGGGGCCTGGTTGAGCCTGGCCCACTTGCAGCGCTTCGAGGACCCGGACCACGCCGACCTGCGACGTTTGCGGGCGGCCGTCGACGCGCCCGCAGGACGCGAAGCGGCGATGTGTATCGCTTTCGCCCTCGGCAAGGCCCATGACGACCTGGGAGACTGGCGGCAGGCCTGGGACTGGTACCGGCGCGGCAATCGGCTGCGCCACGCCGAGCAAGCCTGGGATCGAGACGCCTGCGCCCGCGAGCGCCAGTCCGCCCGGACCCAGGCATGTCCGGTCCCGCCCTTCCCGGCCCATTCGGGCCGCCACCCGGTGTACATCGTCGGCATGTTGCGGTCCGGCACGACCCTGCTGGAACGGCTGCTCGATCGGCATCCGCGCATCACCGCCCGCGGGGAACTGAATTTTCTGGCGCATCAAGCGCGCGCCGCGAAGGGTTCAGTGCCAGACCCGGGCGCACTGCATGCGGCCGGAGACCTTCTGTGGACGCAACTGCGCCAGGACGGCGACGAGAATCTCCACTACATCGACAAAAACCCGTTGAATTTCCGCTTTCTGGGCTTCCTCGCGGCCGCGCTGCCGGAAGCCCGGATCATTCACGTGCGACGCGATGGCCGCGATGCGTGCCTGTCCTGCTACTTCCAGTTGTTCCAACACCCGGAAGCCGGCTTCGCCAACGATTTGGACGACCTGGTGGACTACCACCACGGATACCGCCAACTCATGGACCACTGGGAGTCGGTCCTGGGGGCGCGGATTCTGAACGTGGATTACGAAAAACTGGCGGAAAACACGGCCCCGAGCCTGCGGCGGATTCTGGAATTTCTCGGACTGGACTGGGACGACGCCATGGATGCGGACGACCAGACGTCCCGACCCATCCGCACGGCGAGCACCTGGCAGGCCCGCCAACCGGTACACCGGGCATCCATCGGTCGTTGGCGGAATTACCGGGCGTTCGCCCCTGAATTTTTCGACGCGCTGGCGGGATAAACCCGATTCCGCCTCAGTCCGCCGCCCTCGCCTCCAGCGCGGCGACCGCCGGCAGGCTCTTGCCTTCGACGAATTCCAGAAAGGCGCCGCCACCCGTGGAAGCGTAGCTGATGTCGCCGGCCACACCAAAGCGGTCGATGGCCGCCAGCGTATCGCCGCCGCCTGCGAGGCTGAATGCAGGCGCACGGCCGATGGCTTCCGCCAAAGCCCGCGTTCCGGCTGCGAAGGCGGGAAATTCGAAGACACCCACCGGCCCGTTCCAGACGATGGTCCCCGCGCCGTCCACGATGCCGGCATAGCGCACCGCGGTCAGCGGTCCGATGTCCAGAATCATTTCCTCCGGCCCGACGGAATCGACCTTGCGCACGACCGCCTTCGCATCGGCAGAGAAGCGATCGGCGACGACCACGTCCTCCGGAATGGGAATCGAACCGCCGCGCTCGTGTGCCTGGCGAATCAGGCGCTGCGCCTCCGGAATCAGATCCGGTTCGTGCAGGGAGTGCCCTACTTCGTAACCGCTGGCCGCGATAAAGGTATTGGCGATACCTCCACCGACGATGAGTTCATCGACCCGGTCCAGCAGGCTGTTCAGCACGCCGAGTTTGGTCGATACCTTGGACCCGCCCACGATGGCCAGCAACGGGCGCTCAGGTTCACTCAACGCCCGCTCCAGATTCTCCAGTTCGCGGCTGAGCAGAGGTCCGGCGCAGGCCACCGGCGCAGCGCGGATGACCCCTTCCGTGGATGCATGCGCGCGGTGTGCCGCGCCAAAAGCGTCCATGACGAAGACATCGCACAAATTCGCCATGCGCCGGGCCAGTTCGGGATCGTTGGCCTTTTCGCCGACCTCGAAACGCACGTTCTCGCACAACGCCAGATCTCCGGGTGCGACATCCACGCCGTCCATCCAGTCGCGATGCACCGCAACCGGCCGGCCGAGCAACTCGGCCAGACGCCGGGCCACCGGGGCCAGTGAAGCCTCCTCGGAAAACCGCCCCTCTTCCGGCCGCCCCAGGTGCGACAGCACCAGCACGGCCGCCCCGGCCTCCAGGGCCATTTTCAGGGTCGGCAGAGCGGCCCGGATACGGGCGTCCGACGACACTTCGCCCTGCTCGACAGGCACATTCAGGTCTTCGCGGATCAGCACCCGCTTGCCGGCGAGTTCGAGATCCTCCATGCGCAGGTAGTTCACGTGCAGACTCTCTCCACAAGCGGTACAGACCACCAGGCCCGAACCGGAAAATCAGGCATTCATCAATGCGACCGTGGTGTCCAGCATCCGGTTGCTGAAACCCCATTCATTGTCATACCAGCTCAACACTTTAACCAGTGTGCCTTCCATGACGCGGGTCAGGGTCGAATCGAATACCGATGAATGCGGATCGTGGTTGAAGTCGACCGAAACCAGCGGCCGGGTGTTGTAACCCAGCACACCCTTCAGATCGCCTTCGGCAGCGGTGCGGACCAGCTCGTTGATTTCCTCCACGGATGTGGATCGGCTGGCCACGAAACTCAGGTCGACCACCGAGACGTTGATCGTGGGCACCCGCATCGAAAAACCGTCGAGACGGCCATTCAACTCCGGTAATACCAGTCCCACCGCTGCCGCCGCACCGGTCTTGGTCGGAATCTGGCTCATGGTGGCCGAGCGCGCGCGGCGCAGGTCCTTGTGGAACACGTCGGTGAGCACCTGGTCATTGGTGTAGGCGTGAATCGTGGTCATCAGGCCGTGTTCGATGCCCACCCCGTCGTTCAGCACCTTGGCCAGCGGGGCCAGGCAGTTCGTGGTGCACGACGCATTCGAGATGATCTGGTCCGAACTGCGCAGATCCTGATGATTGACGCCGTAAACCACGGTGTTGTCGACGTTCTCACCGGGTGCCGAAATAATCACCTTCTTCGCGCCTGCGCTGATGTGGGCCGAGGCTTTTTCCTTGCTGCGGAAAAACCCGGTGGACTCCAGTACCACGTCGACCCCGAGTTCACCCCACGGAAGGTCCGCCGGGTTGCGCTCGGCCAGAACCCGAATGGGGTCACCGTCGACCACGAGGTCGCCATCGCGGACTTCGACCTCGAACGGGAACTTGCCGTGTGCCGTGTCGTAACGGGTCAGGTGCGCATTGGTCTCCGCATCGCCGAGATCATTGATTGCCACTACCTTGATTTCGTCGGTGCGGCCCGCTTCGTACAGGGCGCGGAGGATGTTGCGCCCGATGCGGCCGTAGCCGTTGATTGCCACTTTGATTGCCATGTCCAAACTCCTGGGTGAATCTGCTGTGTTACGAAACTCTGCCTGTGCTCACGCGCCCCGGGCTTGCAGGGAATCGCGCACGGCCTGGCTGACATTTTCCACAGTCAGGCCATAATTTTCGAAAAGCACCTTGCCCGGTGCCGACGCGCCGAAACGATCGACGCCGATGACTTTGCCACCATCGCCGACCAGCGGGTACCAATAGTGAGTCACTCCGGCCTCCACGGCGACCCGGGCGCGCA
This sequence comes from Elongatibacter sediminis, assembly GCF_037892215.1. NCBI lineage: Bacteria > Pseudomonadati > Pseudomonadota > Gammaproteobacteria > Chromatiales > Wenzhouxiangellaceae > Elongatibacter > Elongatibacter sediminis. Next base: position 9,258 of record NZ_JAZHOG010000018.1, on the reverse strand, counting down.
CCGTGGGTGGCAGCACCGAGTCGCGATAGCCCTCGTCCTGGGCCAGGAACCGGCCCGGGTTCGGCATGGACACCACGCGAACCGGGATGCCGTTCGCGGACAATGATTCCGCGGCCTGGATCGCCAGGCCGACTTCCGAACCACTGGCGATGAGGACGGCCTCGGGGGCTTCGTCCGCATCACGCAAGACGTAACCGCCGCGTTCAATGGCGTCGACCTGCGCGGGATCGCGTGGTTGGTGCGGCAGGGCCTGCCGGGTAAAAATCAGGGCCGAAGGATGGCCGCTTTTCTCGATCGCCGTCTTCCAGGCCACCGCGGATTCGACGGTGTCGCACGGGCGCCAGACGTCCAGACCGGGGATCATGCGGAGACTCGCCGCGTGCTCCACCGGCTGATGCGTCGGGCCGTCCTCACCCAGACCGATGGAGTCATGGGTGTAGACGTGAATGTTGTGGGTCGGGATCAGGGCCGACATGCGCACGGCGTTGCGTGCGTAATCCGAAAACACCAGAAACGTCGCGTTGTACGGAATAAACCCGCCGTGCAGGGCCAGACCGTTGCAGATGGCGGCCATGCCGAATTCCCGAACGCCGAAATAAATGTAGTTGCCGTCGGCATTTGCTTCGCGGATATCGACACTGCCGGACCAGATCGTGTTGTTGGAACCGGCCAGGTCGGCGGAGCCGCCGATCAGTTCCGGCAGCAACGGCCCGAATGCATCAAGGGCGATCTGCGAAGATTTCCGCGTGGCGACATCGCCACCGGTTTCCTGCAATTCCGCGATTCGGGCACGGGTCTGTTCGGCCCAGTCGTCCGGAAGATCGCCCTGCATTCGACGACTGAATTCCGCAGCGAGCTCGGGATGGGCCTTCCGCCAGGTATCGTAACGCTCACGCCAGGCCCGCTCCGCCTGCCGGCCGCGCTCGCGCGCGTCCCAGGCGGCAGCGATGTCTTGGGGAATCTCGAACGGCGGATGGTTCCAGCCCAGTTCCTGGCGCGCCGCGGCGATTTCGTCCTCACCGAGCGGTGCGCCGTGCGTGGCCTCCGTTCCCTGCTTGTTGGGCGCGCCAAAACCGATCACGGTACGGCAGCAAATCAGGGTCGGACGACCGGACTCGGCCTGCGCGGTATCGATGGCCTGGCGGATTTCGACCGGATCGTGTCCGTCGACGTCACGGATGACCTGCCAGCCGTACGCCTCGAAACGTGCGGGGGTGTCATCGGTAAACCAGCCCTCGACTTCGCCGTCGATCGAAATGCCGTTGTCATCCCAGAAGGCGATGAGTTTGCCGAGCCCGAGGGTACCCGCCAGCGAGCAGGCTTCGTGAGACACGCCCTCCATCAGGCAGCCATCGCCGAGAAACACCCAGGTATGGTGGTCAACGACGTCCATCCCGTCCCGATTGAAGCGGCGCGCCAGAACGGTCTCGGCCAGCGCCATGCCGACCGCATTGGCGATTCCCTGGCCCAGGGGCCCGGTGGTGGTCTCGACACCCGGTGTCTCGCCGTACTCGGGATGGCCAGGCGTGCGCGAATGCAGCTGGCGGAAATTGCGCAACTCCTCGATGGGCAGGTCATAACCGCTGAGGTGCAACAGGGAGTACAACAGCATCGAACCGTGTCCGTTGGACAGGACGAAGCGGTCGCGGTCCCACCAGCCCGGATTCTCCGGATTGTGTTTCAGGTGGTCGTTCCACAAGACTTCGGCGATATCAGCCATGCCCATGGGCATGCCCGGATGACCGGAATTGGCTTGCTGGACCGCGTCCATGGACAGGGCGCGGATGGCGTTGGCGAGTTCGCGTCGGCTGGGGTTCACTGCATGCTTCCTGGTTAATCTGATCGGATCAGTCTGGCCTGCTCGGGGCGGCGGATCGGGGGAGCGGCCAGCATTCGGCGCCGGCTCGCTGCGGAACGAAGGGGCAATTCTCGCCCATGGCGCTGAGGCGGGGCAAGGTCTGAAGACGCACAGTTCAGGTGAAAAGTGGCATTCTCACCCCGTCAGGCCCGGTGCAGGGCCTTACCGAACTTCTGCAGACTGCCGGCCCGGTACTCCGCCCAGTAGGTGTTCAGCTCGCGTTTCACCACGGGCAACAGGAAGTACAGGCCGAGAATATTGGGAAAAGCCATGGCGAAAATCATCGCATCCGAGAAATCGATGACCGCGCCAAGTTGCATGGACGACCCGACAACCACAAATGCCAGGAACAGCACTTTGTACGTGATATCGGTAATCAGCGATTCACCGAACAGGAATGTCCAGGCCTTGAGGCCATAGTACGACCACGAAATCATTGTCGAAAACGCGAACAGCACAACCGCCAGGGTCAGCACCCACGGGAACCAGGAAATCGATGATTCGAATGCTGCGGAGGTCAGCGCGACGCCCTGCCCGGGATCCACATTGGGATCCCAGGTGCCGGTGATAATGATGACCAGCGCCGTGATGGTACATACCACGACCGTATCCACGAAAGGTTCGTACAGGGCGACGAAACCCTCGGTAATCGGTCGATTCGTGCGCACCGCCGAGTGCGCGATGGCCGCCGAACCCACGCCGGCCTCGTTGGAAAATGCCGCGCGCCTGAAGCCCTGGAACAGCACCCCGATCACGCCTCCGGCCATGCCTTCCGGGCTGAACGCACCGCTAATGATGGCGCCGATGGCTGCCGGAACCGCCGTCACGTTGGACAGAATGATGATCAGGCCCGCCAGCACATAGACAATGGCCATGAACGGGACGATTTTGGACGTGACGCGCGCGATGCCCTGGATACCACCGATGATCACGAGGCCAACCAGCGAAGCGATGACCACGCCGAACAGCCAGCCCTTGTCGGCCAGCCAACTCGCATCACCACCCGTGACCGAGACCAGCTGTTTGAAGCTCTGGTTCGCCTGGAACATGTTGCCCCCGCCGAACGATCCGCCGATGCAGAAAATGGCGAAAAGGACAGCCAGGATCTTGCCCAGGGTGCGGAGTTTGTCACTGCGTTCCGCCAGCCCTTTGGCGAGGTAGTACATCGGGCCGCCGGACACCGTGCCATCCGTGTACTCGTTGCGATATTTCACACCGAGCGTGCATTCGACGAACTTGGTCGACATGCCCAGGAAGCCGGCAACGATCATCCAGAACGTCGCCCCGGGGCCGCCCAGCGACACCGCGATCGCAACACCTGCGATGTTGCCCAGACCGACGGTTCCCGACAGCGCCGTGGCGAGCGCCTGAAAGTGGGTGACCTCACCGGCCGCGGTGGGGTCGCTGTAGTCGCCGCGCACCAGATGGAAGCCATGGCGCATGGCACGCAGGTTGATGAACCGGAAATAGAACGTGAAGAACGTCGCTGCCGCGATCAGCCAGACCAGAACGAACGGGATCTGCACCCCGGCAACCGGAAACGATGAGAACACCAGCCCGGCAACCGTGTCCGCGATCGGGCGGACGGCGTTGTCGATCCTCTCGTCGATACCGTTCTGGGCCAAGGCGCTGATCGGGGCCAGGAGGGTGGTCAGCAGGATCACGAAACGATTCTTGGACATCGGTTATTTTCTCCGGTTGTTCCGGCTCAGGGTACGACGGTGACGGGTACGTCGGCGATCTGCACCAGGGTACTGGGCACGCTGCCGAACAACTGGGATTTGATCCGCGATGTGCCGGTGCGGCCCACGACGATGTTGGTGGCGCCGGCCTCGTTCGCGAGGTCATTGAGGGTATGGGCGGGGTGTCCGTGGCGGACCAGGCCCTTGGCGTCGATCCCCTGATCACGCAGACGATCGACGACCGAATCGACGATCTCGGAGTGCGCGCGATCCAGTTCGGCTTCGCGGCGCTTGTGACGGGCTTCGTTCTCCATCGGCGTGTTGAACGAATACGGGGACCATTCGATCACGTGCACCACGACGACGGGCACATCCGCGGTCCTGGCCCAGGCGACTGCGTAGTCGAGCGCACGCTGCCCGCAGTTGCTGCAATCGATGCCCACAAGCAGTTTCTGATCCATATCAGGGTATCCTCCGGCGAGCCGGTTCTCCGGCCGAGTCGCAAATTGGCGCGCCCATACTACCCCAGTCGCAGGGTCGTAGGTGAATTAAGGCTTGACCGCTTCCCACCCACGCGTCATTCCTGACGCCACTTGATGGAACATCCCATGGATGGAATCTGGTGCTTCGGGCCATGGCCGGTTTCGGCGACCTGCTTCATCGCCAGATACAGTTCGCGCCGGACTTCACCGGCATCGGGGCGCGCACCACTCTCGTCCAGTCGCCCGCGGTACTGCAGTCCCAACTGCGCGTCGTAACCGAAAAAGTCGGGCGTGCAGACGGCGCCGTAGGCGCGGGCGACCTGTTGTGATTCGTCCAGCAAATAGGGAAACGGATACTCGTGCCGCCGTGCCTCCTCGCGCATGTGTTCAAAATCATCATCGGGGTAGGCGTCGGTGTCATTGGGCATGATGGCGACGCAGCCAATGCCCAGTGCGATCAGGTCGCGGGTGTCGCGGACGAGCTTGTGATTGATGGCCTTGACGTAGGGGCAATGATTGCAGATGAACATCACCAGCAACCCACGCGGGCCCCGGCAGTTCTGCAGGGACCAGTTGCGGCCGTCCACGCCGGGCAGATTGAAATCCGGTGCCGGTATGCCGAAATCACATACCGGCGTGTGGGTTAGAACCATGCAGGGAAACCCCTGAAATGCGGCAGGGCGGAAGTATAGCAGGACATTTTTAGGGCGTTCTCCCTGCAAAAAGAGCGCAATTTCACTGTATTTGCAGTAAACTTTTTTGTAAAACGGTCATCTAAGAAACCACGACTCACTATACTGAGGGAATCGACGGGGCTCTGGCCCTGCGAACACACACAATGAAGTCGGGCAAGGTACAGCGAGAATTCAGCCTGGCGGCGTTCGCCGCCACGGCGTTTGCGTGCCTGCTCTGCGGCATGACGCCCGCCTTCCTGCTCGCAGCGGAAGAATCCGTACTTCCGGGCAGCGATTCCCACCGCCTGGTGCACCAGCAGGACGGCAAAACACTGCACGACGGGGCCATGCACCCCGGCACCCCGATGATTCTCGATCCGGATTTCGGTGGAATTCCGTTTTCGAGCAGCACGTCCAGCAAGTTGCAGCTCCGCCTCGCGCAGCCGTTGATCCTGCAGACTTCGAGCGAGTTGAACGCCTCGCAGGACACCGGACTGCTCGGACTGGATGCCACATTGCAGGTTCCACTGACCGACGGACTGAGCCTGTCGAGCGGCATCAGGCAGGCCCTGGGTCAGGGCAATTTCCAGGCGCTGGGCAGTATCCACTGCGCCAATGGCACCCTGCGGCCGGACTCCTACACCGCATCCGGATGCCGGTTCATCAATGATGCTCGCAGCCAGTTCGACAGCCGCACGCTGAGCCTGGGTTCACAGCTCGACATCGGCAATGTTTCAACGTCGCTGAACTGGTTCACGAGCCAGGCGGAATACCGCCCGGGGCTGGCCACCGCGCTCACGCCCGGTGCGGCGCCCCTGCTGGATCCCGGCCTGGCGGCCTTCGAAGCGGGCACGTCGATGCTGCCCGGTGCCGTACGGCCCTCCGCGCTGTCCGCCGAGACCAGCGGTATCGACCTGGACTTTCAGGTTGGGTTCACCACCGATCAGGCCGGTGAAATCCGCCTCGGGCTGGCGCTCACACGGATTTACGGTGCTTCCTACGACGGCCTTTACAGCAACTCCGGCAGCCCCCTGCAGTGGAACATCGCCGCCCCCTTCAACACGGCTTCGATGGGGATCGAGTGGAGCCGCGGCGCCTTCAGTGGCGGGTTGCGCGCGTATTACCGGGAGCCGGTCAGCTTCCTCGACCGGAACACGCTGGACAGCATGGGTACGTTCGACGTGCACTTCACCTGGCGCACTCCGTGGAACGCCAACCTGAGCGTCGGCGCCAGCAACGTGCTCAATGCCGGCGTGGAAAACCGCACACCGACCGATGATGCCTCGGACCGGTTCGAATCGATCTACGGCCGCATACCCTACGTCCGTTATCAGCAGGATCTCTGAGCCGTCTGTCCCCGCGCCTGACCGGCTCGGGTTATGATCGGCCTCCATGACCGGACTCAGCCACTACATTCGCACCTACAGCGGCGCCCTGCCGGACGGCTTCTGTGAGCAGGTGGTGCAGCAATTCGAATCGGACCCCAGCAATCAAACCCGGAACGGCGGCAGCGTGCGCGCCGGCCTGTCCGAAAGCAGTTGGCTGGAAATGGATCTGTCGGACTTCACCGGGTTCAACTTCCGCAACGTCATCCTGAACTGCCTGCGGCATTACAAATCCGCCTATGAGAAAGACTGCGGAATCCGTCCCGCGCTGCCCGATGCCGGCGACCTGGCGCCCCTGGTGGTCAAGCGATACGACCCGGGCGGCGCGGATCGATTCCAGCCTCATTTCGATTCCATCGGCGAAGTCGCAGATCGCTACCTGGTGTTCCTCTGGTACCTGAATGGTGTCGACGAGGGTGGGGAGACCGAATTCGTCGACCTCGACATCCGCAGCCGGCCAGAAACCGGTAAGCTGCTGATTTTTCCACCGTTCTGGATGTACCGGCACGCGGGCCGCCCGCCGGTTTCGGGCCCCAAGTACATCCTCAGCACCTATACGCTCTGGTAAGCCGCTCACCCCGCCCGCATGTCCGCGACCGACATTCAGGCCCAACTGCAACGCGCGTCGGCGTGCCTGCAGGCGGCGGATGGCGAGGGTTGCCGCGCCATCTGCGACCACTTGCTGACCTCCCGCCCCGACCTCATCCCGGCCCGCCATCTGCGCGGCCTGGCCGCCATCCGCACCGGAGATCCACAGCGGGCTGTCGAAGACCTGTCGGTGGTGTTTCGTGCCCAGCCCGGCAACGGACATGCCGCGTTCTGGCTGGGCCGTCTGCTGCGTCAGGCCGACCGCCTGGACGAGGCCGTGGCGCCGCTGGAGCAAGCGGCGCGCCACCCGGAATTCGAAGTGGATGCCCGCTACGAACTGGCGCGGGTATTGAGCCGGTCGCGACGCGGGCAGGAAGCGGAATCCCAGTACCGCCGGGTACTGGAGCGGCGACCGGACCACGCGGATGCGGCCGCCAATCTGGCCTTCCTGCTGGAGCGCCGTAACCGCCTGGAGGAATCGGCAGACTGGGCCGACCGCGCTCTCGGGCTGGATTCCGGCAATTTCATGGCCAATCTGACGCGGGCCGTTCTCGACCGCCGCGCCGGGAATCACGGCCAGGCCCGGGATCGACTCGAGTCGCTGGCCGAATCCTGCGCGGACCCCATGAACCGCAGCGTGGTGCTGAATCAGCTGGGTCAGTGCCTGGACGGCATGGAAGCGTGGAACGAAGCCTTCGGGTGTTTTGAACAGGCCAATCGCCTACTGCGTGAGACTCACCCCCTGGGTCAGCCCGTGGACCACGGCAGTTATGGCCTCGGTCGTCTGCGCGAACTGCACGAATGGCTGACCACCGAGCGCGTGGATCACTGGTCACCGAACCCGCATGCCCGGGCGTCAGACCCGGTCTTCCTGGTGGGTTTTCCCCGTTCCGGCACGACATTGCTGGACCAGATACTCTCCGCCCACCCGGACATCGAGGTCAGCGAGGAGAACGAATTGTTCGATACCGTCAGGGCCCGCTGGGTCGAGAACGGTCCGCTGACGCGAATCGGCACGATGAACCCGGATCAACTGGACTCGGCACGCCGGCTCTACCTCGAAGCGCTGCGCGAGCGGCGACGGCATCCCGAACGAGCGGTCATTGTCGACAAACTGCCGCTGAACCTCGCCTACCTGTTTCTGATTCACCGCCTGTTTCCCGACTCGCCGGTACTGTTCGCGGTGCGCGATCCGCGCGATGCCTGCCTGTCATGCTTTTTCCAGTCGTTCGACCTCCAGGGCGCCATGCCCTACTTCCTGGATCTGCGCGATACGGCGACCTATTACGACACGGTCATGCGTCTGGCCTGGCTCAGCCGCGAACGCATCTCGAACCCGGTGCACGAAATTCGCTATGAAACCGTGGTCCGGGACCTGGAAGGTTCGGCCCGCGAAATGCTTTCATTTCTGGGCCTTGAATTCTCGAGCGAGGTTCTGGCCTACCGGCGCCAGGCCCGGGACCGGACCATCGACACACCCAGTTACCAGCAGGTGGTCCAGCCGCTTTATACTCGTTCCATAGGGCGCTGGCGGCATTACCGGCAGCATCTGACGCCGGTGTTGCCAAGCCTGACGCCCTGGGCGGAGCGATTGACCTACCCTTGCGACTGACCGAAAATTCCGCCGGACAAAGCCGGAGGCGGGCTGGACCCTGCCGCCCCCAGACATGGTAGACTTGCGCGGTTTCGCGATGGAATATCACTCTATGAACAGACTTTTCCTGGCCATGATTCTGCTCGCCATGGCGGCGCCCAGCCCGGCTCAGCAGGCGTTTTCCTCGCTCGAGGAACAGATGACCGGCAAGGAATTTACAGCCGCCGGTCTGGAAAAGTTGTCCCCCCAGGAACTCGAAGCCCTGAACCGGTGGATTCGCGGCCGCTCGCTGGCCACGCTCGATGCCAGTCGGGCTCCGACCACGCCGGGAGACTCCCGTGGTTTCGAGAACCAGCAGATTCAGAACATGGATCGCACCACCATCACCAGCCGTCTGGTCGGCACGTTCACGGGCTGGGACGGCGAGACCGTTTTCGAACTCGAGAACGGGATGATCTGGGAGCAATCCGACAAGGACAAGTTCTATATTCGCGAAATCGAGAATCCCGTGGTCACCATCGAACCCGGCGCTTTCCGTACCTGGCGCTTGTCCGTCGAAGGCTACAGCTCGGAATGCCGCGTGGAGCGTATCCAGTAAAACCGCTTCTGAGGCCCGCCAGCTGTTTCCCGGGCGCTGACTTCGGCACACCTGCCCCAGGGTAGCGACTCCCCGATTGCCGCGCGCGTCGCGGTTACCCTGTGAATTCGAAAGAATCCCAAGGCCCGCAAACCAGCAGGCACTGCGTCACATTGCCCGTGAATATGACAATAATTCCACCATTTGCCGTGACATACCCCCTCCAGGACACATGCCCCCCCGGGTTCGCTCCCCTTAATTATTTCGCCTGGAAGTGAACCTTCGCCTCTTCAAAAATCAGGGGTTGGGTGCGACTGAGGTCCGCCGCGCGCTGCGACATGCCCCTTCCAGGACCCGGCATAAACCCATCCCTGGGGCCTTGATCGAAAACGTCCTGTTTTCGACAGTCCTGGAAGGG
>NZ_JAZHOG010000017.1:0-77690 GCF_037892215.1 Elongatibacter sediminis | reverse complement strand
GATTTTCTAGATATGCAAAACTGTTACCTATGTCCCCGAACGTACTGTTAACCATGTGTCCGGTCTGTACACAGGGATGGGTTCACGCCGGGTCCTGGAAGGGGTATGTCACAGCGCGCGGCGGACCTCAGTGGCACCCACCCCCTGATTTTCAATAGGCGAAGGTTCACTACCGGCGGAATCCATGAATGTGGAGTGACGTCGTATCTTGTGTGTTCTGGAAGGGGCATGTCACGGCGCGCGGCGGACCTCAGTGGCACCGCAGAGTCCGGTTCGAGCTCAGGGGGCGGCGTGATCCAGCCAGAACTCGATGCCCTGGGTATTGAGGTCGACATCGGGGGCGAGGATGGAGGTGAGTTCCTCGTCGCCGAGGGTCACGCCGTGCTCGCGGCAGCGATCGGTGAGCCAGGTGAACATGTCCTGCTCGATCGCCCGGGTGCGATCCTCCGCGTCACGGTGGTGGAGACCGAGCTTGGCCAGGAAATTCACGCCGGCAATCATGTCGTCGGCCAACCGGCGCACATCGCCGACCCGGCCGAAGTGGGTCAGATACAGGCATTCCGGGCCGGCATCCATCAGGCGTTCGACCGATGTGATCAGGGCGGCGGGGTCGAACTGAATCGGGGTCGTGGTCGGAAACACGAAGGGTCCCTTGTCGGTATCCAGATCGCGATAAGAGAGTCCAAAGGTGTCCCCGGTGAACCAGCCCCGGGTCGCGCTGTCCCAAACACAGAAGTGATGCCGTGCGTGGCCCGGGGTGTCGATGAAGCGCAGTTGCCGGCCTTCGAGTTCCAGGCTGTCGCCGTCGTTCATGATTCGTACCCGCTCTTCCGGGATCGGCAGCAGGGCACCGTACATGGCATCGAAGGCTTCGTCGCCGTACACGCCGCGGGCGCTGGCTTCCAACCGCGAAGGATCGACCATGTGGCGCGCACCGCGTGGATGGACGTGCAGCGTTGCCTGCGGCAGTTCGGCCAGCAGGCGGCCCGCGCCGCCGGCGTGATCCAGGTGTACGTGGGTGACGATGACATGCCGCACCTGGTCGCGGCTCCAGCCCCGCCGCTGCAGCGTGTCCAGAATCCGCGATACGCTGCCGGCGTTGCCGGTTTCGATCACAACGGCCTCGGCCGCAGTTTCGAGCAGGTAGCAGGCGGCCATTTCCGGCCGCACCATTCCGCTGTCGATGGCGACGATTCCACCGGCATACTCGCGCGCCCTGATGCATTCTGATTTTTCGGTCATGGCCTCAACCTATAATGTGCGCATGCACGTGAAGCAAGCGAATATACCGCAATGACACCCGATCGGGAGCAGTCCGGCGCCGAACGTGTCTGGATTCTGGATATCGACGGCACCCTGATGCCGACCGAAAGCCTGGACAATCGTTGCTACTGGCAGGCGGTGCACGACTGCGTCGGCGGTGCACCCGGGACGCTGAGTCTCGAACGCTTCACCCATGTCACCGACAGCGGCATTCTCGACGAGTGGATGCGTCAGCGGTACGGCCGGCCGCCACTTCCGGCGGAGGTGTCGGCCGTGCGCGAGCGATTTCTTCAACTTCTCGATGACACCTTTGCGCGGGAGCCCGAATCCTTCACGGCCACGCCGGGCCTGTTCGACTGGATCGACCGAAAGCTTGGAGCCACACCGGAATCCATCGCCATCGCAACGGGTGGGTGGTCCCACACCGCGCTATTCAAACTGCGCTGCGCCGGGCTCGACCGGTACGCACTGCCGCTGGCCACCAGTGACGACTGCGTCAGCCGGACCGGCATCATGGAGACCGCCCGGAGCCGGCTCGCCGGGACGGACGCGGACGCAGGGCCAACCACCTACATCGGTGACGGCTTGTGGGACCTGGCCGCCAGCCGCGAGTTGGGCTGGTCCTTCATCGGCATCGCTCGCGGCAGCGCCGCCGACCGCCTCAGGGCAGCCGGCGCCGAATCCGTATTGCCCGATTTTCACGCCCTGACCGCCCAGCTCGAAACCAGGCTCGTCGGCATCGACCCGGTGGCGCATGCCACATCCTGAGCGAAACCGTTTCCGCCGGCGGTCCAGTGGCCCCGCGGCACGTGCCGCTGCGGCCCGGTACCGAGCCCAGATGCGGGGCAAGACCCGTGTTCTCGCGGCCTGTCTGCTGCTCGTCTCCGCGCCGGGCCGGGCCGACTCGATCGACGTCCGGGTCCGCGGGCTCGAGGGTGCCATGCGCACCAACGTGAAAGACACTGTGGAAGCGTACGAGACGGGTGGCGACATCCGCCTGTCCGCACGGCGCCTGCAGGACATCTCGGACAACGTCGCACGCAAGGCCGGAGAGGCACTGCGGCCGTTCGGCTACTACCACGCCAGTGCCCGGACCGAACTCAGCGAGTCCAAAGCCGGCGATTGGTTGCTTGAAGTCCACGTGGAAACCGGACCGCCGGTGATCATAGAAACCGTGACCGTGGAAGTCACCGGTGACGGTGTCGACCTGGAAGAACTGGAGACCTGGCGGGACGACTGGCCGCTCGAGGCAGGGGATCGCCTGGATCAGCGTACCTGGGAAGAACAGAAACGCATCGCCCTGGAACACGCCGAGTCCAGCGGTTATCTGGGGGCCCGGTTCGTCGAGCATCGCATCGAGGCGGACCTCGTGCGCAATTCGGCCACACTCAAACTGGTTTTGGACACCGGCCCCCGGGCCGTGCTCGGTTCGGTCCAGTTCGAGCAGGATGCCTTGCAACCGGGCATTCTCGATTCGCTGGCGCGTTTCGAGCCGGGACAGCCCTACGACGCCTGGCTGCTGGAACGCTTTCGCCTGGACCTGTGGCGAACGGGTTACTTCGATGAGATCGAAATCGACGAGGAGCGGCAACTCGACCGGGAACCGCCGGTGGTCAACCTTACCGTCCGCGCCCGCGCTCGCACCCCGAACACCTACCAGGGAACCCTGGGTTACGGGACCGACACCGGCATCCGCGCCCAGTTGTTCTGGAACCGCCACCTGCTTTCCCGGCGTGGAGACACCCTGAACATGGGGCTGGGCTGGCAGGAGAAAAACAACGAATACTCCTTCCGCACCAGCTACAAACTGCCGCGCACGTCGCGGGAACGCGAATACTGGACGGCGGACCTGTTCATCCGCCGCGAAAACCAGGACCTCGAAGTCCGGCCCGACGAAGACGATGCCGACTTCGTGACCCTGGCCAATGGCGATGCCACGGACTATTCGGTCAAGGCCGGCCGCCTGATCGTGCGCGACCTCGATGACGGCTACCAGCAGTTGTTCGAAAACTGGTATGCCCAGTTCGTGCTCGAGGACAATACCTTCAGCCGCAGCGACGTGGCGATTTCGCTGGACGGCGTACCTCTGACCGCGGAGGACGTGGAAACCTTCGACGCCGTCGACAGTTCGCTCGCACTGGGCGTCAACTGGGATTTGCCGGTGATCCGCGGCAGCGGCTTCGCCACCACGGGGCACCACGAGCGCGCCTGGGTTTTCACCGCCAACGAGGCCTGGGGCTCCGGCAAGAACTTCACCCAGGCCTATTTCTCGACCAACTGGCACCGCATGCTGGGCGAACGTTTCAAGCTGCTGCTGCGGGGCGAAGTGGGTTATTCGGACGCCCGGGTTCAAAACGTCAGCCTGGAGGTCGACGGCGAAACCCTGGACCTCTCGGTGACCGACCTGCCCAACATCTACCGCTTCAAGGCTGGCGGCAGTCGCAGCGTGCGCGGTTACGCCTTCGAATCGCTCAGCAACAACGGTCTGGGTTCGAACAATATCGTCACGGCCAGCGCGGAGATCGAAATGCGGTTCCGCGACGACTGGTCGGCCGCGGCCTTCATCGACGTCGGCAATGCGTTCAATTCCTGGAGCGATTTCGAACTCAAGCGTGGTGCCGGAGTCGGCCTGCGCTGGTACAGCATTCTCGGAGCCATCCGCCTCGACGTCGCGCAGGCCCGCGACTTCAGCGGCAACCCCTGGCGCATTCATTTCACGCTTGGAACTCCGCTGTTGTGATTCGCCGCCGCATCCTGTTCATCTTCCTGCCCACCCTGGCCCTGCTGTGCCTGACGGCCGCGCTGGCCTGGCTGACCCGAACCGAATCCGGAGCGCGCTGGATCTGGAACCGGGTAGCGGCCACCACATCGGTGCTGAGCGCCGGTTCGATCACGGGCGATCTGCATTCCGGGCTGGAGATTCGCAACCTCAAGTGGAGCGACGGCGAAACAACAGTGCACGCCGACCGCACGCGGCTGTCCGCGGCCCTGGATTTGCTGCCGCCAGCCGTGGGCGTCGAATTCCTGCGGGTCGGACGACTGGCGATTGACACGACCGGGACCACGGTGGACCCGGCCGACGCCCCCGTTGACCTGGCGAACCTGCTGGAATCCCTCGCCCTGCCGATTCCGGTCCGGTTCAATGAGGTCCGGCTGCAATCCCTGACCGTCAATCCACGGCCGCAGAGCGGCCCGGGGTCCAGCACACCCGCGGAATCGATTCCGGAGGCCAGCGACCTGCGATTCAGCGGCCGCTGGCGCGACAGCCTGCGGCTCGACGATCTGCAGTTCAACCGGCCGGGATGGGGCCGTGTCCGCGCAACAGTCCGGCTGGACCTGAAACGGCCATTCGCCGCCGAAGCCGAACTGCGCTTGCAAACCGTGAATCCGGGCAGCCCAGCCGCCAGGAGTCAGCCCGACGCGACGGCCGCGCCGGAGCCCGCCTACATGGTGGCGCTGGAAGGCGACCTGACCGCTCTCCGCATCGAGGCCCGCGCCGAACACGCCGGCATGGTCGCGACGGGCACGGTGACCGATATTCTGTCCGCGCCCACATTCGATCTCGAGTTCCATGCCAATGCCCTCGACCTGAATCCGGGCGCCGAACCGGAAGACACACTGCTGGCGGAGCGGGTTTCCGTTTCAGCCATCGGCAGCGTGCGGGATTACCGGCTGGAGGCCGCCGCCGACCTGCGCCTGCCATGGCCCGAGCCGGTGGCCCTCACCCTCAGTGCTGCCGGCGACACCCGGGGCCTGGATATCGAATTCTCGTCGATCCAGCACCCGGCCGGGCGGATCACGACGACCGGCCGGGTGGACTGGGCGGAAACTCCACGGGCCGAGCTGGATGCGACCCTGCACCGCCTGGATGTGAGCACCTGGACCGACGCCTGGCCGGAAGAACATCCGCTCAACGGCAGCGGGACGGTCTCCTGGGCCGGCGAAAACATCCGACTGAGCGACATCCGGCTGGGCGCCGAAGGCACACCGTTGGCGGCCAACGGCGAAGCCACCGTCGATGCGGCCTCCGGAGCGCTCGAAGGCCAGTTGAACTGGCGGGGCCTGAGCTGGCCCGCCTTCGCGGACGAGCCCGGCATCGAGGAATCGAGCGGATCGCTGGCGTTTTCCGGACGGCTGAACGAGTGGACCGCCAACGGCCGAATCCGGCTCGCCCCGGCCGGTCTGCCGGACGGCGAACTGGCAGTCAACGCCCGCGGAGGAACGGACGCGCTCACCATCGACATCGAGCCCAGCGCGGTGCTGGGCGGAAGGGTCAGTGGCCGCCTGGAGTACCGCTGGGTCGAGCCAGCCGCCTGGAATGCCCGCCTGCAGGTTGACGCTCTGCACACCGGCCCCCTGGTCGCCGGCTATCCCGGCCGGATCAGCGGCCGTTTTCAGATGAGCGGCAAGCCGGAGCAAGATGAACTGGATGTTCTCATCGAAGAATTGAGCGGCGAAGTCCGCGGGCGACCCGTCCGGGCCGACGGCCGGCTGATGGTGCGCGACGGGGTTCCGCAGGCGCGGGATCTGAATCTGAGAACCGGCGATTCGACCTTCCGCCTGAACGGTAATCCACAGCAGGCCAATGGCCTGAAGTTCGAGGCGCGCATCGCCAGTCTCGGCGACCTGATCGAGGGCGGTTCCGGCAGCCTGCAAGGCTCCGGAAGCCTGATGATGGAAGGGTCGGTTCCACGCCTGGACCTGACCGCCGACGGCCGCCAGATCGCCTGGGATGGCTGGCAGGCGGAGAATCTGAGCCTGCGTACCCGCAGCCGTCCCGGGGGGGCCACCACCCATCGCCTCGTAATCAGCGATGCGGTGGTCGGTGAGCGCACCGTGAACGAAGTGACCCTGACATCCACCGGCCGACAACCGCTGGAGCAGATCGTGGTGGACGGCCGGCTCGACGACACGCACATGGTGCTCAGGCTGGAGGGCGGCATCGCTGACTGGGCCGCGCCGTTGCAATCGGGCTGGCGCGGTGAGATCAGCGAATTCAGGGCGGATCACAATTCCCTCGGCTATCTCGAACTGGAGGAGCCCGCCGCAGTCGCGGCTGCGGCATCGGCCGCACGGGTGGACGGCGCCTGCATGCGCGGTCGGCGCAACGGCCGGGTCTGCGCCGGCGGCGCCTGGAACGATTCGGGCGGAATCTCCGTGACCGCCCGGTTCGAGCGGCTTTCGCTGGAGGTGCTGCGCCTGATGCTGGCCACCGACATCCAGCTGTCGCAGCGGCTGGACGGCACATTCGATTGGACGAAAACACCCGGAAGTCCGGTATCCGCCGTCATGAACCTGGACATCTCGGCCGGTGACATCGTGCTGCCGGGAAATGCGGAAACGGTAATTCGCACCGGTTCCGGAAAACTGGCGTTCACCGTGCGGGACGGCAGGCTCCACGGCGGCTACTTCGACCTGCCCATCGACGGCGCCGGCACCATCAATTCCGATTTCGGGGTGCCGGACCTGTCGGCCGGACCCGATTCACCGGTAGACGCGAGGATCCGGGTCGAGTTGACCGACCTGGCGCCATTTGGCCGGCTTTTTCCCGAACTGGACCGGCTGGAGGGCCGTATCAGTGCCGACCTGCGCGTGTCCGGTCCCGCTTCGAACCCGGTACTGACCGGTCACGCCACCCTGGTCCACGGCCGCATCGAGCATTTCGCCTCGGGCCTGGTGCTCAGCGATATTCAACTGGCCGGCGCGGTCTACCAGTTCGACCGCGCGGAGCTGTACGGCAGCTTCCGGGCCGGGGAAGGCCGCGGTTCGCTGAAGGCGACGCTCGGCTTCGATGATGCCATGCGTCCCGATATCACGCTGGCGCTGAACGGTGAAAACCTGACGCTGATCGATGTTCCGGATCTCTCCATCCAGGCCAACCCCGATTTGCAGTTCGCCTGGAACGGTGGACCGATCCGCATCGACGGCCGGCTGGAAGTCCCGTCGGCCGAACTGTCGCCGCGCTACCTGCCCACCGCCACGGTTTCCGAAAGCCCTGATCTGGTCATCGTGGCCGGCGGCCCGCCGGAAGAAGCGCCGGACCAGGCGGAAAAACCCGGGCCGCGTATCATCGGCCGGGTGGATGTGGTGCTGGGTGAGGACGTCGAAGTCACCCTGGATCGCGCGACGGCGAATTTCAGCGGTGAGGTCGCCTTCATCTGGGACGGTCCGTGGCTGCCCATCGGCGACGGCAGCTTCGCGATGACCGGAGAGATCAATGCCTATGGACAACAATTGCGGATCACCGAGGGCCGCATTCGATTTCCCCGTAAACCGGTGGACAACCCCCGGCTCAGCATCCGCGCCAAGCGCGATATTTACGGCAACAGCCAGATCGAGGAGGCCGGCGTGCTGATCACCGGCACCCTGAAACAACCGCTGCTGGAAGCGTATACCGAGCCCATGACCACCCAGGAGCGGGCGCTTACCCTGCTGGTCACGGGCAGTGACTTCGATTACGACCAGGGCGTCGGCGGTGTGGTGGTGGGCATGTACGTGGCGCCACGCTTGTACGTCAGCTACGGCATCGGCCTGTTCGATGACCAGAACGTCATCAGCGCACGCTATGACCTGAAAAAAGGCTTCGGCATCAAAGCCACCTCCGGCCAGCGCGAGACCGGCGCCGACATCAGCTACACCATCGAAAACTGACCCCCGGCATCCGCCCGGGATGCACATCAACGAATATTTTCGTATGATGCCGAAATGATCCCCAGTCGCGCCGCGATTACGCGTCCGGCAGGCCGCGGCCTGCATCCGGCCTCGAAGGCTGGCTGGTTTGTTTTGCTGTGGGTCACATCGGCCGGGATCGGATTCGCCGCTCCGGAACCAGGAAACGATGCTTCCCACGCTTTGTGGAATCCGCAGCAGGCACTCGAATCCGCCGCGCAGGGTCGGGACGACAGCCGGGTGGACGGCTGGCTGGACCACCTGCGGGGCGGCGACATCGAGGGGCTTGCCGCCGAACTGAGCGCCTTCGCCGTGGCGGATTCTCCCGTCGCGCCCGCCCGCGAGGCCGATGTGTACCGCTTCACCGTGGCGCTCGGCGACCTGCCTGAAGATCTTGTACCGCCACCCCTTTTGCAGCAGCTCGAAGCCTGGCCGATACAGACCCTGATCGCGCACGAGGAAGGACCGGGCCACGCCGTGCCCCTGTTCAACATCAGGGCGGCGGCGCGGGGCGTGCGCGCGGCGCAGATCCGGCGGGCCGGTGAACGGCAGGCCAGCCTGCTGCTGCCGGCCGGACCGGAAACCTGGCTGCGGACTTTCGCCGGCACGGACGACGAGCAGCGGCGCCGGGGTTTCATCGACGTGCTGCACGCGGCGCCCGAGGCCGAACGCCGGGCCATCGCCACCGCGGCACTGGCCGGCGCCGCCGGGCAGCCACGGTTCGCCGTCGCTGCCGCCCATTCCGTGGCCTCTCTGAACGATGCCCGGGCCATGCTGGCCTTGATGGAAGTCGCCGACGGGGCCGACCTGAACTGGAACGAAGTGCTCAGATCCGGCGCCGGGCAGCTGGACGAAACCCAGCGTGCCGACCTGCTGCTCGGCGCAATGGCGGACTGGCCGCCCGACCGGGCCGCGCTGGCAATGGGCATCCTGACACCGGGCCTGACCCGGCACCCGGACGTCACCGAGAGCCTGTTCGAACTGCTGGACCATCCGGAACTCGGCGCCAGCGCGGCCCTGGCACTGTCCCGCCACCCCGAGCCCCGGATCACGGCCCGACTGGAACAACACGCGGCACGGGCCGATTCAGCCGGACGTCGCGCCGCCCTGGCGCTGCACCTGCGGTCGCTGTCCGGACCCGCGGGAGACCGGCCGTGACGGCCCGTTTGCAAGCCGGCCCGGCCTGGGCGTTCATCCTCGCCGCGGCGCTGGTAAGCGCGCCACCGCTCGCCGCCCAGACGGAGCGCATTGTCGAATGGGTCGAAGACGCACCCGCCAGTGATGCCGACCGCATCGCGCTCGGTTATCCGGTGCCGGTGCCGGTGGATACGCCGATGCCCTTCGACGGGTTCCGGACTTACGCCGGTCTGCACGCCCGGCACCAGGATCTGGCCGCCGGTTCACCCGTGGTCCACGCCGGGATCGTGGGAACCACGCGCAAAGGACGGGAAATCTGGGCCTACCGCCTGGGCGACGCCGACCTGCTGCGGCCGGGCGGCGCCCCGGAGCCGGCGATGCTCACCAACGGCGGCATCCACGCGCGTGAATGGCAGAGTCCGGAAGTGGTCACCGGCATCCTCGAACTGATGCAGGCCCGGCACGGCGACCACTGGCTGTACGACTACCTGCTGGAAAATGCCAACGTCATCGTGATTCCGGTGCTGAATGTCGACGGCTTCCTGCAGACCCAGCGCTACCCGTCCCGCAACTGGCTGGGCAGCGACATCAACGATCCGGATTCCTCACCGCGCGACGGCCGGATGCGGCGCAAGAACCTGTTCGGCGCCGACGAAATACTGGAAACCCGGGACGACCACCTGGAAGGCGTGGACCTGAACCGCAACAGCCCGCCGTACTGGAGCACCAGCCCCGGCAGTTCTTCGGCCGACAGCCGCAGTCTCGTGCATCACGGCATGGCGGCTGCTTCCGAACCCGAGACGCAGGCCCTGCAGGCAGCCGCGGAACTCGGACCGGTTGAGCGCCTGAGTGTCTACACCGACGTTCACTCCTTCTCCCAGGTGCAGCTCTGGGTCCGGGACAATAATCAGCGCCTGGCCATCCAGACCGAACAGGTGTTGCGCACCTTCCGTGATTTCCACCAGGCCTTCCCGGCGGGCAAGCGCTACGTGTTCAACTCCGCCAACTCGGTACCGCGCAACCAGGGGATCGGTTCCACCGACGAATACTTCATGTACATCCTGCAGGTGCCTGCCTGGACCCTGGAAGTGGAACCCTCGGGCGGCGGCAACGCGCATCCCGACCTGCCGGGTACCGGCGCCGATTACGGCGGGCTGGGCCGTAACGGCCACGACGGCTTCATCCTGCCCGAATCACAGATTCGCCGGGTGCGCACGCAACTGGCCGAAACCTTCGCCATCGTCTATTACCGCCAGTCGGGCCCACCGTCGGTCACGGCCGTGCGCATCACCGACGCGGCCACCGGCGCGGTCGTATTCGATGCCGCCTGGGACCCGGAGGTCGGCAGCGACGTGCGCACCGCGCACACATTCATGGCCCAACCGCTCCAGTTCGAACGCGACTACCAGGCCTGGATCGCTTTCGACAAACCCATGCGCTGGCGGGTGGATGGCGCCGACACCGCCCTGCCCGGCCAGCCGGCGAGCCAGCTCGAGGTGGAGAACGATCTGCTGGTCGACGGTCAGGCCTTGTCCCGGACCGTGGCAAACCAGCGCTGGCTGGATCAGCCTGGCGGCAGCCCCTCGGGGTATCACCGTTATCTCGAGGATGCGCTGGCATTCGATATCCGCCTGCCGGCCGACGCGGCCAACACGGCGGTTGTGACCCCGTCGACGAACGCGGTGATCTCAGTCAGCGCCCGCGACATGACCGGCCTGCGCACCGACGCGAACCCGGCCACCGTGGCCCGCTGGCAGAATGGGGCCTGGGCCGGTTACGAAGATACCGCGGGCGCCACCGATACCGACAGCGGAGGCTCGGACCGCACGCTGGACCTTACCGTGACAGCCGACCCCGTCGGCGATCCCTTCGTCATCGAGCCGGGCACATCGGCAGCCTGGTACGACCCCGCGCGTTCCGGTGAAGGTTTCATGCTGGAAATCCTGGCGGACGACCGGGCCTTGATGTACTGGTTCACTTACGACGACGAAGGCGAGCAGGACTGGTACCTGGCCGTGGGCGATCGCACCGGCAATCGCATCGTCTTCGCCGAATTGCTGCAGGTGTCTGGCGGAATATTCGGTCCGGATTTCGATCCCGGACAGGTCACCGAGACGGTGGTCGGCTCGGCGGAATTCATCTGGTCGGGCTGCGACGCGGGGGTCATGCGCTGGCAACTGGACGGACCGGGCGCACCGCGCGGGGGTCGCATGAACCTGCGGCGGCTCAGCCGGGTAATGGGCATCGACTGCGGTCAGCCCCTGCTGGCCCCGGAACGCGAAGAGGCACGACTGGCCGGCTCCTGGTACGACCCGTCCCACGCCGGCGAAGGCTATACCGTGGAAATTCTGGCCGACAGCCGGGTGCTGGTGTACTGGTTCAGCTTCGGCCCGCAGGGCGAGCGGCGGTGGTTTTTTGGCGTCGGCGCCATCGACAACGGCCGTCTGGTCTTTCCCGACCTGCTCACGACACGGGGCGGAAAATTCGGAGACGCATTCGATCCGGATGCCGTCGAGGCGCTGCCCTGGGGCGGACTCGAACTGGAACTGGACTGCGAGGGCGGTACGGCCGACTTCACGCCCAGCGAGACGGGCTTCCCCGCGGGCAGCCTGCAACTCGCGCGCCTGACCTCGCTGCAAGGGCTGGACTGCGAGGCTGTAATACCCTGACCGCTTTCCGGTTCCTCTCTCACAGAAGGAATTCCTTATAATGGACGGCTCAACCGACGCCGATCCAGGAGCACGGACGTGAGCGACGCCGAGCAACACAAGTACTGCACCAACAAGTTCATCGAGCTGGCCAACCAGCTCAAGGGCGAGAATATCGACACCACCCTGATTTCGGGTGCGCTGATGACGGCGTCCGGCATCTATTCGACCTATGTCGCCGCCGGTAACGACGGCGCGCTGGAGCCGTCGGGCGTGGAGAAGGTCGTGACCCTGTACCGCCGTACACTCGAACACCATCAAAAGGTCAAACGCAGCCAGCTCGAGGGCGCTTCGGCGGGCGAGGGTGACGGTGGGCAGTGGAGTGGCACCGAGTCCTGACATGCCCGAGCGGATTCCTCTCAAGGAAATCACCACTCAGCCAGTCACCGACCAGCTCGCGCGGCCTTTGCGCGAGCTGCGGGTCTCCGTCATCGACCGCTGCAATTTCCGTTGCACCTACTGCATGCCCCCCGACTCGCTGCAGGGGCGCGGCGTGTTCCTGCCGCTGGTAAAGCTGCTCACCGACCACGAGATCGTCGACCTGGTGCGTACCTTCACGCGACTGGGCGTGCACAAGGTGCGCATTACCGGTGGCGAACCGCTGGTACGCCCGGGCCTGCCCGCGCTGATCGAACAACTGGCCGCCATCGACGGCCTCGAAGACATGGCCCTGACCACCAACGGCGTACTGCTGCCGCGGCTGGCGACCGACCTGGCCAGGGCCGGACTGGGGCGCCTGACCATCAGCCTCGATTCACTGGACCCCGATGTCCTGCGGGAAATGAGCGGCGGCAAAGGCAAGCTCGAGGATGTCCTGGCCGGAATCGACGCCGCCGTCGCGGCCGGATTCGAGCAACTCAAAATCAACACCGTGGTTCAGCGTGGCGTGAACGACCACACCATTCTGGACCTGCTTGAACATTTCCGCGGCAGCGGCCACACGGTTCGGCTGATCGAATTCATGGACGTGGGCAATTCCAATCACTGGGAACTGGGCCAGGTCGTACCGTCCGCCGAGTGGGTGCGGCGCATTGACGAGCGCTGGCCGATCGAGCCCGTCGAGCGGGTGCGCGCCTCCGAAACGGCACGCCGCTATCGCTACCGTGACGGTCAGGGCGAAGTGGGCCTGATCAGTTCCATTTCGGAGCCATTCTGTGGCGGTTGCAGCCGCGCCCGCCTCACGGCCGATGGCATGTTCTACACCTGTCTGTTCGCCAGCAAGGGCACCAATCTGATGCCACTGCTGCGCCAGGCGGACCAGACCGGCGACCTGGGTGAGCGCATCCGCGCGGTCTGGGAAGGGCGAACCGACCGTTACAGCGAAATACGCGGGGAGAAAACCCGCGACAACGACAAAGTGGAAATGTACCGGATCGGCGGATGAAGCGACTGACAGTGAAATGGTTTGCCGCCTACCGTGATGCGACCGGCGTGACGGAGGAATCGGTGGAAACCGCCGCCGCGACCACCGCCGACCTGTTTGCGGAAATGACCGAGCGGCACCCGGCGCTGGGCGGCTACCGGCGCGCTCTGGTGGCGATCAACAACGAGATGAAGGACTGGGCCGCCG
Source organism: Elongatibacter sediminis (assembly GCF_037892215.1). Taxonomy (NCBI): domain Bacteria; kingdom Pseudomonadati; phylum Pseudomonadota; class Gammaproteobacteria; order Chromatiales; family Wenzhouxiangellaceae; genus Elongatibacter; species Elongatibacter sediminis. Next base: position 64,343 of record NZ_JAZHOG010000017.1, on the reverse strand, counting down.
GGATCGGAGACGGCGACGAAGTCCTGTTCTTCCCCCCTGTGGCCGGCGGCTGAAGCGGAACGAATTCCATGCAGGTCCAGAACGGCGATTTCTCCATTTCCGAGCGTCCCATCGACATGGCGGCATTCCGGGCCGCCCTGCAGGATGAGCAGTGCGGCGCATTCGTATTGTTCGAGGGCTGGGTTCGCAACCACAACGACGGCCGTGAAGTCGGACGCCTGGAATACGAAGCCTACATTCCCATGGCCGAACCACTGGGGCGGGAGATCGTGGCCGAAGCACTGCAGCGGTTCGACATCAGCCGCGCCGCGGCCGTTCACCGCCAGGGTAATCTGGGCCTGGGCGAACCCGCGGTCGTGGTTGGCGTGGCCTCATCCCACCGCGACGCGGCCTTCCGCGCCTGCCGCTACATCATCGACGAGATCAAACACCGCGTGCCGATCTGGAAAAAAGAGCACTACGCCGACGGCAGCACCGAGTGGGTGGACTGCCGCCTGACACCGGGGGTCAAGGCCGAAGAAACAGCCGGTTGAAGGCTGCGCGGCGAGCGGCCGCTCAGGGACCCGAGTAACCCATGGTGTCCTGCCCGGTGAATTCGGCCAGACACCCGCGCGCCGCGTCGTCCATGCCGTCCGGGTGAGTCCAGTCGCCGTGCTTGCCGCCGGATTTGTAGAGCAGTTTCACGTCGGAAATTCGCAGGGCCGGCTCCACCGGCTTGACCAGATCCCAGATCGTCAGCAACGCAAGGTTCAAACCCGTCAGGGCTTCCATCTCGACCCCGGTGCGCTCGGCGATTTCCGCCAGGCACCAGGCGGCAACGGCGTTCTCGTCCGGGAGCGGCTCGAAACGCACCGCCACCCGGTTGAGCCCGATGGGATGGCACAGCGGTATCAGCTCCGGCGTCTTCTTCGCGGCCAGGATGCCCGCGATCTCGGCCATCGCCAGCGGGTCGCCCTTGGGCAGGGAGCCCTCGAGCAGACGCCGCATCGCATCAGCGCCCACCTCGATGCGCCCGCCCGCCATCGCCACCCGGCGGCTGACCGCCTTGACGGACACGTCGGCCATGGACCAGTGGCCCGAGCTGCTCCGCTCCGATCCCGCCGCACCGGCGCCTGAAGTCTCCTTGCCCGCGCCTGCCTGCCTCTCCGTCATCTCGTTGTCTCCTGTTTCGATTCTTCAGTGCGGGCCGCGTACCAGCGGTCCAGCGTCATGCGTTCATCTTCGGTCATGCCGGTCACATTGCCCGGCGGCATGGTGCGGGCGCTCACCGCCACCTGGTGGATCCGATCGGCCAGGCGCTCCAGGTCCGCCGCACCGCCCAGCACGATGCCCAGCGGCGCTGCCGCGATGCCCGGAAAGGCCGGTTGCCCGGCGTGACAGGCGCCGCAGCGCGCCGCGACCATCGGCGCCAGGTCCGCGGTGGACGGGGCCGGTCCGGCTCCCGCCGAGGCCACGCCGCCGCGCGGCAGGGTGAGCAGGGCGGTCAGCGCCAGCAACACCAGGGAGGCCGCCAGAGTCAGGCGGCCGCGGCCGGGCTCGTGGCGTACATTGAAGTAATGGCGGATGCCGACCCCGGCCACGCCCAGCAGCATCAGGATCGCCACCGCCTTCGGATTCCCGTAAGTGGCCGGATAGTGATTGCTGATCATGATGAACAGCACCGGCAGGGTCAAATAGTTGTTGTGCCGCGAGCGCTGCAGCGCTTCGAGGCCCGGCGCCGGGTCCGGCGGCCGCTGTTCGCGCAGCGCCGCGACCAGTTCCTTCTGCGCCGGAATGATGACGAAAAAGACATTCGCCACCATGACCGTGCCGATGGCGGCGCCCACATGAATATAGGCCGCGCGACCGCTCAGGAATTCACCCAACAACCATGCCAGCGCGCTGAACCAGGCGAATACCGCCAGCGCCGTCGCCCGCGGATTCCGGGCGGCGAAGCCCTTGCACAACACGTGGTAGAACACCCACGAGGCGAGCAGCGAGCCGATGCCCAGGCCGATCGCCGCCAGCGGGCCCGGCGAGGACTCTCCCGCGCCCACCAGGTAGATGGCGGCGTTCCAGTAATAGACCACGCACAGCAGTGCGAAGCCGGTGATCCAGGTGAAGTAGGCCTCGAACTTGAACCAGTGCAAAGTTTCCGGCAGGCGCTCCGGCGCCACCCGGTATTTCTGCAGGTAGTAGAACCCGCCACCGTGAACCGCCCACAGGTCGCCGCCGATGGGGTCAGGGCTTTGGGCACCGGCGCCCCCGGCGGCTTCGGCGGTCGCCGCGTCGCGGCGCTGCAAATGATTTTCCAGCCAGTTGAAATAAAACGAAGCGCCAATCCATGCCACGCCGGTGATGAAATGCGCCCAGCGCAGCAGCAGTGAGAGCCAGTCGTGCAGCCAGGCTTCCATCGGGGCGCGTTCAGCCGGCCTACTGGTAGGCCGTGGCGTGTTCGTCCACCGCGGCCAGGTGCACGGCGCGCTCGACCTCGGGCAGGAAGGAAGCTTCGAAGCTGTTGCGCACCAGGGTCAGAATCTCTTCACGCCCGAGGTCGACCGCCTCGACCAGCGCATTGAAATTATCGTTCACATAACCCCCGAAATAGGCCGGGTCGTCCGAATTCACAGTCACATGCAAGCCCAGTTCCAGCATGCGGCGAATCGGGTGCTCGGCCATGTCCTTCACCACAGCCAGGCGCAGGTTGGATTGCGGACAGACCGTCAACGGCATGTTCATCTTCACCAACGCCTCGACCAGGGCGGGATCTTCGAGGGAACGGTTGCCGTGATCGATGCGATCGACGCGGAGACCCTCGACCGCTTCGCGGACATACTCCGGCGGCCCCTCTTCGCCGGCATGCGCGACCCGCTTCAACCCCCGGTCGCCCGCCTGGTCGAACACGCGCTGGAATTTGGATGGCGGGTGACCCACTTCCGAGGAATCCAGTCCCACGCCGATAATGCGGTCGAGGAAGGGTTCGGCTTCGTCGAGTGTACGCAGCGCGTCCTCCTCGTCGAGATGACGCAGGAAACACAGAATCATGCGGCTGGTGATGCCCAGCTCGGCCTCGCCGCGCAGCAGGGCCGACCAGATGCCCTCGAACACCGTCGCAAAGGCCACGCCCCGGCTGGTATGGCCCTGGGGATCGAAAAAGATTTCGGTGTGCACCACATTGTCGTGGCGGCAGCGCTGCAGGTAGGCCCAGGTCAGGTCGTGGAAATCCTGCTCGGTCTGCAGTACCGACATGCCGCGGTAGTAAAGGTCGAGAAAATCCTGCAGGCAATCGAACGAATAAGCGGCCCGTACCGCCTCCACGTCGGCATAGGGCAGATCCACGCCGTTGCGTTGCGCCAGCTCGAACATCATTTCCGGCTCGAGACTGCCCTCGATGTGCATGTGCAATTCGGCCTTGGGCAGATCGGCAATCAGTTGTCGGCGGGTATCCACGGTTTCTCCATCATCAGTTGGGCGGCGACGCTCAGGGCAATGTTAGCAGGCTGTTTTCCGTCGAGACCATCGAGCCCGATCGGACAGACCAGGCGTTCCAGCCGGTCGGCCGGAATGCCCGCGCGGCCAAGCCGGTGCACGAAGCGTTTGCGCTTGGCGTCGCTGCCAATCAGCCCCAGCCAGGAAAAGTCCCCGCGCCGCAGTACCGCCTCGCAGATGTCCTGGTCCAGCGGGTGACTGTGGCTCATAACGATGAACAGGGTCCCGGCCGGTGCGGTGCCCACTTCGCCGGCCGGATCGTCAGTGCTGCGCAACGCGATATTGGGCGCGGACTCTGCGGGAAACATACCGGGCCGGCCGTCGATCCAGGACACTTCGAACGGCAAGCGTTCCAGCAGCCGCGCGACCTCCGCGCCGACGTGGCCGGCGCCGAACAGATACAGCGGCCATCGGCCTGGCGCGAGGCGCTCCAGCCACCAGGTTCGCCCCTCGTACTCGACCGTCGGCAGCGGCTCGGCACCCTCGCCGGGCGGTGCCGACATGACGTCGCGCGCGGTCTCTCGCACCGGGGGCGGAACCGGCGGGTGGCCGGGACCCCGAAACGGCACGACGCTGCGCCGCGGCGGATCGCCTTCCAGTTCCTGGGCCAGCACCATCGGCTCGCCCTCGCGGCGGGCTCGGGCGATGTCACGGACCCACTGCGGGCACTCGCCGGACAACACTTCGTACAACAGGGTCACGGCGCCGCCACAACACTGCTGCATGGCCGGCCCCAGACCGTAGGGTTCGGCGACCTGCCGCGGCCCGGTGGCCTCGGCCAGCAACGCTCGCGCCCGGGCGGTGGCGGTGTACTCCAGGTTGCCGCCTCCGATGCTGCCCAGGGTTTCGTCCGCGGTGACGATCATGCGGCATCCCGACTCCCGTGGCGCCGAACCGGCGAGACGATTGAGCGTGACCAGCACGGCCGGACTGTGCCGCAACGTGTCTTCGAGCTGGGTCGGCCAGTCGCTCATCGGTAGAACCACCCCGTCCTGCCGGACACGGTCAGGCTCCCGACCGCAGGCGCTCGGCGCACAGCAATACGCGCTCCGGCGTGGCCGGGGCATCCAGCGGCGCCAACACGCCTTCCGGCGCCAGGCTGGTCAGGGCGTGCCGAATGGCGCTGTGCACCGAGATGGCCAGCATCAGCGGCGGCTCGCCGACGGCCTTGGAACGATGGATGGTCGGCTCACGGTTGTCGCCGCGCTCCCAGATGCGCACGTGGAAGGCATCGGGCACGTCGCTGGCAACGGGAATTTTGTACGTGGAAGGAGCGTGGGTGCGCAATACCCCCTGCTCGTCCCACCACAACTCCTCGGTGGTGAGCCAGCCCATGCCCTGGACGAAACCGCCTTCGATCTGGCCCAGGTCCACGGCCGGATTCAGTGAGCGGCCGACGTCGTGCAGAATGTCGACGCGACGCAATCGATACTCGCCGGTGAGGGTGTCGATTTCCACCTCGGAGACGGCCGCGCCATAAGCGAAGTACAGAAACGGCCGGCCGCGGGCGGTTTCGCGGTCATAGTGGATTTTCGGCGTGCGGTAAAAACCGGTGGCCGACAGGGAAACGCGCGCCAGATAGGCCTGCAGAACCACGTCGGCGAAATCGCGGCGCTGCGCGCCAACCCATACACCATCCGAATCGAAGCGCACCGAATCCTCGGCCACGCCGTGTTCAGCGCCAATGTGCGCGGCGATCCGCCGCTTGATCTTGCTGCAGGCGTCGAGCGCGGCCATCGCATTCATGTCGGAACCCGACGAGGCGGCCGTGGCCGAGGTGTTGGGCACCTTGTCGGTCCGGGTGGCGGAAATCCGCACCTGTTCCAGCGGCACGCCGAATTCATCCGCCACGACCTGGGCGACCTTGATGAACAGGCCCTGGCCCATCTCCGTGCCGCCGTGGTTCAGGTGAATGCTGCCGTCCTTGTATACGTGCACGAGCGCGCCGGCCTGGTTCAGAAAGGCGGTGGTGAATGAAATGCCGAACTTCACCGGAGTCAGCGCCAGCCCGCGGCGGATCACGCCACCGGCCCGGTTGAACGATTCGACCTCCCCACGCCGGGCCGGATAGTCCGCGGCCTCCGCCAGTTCGTCCATCAATTCGGGCAGCACGTTGTCTTCGACCGTCATGAAGTACGGCGTCAGAATGCGGCCGTCACCGCCGTAGAGATTGACCCGGCGAACGGCCAGCGGATCCAGGTTCCTGTGCGCCGCGATCGCCTCGATGACCTGTTCGATGCCGAGCATGCCCTGCGGACCGCCGAAGCCGCGAAACGCGGTGTTGGAAACGGTGTTGGTGCGGCAACGGTACGACCGGATACGAACGGCCGGCAGGTAATAACCGTTGTCGCTGTGAAACATCGCCCGATCGCTGATGGCCCCGGACAGGTCGGCCGACATGCCGCAGCGAGCCGCCAGTTCAAAATCAATGCCGAGGATGCGGCCATCGTCGTCGAAACCGACCCGCCACCGTGTGCGGAAATCGTGGCGCTTGCCGGTGGAGATCATGTCGTCGTCACGATCCAGCCGGATTTTGGCCGGCCGGCCGGTGCGGTCCGCCACCAATGCGGCCAGCAGCGCCCACTGGGCGGCCTGGGTCTCCTTGCCGCCGAAAGCGCCGCCCATGCGGCGGACTTCCACCGTCACGGCGTTATCGGCCCGGCCCAGCGACTGGGCGATCAGGTGCTGCAGTTCCGAGGGATGCTGGCTGGAGGAGTGAACCAGAAGATCACCGTCTTCTTGCGGCATGGCCAGCGCGGCCTGTCCTTCCAGGTAGAAATGGTCCTGGCCGCCCATGTGCAGCACGCCGTCGAGGCGGTGCGGCGCCGACTCGATGGCGGCGTCCGGATCGCCGCGCTTCATTTCGTGGGTTTCATCGACGAACGACTCGCGCTCCAGCGCGGTCTCGATATCCAGCACCGCCGGCAACGGCTCGATATCGATTTCCGCCAGGCGGGCCGCGCGACGCGCCGCGTCCCGGCTTTCGGCCGCCACCGCGAACAGAGGCTGGCCGGCGAAGTGGACTTCGCCACTGGCGAGGATTTCCTCGTCGCCGCGATGCAAGGGGCTGATGTCGTTAGCGCCGGGGATATCGGCGGCGGTCAAAACCGCGACCACGCCCGGCGCCTGACGCACCCGATCGAGGCCCAGCTTGCCAATACGCCCGTGGGCGCAGGGACTGGTCCCGAAATACACGTGCAGCAGGCCTTCGGGTTCCAGCATATCGTCCACGTAAACCGCCTGGCCGGTCACGTGCTTGACGGCGCTGTCGTGCGGCAGCGGCCGATGGACGGCCGGCTCGGCGGGCGATTGTCGCACTTCCTTATCCATGTACCACCCGCCTCAGGCTCCGACCACCAGGCGCTGGGGCGCACCCGAAGCCGATTCCAGCCAGAACCGGCGCAACAGGTTCCGCGCCGCCAGCATGCGGTAGCTGCTGCTGGCCCGCCAATCGCTCAGCGGCTCGAAGTCATCCGCCATCGCTTCACGGGCGTGCTCGATCGCATCCTCGGACCAGACCTGGCCGAGCAACGCCTGTTCCGCCGCGCGCGCCCGCCGGGGCACCCCGGCCATGCCGCCATAAGCGATGCGGGCGTCGGCCACGCGTTCGCCGTCCAGCCGTACATGGAAGGCACCGCACAACGCTGAAATATCCTGGACGAAGCGTTTGGAAATCTTGTAGACCGAGTAGTACTGGTCCGGACGTGGTAACGGCAGGCGAACCCGGGCCACACACTCGCCCGGCCGCAGGTCCTGCCGGCCATACTCGATGAAGAAATCCTCGAGATCGATCTCGCGGGTTTCGATCCCACCCTCCGCCCCGGCCCGCGCCAGCACCAGGCGCGCCCCCAGCGCGATCAGGGCCGGGGGCATGTCGCCGATCGGCGAACCGTTGGCGATGTTGCCGCCGATGGTCCCGGCATTGCGCACCTGCTCGGCCCCCAGCCGCAGCAGCATTTCACGCATGCCGGGGTAATGCGCCGACAGCAGGTCCAGCGCATCGCTGTAGCGAACCGCCGCACCGATTTCCAGCGGGCCGTCGGGCGCGGTCAACTCGACCCGCCGGAGTTCTTCGACTTCGCCGACGTAGAGAAGGGTTTCGAAACGCTGAAGCTGCTTGGTCACCCACAGCCCGACATCGGTGGCGCCGGCCACCATCCGCGCGTCCGGACATTCACGCAGCCATTCGAGCAATGCCGCCAGTGAACGGGGGGCGGCCCAGGTAACGCCGTCGTGGGTAAACCGGGCGTCATCACCACGCTCCAGAGCCGCGAGACGTTGCGCGGTACGCCCGGCCTGCTGTTCAAAGCGGTCCGGTCCGGCCGCGTCCACGCTCCGGCGCGCGGCCCGCACGATGGGTGCATAGCCGGTGCAACGGCACAGGTTTCCGGCCAGAACCCGGTCGATTACAGACCGGTTCACCGGCCGATCCGGCTCATTGCGATGGCGGTGATGCAGGGTGAACAAACTCATCACGAAACCCGGCGTGCAGAAACCGCACTGGGCGCCGTGCGTGTCGACCATGGCCTGCTGGACCGGGTGCAGAGCGGCACCGGGACGCGGGGCCTCGGCCAGGTCTTCGACCGTGAGCAATTGCTTGCCGTCCAGCGCCGCCAGCGGCAGGATGCAGGCATTGAAGGCCCGGTAGCGAACCGTTTCGCCCCGACGTTCCCCCACCGCCACCGTGCACGCGCCGCAATCGCCTTCGGCGCATCCTTCCTTGGTGCCGCGCCGGTCCGCGCGGCCGCGCAACCATTCCAGCACGGTGGTATGCGGGTCGAAGCCGCCCGGCTCGCACAACTCGTCACCAAGCAGAAAACGAATGGGCACGGCGGTTGGCATGTCAGCTACCTCGATAGGTCGTGTAGCCGAATCGCGACAACAGCAGCGGTACGTGATAATGCCGGGCCGGGTCGTCGACCCCGAAACGAATCACGACCTCGCCCAGGAACGGTGACTCGCCCGGCGCGTGACCCTGCGCCTCGAAGTAGTCAGCCGCCTGAAACACGAGATCGTAGGTGCCGGCCTCGAACGCCTCACCTTCCAGCAGGGGTTGCGGGCAGCGACCGTCGTCGTTCGTGGTGCCGCCGGCCAGGTGGCGCGGCTCGGGACCCGAACGGTAGAGATCGTAGCGAATGCCACGTCCCGGCGTTCCGGTCGACGTGTCCAGCACGTGCGTGGTCAGCGCACCCATGTGAGCGACCGGGTCATTGCGGCGTGCGGCATACCTAAAGTATGTTTGATCGTCATTCCGGAATTATACAACTCCATGAACCAGGCATATCCCAGGGACCTCGCCGGCTACGGCCCCAACCCACCACAGGCCGACTGGCCCGGTGGCGCCCGCATCGCCGTGCAACTGGTGCTGAACTACGAGGAGGGCGGCGAGAACTGCGTGCTGCACGGTGATGCCGCGTCGGAATCGTTCCTGTCGGAAATTATCGGCGCGGACGCGCGCGACGGCGTGCGTCACATGAGCATGGAGTCGATCTATGAATACGGCAGCCGGGTGGGTGTGTGGCGCCTGATGCGTCTGTTCGACACGCACCAGGTGCCGGTTACCGTATTCGCGGTGGGCATGGCCGCTGAGCGCAATCCCGAGCCGATCCGGGCCCTGCACGGCGCGGGACACGAAATCTGCAGCCACGGATACCGCTGGATCGACTACCAGCACGTTGACCCCGATGTCGAACGCGACCACCTGCGGCGGGCCATCACCGCGATCGAAGCCATTACCGGCGAACGACCGCTGGGCTGGTACACCGGCCGCACCGGGCCCAACACCCGGCGACTGGTGGTCGAAGAAGGCGGTTTCCTTTACGACGCCGACGATTACAACGACGACCTGCCCTGGTGGGATACCCGTTACGGCCGGCCGCACCTGGTCATTCCCTACACTCTGGATGCCAATGACATGCGCTTCGCCAGCGCCCAGGGGTTCAATTGTGGTGATCAGTTCTATTCGTATTTGAAAGATACGTTCGACGTGCTGTACGCCGAAGGCCAGCGGACGCCGCGGATGATGTCGGTGGGATTGCACTGCCGGCTGGCCGGGCGGCCCGGCCGCTTCGCCGCACTCGAACGTTTTATCCGTTATGTCCGATCCTATGACGATGTCTGGTGGTGCCGGCGCATCGACATCGCGCGGCACTGGCACGAGCACCATCCGCCGGAGGCAAACGCCCCATGAACTTGCAGCCCAGCGAAATGACGCACGAGGAATTTCTGGAAATGTTCGGGCCGGTGTTCGAACACTCGCCCTGGATCGCCGAGCGGGTCTGGGAGCACGGCGTGGAATTTCGCCACGATACGATTGCGGGCATGCACCAGGCCCTGTGCAACGAGATCCGCCGTGCCGGGCGGGACGAGCAACTCGAGTTGTTGCGTGCGCACCCGGAACTCGCCGTGCAGGTTGGCGCCGGGGAACTGACCGGCCACTCCCGGCGCGAGCAGCGAGGCGCCGGTCTCGACCGCTGCACCGAGTCCGAGTACGCGGAATTCCAACGGCTGAACCAGGCCTACCGCGAGAAGTTCGGCTTTCCGTTCATTGTCGCGGTCAAGGGCTATCAGCGGGGCCAGATTCTGGAAGTGTTCCGCACCCGCCTGGCGCATGTAGAGGAAGAGGAATTCCAGGCCGCGCTGCACCAGGTGATGCGCATCGGCCTGTTCCGGCTGCAGGAGATTTTCGAATGAACAGCCTGCCTTCGGGTGCCGGCGCCAGCGCCCGGCCGGAGTTCGCCGACCGCTACGTCGATCTCGCCCAGCCGCGCCTCGGCGCGGCCGTCATCGCCGTCACGGATGATTTCTTCGCGGCGGCCGAGCGCCTGATCAACCCCGAACCACCGATTTTCGTTCCCGGCAAATACGACGACCACGGCAAATGGATGGACGGCTGGGAAAGTCGCCGGAAACGCACGCCGGGACACGATCATTGCGTGTTGCGTATCTGCCCGGGCACGATTCGGGGCGTGGATATCGATACATCCCACTTCACCGGCAACTATCCGCCCGAGGCATCCCTCGACGCCTGCCGCGTCATCGGGGATCCGGATGACGGGACCGAGTGGCAGGAACTGCTGCCGCGTACCCACCTGGCCGGCGATTCGCACCACTTCATCGCCATCGACGACGAGCGTATCTGGACCCATCTGCGCCTGAACATCTATCCCGACGGGGGCGTCGCACGCCTGCGGGTGTACGGCACCGCGCACCGCGACTGGGGCGAAATCCCCGAGGGCGAAACCGTCGACCTCGCCGCCATGCGCAACGGCGGACGGGCACTGGCCTGCAACGACATGCACTTCGGCCACATGTCGAACCTGATTGCGCCCGGCCATCCGGTCAATATGGGCGACGGCTGGGAAACCCGGCGCCGGCGCACACCCGGCAACGACTGGGTCATCCTCAGGCTCGCCAGGCCGGGCACCATCCGCCGGGTGCAGGTCGATACTGCCTACTTCAAGGGCAATTATCCGGCGCGGTGCGCGCTGCACGGCGCCCTGTTGCCGGACCGGGCGGACGCCGACGTGACGGCCGAAGGCGATTACTGGCAGCCCATTCTTCCCGAAGTTCCGCTGGGACCGGACCATATGCACGAGTTTGAAGACGAAGTCTTGGACGCCGGCCGGGTCAGCCATGTACGCCTGGACATTTTTCCGGACGGCGGAGTCGGCCGGCTTCGCCTGTTTGGCGACTGGCGGGAACTCTGAACTCCATGCCGGACGCACTGCGGCTACGCCCACTGACACCCGAGGCATTCGCCCCGTTCGGCGACGTTATCGCCGCGGCCGGACAGGCCGAAATCATTAATTCGGGCATGACCCGGAAATTCGCCGACCAGGCCCGCATCGACGTGGAATGCGAAGGCGGACGTCCGGCGGTCCACATCTACCGCAGCGCGCCGACTGCCCTGCCGCTCACCGTGACGATGCTGGAACGCCACCCGCTGGGCAGCCAGGCCTTCATGCCGCTGCAGGACCGGCCCTGGATCGTCATCGTCGCACCCCCGACGGACATCCCCGACCGCGGCGCCATATGCGCCTTCCTGGCTCACGGCCTGCAAGGCGTCAACCTGGCCCGGGGGGTGTGGCACCACCCCCAGGTGAGCCTGGAGGAAGCGGCCGACTACCTGGTGATCGACCGGGCGGGCCCCGGGGAGAATTGCGATATTCATTCCATCGAGCGGCCGCTGATCATCCGCAGCCTGGAAACCGAACGACCCTGACCGGGACCTCAATGCGCCTGGAAAGACCGCCCGTCTTTGCCCGCGGAGCAAAAGACGGTAATACTACGGTTTCATTCCGGTCAGTGGCGTTGACTGCGATGGCGACAGGAATCGGGTTCCGTGCCCCGAAAATCAGATTACTCCCCGCCCGCGGCCATGCGGCGGCTCTTGTCCTCTGCCTGCATGCCACCGTTCCGGACTCCCTGCGGGCGGGCGAATGGGCTTTCACCGAAATCAGCGGGCCCGCGGGTGCCGCGGTTCAGCACACGCTTTCCAACACCGAAGACCCCGGCGTGAAAATGATGGCCGGCGGCGTCGCGGCGGGCGATTTTGACCGCGACGGCGACACCGATCTGTATGTCGTCACCGGCGATGCCCACCCCAATGCCCTGCTGCGCAACAACGGCGACGGCAGTTTCTCCGACATCGCCGCGGCAGCCGGTGTCACCCTGCCCGGGCACGTCAGCAGTGGCCCCGCTTTCGCCGACCTCGACGCCGACGGCTGGCCCGACCTGGTGGTGGGCGGCGTGGCGGGCTCCGGTTATCGCGTGTTCCGCAACCGCGGCGACGGCGGCTTCGAGGATGTGACCGGGAGTGCAGGCATCACCGGGGACGACTCCGTTCAGAACGATTATTCCAGCGCGTTCGGCGACCCGGACGGCGACGGCGACCTCGACCTGTTCGTCACCCACTGGGGCGCCAACGTGCCCACCAATCACTTGTGGTTCAATCGCGGGGACGGCCGCTTCGCGGCGGGAGACGACTGGGCCGGCATCGATGCCTTCGGGGAAGCCGACTGGAGTTTCGCGCCGGTGTTCACCGACATTGACGGCGACGGCGTTCAGGACCTGCTGGTGACCGCCGACTATGGCACGAGCCAGGTGTTCATGTGCGCCGGCGGCGGCCGCTTCGAAAACACCACGACCGAAGTCATCGACGACGAGAACGGCATGGGCTCGGCCGCCGCGGACTTCGACAACGACGGCGACATCGACTGGTTTGTGACCAGCGTGTGGGATCCGGCCGAACCGCATACCTGGGGCAGCACGGGCAACCGGCTGTATCTCAACGACGGCAGCGGCACGTTCGAAAACGTGACCACCGAAGCCGGCGTCGAAATCGGGCACTGGGGCTGGGGCGCCTGCGCGGCGGACTTCGACAACGACGGCTGGCTGGACATCGTCCACGTCAACGGTTTTCCTTCCTACGGCGATCACCAGACCGATTTTCGTGACGACCCTTCACTGCTTTACATGAACCAGGGCGATGGCACGTTCATCGACCGCGCTGAAGAACTGGGTTTCACCGACACCGGCCAGGGCCGCGGCGTGGTGTGTTTCGATTACGACGCCGACGGCGACGTCGACATCTTCACGGCCAACTGGGAAGGCCCGGCCCGGCTGTACCGCAATGATCTGGACGACAACCCCGGCTGGCTGCAGGTGAATCTGACCGGCGAGGCAGACAACCCGGACGCGATCGGGGCGGTCATCCGGGTCACCACCGGCGATTTGACCCAGATGCGCGAAGTCACCGTGGGCAGCAATTACGAATCGCAGAATCCACTGACCCAGCATTTCGGCCTCGGGGGCGCCGCCAGCGTCGACGAGGTGCGGGTGACGTGGCCACACGGCGGCGAAACGGTACTGACAGGTATCACCGCCAACCAGCGTCTGACCGTGGACGCCGCCAGCGCACAGCCGCCGCCGTTCGCACTGCAGCCGGGAATGTCGGCGGCCTGGTACGACCCGTCGCGCAGCGGCGAAGGCTTCATGCTGGAACTGCTGGCCGGCGGCCGCGCCGTCGTGTACTGGTTCACCTACGACGATGCGGGCGAACAGGACTGGTACATCGCGATCGGCTCCGTCACCGGCCGCCGCATCCTGTTTCCCGAATTGCTGCGGGTATCCGGCGGCGAGTTCGGCCCGGGCTTCGACCCGGACCGGATCGATACGACGGTCGTCGGGTCGGCCGCCTTCACCTGGACCGGCTGCGACGAGGGCGCGATGGACTGGTTCATCGGCGACGACCAGGGCCGCATGCGGCTACAGCGCCTGTCGCGGGTGATGGGCGCGAACTGCGGCTCGCCCGGCACCGATCCGGTATCGGCGGCCGCCGGTCTGAGTGGGTCCTGGTACGACCCCGCTCACACCGGCGAAGGCTACGTACTCGAGGTGCTGGCCGACGGCCGCACGCTGGTCTACTGGTTCAGCTTTGACCCGCAGGGTGCGCGACGCTGGTTTTTCGGGGTCGGAGGGGTCGAAAACGGCAGCCTGGTGTTCGAAGAGCTGCTGACCACCCGCGGCGCCAGGTTCGGGGAAGCTTTCAACCCCGATGACGTCGAGGCTCCGCCCTGGGGCTCGCTGCAGCTCACACTGGACTGCGATGGCGGCAGCGCCAACTGGCAAAGCACCGAAGCCGGCTTCGGACCCGGCACCTTCGATCTGAAACGCTTGTCCAGCCTGGACGGCATCGACTGCCCGTGAACGGCGGCGGGACTGCCGTTCAGGCTCAGAAGGCGGTCCGGATCTCCAGCCCGCCGTACACGTTGCGCTCCGGCGCCGGCTCCCAGTAGCGCCCGAACGACGCATTCAGCCGGACATTGCCGTTGTACTTCTCGTCACCCACGTTGCTGATGCCGACGAAGGGCTCGAGCTGCCAGCGCTCGCCCGACCAGCGCCAGCCGGCCCGGACATTGGCCACCGTATAACGGTCGTTTTCGACCGTGTTGGCGTTGTCGGCGAAGAATCGCCCGGCCAGCAACACGTCGGCGCCGGCGAAAAATCCGCTGGCGTGGCGCCAGTCCAGTTCGGCGTGAAACAGGTGTTCGGGTACGCCGGGGATCCGGTTGCCGTCGTATACCGTGCCGTCGGCGGCGCTGAATTCGTCGAAGGTGAAATCCGACCATGTGTAGGTGGCACTGGCCGTCAAACCCGGCAGCAGTTCGGCCTGCAACGAGGCTTCCACGCCATCGTGCGACGACGACCCGGCATTGCGGAAAAATGACTGCCCGGAGCCGGCCAGTTCGAATGGCACCAGTTCGTCCTCGACGTCGATGCGGAACGCCGCCAGTTCGTACCGCACCCGGTCGGCCAGCACGCCGCGCAGGCCGAGTTCATGGCTGGTGGCCTGCTGCGGCCCCAGGTCGCGATTGAAGCCGGTCGCGCCCTCCGGATTGGCCAGCTCGGTAATGGCGGGTGCATCGAATCCGGTCGAAACGTTGGCGTATACACTCACTGCCGGTCCGGGCGACCAGACCAGTCCGGCCATCGGGCTGAATTCACCATACGACGTAGTGCCGGACCCCCCCTGCCCGGTGCGATCACGCACCCGGTACTCGAGATCATCGAAGCGCGCACCCAGCGAGAGGGTCCAGGCCGGTGTGACATCGTAGGCATTCTCGATGAACACGCCGCGCGCGATCACGTCCTCGTCCTGCTTCGTGGTCAGCGCCCCGATCACGCCTTCGTTGTTGGCGAATCGCCGCCGCAGGTCCAATTGCTCGTCGTACTCGAAGCCGATGACCAGGCGATTGGCGCGGCCGCCGCCGAGGTCACTTTCCAGCGACCAGTGACCGCCGACGCCGCGCACGTCGCGATCGAGATCCACGCTGCCGCCCTGGCCGTTGCTGTTGATGTCGAACGGCAGCTTGTTGCTGAAATCACGCCGGATGACGTAGGCCCGCAGCACCAGCCCCTGGTTGGCGCCGAGGTCCGATTCCCAGGTCACGCCCAGTTTCTGCTGCTCCAACGCCTCGCCGGCGTCGAACAGCACGTTTCGCGGTGCTGCCTGGCGGCGATCGGCGCCCACCTCACCGCTGTTGAGTGCGCCCGGGTCCTGCGCCTGCGGCGAATCAACGGCGTTGAACACAACCGTCAGAGCCGACCGCTCGGATACCGCGTAGCGCAGGCGGCTGTTGAACAGCGTGCGCTCGTATTCCGAGAAATCACGATAACCGTCCAGTTCGGTGCGCACCAGGCTGGCGATGCCGTTGAACGCCCCCGCCTGGCCGCCAGCCTCGGCACGCGCCTCGCGAAAGCCATAGGCGCCAGCATTCAGACGCGCGGATGCAAAGGCTTCTTCCGGCCCCGGCTCGCTGTACAGCAGAATGGCGCCACCGCCGGCTGCACCGTACATGGCCGACACGGGACCGCGGATGACCTCGATGCGTTCGACCGAACCGAGATCGATGGAATCCACGTTGCCCTGCCCGTCGGGCATGGTCAGCGGAATACCGTCGGCGAACAGTCGCAGCCCGCGGATGCCGAAATTGGCTCGCGCGCCGAAGCCACGAATGGAAATGCGCAGGTCCTGGGCGAAGTTGTAGCGATTCTGGAAGAACAGCCCCGGCACGCGGGTCAGGGCTTCATCCAGACCAAGCTGCTGACGGGCGGCCTGTACCGCTGCCCCGTCAACCCGGCTCAAGGCCAGCGGCGCCCTTGACCACGACACCGGGATGCGCGTGGCGGTGACGGTGATTTCCTCCAGCGTGACATCCCCCGACGCGCCTGCGGATGCGGCCAGCAGCACAGCCATGAGCAGCGCGCGAATCGACATCGCACGCGCGGGCACGGATTCCGCACGGTTCCGAATTGTGCGGCCCCCCGATACGGCCCATCCTTCAACATACGACACGAATACCTCCTGCGGGCGCGGCTACTGACTCAACTGCAAGTTATCTGCGAAAAAGAGGCACTATACTGTTAACACCATGCGCTTATCGAGCCGATTCCCCGTTCGGCTCGACCAATAAACAGGAGACAGGGCCGAAACGATGACTTCATTCACGCTAAACGGCAAACCGGTGACCTCGCAGGCGGAGGCCGACACTCCGCTGCTGTGGGTCATCCGCGACGAATTCAAACTCAAGGGCACCAAGTTCGGCTGCGGTATCGCGCAGTGCGGCGCGTGCACCGTGCACGTGGACGGCGCGCCGCTGCGCTCCTGTTCGGCACCGGTCAGCAGTGTCGCCGGACAATCCATCACCACCATCGAGGGCCTGGACCCGGAAGGCCGCCATCCGTTGCAGATCGCCTGGGTCGAAGCGCAGGTGCCACAATGCGGTTATTGCCAGTCCGGGCAGATCATGCAGGCCGCCGACCTGCTGCGGCGCAAACCCGATGCCAGCGACGACGAGATCGTGCAGCACATGACCGGCAATCTGTGCCGTTGCATGTCGTACACGCGGATCATGAAAGCGGTGCGGCTTGCCGCAGACCACCTCAACAACGGCGCCGGAGGTGCGGCATGAACCCGAAAAAATCACAGACACTCCCCGCGAAAGAATCCCGCGCCGAAGCCGACGGATGGGCGCTGACCCGGCGTTCCTTCATGGTGGGCAGCCTGGCCGGCGGCCTGGTCATGGGCTTTGGCGGCCTGACCGCCGCCCGCTCGGCCCGCGCCGAACTGGCCGCGCACAACTTCTCGCCGGTGGTGTGGTTCGAGATGGAACCGGATGGCACCACGTGGGTCAACATCGCCAAGGCGGAAATGGGACAGCACGTGGGCACCGCACTGGCGCGCATCGTCGCCGACGAACTGGGCGTGGCCTGGAAGCACGTGCGCATCCGCCATGTCGATTCCGACCCGAAGTGGGGCTACATGGTGACCGGCGGCTCGTGGTCGGTGTTCACCTCCTTCGCCATGCTGTCGCGGGCCGGAGCGGCCGGACGCACGGTGTTGCTGGAACAGGGCGCGAAGCTGCTCGGCGCCGCGCCCGGCAACTGCACCGTGGCCGACAGCGAGGTGCGCTGCGGCGATCAGTCCATCTCCTACAGCGACATCATCGCCCGCGGCGATACGGACCGCGTGTTCACGGCCGAGGAACTCGAGGCTTTGCCCATCAAACCGGCCAGCGAACGACGTTTGATCGGCACCCGGGCCATGGCCCTGGACATTCCGGCCAAGACCGACGGCAGCGCCCGTTACGGCATCGATGTGGAACTGGACGGCATGGTCTACGCCCGCCCGGTCCTGCCTCCGACCCGCTACGGCAGCAGCGTGGTGGCCGTGGACGAGAGCGCCGCCAAAGACGTCCGCGGCTACCAGGGCCACCACGTCATCACCGATCCCAGCAGTACGCTGCAGGGCTGGGTCATGGCGCTGGCCGACAGCCAGTGGGGCGCAATCAAGGCCGCCGATGCCTTGAACGTCGAATGGAATGCCGGTCCCACGGCCGGCGTCAGTGAACAGGACCTGTTGGCCGAGGGCGAACGCCTGGCCAGCCAGTCCGGTTCGGGCACCCTGTTCGTCAACGAGGGTGACGTAGACTCCGCCCGGTCCGGGGCGGCCCACACCGTGGAGGCCACCTACCGCACCAGTTCGGTGCTGCACTTCCATCTCGAACCCGTGAACGCCACCGTGGAGGAACGCGACGGCGTCTGGCACGTACACACCGGCAACCAGTGGCAATCGCTGATCATTCCGCTGCTCGCGCAGGCGCTGGAAGTCGAAGACAGCCAGGTCGTCATGCACCAGTACTACCTCGGCGGCGGGTTCGGCCGGCGGCTCTTCGGCGACTACGCTTTACCGGCCGCGTTGACGGCCAAAGCGCTGGGCCGGCCGGTCAAGGCCGTGTTCACCCGCGAAGACGATGCCCGTTTCGACTGCATCCGCTCGCCATCGGTGTGCCGGCTGAGCGCCTCGCTGGACAGCGACAACCGCCTGACCGGGATTGAACACGCCATCGCGGCGGGCTGGCCGACCCTGAGCATGGCGCCCGGCTTCATGGGCGAGGGTGTCGACGGCAAGGGCCAGTTCGACCCGTTCTCGGCCAATGGTGCAGACCACTGGTACACCGTGCCCAATCACCGCGTTCGCGCCATCAACAACGACCTGGCGCAACGCACCTTCCTGCCCGGCTGGCTGCGGTCGGTGGGACCCGGCTGGATCAATTTCGGCGTTGAGAGTTTCATGGACGAAGTGGCGCACGCCACCGGCCGCGATCCCATCGACTTCCGCCTGGATCTGCTGGACGCAACCGGCCGGAATGCCGGCAGCGCGCCCAACAGCGTGGGCGGCGCCAGCCGCCTGGCCAACGTGCTTCGGCGGGTGCGCGAGAAATCCGGCTGGGGCGGTGAACTCGCAGCCGACGAAGGCCTGGGGGTCGCCACCGGTTACGGCCAGGAACGCAACATGCCCACCTGGATCGGCTGTGTGGCACGGGTCCGGGTCGACCGCGAGAGCGGTGTGGTGAAGGTCAGCGACATTTACCTCGACTTCGACTGCGGCACCGTGGTTCATCCCGACGGCGCGTTGGCGCAGGCCGAAGGCTCGGCACTGTGGGGTCTGAGCATGGCCCTGCACGAGGGCACCGCCATTGAGAAAGGCCAGGTCGCGGCACGCAACCTGGACCGCTACTCGCCCCTGCGACTGGCCGACGTGCCGCGTCTGCATATCGATTTCGTGGACAGCACGGAATTCCCGGTGGGCCTGGGCGAGCCCGCGGTCTCGGTGGTCGGCCCCGCCGTCGCCAACGCCATTTTCGCCGCGGTGGGGGTGCGCATGCGTGACCTGCCGATCCGGCCCGATGCGATCAAGGCGGCGCTTCTGGCCACCGCGTGAACCCGATGCATTCGACCCGGCAGGCCGCCGGTTCAGAGCCAGGGATCATGAAGACGAGTCCAAAGCCGGGCCGCCACAGCATGCTGGGCCGGCTCAACTGAAACTGTATGCGGGGGGGTCATGACTCCTTCGGTGGCTTTGGGGATTGATTGAATCTGGCCCCATGGCCAGCCCCGGCGAGCGCCAGACTCATGTACCCTCCGCGCCTTGATTCAGGACAATGCCGTGGATTCCCGGCTTTGATAAGTTGCGAAAAACCGGGGAGCGTTTCTTCCCGGAGTCAGAAGAGATGTGTCCATGACTGAAGTGAAATTGGTGACCGTTTGGGACCGGACGGTCCGCGTGTTCCACTGGGTGAACTTTCTTTGCGTACTCGGGCTGATCGTGGTTGGAACGGTCATTCTCAACGCCGGAACGCTGGGTATTCCCAACGACGGCAAGATTCTGCTGAAATCCGTGCACGTTCTGATCGGCTATGTCTTTGCCCTCAACCTGCTGTGGCGCCTCGTCTGGGCCTTCGTGGGCGGCCGCCATGCACGGTGGCGAGCCATTCTGCCGGGCGGCCGCGGTTACGTCGGCGAGCTGCGTGGCTATCTCTCCAGGCTCGGCTCCGGGCGGCAGGGGCAGTATCTCGGCCACAATCCACTGGGACGGATCGCGATCTTCTTGTTGCTGCTGTTACTGCTCAATCAGGCCGTTACCGGGCTGGTGCTGGCCGGCACGGACCTGTTCTATCCGCCACTGGGCTCGTGGATCGCCGGCTGGATCGCGGCTGCGGGCGTGGACCCGGCGACGCTTGTTCCCTATGCGCCGGAAATGTATGAAGAGACCGCCTACCAGGCCATGCGCGCATTTCGCAAACCGTTCATCACCGCACACTACTACGGTTTCTACACGCTGCTGGTTCTCATCACCCTGCACATCCTGGCCGTGGTCGTGACCGAGGTGCGCGAAGATGGCGGTTTGGTGAGCGCGATGTTCACCGGCAAAAAAGCCATCAGCGCCCCCCCAGCCGATCGGGACTGATCCTTGTAGTACGAAGGCCGGACGCCACCGCTCCGCCATTCGGCTTAGAATGGATGTCCGTGCAGCGGCAAAACGCCGCCACGGACCATTCCGGCGAAGGGAGTCGACCATGCCGAAGACAGATAGCCACGGCGCAGTACGTCCCGCGGGGATCGGCCTGCTGGTATTCACCGTACTCATTCTGGGCGCACTGTTCTGGATTCTGCGCCCCGAGGATCATCCCCTGGCGCTGGCCCGCGATGTGCCGCTGTGCGAATTGCTGGGCGCGGACACCTGGACGGCGCTCACCGATCAGGGCAATGCCGTCGTGGTCCGCACCCTGGGCGATGGGCGTTCGATTTGCGAACTCTCGCAGGAGCGCTCCTCGGCGATATCCGGCAATCCCCCCCCGCTCGCCCGGGTCATGCTCACCACCGAAGCAGACGTCCGCTACCGCGACGTCGGCAATTCACTGGGCCAGTTCATGAATACCTTCGTCGCTGAAATGCGCGCCAGCGACTGGACACCCATCGAAGTGGAAGGACCCTGGCGGCGCACCTACGGCTTTACCGGACGTTCCGGAGAAACCGCCCTGCTGGTCGAGGACGAAGGCGTTTTCCTGCTCTTCTCCTCACCCCAGTTCCCGGTGGAAAAACTCCAGGCATTCGCTCTGCGCGTGACCGAACGCCTGCGCCAGGCATCACCCCGGGTCACCGACGACCACTGAACCGGAGGACACCCCATGCAACTTGGAAATTTCTCAATCAGCCTCAGCGTCAAGAGCCTCGAGGCTTCCAGGGCTTTCTACGTCAAACTGGGCTTCGCGCCAATCGGCGGTGACGAATCACAGAACTGGCTCATCCTGCGCAACGGCGACTGCATCATCGGACTGTTCGAAGGCCTGTTCGAAAAGAACATCCTGACCTTCAACCCGGGCTGGAACAGCGAATGCCAGACCCTGGAGGAATTCACCGACGTGCGCGAACTGCAAAAGCAACTCCGGGCTGACGGCATCGCCTTCGCCCAGGAGGCCGACGAGAACTCAACCGGCCCGGCCAGCTTCGTCCTCGAAGACCCGGACGGCAACCCCATCCTGGTCGACCAGCACGTTTGATCTCCGCCCGCGAAGCAGGCTTACGGCGCACTACCCGAAGGAAGGGCGCTCGAAACTGCCCCCCGATACCGCTTACCCCCCGGTGCGACATCCAAGCAGGACCGGCAACCGGGAACTCCGGGCCTGTCACAAAACCTGTCAAAACAGACAGTTCCCCTGCGGGCAGGGCAGTATTAGAGTTAATCGTGTCAAAAGGATTGGTTACCCGGTCGCACCAGCACCGTAACGAATTCGACGGACCGGAAAAATCGGCCACACATGAGTTTTACCCTCGTTCGCCAACTTGAACGGCGAACACCCCGGCAGGGGGCGCATCCAGCGCCCTCTGCTTCTTCAACCCACGGGAATCGTCCCAAATTCGCGCCCCTCACCCTCGCCCACCCACGGCACCACGGCGACAATACGGCCAGAATGCACTCAGATCGGGTCTTGAAACGACGGTAAGGACGAAGCGGTTTACGCTGCGCCAAAAGCGCTGCGCAATAACCCGCCCTCGACCCCAACGAGCCAAAAACGGTTACACCCTGCCCACGATCACCCACGGGACCACGACAACAAACCCGCCAGAATGCACTCTGATCGGGTCTTGGAACGACGGTAAGGACGAGGCGGTTTACACTTCGCCTGACAGGCGAAGTGTATGAAGCCTCGTCCGATAGAATGGTGGGCCCTGCAGGACTCGAACCTGCGACCAAGCGATTATGAGTCGCCTGCTCTAACCAACTGAGCTAAGGGCCCGTATCGAGGAATGTAAAGGCGCATTCTACCGGATCGGGCGGGCAGTTCGACACCTAAATGTACTCACCACGTGCCGGTTGGATCGACTGCGCGAATGAAGCACTGCCCCCTCGCAAAACCGATCGGACAAATCACCCATCTCGTCCGGCGTGGCCCACTTATGAGCACTTTGCATCGCGCAGCCAGGCATCGGTTTCCTCGAGCCTGTCCGCGCAATGCTCCCGCCGGGCTTCGAGCCCACTGGCCCGCGCCATATCGAAGGCGATAACGAAGAAAACTGGCATATGGATACCGAGCAGTGGAAGAATGCGTACTAGCGCGTATTATTTCAGCCCATCACCCACTTTCGTTGGTTTTGCTGGGAGAATTCCGGAACATCCGACACTCATGATGTGACAGTGATTGGCGGCGAGCTCGACATGCGATATCAAATGGCGATGAGAATAAGTACATGGACCAGCAGGATTCACCTCAGCAGCTTGTTCCGCATAAACTCTGATTCCCGGTAATATCGAGAATTATTCTCCATAAATGTAGTTAGGTTTACAGTCGTGACTGGTACCGCCGAAAATAAATCAAGCCTTCCAGAGCCGGAGCGCACGCGACACCGCCTCGAAATCTTCAATCAGCTTTTTCGTGGGCTGCTCATTGTCGGAGGTGGTGGCATCGTCGCATTGTTCGCGTTTTTGCAGGCTGTTTCCTCCAAGCCGAGTCTCGTCAAAGTTGTCTTGGTCGGTATTTTGTTGCTCGCTGCAAGCATGGTTGCAGCACTTCTGTTCATGAAATATCGCTATGAAACTTCCGAGCATGATCAATTTCGCACAGGCAAAGCGCACAGTTATAAAAAGAAGGAGCGTTTTTGCCTCAACGCATCCATAGCGCTCATCGGAGTTGCCATTGTTGAGCTCGTTGTGGGAGTTTGGTGCCTGCTATGACGCGTTTGAAACCTAACAAATCATTAAAGGCGGACGCCGTAAACGGCGCCGCTTAATTCAAACGTTATTTGGGCGGCGCCAAACAGAATCAGAGTGGGCAATGCCAACTCAGCGGGGAGCAGATAACAAACGATGAAGTTTCCGCGGAAACGTCGTCAGCTCGTTACCGCTGAAACGTCCGCTGAGAGGAATTGCCGCAATCGATCACTAAGAAGTATCAGGGGTACGGTTTTGCGGTGTCGGCCGGTGTGCCCTTTCGGGGCCCGAACCGGCTTCAATGCAGGAGCCAGAATGAGCGCCAGAGCCAGGTATTCTTCCGCGCCAAATAACAAATCGTTCAAGTGCGCTCCGCCCTTCGGGCTCCGCCGGACGCAGCTACGCTGCGCCGCTTAACTCAAACGTTATTTGTACTGCGCCAACCAGAATGAAAATGGGCAATGCCAGCGTGTTGTTTGGCCCGGAGACAGGCGCAGAAGTTTCCGCGGAAAAGTGGCCCAAGCGTTCCCGCGGGAATTTTCGCTGAGAGAATGTGCGAGATTCGATCACTAAGGGGTATCAGAGCCAAATTTCTACGGTGGCGGTCGAGGCGCCATGGCCAGGACGGAGCCAGCTTTAATCCAGGAGCCCAGATGAAACCCAGTTCCAGGTGTTTTTCCGCGCCAAATAACAAATCGTTCAAGTGCGCTCCGCCCTTCGGGCTCCGCCGGACGCAGCTACGCTGCGCCGCTTAACTCAAACGTTATTTGTACTGCGCCAACCAGAATGAAAATGGGCAATGCCAGCGTGTTGTTTGGCCCGGAGACAGGCGCAGAAGTTTCCGCGGAAACGTGGCCCAAGCGTTCCCGCGGGAATTTTCGCTGAGAGAATGTGCGAGATTCGATCACTAAGGGGTATCAGAGCCAAATTTCTACGGTGGCGGTCGAGGCGCCATGGCCAGAACGGAGCCAGCTTTAATCCAGGAGCCCAGATGAAACCCAGTTCCAGGTGTTTTTCCGCGCCAAATAACAAATCGTTCAAGTGTGCTCCGCCCTTCGGGCTTCGCCGGACGCAGCTACGCTGCACCGCTTAACTCAAACGTTATGCGAAATTGTTAGAACAGTCGATGACAATTTCACTCTGGGTATCCATATTGATCGCAATTGTTGCAGGCGTTTTTGGTGGTGTATTAGCACCAATAGTTTCTCACGTGCTTTCTCTCAATCGTTGGAAGAAAGAGAAGAGCCTTGATTTGAAATTTAATGCGTTTGAAGGGGCCTTGAATGCTCTTGCTAAATGGGAAGCTGATGCTATGAATCCAGAACTTCAGGCGCAGAATAAAGATTTTGACGGGTCAAGACCGATAACAAATCTAAACCCCTCCACCAGTGAAGCGTTAGAGCATCATAAAGGACTGATTGAGGCGCTGTTTTCAGAAACGGTTGCAAATAAATACAAGGAGGTTCTTCATGCTCATATTTCTATCAAGAATATTCCAAACATAGAATTCGAACAGCTGCGTTCCGCTTTTGTTCAAATTGGGGCAAAGGAACTCAAGTTGAAGTCATGAGCCAGGAAACGCATAACAAAACGTTAAAGTACGTTCGCTTCGCTCACCGGACGCGGCTCCGCCGCGCCGCTTAACTCAAACGTTAGGTGCTTACACTTCGAGGAAATTACAATTGTCTGAACTTGTTGCTAATTGTCCAAGGTGTGGCGCTAGTCATATGACTTTTGATTTATTGAATCAGGTTCCTGTTTCAATTCGTTACGACTGGCAATATTGGATTGAGGTGTTTTGTGTTTGCCGAAACTGCAATAAACCAACGATATTTCTTGTTGCACAAAAAAAATACAACGATTCCAAATACATAAAAGAAGGTTTGTCTAAGCTTACAATTTCGGCAAATCAGGTAGTAGAAGTAAAACGGCATATTGGTATTCAGGACACTTCCGCTCAGGAGCCACCAGAATATCTACCTGAGAATATCGAAAACATTTTCCGTGAAGGTGCGGCCTGTATGGCAATTGGTTGTAATAACGCTGCCGCAACCATGTTTAGACTTTGCCTAGACCTAGCTACCCAATCTTTGCTTCCCGAAGAAGGCGAGGGATTAAACAGTAAAGTAAGAAGAAATCTAGGTCTGCGTTTACCCTGGCTTATAGATAACAAAATCCTTCCTGAGGCTCTAAGAGAGCTTTCTTCATGTATTAAGGATGACGGAAACGATGGTGCACATGAAGGAATCCTAGGTGAAGAAGATGCTGCTGATATATTGGATTTCACCTTTATTTTGTTGCAGCGTTTGTATACGGAACCAAAGCGACTTGAGCTTGCTGCTGAGCGGCGTAACAAACGTAGAGAGAAATCCGAATGATTAATGCACCCAACAAGGCGCTCGTGTGGGACCTCCGCTTCGCTCCGGCCCCACAGCTTGAGCGTTAGGCAATTGGGGGAAGTATGACGCGATCTCTAGAAACAACCGTCAGCACTTTGGTTGATGCGTTGTTGCGAATGTATGGTTTTGAAGGATTTGCAAAGGCTTTCAAGGCTGAGCCCACGATTGACGAGCGGTTAGCGAAACTTTCCAAAATTAAAGAAGATCTGGGAGAAGCTACGAGAGCAGTTGATGAATTAGAGCAAAGTGCGCTCGTAGCAAAACGTGAAGCGAACCAACTTGAAGAGGAAGTAAATCGGCTTCGAGAAGACAAGGAAGTAGCGGAAAAAATTCTTAAATCTCCGGAAGATGCTTTTTCCCGATTGCTTGCGAGGGCAGCTGCTAAGGGGCGCGGGCGAGGACTTCTTGAAGGAATCGTGATAGGTCTCCTCACTGGAGGAATTTCGAGTTGGTTAGTTTGGTATTTCACGACGAAACCGTGATGCCTAACAAATCATTAAAGGCGGACGCCGTGAACGGCGCTGATCTTGCACCACTTTGATGGACAGTGATTTACATCCATCAAAGGAGGTCAAAGCATGTGAGGAAACAGTCATGCCGACGTTATTACAGATTGATTTCGCGTTCAGCGGACCGTTTGGCGATGAATTGGCGGAGGCATTGAAAGACCTGGCCATTTCAATCGCCGACGAGCCCGGGTTCGGGTGGAAATTATGGACCGAGAATGAAGGCACGCAGGAAGCCGGCGGCATTTACCTGTTCGAGGATGCAGCAACCGCCGAAGCCTATCTTGAAAAACACACCGCCAGACTGAAGGGCCTTGGAATCGCGGAAGTGCGCGCCAGGGTCTTCGATGTCAATGAACCGCTGTCATCCATCACGAACGGACCCGTTGGCTAGCAGGTCGTGTTGAAAACCTGCCGCACTGTTCAGCCGGCTGTGGCCCGGTAATCCCGTAATTTTCGGAGCAACGGCTCGCCGTGCCGGAAGTGCAAGAAACAGGCGTCCAGGAAGGTCTCTACTGTGTTGAACGCTCAGTAATCCCTTTCCGGAGGCCGGGATGCACGCTCCAAAATTCGCCGAGAAATTCGCCGCGCTGGGAACCGTCGTCGCGGCTCTGGGTTGCGCCGCCTGTTTCCCCGCCCTGGGCGCACTGGGCGCCTCGCTTGGGCTGGGCTTCCTGGCGACTCATGAAGGGCTGTTGATCAACAAACTGCTGCCTGTATTCGCCGCGCTCGCTCTCGGCTTCAATCTTTTGTACTGGTGGCGGCATCGGGTTCACTGGCGCGGCCTGCTTGCGCTGCTCGGTCCGTCTGCCGTTCTGCTCACCCTTTACCCGCTCTGGCGGTATGGGTGGAGCACGTATCTGTTTTACGCGGCACTCGCACTCATGCTCTCTGTTTCGATCCTGGATGTCATCAAACCGCCGAGGCCACCGACATGCCCGCAGTAATTCTCGAATCGGAAATTACCTGTCCACGCTGCGGACATCGGCAGCAGGAAACCATGCCCACCGACTCGTGCCAGTACTTCCACGAGTGCCGGAGTTGCCAGGTGCTGCTGAAACCCCTGCCTGGCGATTGCTGTGTTTTCTGCTCTTACGGTTCAGTGGAGTGTCCGCCCATGCAGGAGGGCGGTTGTCATACATAGAGCGCACGGATTCATCGCTCAAGAATCGCCACCTGCCGGCTCGAGCCGCAACGAACTGGCCTCCGGGGGCATTGCGCCCCCGAAGGCCATGCTTCGCATCAGAAGTTCATGCGCACTCCGGCCACGTAGTAACGGCCCATGATGTCGTACACCTTGCGCGCCGTCGGGTAGCTCACGCCCGGATTGTAATTTTCCGGGGCGATCACCGGCGGGCGGTTGTCGAAAGCATTGTTGATCGACAGGAACAGGTTGGCGCCCCACTGAGGCACCGCGTACTCGAACGTAAAGTCGGTGTAACTCTCGGCACCCACCTCGGCGAGCCCGTCCAGGAACACCGCGGGCAGGTCACCACCCGACCGGGTCATGCTGTGGATGTAGCGGTGCTGGGCGAACAAGGTCCATTTCTCACCGGCCCACGTCGCCTGCAGGTTGCCGCGCCACCTTGGCAGACCGAAGCCCCGGCCGCCGACCGAACCCAGGCCGACCACGCCGGCGTACTCCACCGTGGGCGCCCCGGCGCCGTTGTTGCGCTCGAAGGATTTCAGGTAGTTCGCGACCAGGCGCAGGCTGAGTACTCCGGAACCGAGCTCGCGCGTGTACAGCGCGTCCAGGTCGATACCCTTGGTGCGCAGCTTGCCGATATTGATCGGCTGCAACGAGACCGAAATCGGGAAGTTTGCCGGAGAAGTGTCGGTGTGCGAAATGGGACGATCGATGAGCGCGCACAGCGGATCCGTACCTCCGGAATCGTGACACACGTTCAGCGCGGTCTGCGGTTCGACCGAGGTGATGGCGTCGGTGATTTCCAGATCGTAGTAGTCGACCGAAAGCGTGAAGCCCGGCGCCCAGCGCGGTTGCAGAATCACCCCGTACGTCAGGGTGTCACCAATCTCGGGGCTCAGCTCGGAATTTCCGCCGCGCCGTTCCAGGGTCACGTCCACCACTCCGGTCAGCGGATCCGCCACGCCGGCCACGCCGAAGGCTTCGCCGGAGAACAGTTCGCTGTGCGTCGCTGCCCGGATATCGCGCGAACGCGTGATGCGGAAGCGCAAATCTTCCACCGGCTGGTAAACGAGTCCGGCCTTCCAGGTCTCTTCACCGCCCGAAGTGCTGTAATCCGCGTAGCGGAACGCGCCGTTGAATTCCAGGCTGTTGCCGCCATCATCGCTCCACAGCGGAACGACGGTTTCGACGAAGGCCTCGGTCACGTCGTAGCCGCCGCCGGCGACACCCACGTTGGTCACGCTGGAAGGCAGGGTGGTCCAGACGCCCCTGATGCCCGTCGAGTTCGGCGGCTGCGTGGGATCCGCGGTGGAATACTGAGAAATGCTCTGATCCCGGTAGCTCGCGCCGAACACACCGGCGATGGGGCCGGCCCAGCCTTCGAACAGTTCGCCACCCACGTCGAAGCCGACTTCATCGAGCTCGTTGGTCGAGCCGTACATCACGGTCCAGAGAATGTAGTCCTTGGCCTGCTGGGAAGCCGAGCCCTCGCCGAACAGGTTGATCGGCGCACAGCCGGGATGCTGCCCCGGATTGGTCAGGGTCACCCGGCAGACGATGTCGCCGGTGGCCGGATCGCGCACCGCGTCGAGCGCGGCCGCCAGACGTACCGGTGAATACTCATCGGTGCCGACGTCGAAGTCCGCCTCACCGTGGGTGTAGTAGGCATTCCACTCCCAGTTTCCGCCGAAGGATCCGGACAGGCCGGCGGTGATGTTCCATGCTTCGTTCTCGGAATTCACCGCGGTATAGCCAATGTCACCGAGCAAACGGGCCATCCGGAAGCTTTCGGTGCCGGTATCGTCGAGCACGCTCTGCACTTCCGGCGCCAGGAAAGGATTCCCGCTGAAAATCGTCATCTGCGGACCGGGCACGAACAGTTCGTGCGCCTGATAGTAGGTTTCGGATTTACCCAGGTTGACCTGCACAAAGCCGGTGATGTCGTCCGTGAAGTCGAAGCTGACCCGCCCGAAGGCCGACTGGGTTTCCACCGAGCCGTGCAGTGACGTCGGCCGCCAGTGAACCCCGTCGCCCCCAATCGAGAAGGAAGGCGTCGGCGAAATGATGCCACGATCCATCGCCACCGCCTGGCCGCCCGGAGCGAAGATGTTCCCGGCCAGCGGTCCCGAGGCGATGATGCCCCCGCGGGTCCAGTAGTTCATCCGCGCGTCTGTGATCTGAACGAAGGGGTTGTCAGGCGTTCCGGCGCCGACGATCAAAGGTTGCGGACCCCATTCCGGCCGGTCGTTCTTGCTCATAATGCCGTCATCGTCGCTGGCTTCCACGCTGAACAGGACGTGCATGCGGCCGTCCATCAGTTCCGCACCGCCGGCCAGACCGATACGCCAGGTATCGCCATCCGATTCTCCGGACGTACCCATTTGAGCGACACCCTTGACGCCGGTGAAATCGTCGTCCAGCACATAGTTGACCACGCCTGCGACAGCATCCGCGCCGTACACGGCGGACGCGCCCGCGGTGACGACTTCGACGCGTTCCACGAGCAGTTGCGGGAGCGTATTGACATCGACCGCGCCATTGAAGCTCGTCGGCGGCACCCGCCGGCCGTCGAGCAGGATCAGGGTGCGAATCGGGCCGACGTTGCGCAGGTTCAGGTAATTGCCGATCTGCGGTTCATCGGTGCCGAGCTGATCCCCCTTCCTGCTGCTGATCGAGCCGCTGAACTGCGGCAGTTGATTGAGGCCATCGGCAATGCCCGCCGGCGCGGCCCGCGAAAGCTGTTCGTCAGTGACGGCGGTTACCGGAGTGGGCGTCTCGAAAGCGCTGTAGCGGCCCACGCGGCTACCGGTCACGATGACTTCCTCCAACGCGCCGCCCGGGTCATCCGTGGCGGCTTCGTCGTCGGTGCTTGTGACCTGTGCCTGCAAGGCAGGCGTCAGGCCGCACCACGCCAATGCCATCACAAGAGATATCAGAATGCGGTTGGTGTTGGTGTGCATGGTTCATTTCCCTCCGAAATGGTATGTAGGTACCGCTTGCTCCTCAGGCGTCCGCCGTCCCCTCCGGGAACGCAGACGCGCGAGCGGCTGGAGGCCTGCCGGACCTCCCTCGCTCGTCGACCGGGTATTGCCCCGGTCGGGCTCGTTCTGAACCTGGAATGCGCACCATTCGCATTTCCCGGCCATGGTTCCGCTCCAAAAAACGAACACCATTCACTCAATGCAGACTAAAGCGAACCCAATTCGGTTGTCAACTTTCAAGCCTCGAGGTGCGGAGAGCCCAGCCGCGCTGGAACGCGAAACGCCGCGCCTGGGCGAACCACCGCCGGACCGCCTGAATGGCGAAGGTCATCGATACACCATCGCGCGGTTGGCGGATGGACGGCGGCGACGGCTGGCAGCCAACTGGATAAAACGAATTATATTCAATAAAATCAGGGCAACTGGAACGGAACCGAGCCGGATTCGGCTGAATGCGACGGAAAATGCACCTGAAACAGTGGCCGGAAATTGCAATTTCGAAGGCGGGATGCTTTCGCTCTACCCGTTTTTCGGGCGCTCCGCGGCCACGCACGGCCCGCCGCCGGCTGCTGCCGGCCGCGGTGGCATTGATCGCGTTGGCAGGTGCGGCAGGTACTCCGGGCACCACCTTCCCTTCAGACAGTTCAGCGGCGCAGCCAGAGCAACGGGCCGACCTGCCGCTCGCCCTGGCCGAACGCATCGCCCGGGCGTTTTTCACCTGCGCCCGCCGCAACGACAAGCCCCGCACGCTGCACATTCTCGATGCGATGGGAGCGACCGTCCTTGCCGCCCGCATGGACGGCCAGTTCGCGGACAACATCGAAGTCGCGCGCCTGAAGGCCGAGACCGCGCTTTATTTTCGCGACAACACCCGGGTCTGGCTGCAACGCGCGCAACACGATCCGGTTGTGGCGCAGCGCCTGGCCCAACTCGGTCAGTTCGTGTCGCCGACCGGACTGCCCATCGTCATCGACGGCCAACTGGTTGGCGCAATCGGTGTCGGCGGGGCCAGCGGCGACTGTGCTCACGAGGCGTTGTCGCGCGTGCTGGGACCGCAACCGCCGCTGATCCCGGCCGAGAACTGAGGCAGGCGGATCGCACCGTCGCCCCGCCCCGACCATCACCAGCTGAACCAACTTACGGGATATCCATGAGACACCTACAGACCCTGACCTTCATGCTGCTGCTCTCGACCGCTACGGCCGGGATGGCGCAGAACGACCCCTGCTGGACCGACGACGCCGTGATGAAGCGCAATCCCAATCCTTCGCGCGACCATCAGCTCCAACCCTGGCCCGCGCACCACATCATCGGCGATATTTTCTACGTCGGCACCCGCAATCTCGGCTCGTTTTTGATCACGACCGGAGACGGGCACATTCTGATCAACCCGAATGACCCGGAGACCCTGCCGCTGGTGCGGGCCTCGGTTGAAAAACTGGGTTACGAATGGACCGACGTGGCCATCATCCTCGGCAGCCATGCGCACGCCGATCACATGTCCGCGACCGCGCAGGCCAAGCACCAGACCGGAGCGCGAGTGGTCGTCATGCGCCAGGATATGCCATTGCTCGAAGCCATGGAGGTACCCGGCAATGCCGCGGCCGTCGACCGTGTCATCGAGCATGGCGACAGCGTAAGCCTGGGCGGAGTGACCCTGCGGGCCCACCTGACGCCGGGCCATACGCCGGGAACCACGACGTGGACGACGACCGTCGACCACGATGGGGAAACCCTGCACGTGGTGTTTCTGGGCGGAGCGACCGCGACCCCGCGCATGGACGTGACCGACCCTGAAATTCAGCGCCAGTTCCACCAGGCGTTCGTCGAACTGCGCTCCCTTCAGTGCGACGTTCCCCTGGCGCCGCATGCACCGATTCACCAGATGGAACAGAAATTCGCCCGGCTCGATTCCGCTCCGTCCAATCCCTTCATCGACCCGGAGTCCTGCCGGGCGGAACTCGCGCTTTCCGAACGCGGTTTCTACCTGCTGCTGGGCAAACAGCTGGGAACCCTCGATTAACGCCCGCCACAGCCCCATCCAGGATCCAGATCAATCCGGCACGCAGTCGCGTTTGCCTTGTCGCAGCTTGGGGCGTAGGCTTTAGCCCGCTCTCAATCCAGCGCCTGTCCCCGGCCGAACCAGGGGGTGCCACATTGGCCCAAGTCAAAAAGAAAGAAAAACGAAACGCCATTCTCAAAAGCGCGTCACGCCTGTTTCGCGAGAACGGTTTTCTGGGTTGCCGCATGGAAGCCATCGCTTCCGATGCCGGAACCGCGGTGGCCAATCTCTACGTCTATTTCCCGTCCAAACTGCACCTTTTCTACGACGTGTGGACGCCGTTGATCGAGGCGCGGATGCTGAAACTGGCCGAAGATGCCCGCCAGATCGACGATTCCCGGCAACGGCTGCGCTTCATTTTCCTGTCTCTGTGGCGCGACATGCCCCGCGAGGACAACCAGTTCGCCAAGAATCTCATGGAAGCCATCATCACGGCGCCGGACAGCGTCGAGAAGCCGCACGACATTCTCAAGTGGTGTGAAGACTTTCTCAACGAACTGATCGGTGAATGCCTGCCGGCGGATCGCAAGTTCCTGGTGGCCGACTCCAAGCTGTCGTTTCTGTCCTGGATGGCGTTCGACGGGTTCGTGGTCAACGTCGGCAAGCGGGAGAGCAGCAAGCGCAACATCGAATTGCTGATCAACCACTTCGCGGACCTGCTGCTGTACGGCGAGTATCGTGGACTGACCGCGGTCGCCGACAGCAACAGCTAGTTCACCGAACGACCGGCAGCCGCGCGGCGAGTCGGAGTCAGGGCTCGAGGCTGCCCAGGTAGGCAGCGACATCCACGATATCCTGTTCGCTGAGCATTTTGCTGCTCGTTCCCATGTAACCCGTCTGATCGGCGATGCCTCGCCGCTTGCCGCTGCGGAAGTCGTACAGTTGCCGGATCAGGTAGGTCGGAAACGACCCGGCCAGTGACGGGCCCAGCGCGGTACCGCGCAAGTCGGCGCCGTGACAACTCGCACACGGTGCAAGCCCGGAACCGCCTTCGGCGATCTGGCGGCCGCGCTCGAGGCTGCCGGGGGGCACGTAAGTCAGAAAGTGGCCGCGCGGACTGCGGTTCTCGACCGCGCGGTAATCCTCGGGCACCTCGATGATTCTGCCGTCCAACGGCTCACTTCCGGCAGCCTCCTCGTCGACCACGCGCATGAACGTATTGCCGTAAAAGGTCGTCATGGGCACCGTGTCGGTCTCGATCACCTGCTGGTGACGCTGCGGCGTCAGTGCCGCGAACCATTGCGCGGCCTCGCGGGCGTCCTGGTCACTTTCGAGGGTATGCAGATTGTCGATGAAGTCGCCCAGGTAGGAATTGCGGTCACCATTGCCGAAGGCCTGCAGTTGCCGCATCAGGTAGTCGGCCGACTGACCCGCCAGCCGGGCCGATTGAGGGTGACCGGCCCCGGAAGCGAGATGACACATGGCGCAGGCGAATACACCGGGCTCCCGGCCGTGTTTGACGATGTCGGGCATCGGGGCATGTTCGTCCGGAAACCAGTCCGGGGCATTGAATGGATTGTCGATTTGTTCCTGGGTGAGAGCGAGGTCACTGCCCGGAACCGTGAACGTCTTGGCAGGATCCGTCGGGTGGGGGGGTGGTGACCCCGCACGCGGCACGGCCCACTCCGGCGGACCATCGCCGGCCTCGTTGGCGGGCAGTGGCAGCGCGAACAGCAACGTGAACAGCAATGTGAACGCCGGCACCATGGAGAAAACCCGGCGGCCGGCGGCGAATGTGGAAGGCTCATCCTGTCTGTACATGAGTGTCCCCAATGAAAAGTAACCGGGCGGGCGGCATCGGCAATCAGCTGGAGTGAGTAGCAATAACGAACATTATTCATTAGGATCATAAAATGAATATAATTCGGTTGTCAACGCAGGAGAATCCCGTATGAACACCCGCGCCATTCGCACACTCGTCGCGATCTTCACCGCATTGAGTTCGCTTCCCGCACTCGCCCAGCGTGACTTCTCAGAGGTCCGGATCGAGACGGTTCCGCTGGGCAGCGGCCTGTACGTGCTGATCGGGTCGGGTGGCAACATCGGGCTCGCCACCGGGGATGACGGCGCCTTCGTCATCGACGATCAGTTCGCGCCACTGACTGACAAGATCCGCACAGCCATTGCCGCGGTCACGGAGCGGGACGTTCAGTTTGTCCTCAACACGCACTGGCACGGCGATCACACCGGGGGCAACGAGAACTTCGCAGACGCCGGGGCCCTCATCGTCGCGCACGACAACACCCGAACGCGGATGCAATCCGAGCAGTTCGTCCGCATCTTCGAGCACTCCGCCGCGCCGGCTCCCGCGGGCGCGTTACCGGTGGTGACGTTTGCATCGGAGATGACCTTCCACTGGAACGGCAAAACCATCCGCGGCTTTCATGTCGAACACGCCCATACGGACGGCGACGTCATCGTCCAGTTCGTCGAGGACGACGTGTTTCACATGGGCGATACGTTCTGGACCAGCGGATACCCACGGATCGACGCCGGCAACGGCGGTAACGTCAAGGGCGTGATCGCGGCGGCGAGGGCGGTTCTGTCGCGGGCGGGCGAAAACGCCCGGATCATCCCCGGACACGGAGCGGTACCGGATGCCGGCACCGGTACGCTCGAATCCTACCTCGCCATGCTGGAAAACACCGCCGACGCGGTACAGAAACTGGTCGACCGGGGGCTGGACGAAGAAGCGGCCGTTGCCGCCAGACCGACCGCGGCGTTCGATGCGGAGTGGGGCCAGGGCTACGTTTCACCGGAGCGGTTCGTGCGCAGCCTGTGGGTCAGCCTGGCGGAGTAAGAACTTCGCCTGAAGCGGCGCAAACTCGCGGGTACCGCTGCCGCGGTACCCGCGATTCAACTCACTCCGGACTCGCCAGTGATGGCTGCTCACCCAAAACGCTAATGAGACCGGTGCGGGCACACTCCTCGTCCTGATCGGAACTCGCGCCACCGGCACCAATGGCGCCGACCAACTGGTTCTCGACGATGATCGGGAGCCCACCGGTGACCGGGAACTGATTCAGCTGACCGACCAGTTGGCCCATCAGCGGGGTCTGTATGCTGCGCCCCATCCACACCCGTGTCGGTTCCCGGAAGTACAACGCGGTGCGCGCCTTCAGAGCCGAGGATTCCACCGCGTCGGCCTGGGCGCCGTCCATGCGGCCGGCGTACAGGGTGTAACCGAACTGGTCGACGATGTGCAGGGCGACCGTGAAGCCGTTTTCGCGCGCATGGTCGAAACAGGCGTGTGCGACCTGCTCGGCGATGTCCAGGCGCAACAGGTGTTTTTCAAAGGACTTTTCCGCCGCCTCGCCGGTAACGACGATGTCCGCCAGGGTCGCGGGTTTGGACGAAGACTGCGCGCAGGCGCTGCCGGCGATGAGTGCCGCGGCCGCGCAAGCAGCGATAGCGAGGGGAATTCGAATGTTTCGGATCATGTAGTGCATCTCCTGTATGCGAGTCGGGGCTCAATGTTGATTGGGAAGTTCGTCCGGCTCGAAGTAGAAGAAAACCTGGTTGTTTTCCATGCAGATGGTTTCCCCGATTTCCCAGTCGCGGCGCTCGTAACGCACGGTGGTCACCCAGGGTTCCTCGAGGTTCACCGGATCGATGAGGGTGCGCTCGCTGACCATCGCCTGCCCGTCCTCGATCAGCCGGATTCGCTCGATGAAGCGCATTTGCGGGCTGGGATAGATGGAAATGTTCCCGAGCATGTTCATGTACACCATCGCCTTGTCCATGAAGCCCACCGAGTCGATCACGAACACATCGTCCTCCCAGCGACCGACGGAGTGGCCGTTGGCCGTGAAGCGCAACTCATCGAGCGGCGGATGTTCGCGGCCGTCCAACCAGACCCAGCGCATGCCGCTGACGGCTTCGATCAGCCAGGTCATTTTTTTTTCGTCCACCAGAAGTTCCTGCGGACCCAGGGTCGTCATCGTGGCGGAAGAAGGGGGAATGCAAATGGCCGAATAGTCGTAGGTAATCTTGCCGGAATCGCGCAGCTCGATCTGGTGGTCGACACTTTTCTGCGCGGCGGGCGTGAACCTGGGCGGTGCTTTTTGCGGCAGATTCCGCGGATTCTCCATCGGCTCCCACACGCCCACCAGGGCGCTGGCCCGTGCAGCCGTTGGATTCTTCAGGCAACAATTGCCGCCTTCGTCCGCGGTGGCCATGCCCGGTGCGGTACCCAGAGCGCCCGCCATCAGAAACGCCGCGCCAAGCGCGGCCCTTTTGACGTGGCGCGCCAGGCCAGACTGCTGTCCATTCATATGCATATCGGTGCAATCCTCCGGTTCAGGGTCCTTCGAGTGTTTTGCCATCGGGCATTTCGGCCTTGACGAACGCCCCGAAGGGCTTTCCGTTGCGTGCCGGATAAATGGTGATGGCCACCTCGTCGCCGGCCTGGAAGGTCTTTTTCGACCAGCCTTTGCGGCTCAGGTCGAGCGGATTACTGGCTTCGACGCCCCACTCGACTTCTTCGCCGTCTTCACCGGTGACGTTGACTCGAATCCAGACATGCGGGTTGGCCCATTCGAGGGAGGCGACGACTCCCGTCAGCACGACCTCTTTCGACTGGTCGAACTGCGAAACCGAATGATGCGCGCGCGCGCCCTGAGGCAGAGCCCAGACGAAAAAGACGAGCAGCAGCAGGGCGATAGCGGTCCGCCCGTACCGTGGCTTGTGCGCATGTGAACTGCGCACATGCTGCAGTGCTTCGGGAACCGGATGATTGAATCTCGTTAATACCATGATGTTACTGACTCCGATTGGCTAATCGCGGCGGTGGTGTTCCGCACGCTGGCGTGATGCCCAGGACAATGCCACCACCCGGGTGGGGCTGCTGCCTGGTGATCTGAGGGGCTCCGTCATGGCGAGCCCCGGCGGATTTAAGTGCCGAACTCCCAATAATGAACAGCATTTTTTATTGAGAATAGCCGCTCGTTCACGAAAATACAACCTCCCGTACAAGGATGGGAATTTGCTTGATTGGCGCCCGTTTGCACCCCGGTTCGACAGCTTGACTCGCCCCCTCTCCAACGTATAATAAATTATATTCGGTTTTGATTCAGCCTCGGGTTTCCGGGCCGATTTGCCACCTTCCAGGAAAAAAATTCAGATGACTTTGCACCTTTTGATTTCCACGCTCAGCCCTACGCGCAAGCCATCCCGCTGTCGGACCGGCCTGGTTGGGCGTTGCGCGCTGATGATCAGTGTGATGTTTGCCGCACCGCTGCTGGCCGCAACACCGATGCTGCAACCGGGATCAACGCGGCCGATCGCGGAGGATGTCTATCTGCTGCCCGACGGCGGGGTCATGCTGGTTCCCAACGTGGGGATCGTGGTGGGCTCGGAGGGCATTCTCGTCATCGACACGGGCATGGGCCCGGCCAATGCGGAAATCGTGCTGTCGGAGGTGCGCGAAATCAGTGATCTGCCAATCACGTTCCTGGTATCCACGCATTTTCACCCCGAGCACAACTTCGGCGCGCAGTCGTTCCCACCGGAAACCGTGCTGATCTATTCCGAGCGTCAACACCAGGAAATCCAGAACAAGGGCGAGCATTACCAGGAATGGTTCGTCGAACTGTTTGGCGATGATGTCCGGGCGCTGCTGGAACCGGTCCGCCTGGTGCAACCCGACGTCACCTTCGAGCGCAAGGCGAATTTCAACCTGGGCGGAATGCCGGTTGAACTGCACCACTTCGGCCGGGCTGCCCACACCATGGGTGACACGGTGGTGTTTCTGCCGGAACAGAAAGTCGCATTCGCCGGAGGCCTCACTCCGAACCACCTGTTCCCGATTCTGGCCGACGCGGATTCCGGCATCGCCGGGTGGCTCGAAAGCCTCGATGGCCTGGAGCGGCTCGGCGCCGAGTACATCGTTCCGGACCACGGCGAGCCGGGCGGGCCGGAACTGATTTCCCGGGTCCGGGAATACCTGCTCGCGGTGCAGAAACAAAGCAGCGAGTTGAGCCGCCAGGATGTCCCGCTGGAACAGGCGCAACAGCTTATGACGGAGCGCATGGTCGCGCGCTACCCGGACTGGGGCGAGCCGCACTGGATCGCCGCCGCCGTCGCACAGGTATACGCGGAACAGGCGAAGGAGAACTGACATGCACGACGCAACCGCATTTCGCGCACTCGGGTCGGGCCGCCTGCTGGCCCTCGGCGGCGTCGGGCTGGTCGCACTCGGGATGCTGGTCGGTGAAATCTATGCGATCTACATTTCGCACGTCGCGAACGGCATCATCGGGCAGAACTGGCTGGGTGTGGTCGAGGCCGTCAACACCGACCCCGCGCAAATGTCGCAGCATTTCGCCGTCATCGAGGATCTGGCGGAAAAACGCGGCCGGACCATGCATGCCCACTCTCACCTCGCCGCGTTCGGACTGCTCGCGCTGGTGCTCGCGCTGCTGCAGCCAAAACTCGCCCAGGAATCCGCCGCGCGCTTCCGCATCGGGCTGGCCTACCTGACCGGTGCCGGATTGCAGGTGGCGGGGACCTACGTCAGCTACTATGCCGGACCGGCGTTCCTGTATGTTGCCGACCTCGGCGGCTTGCTGGCGATCGGCGCCGTCGCGGCGACGCTGTGGGGCTTGAGTGGCTGGTTCGCCTCGCGGGAGCCAGCCGCGGAGTTTCTGGCCGAACAGTTGAGTTCGCCCGCCAGCCGATTCCTGGTCAAGGGCGGCCTGCTCCTGGTGCTGCTTGGGATGGTCTTCGGCCTTTACTACGCATGGGAACTGGTCAGCGCCGATGAACCGGGCGTATACGCCGCCGTACAAGGCGCGGCGACGGCCACGGCATCCGGCGATGTCGGGTTGGCGGGCGAACAGATCCAGATGTTCAAACGCATGCAGTCCAAGATCGCCATCACCGCGGCGGCGCATTCCCATGCCGTCGAATTCGGTTTCCTGATGCTGCTGCTGGCCTTCGTCCAGCGGTTCGTGATGCTGTCCGACCCCTGGCGGTTACGCTGGGCCCGGGGGTTCGCAATCGGCGCGTTCGCGCTGCCGGTGTGCGTGTTCCTGGCAACAAAATACGGACTGCGTGCAGCGGCCTTCTCGGATCTGTTCGGGAGTATCGCCCTGGTCAGCCTCACCGCGATGCTGTTCGGGATGATCCGGCACGGCGGCGCCGTGGACGCCTCACAAAGGAGTGAATCTTCATGACCGCCTGGACGCAACGCATGGTTCTGGCCGGGCTGGTACTGATCCTGCTCGGCTTCGTATTCGCCCTGGTACACAGCCTGTCCTACGGCCACCAGGCGCGGCTGGTCGCGCACGATGCCTACCGCCCGGTGTTCGAGGAAATCGCAGCAACGGGCGACGAGACTTCCTGGCAGGAAACCGAGGCGGAAATCACCGCCGTCAGCGTGGCCCAGCGGCGGGCCGCCGATACCCACGGCCACGCGGTCAACATGGGCATCCTGGTGATCCTGATCGGGCTGCTCACACCGCTGTTCGAGCGGGCACGTTCCGGCGATGGCGGCGCACCGCGCGGGGCCGGTATCGCGTTCGCACTGTTCGCCGGCCTGTATCCCGTGGGGCTGTTTCTGCAATACCTGCGGCTCACAACGGCCGGTGAAATCGTCGCGGCCATCGGAGCCGTCGGCGCCATTGCCTGCCTGGCCTGGCTGTTTTTGAAACTCCGCAAGGCCGTGGACGGGCTCGACACGCCCTGAACCGAGAGCAAACCGGCCGCCACGTTTGACGATGGGACCGGTATTGACCGGTGTCATGCATCAATTTCGCTCAGTACCGTATATTTGCGGGTTTTGATGCAACGTACACGGATTGTTCATGGACGCCGCCGACAACTTCGATATTTCGCTTGCGGTCACGGGCTCTGGCGGCGCCGGGGCGATCACTGCGGGTGAATTGCTGCTGAGCGTGGCCGGCAGGAACGGGTGCTTCGGCATGATGCGGCGTTCCTTCGGACCACAGATCCGGGGTGGTGAGGCTGCGGCGCTGCTGCGCATCAGCAGCCAGCCGGTCGCGTGCATGAACGACAGCTTCGATCTGCTGCTGGCACTGGATTGGCGCAACGCTGAGCGATTCGCCGATGAGATCACGCTGCGCCCGGACAGTATCATCATCGCCGATCCGGCGGCGGGCGCCGTTCCGCAACCTGTGCTGGACATGGGTGGCCAGATCATTGCGGTGCCGTTGGGCGACCTGGCGCGTGATATCGCCGCCGGCCGGCCCAACATGGTGGCGCTGGGTTTGCTGACCCGGTGGCTGGGTTTCGGGCCGGATGAAGCCGGCACACTGATCACCGAATTGTTCGAATCCCGGGACGCGGAGATCGCCAGCGGATCCAGGCTCGCGTTTGAGCAGG
The DNA here is from genome assembly GCF_037892215.1 of Elongatibacter sediminis. Taxonomy (NCBI): domain Bacteria; kingdom Pseudomonadati; phylum Pseudomonadota; class Gammaproteobacteria; order Chromatiales; family Wenzhouxiangellaceae; genus Elongatibacter; species Elongatibacter sediminis. The sequence goes on along the minus strand of NZ_JAZHOG010000017.1, from coordinate 23,882 downwards.
GCTTCGCCCAACCTCTTGCGTCTTCCGCGCGGCAGGAAGCGTCAACGGAACAACCCGGCGCACCGCGGAATTCCGATTTGCCACCATTGAACGGAGAACGGTGGCATTTCCATGGCAACGAAGGTTGTGGCCTGGGTGCCCTGCGCGGCGGCATTCGTTTCGTCGCCGCGTATCCCATCACGCCCGCCAGCGACCTGTTGGAGTGGCTGTCGCCCCGGCTGGATCAACTGAACGGCAGCCTGCTGCAGGCCGAGGATGAACTGGCTTCCATCAACATGGTGCTCGGCGCTTCGTTTGGCGGCGTGCCGGCCATGACCGCCACTTCGGGACCGGGCATGGCGCTGATGCTCGAAGGGATGGGTCTGGCGGTGGCTTCGGAGACACCGGCGGTGGTGATAAACGTGATGCGCGGCGGGCCCTCCACCGGCATTCCGACCAAGTCGGAACAGACGGATCTGAACATGGCTTTGCACGGCCTGCACGGAGATGCGCCCCACATGGTGATCGCCCCGCTCGATCATGCCGACTGCATCCAGGCCACGGAATGGGCGGTGCGGCTTTCCGAGGCACTCCAGACCTTGACCATCGTATTGAGCGATCAACTGCTGGCCCAGTCGACGGTACTGATCCCGAAGCCGGAATACCGCCTGCCGGATATCCCCCCGCGATGCACCTCGGGGCCGGACCCGGACTACGAGCGATACGCACTGACGGACAGCGGCGTCTCCCCGATGGCGATTCCGGGTACCCCCATGTCCACTTATGTGGCGGACGGGCTGGAACACACGTCGTTCGCCAAGCCGTCCGCCGCCGCGGCGGACCACGCGCAGCAACTCGACAAGCGGGCGCGAAAAATCGCTTCGTTCGAATACGGAGATTTGTGGGCCGACAGCCGCGGGACGGGTGACACGGTCATCCTCACCTGGGGCTCTACGACAGCGGCTGCCCGCGAAGCGGTCAGGCGGCTGGAAACCGCCGGGCATCCGGTGCGGGTGATCGCGCTGAGGCTGCTACTGCCCGCTCGGCCGGAACGGCTGGCCGAAGCACTCGAGGGTGCGCGGCGCGTGCTGATCGTGGAGCAGAGTCACGGCCGTCAGTTCGAACATTATCTGCGGGCCTATTATGAAATCGCTCCGGAAACCCGTACGCTGGCGCGACCCGGGCCGTTGCCGATCACGCCGGGCGAGATCGTCGAATCCCTCACGGGGTGGGAGTGAACATGGACCAGGTGAAAACATCGGTCCCGGTCGTGCCAAAGGACTACAAATCCAAAATCAAGCCGGTCTGGTGCCCGGGCTGCGGCGATTTCGCCGTGCTCAGCGCCATCACCAAGGCACTGGCCCACCTGCAACTTCCGCGGGAGTCGGTAGCCCTGATCAGCGGCATCGGATGCTCTTCGCGCATCGCGGCCTATACGAGCGTGTACGGTTTTCACGGTGTGCACGGCCGGGCGCTGGCGCTGGCAGCGGGCCTGAAAGCCGCGCGTACAGATCTCACGGTGCTGGTCGCCGGCGGCGACGGGGACGGTCTGTCGATCGGTGGCAATCACTTTATTCACGCCTGCCGCCGCAACATGAACATGACTTACATCATCATGGACAACGAGGTCTACGGCATGACCAAGGGCCAGGCTTCACCGACCACCGCGCCGGACTGGCTCGACAGCAAACTGACGCCTCACGGCACGGGCCTGCGGCCTTTTCAACCGGCTGCCATGGCGTTGACCGCCGGCGCATCGTTTATTGCCAGGGGCTTTACCGGGAATCCCAACGGGCTGGCGAAAATACTGGTCGAGGCCATCGAACACCGGGGATTCTCATTTGTGCAGGCACTGAGTCCGTGCCCGACGTTTCGCCCGGAACAGATGGATTGGAAACACCAGGTACGGGAATTCGAGGAAGGGCCAACTGACGACCTGGCCACCGCGTCGCAACGCATTCATGCCGACGACGGCATGAGTACCGGCGTCATATTCAAGACGAACTATCCCGTCTTTCAACCCGGCCGGGCGGAGCACGGCGACCTCGATGCGATCGAGCGCGAGTTCAGGCTATGAGCAAACCCGGGCCCACGGAAAACCTCGCCATCTTCCTGGCGCACTCGGTCGCGCTGGAAGAGGAAGCCGCCGAGCAGCACGACGAACTGGCCGACATGATGGACGTGCATCACAACACGGAAGTCGCGGCCGTTTTTCGCAAGCTGGCGCACTACAGCCGCCTGCATGCCCAGGAGGTTCGGGAGCATGCGCAAGGTCAAGAACTACCGAGGTTCGCGCCCTGGGAGTTTGACTGGGGGGAACAAAGCAGCCCGGAGGCAGGCGGCATCGATGGTGCCCACTACCTGATGACCACGCGACATGCGCTGCGTCTGGCGATGAAGAACGAACGCCGCGCCTATGACTTCTATCACCTGATCAGCCAGAACAGTCCCGACCCGGAAGTACGTGATCTCGCGGCCGAGTTTGCCGAAGAAGAAAAAGGACACATGGACTTGCTCGAGAAGTGGCTGGAGGCGACCCCGGATTCCGCCAACGAGGCCCGGTTCGACATGGATCCGCCACACGTGCCGGAGTGAAACCGAAAGGTAACGCAACCGGATTCCGCCAGTGACGTTCTAGTTGATGACGCGGCGATGAAGCAGGGAGTAGTAGCGAACCTTGCCGGGCGCGTGTGAGATGGCGCCGGATATGACGATCACGGTCACCAACAGGATGCGGCCCCACTGCGGAAAGAGTCCGAGCAGCACCAACAGGAAAAGTTTGGTCACGATGGCCACACCGCGGACCTGGACCAGCCAGACCGGACTCGAGACCAGGTCCATCAGCATCATCAGCCCGCCCGAAGTCAGCGCCAGCCACCAGTAGCCCCGCCACAGGTCTTCCGCCAGCCCGAACAGGATGCCACCCCCCACGCCGGCGACGGCGATCAGGTGAAGGGTCCGCAGACTGATCCGGGTCCAGCGCTTGAGGTCCGTCTGGTCGGCGCTCATGCCACGCTCACGTCAGGATTCCGGCCCAGCCGGATGCGCCGGCTCATGGCCCTTGGAATCACCGCTACCCGCTTCGAGCACGAATTCAATAGATGTCCCGAATCCGCGGGTGTTGTCGATCAGGCGGATGAATTGCGGCCGGACCCGGATGAATTCACTGGCCTGGAAAGCGGCCGCGATTTTGTGCTCCGCGGCCGTCCCGGGTTCGCTCACAATCCGGCGAAGGTCAGAGAACCGGGACAGATAGTATTCCGCAACCTCGTCCCGCTGCGCGGGTGCTATGTATTCTGCGACGCCATCGATCTGCAGTCCACGAATATCGAACCAGTCATCGTGGTCACCATTGACCGTCACGCACACCCGCCGGTCGGCCCCAAGATTACGGACATGCCGCGATTTCGGACTGGAAATGAAATAGAGATTGAGCGCTTCGTCGCGCGCAAAGAAGAGCGCCGCCGCCCATGGACCGTCGGGACCGGTGGTCGCCAGCGTCAGGGTGGAAAATGCGTCCACGAAAGCTTTAAGCATCATCAGGTCCGAAGCGGTCGGTTGCCGCGGCGACGTCGTTTCGGCCGGTTGCGGTGGTGGTGCCGTTTCGGCCACTTGCTGCGGCGATGCCGTTTCGGCCGGTTGATGCGGCGATGCCGTTACGGCCGCTTGCCGCGGCGACACCCATTCAGTCGGTTGATGCGGCGATGCCGTTACGGCCTTCATTGAACTCCGGGATACGTTCACAGGGTGATTCTAAACCAGTCATTCATCGGATGCGGCCGGTTCCGGAATTCTCTGAAACCCTCTGCTGTTCCCATGAAATCCTGCTTTGATCTCGAAACACGCCGCATCAATCCGCAGTGAAACTGGTTAATCGGTTGCAGTGCGGAAAGGACGCAGATCCCCGGACGGGATCGTGTGTATCACAGAACCACTCAACCCCGCCACGAGGGCCTGACCCAAATCGCTCTGAACATTAAACAACCGTCATCCCGGCGAAAGCCGGGATCCATACTGAATATCAAACAACCGTCATCCCGGCGAAAGCCGGGATCCATTGTTCCAGCACCGGTGGATCCCGGATCAAGTCCGGGATGACGGCTTAACCTGACCCTTTACCTTGTCCCTTTACTCTGACCCTTTACCCTGACCCCAAAATTCCCGATTCAACCGTGCCGTCATCCCGGCGAAAGCCGGGACCCATACTGAACATCAAACAACCGTCATCCCGGCGAAAGCCGGGATCCATCCAGCGCTTGCGCGGATTATCGGTAAAGGGACAACGGTTCTTGCTCCCTCCTGCTCGCCACATGCTCCGACAGGTCTAGGATTCCTGCTGAGCCTCGCAGGCCGGCACGTTGTCGTCGACGATTCGTTCGATGTGAATCTCGCCCATCAGCCCGAGAGTGGGAATGTTGTAAATCAGTGTGGCCTGCCGGCAATTCGACCAGCGAATCACGATGCTGGCGCCCTCGAGTTGGTCTTCCATGACCGGGGGCGTGGTCGAATCGAAGACCATGCCGCTGGCGTTGAAGACATCGAGGGTTGCCGTATCGCCGTCATACGGCCCCACGGCCACCAGCCAGCGATGCCCCGGCTCGCCCACCACGGCCGTGGCGTCCTCGGGCGGCCGTTCGGTGTCGTAGGTATACCATCCCATGAAAACGGTTTTGCGATCTTCCCACACGATGATGAAAAATCCCTGCCCGGCGGTGGTGGGCAGATACCACGAATCGCTGATCGCGGAATTGATCTGGAATGCCGGCGGGTCCAGGTTGGTCAGGCTCGAACAGGAAGTAAGACTGTTCATGTCAATATCGATGAACGGATTGCCTGACGAATTTTCATTGGCCACGGTGAAATGCCCGGCGTTCACGGGCAGATACACATCGTGATTGACGAAGGTGCCCAGGTTGGGATCGGCCCGCTCCCAGGGTACGCTCTTGATCGAATAATGTGTGGGTGAATTCGCCGTCGGCCAGGGAACGAAGGGCAGGTGAACGGTCAGCAAGTCGTCGAGCACTTCCATCGCGAGTACCGGCCCACCGTTCTCGCAGATGAACATTTCGGACTTGACGTTATCGCCGCCCGGCGGGTCTTCGAAGCGGATCCAGTTGACATCGAACGGCCGTCCGTCCGGACTGCCGGATTCGTCGATGATCTCGACTTCATAGCTGCTGCCGAGTATGCCGCTCAGAGTGGGAAATCCGGGATCGCCCTGCGCGGCCTGCACTCCGGACGCGCTCATATTCAATTCCGCCCAGTCGCTGCTGCTGTCCTGGCCTTCGGCTGCCAGGTCGAGCATCAGGTTGCCGGTGCAGGCACGCAGGGTGACCGGCGACTGGACCGGGGTGGCCGTGTAACGGGATCCCGACAGCTCGACGAGAAAGCGGCAGTCCTGCTCCTCGTCGGGCCCGTCCCCATCGACATCGATGACCAGAAACGTGTCCTCGCCGGAGGTCAGTACATCCACGGCATGGGCCGGACTGCTGAACAAACCCCCTGTCACGATGACCATCATGCCGACTACGATTGCGAATCGCTTCATGGCCAACCCCTCCAGGCATTTCGCTTCTGCTACGCGAATAACAACCGGAACCCGAATTGTTACGGCCGGGACCGTCCCGGCCTGCTGTTCCGTCCCTGGAGACTATCGCCTCATTTCAGTATAGGAACCGGAACCGGGTTATTCCAGGCGGGTCCGGATCGCAGGGCGCTGACAGGGTGTACCCTTTCGGTCTGGCCCGATCCGGCACCGGGTGCGGCTGAATGGAGGAAGGGCCGAGGATCACTCCCCGGCCCTTTTCTACTCCCGTTGATCCGACGGCGGTCAGTTAATCACGAAAGAACCGTGACAGCCTGGGTCGATAATGTATTCATTGGCATCGCCCGACACTGCCGACACCTCGTAGGTACCTGATGCCGTGAAGTTCTTGGTCTTGAGATTGAATTGCCAGTTGGAACCGGCGAGTTCGAACTCGTTACCCTCCGAACCCTTACCGGCCGTCAACGCATCGCCCGTTACATCAACGGCAGGGCCCACCACCGGGGTGAAGACAACCTGCAACACCGGAGCGGCCACGATATCGGTCACCGGACTGCCCTGATCGTCAAGTATCAGGCACTTCAGCGGCAGCACGCGGTTTTTCTTCACCGAGACAGGGCCATTATCCATCGGCGCCTCGAAACCCACGCCAGTGAATGTCGGCGACGCTGGGGTGCACGGTGTGTTCTCGGCAAATACGGCCAGAAAGCCACTGAAGTCGATCGAGCCGGCGCCGGACATCCCATCGACAGTGTCTCCGCTGCCGGGTCCATCACCGCCGGGACCACTGGCATCTCCCCACCAGTTGCCGGTGGCATCAATGGTCTCGGTGCCACCATAGAATACGCCCGTGGTATTCCCGGTGATGTTATTGCCATTGACGATGTTGGTACTGATCGTCCCAGCGGATTGGCTCGAGCTGAAGAAGATGCCTTCTGAGACATTGTCAGTGAAGCAGTTTTGAATAATCGAATTATCCTGAGCGCCCCTTGCCGGGTCGCCACCGCCTCCAAAACCCGTTAAAGCCAGCCCGGACCTGCCGTTGCTTGTGAAGGAATTTTCGGAGATCGTGCTGTCGGCTGGTCCGCCCTGCAGCCCATCGTAGGCGTTGTTCGAGAACGTGTTTTGCGAAATAGATGCAAACTCGATCGCGAGCCTCCCGATATTGGCGCCCACCGCATTACTGTCAAACAGGTTCCCGACTATTGCCGGAGACCTCGCTCCACTGACACCGATGTTTCGGGTGCCGTCCACGAAAAAGCCTGTCCCATTACCTGCGTTCACGATGCAGTTGTCGGTCAGGTGGAAACCATCAAAATTGTCCTGGTCGAGATGGACAATACCGCCGCCCGCTGAAGACGCGCCGTCAACCAGATTCTGGTGAACGGTGATGTCGTTTCCGCTGTCGTTCAGAAAGATGCCCGAACCGGTGAATGCCAGGATGCGATTATTGCGAATCTGGACGTTATCGATGGGGCCGCCGCTCGACAGGATCGCGTTCCCACCCCCTGAGAACGTAAACCCGTCTATCACGGCACCCGCGGACCCGGACTTGAGCTCCAGTTGCGAGCCAGTGCTATCGATGATTGATTCACCGGCTCCCCGGGCCGCGCAACCGTCCACGCCGGCCTGCGCCCCCTGCAAGGTTATCGGCACGTCAATGACAAGGTTTTCGGTGAACGTACCGGCAGCGACCACGACGGTGTCGCCACTCATGGCCGCATCGATCGCGGCCTGAACGGTCGGATGGTCACCGGGCACATTGATGGTCGCGGCGTACGCGCCATGAGAAAACATGAGGGCGCTGCAAGTTGCAGCGAGCCCGATAACGAGCGAAGAAGTGCCCAGGTTGCGTAGCGTACTTTTTCTGATGTACTCCATAATTCTCTCCTGTTTCGTTGAGGAGAAAAATCTCATCCAAGAGGTGAATCGCCATACATGGCCAAACACCGGCATCAAGCCGGTTGGATCGACTGCGGCGCGGAATGGAGTGTGTGTCTATTCTCGGTGCGGACTTCTTCCCTTAGCACAGAAATCCCATGGTAATGGAGAGGTCCGGTGTGGCCGAGGGCCGGGTTCAATCGAATTAAACGTTGTTCCGATCTTCGTCTTCTCGGCCCTGGCAGGGTAAGCGCCAATTGCCATCTTTGTCAATTTTTTCCAAGAACGGGATTGCCTTCGCGGCATCGCCCAGCGCTCAATCCACGGTGCCACACATCGCGTACCGATTGTACGGACCCGGAGCAAAAACCACAGGCTGCAGAGGCGGTCCGGTTCTCCGGGGCGTTTGGATCCCGGATCAAGTCCGGGATGACGGGTTGATTTGATCCAAACTTCCAATTCACCCCTGCCGTCATCCCGGCGAAAGCCGGGATCCATATCCCTGGAGCCGCTGCATCCCGGATCAAGTCCGGGATGACGTTTTACTCTGTCCCTTTACTCTGACCCCAAATTCCCGAATCAATCCTGCCGTCATCCCGGCGAAAGCCGGGATCCATATCCCTGGAGCCGCTGGATCCCGGATCAAGTCCGGGATGACGTTTTACTCTGTCCCTTTACTCTGAGCCCAAATTTCCGAATCAATCCTGCCGTCATCCCGGCGAAAGCCGGGATCCATATCCCTGGAGCCGCTGGATCCCGCATCAAGTCCGGGATGACGTTTTACTCTGTCCCTTTACTCTGACCCCAAATTTTCTTGCCCCGATTTTCGGGGTGGCTTCATGCTTTGAACACATTCGCTACACGTTTTCCCGCTATAAAGTCTCGAACGCCGAATTCGGCGGCCAGTTTTGACCACACCAGACAGAAGGAAAATGTGCCGCCGGCCTCTTTGTGCGCCGCGGCTGGAGAGCGATATGCGTATCCCCTGCCGTATTGAAAATCCCGTGTGCTGCGCGCGACCACGACTCCGCATGGCGGTGGGCGTCCTCGCCGCCGTGGTTCTGCATGGCTGCGTCACCGTCGGGCCTGACTATCAGCCGCCCGAACCGCAGGCTCCCGCTGAATGGCAGGCGCCTCACAATAGCGATTCGGCGAATGATGGCAGCGCCCTGACCGAATGGTGGCGCCAATTCGAGGATCCCGTTCTGGAAGCGCTGGTGAGCGAAGCGCTGACTTCGAACACGGACCTGGCCACCGCGCGTGCCAGCCTGCGCGAGGCACGGGCGCAGCGTGCCCTGACGGCAGCCCAGTTGGGGCCGGCCGTTGACTTCACCGGCTCGGCCAGCCGCTCGGACACCAACTACGACGACGGTACGGATTTCAGCAACAGGAATTACTCCCTGGGCCTCGATGCCAGTTGGGAAGCCGATGTCTTCGGAGGCCAGAGGCGCGGGGTGGAAGCAGCCGACGCGGACGTCGGCGCGAGTGTGGCCAGCCTGGCCGAGGTCCGGATTTCATTAGCGGCCGAAGTGGCCTTGAACTACATCGACCTGCGCACCGCGGAGCGCCGCCTGGCGGTCGCGCAGGCCAACCTCGCCGCTCAAGAGGAGACCTTCCAGCTCACGCAGTGGCGGCATCAGGCCGGCCTCGCATCGGAACTCGAAGAAGCGCAGGCACTGACCAGTCTGGAGACTACCCTCGCCGGGCTTCCGCCGCTGGAAACCGCAGCGGTTGCCGCCCGCAACCGCCTGACGGTTCTGCTCAACCGCAACCCCGGCACTCTGAATGAACTTCTCGGCACTGCCGGGCAGGTTCCGCGCCTGGCTGAAGACATCACCGTGGGAATTCCGGCCGAAACCCTGAGCCAACGCCCCGATGTCCGCACCGCGGAACGGCGACTGGCGGCCCAGACCGCTCGCCTGGTCCAGGCGCAGGCAGCGCGCTATCCCTCGCTGCGGCTGTCCGGCTCGATCGGCCTGGAAGCCCTGACTCTATCCGCGCTCGAACCCGGCGGGACCCGCGCGTGGTCCCTGCTCGGCGCCATCACCGCGCCGGTGTTCGATTCAGGCCGCATCGACGCCGCCATCGATATCGAGGACGCGCGACTCGAACAGGCGTTGCTCGCGTACCGCTCAGCCGTGCTCACCGCCCTGGAAGATGTGGAAAACGCCCTGACCTCGGTAGCCCAGACCCGGGAACGTCAAGTCCGGCTCAGCCGCGCAACCGACACGGCACGGCGCTCGCTGGAATTGGCCGAATACCGCTACCGGGTGGGCCTGATCGACTTTCTCAGCGTACTGGACAGCCAGCGCACGGTACAGGGACTCGAAGACCAGCTCGCCAGCAGCGAAGGCGAACTCGCCGTGGCCCACACCCAGTTGTTCAAAGCCCTGGGCGGTGGCTGGTCTTCCAACGCAACCGAAACCTCACCCGGAAAATCCTGATGAATGACGCAAACCACACCACCGGATCCGCGCCACGAGAGACGGCGGACCCCTCCAGTTCACTGGCCGACATTCTGTCCCAGCCACGGCAGCGCCGGGGCATCTCCAGTCTGCGCTGGATTATCCCCGTCTTGGTGGTGCTGGCCGTGGCCGCAGTACTGCTGATGGGCGGGCGCGGCGAAAACGGCACCTCACGCTTTCTGACTACAGCGGCAACCCGTGACTCACTGCAGGTATCCATCACCGCGACCGGCAATCTCGAACCCACCAACCAGGTCGATGTGGGCAGCGAACTCTCGGGCACCGTGCGCAAGGTGTTCGTCGACGACGATGACCGCGTCACGCAGGGACAAGTGCTGGCGGAGTTGGACCTGTCCACGCTGGAAGACAGCGTGGCCCGTTCGCAGGCTGCCCTGGCGGTGGCCGAAGCGAACGTGAAACAGGCTGAAGCAACCGTGCTGGAGACTACGGCGCAATTGGAGCGTTTTCGCGAAGTGGCCCGGCTGTCGGACAACAAGGTACCGTCGCGCCTGGAAATGGAAACCGCCGAGGCCAACCAGGCACGCGCCGAAGCGAACCTGGCCAACGCCCAGGCCAGCGTCGAGCAGGCCCGGGCCGTGCTGCACAGCGAAGAAGTGATTCTGAGCAAGGGCAGCATCCGGTCGCCCATCGACGGTATCGTGCTCGAACGGGCCGTCGACCCCGGCCAGGCCGTGGCCGCGTCCCTGCAGGCGGTCACCCTGTTTTCCCTGGCCGAAGACCTGTCCGAAATGGAGTTGCAGGTCGACATCGACGAAGCGGACGTCGGCCAGGTACGCGCAGGATTGAACGCGGAATTCACGGTGGATGCCTGGCCCGACCGCCGCTTCGAAGCCGTGATTACCCGGGTCGGCTACAACGCCACGGACAGCGATGGCGTGATTTCCTATCCAGCCATTCTCAAAGTGAACAACTCGGACCTCAACCTGCGCCCCGGCATGACCGGCACCGCGGTGATCACCACCCTTTCGCGCGACGATGTCTTGCTGGTGCCCAATGCCGCGCTGCGGTTCACACCCCGCGCCAACACCGAAGACGCACCCACCAATGGCGGCCTGCTCAGCGCACTGATGCCCCGCCCTCCGCGCGGTCGCAATAGCAACCCGGCGTCCGGGTCGGAAACCCGTTCTGGCTCACGGGTCTGGCTACTGGAGGACGGACAACCCCGGCCCGTGCCGGTGGAACTCGGCGCCTCCGATGGCCGGCTGACCGAAGTCGTCAGCGGTGCGCTGAAGGCAGGCGACCTCGTCATCACCGGCGTGGCGGAATCATGAACAACGCAGCGGATCCACTGATCGCCCTGCGCGGCGTCACCAAGACCTACGGGACCGGGCCGGCGGCGTTTGAAGCACTCAAGGGCATCGACCTGACGATCGAGGCGGGCGATTTCGTCGCCGTGATGGGACCGAGCGGGTCGGGCAAGTCGACCGCGATGAATATCCTGGGCTGTCTCGACACACCGACCAGCGGCAATTACCGCTTTCAGGGCGTACCGGTGGAAACCCTGTCGCGGGACCAGCGGGCCTTGCTGCGCCGCCATTTCCTAGGCTTCGTTTTTCAGGGATTCAATCTGCTGGCACGTACCAGCGCGCTGGAAAATGTCGAACTGCCGCTGCTCTATCGGGGTTACGCCACGGAAGAACGGCACGCCGCCGCGCGCAAGGCGTTACAGCAAGTCGGGCTGGAAGGCTGGGAAAGCCACACATCGGCGGAACTGTCTGGCGGACAGCAGCAGCGGGTCGCCATCGCCCGCGCCATCGTTACCAATCCCATGGTGCTGCTGGCTGATGAACCCACTGGCAATCTCGACTCGACCACCAGTCTGGAAATCATGGAACTCATCAGTCGCCTGAATCACGAGCAGGGCATCACGGTGCTGATGGTGACCCACGAGCCGGACATGGCGGAATACGCGCGCCGGGTGGTGCGATTCGTCGACGGGCGGATCGCGGCGTCGCCATCCGACAGGGAGGCCGCATAGATGTGGTGGAATACCTTGCTGCTGGCTTTTCGCGCCATCCGAAGAAACGTTCTGCGCTCATTCCTCACCGTGCTCGGCATCGTCATTGGCGTCGCCGCGGTGATCACCATGGTTACGGTCGGCAACGGTGCCACGCAGTCGGTCACGGACCAGATTTCCAGCATGGGCAGCAACCTGCTGATGATCATGCCTGGCCAGCGCTTCGGGCCGGGGTCCGATGCGGCACCCAATTTCCAGATGGACGACGTCGAAGCCATTCGTGAGCAGATTTCGGGCGCTCAATACGTTGCACCGGTGGTGAATACCGGTGCAACGGCTGTCTACCTGGCCAACAACTGGTCGACAGCCGTCACCGGCACCGACAACGATTACTTCGAGGCGGGCAACTGGACCCTCGAGTCAGGCCGCACCTTCAATAGCTCCGAACTGCAGTCGGGCCGCGCTGTCTGTGTCATCGGCCAGACGGTTCGCGAGAATCTGTTCGGGACCGAAAACCCGCTGGGCGCGGACCTCCGCATCCGGCAATTTGCCTGTGAGGTGATCGGCGTGCTCGGAGCCAAGGGCCAGTCGGCCATGGGAACCGACCAGGACGACACCATCATCATGCCGTTGCGTACCGTGCAGCGACGCCTGGCCGGTAACCAGGACATCGGCCGGATCATGGTATCGGTCAGCGCCAGCGGAGTCATCAGCGACACCCAGGACCAGATCACTTTGCTGTTGCGCGAACGGCGCAAGATCTCCGCCGCTGAAAGCGACGACTTCCGGGTCATGGACACGCGCCAGATTGCCGATACGCTGACCAGTACCACCCGGCTTCTCACCATGCTGCTCGGGGCCGTTGCCGCCGTGAGCCTGCTGGTGGGCGGCATTGGCATCATGAACATCATGCTGGTGTCGGTGACCGAAAGAACCCGCGAAATCGGCACGCGCCTCGCCATCGGCGCGCTCGAGCGGGAAGTTCTGATGCAGTTTCTGACCGAAGCTCTGGTGCTCTCCTGCCTCGGAGGCCTGGTCGGAATCATCCTGGCCGCAGCCGGATCGCTGGCGCTGACCCGGCTGCTGGGCGTTCCCTATGCGTTCGACGGGTCGATCAATCTGCTGGCCTTCGTTTTTTCCGGCTTGATCGGAGCCGTGTTCGGTTACTTTCCGGCACGGCGAGCGGCACAGCTCAACCCGATCGATGCGTTGCGGCACGAATAAACCCGCTCACCGGAGCGGGATGCTCCGGCAGCAGGTTGTCGTTTAGGAATGAGCGTGTCCCGGTTCAGCGAATAACGTATCCGCGTGCCTCCAGGCAGGCCGACATCGCCCGGTTGTAGTCCGGCTTCAGCGCATAATCGGGATCGCGGGCCGACGGGTCGAACCCCGTGGTCTCGAAAGCCCAGCGATGGCACTCGTAGCGGTCGCGGGAAATCTGCTCCTCGGACTGGCCCTCGGCCGGATAGATGATCAGATCCTCGGAAGGGTTCGAAACATACTGCTCCGCACCGGGCGGCGCGTCCACGACGACGTAGTCATCCCCGTCTTTTACGTAGAAGGTTCCCCCGAAGTGAAAATACCGGGCCGGCCCGATGCGAAAACTGATGTATCCAGCCGGCAGCACGCCCACGCGGACTCCAACGACCGGACGAACGACCACATAGGATTTGCCCCGCCGCTCGTAAAACAGGCCATCGTGGAAGAAATACGAATGACGTCCGCCCTTGACGCGAACGTGCTTGGCCGGCAGGCGGTTGACGACGTAACCAACCGGCGGGCGGTGGCCGGGCGGGTTGGCCAGAACGTGGGGTGTAAGACAAAGCAGGGTTGCTGTGGCGAGAATGCACACGGTGGTCTTCATGTTACGTACTCCAGAGTTTTGGCCGCCACTCCTCGACGTCAGGCGTCAGAAGTAGCGGCGTTTTCCAGGCTGTCGGCAGGTGGAAATCTGCTGATCCCCGGCGTGGTTTGCGGACGCACCGGACCCGAACCTTGACGAGTCCGGCGCGATTGGAGCATCGCAGGGGTTTGAGGAAAAAAGATGGAGAAACGGTGAATTCAGGGCCCGTGGCAGTTGGATCCCGGATCAAGTCCGGGATGACGCTTAGTGAGTAATGGGGTCAGAGTAAAGGGACAGAGTAAAGGGTCGGAGTAAAGGGTCGGAGTAAAGGGACAGAGTAAAGGGACAGAGTAAAGGGACAGAGTAAAGAATCAAAGCAAAGGGTCGAAGCAAAGGGTCGGAGAAAAGGGTCGGAGAAAAGGGTCAGACCAGAAGGTCCAAGTACAGAGCCAGAGCGTGGAATCGAAGTAAAGAGTCAGAGAACGTCAGCCGTCATCCCGGCGAAAGCCGGGATCCATATTCTTGGAGCCTGTGGATCCCGGACCAAGTCCGGGATGACGGTTTACTCTGTCCCTCTACTCTGACCCCGATAATTTGGGATGACCGTTTACTCTGTCCCTTTACTCTGACCCCGATAATTCAGGCTCCGATAATTCTGACCCCGATAATTCACTCTGCCGCCGGACAGTCAGGACGATATCCCGTTCGCATCGTCTGGAATGCCGCTTGGGCCAGGGGCGGTCGCTTCTGTACGTAACCGTATGATCAAAATTGCAAAATACGTTTAGAATGGGGCAGACACAATGAGGGACGTGGCAATGATGGATTGGACTTCATTCCGAGGCTCGCTAGCGATATTCGCACTTACCCTGACTCTCCCGCTGTCGCCTTCCGCCCAGGCCGCCACCTCGGTCTACGCCGATACCGGTGGCTGTAACGGCCTGACCCCCTGCTACGGAACGATCCAGGAGGCCGTCAACAACGCCGGGGGCGGAACATCCACTGTCTACGTATTCCCCGGCACCTGGGACGAGAGCGTCGATATCAGCCTGATGGGCTCGTCCGACGGCGCCCAGGCCAACCTCACGCTTCAGGCAGTCGACGCCAGCGGGTCGCCCACCGTGGGCGGTGTAACGGTATCCCCCGCTGCAGGTGAGGCCTTTTTCAACAGCGTCGACCCGTTTCCCTTCAGCCTGGCTGTTCACGGTATCAACGTCTCGTCGGGCAGCACCGACGCGATCGACATCGAAGGGCTCACGGGCGACATCCTGATCACCGACATGACCGCAACCGGCGCGACCTTCGATGGCATCGACATCCGATCCGGCGGCTCGATCGAACTGCGCCGCGTGCACGCCGACGCCAACGGCAACGACGGCATTCAGATCCGCACCGTGGATACCGGTGACGTCACGATCACGAATTCAACCGCCAACGGCAACGGCACGGCCGGTGGTGGCGACGGCGATGGCATCCTGATCGAACTGCACGATGGTTCGATCTCCCTGCAGAACGTCGACGCCGGTTCGAACGAGGATGACGGCATCCGCATTCGGCCGTGGTCAAATTACACCCTGGTCGCGGGTCCGGACCAGGGTCTGCTGATCGTCTAACTCGCGACGATCGACTTCGGCGAGATCGACCGGATCGAGGCGGTCGAGGTGACCACGAACGGCAACGGCGATGACGAGGGTGACGGCAAAGGCTTCGTGACCCGCGCACACCGGGAAGTCTCATGGTTCAACGGTGACGCCCAGGCCTTCATCGACCTCTACGGCGTGGTCCGTGACACGGTAATCCGTTTCGCCGAATCCAGCGATAACGCGGGCGGTGGCTTCATTCTCGAAGCTACCACCGACGGCGATGTCACAATCGCCGATGCCCGCGCGAACGGCAATGCCGATGATGCCTACCAGATCAATCCACCGGACTCATGGTTCCGGCCCGACCCCGCCGATCCGTCACCCGCACGGGTCGGGCCATATGAAGCAGTCTATCTCCATCATCTACTGATGCAGCGCTGCGAAGCGATCGGTAATCTCGACGAAGGATTTCAGCTCGAGAGCTCCGACCAGGATGCCGACGATCCGGCGGACATTGAAGATTGGCTCGAATACATCACGCTGGTGGATATCACGTCTCGTGACAACGGTGACGACGGCTTTGAGTTGGGGGCCAGTGAGGCCGTCGCCCTCGAGCGGATCGAGGCGACCGGCAACGGGGAGGACGGCATCGAAATCGCCACGTCCGACCCGGGCCCGTTCACCAACTACGCGCCCTGGACGATCACCGCCCGCGATATCATCGCGACCGGAAACGGTTGGGATTCCGGGGACAACATTGAATTCGAGGCGCGAGGTGACATCACCCTGCAGGTCGTCGAGGCCAGCGATAAGGCCGCGGAGGGTTCGGGTGACGGAATCGAACTGATCACCTGGGTCGACGGCGACATCCTGCTCGAGGACTGCCGGGCGGACAACAACCCCGACGATGACGGCATCGACGTCAATGCGGCGGGCAGCCTGACCATCCGGCGCTGCCAGTCGAATGGCAATGCCGCCGACGGTATCGACACCGCCAAGACGAACGCCACTACGGGCGCGGTCAATGAGGATCAACCCAACCGGAACCTCAACACCCTGATCGAAGATGTGATCGTCGAGATGAACGGCGATGACGGCATCCAGACCTACGCCGAGAGTTCGACGACGATCCGGCGCGCCTGCGTGCGTCAGAACGCCGATGCCGGCATCTTCGTGATGGGCACCGACGGCAATCTCGCGATCACCGACTGCGTCAGCGATAACAACGCCGCCGATGGCATCTGCCTGCGGGACCTGACCGGCGGCAGTTATACCGTGGGCGGCACCAACATCGCCGGCAACGCGCCGGGCCTGCGGAATCTGTTCGCGGGGACGACGTCGGCGACCGGCAACTGGTGGGGCGCGGCCAGCGGCCCGAACCATCCGGACAACCCGGGCGGGACCGGCGACACGATCATCGACGGTGACAACGGCGGGCAGGGCACCGTGAACTTCAGTCCGGTGCTGGGCACGCCCCCCGCGGGCCCGGTGAATTGCGAGTCTGTGATCCAGGAGACGCCTGACGAGCCGGCCCAGGCTCTGACCGGCCCGCACCTGCAGGTCCGCGTCGACAAGGTGTTCGACGACGGCAATCCCGGCGAGGTCACGGTGCGCCTGTCGTGCAACACCGGGCTGCCGCTGGAGCAGAGCAAGGTCATCGCGCCAGGCGACGGGGTGGTATTCATCGTCCAGGACTTCGATTCGGGCGAACTCGACTGCGTGGTGACCGAGGAACCGGTGCCGGGCTACCTGCCGACCTACACGGCGACCCTGCTCGGGCCGCTGGTCGCCGGCTCCGCGAGCGCACCGAACAGCGAGGCCTGTTCGTTCGACGACATCCAGTCGGGTGAGGTTGTCTGCGAGATCGAAAACGCCCTGCAGCCGATCACCTTCACCGTGACCAAGGAGTGGGTGATCAACAACCCGCAGCCGAACGAGCCGACCGACGCCACCGCGAGCTGGACCTGTTCCAGCCAGGCCGACGTCGATGGCGTGGTGAATCAGGGCGGGCTGTCGTTCTCGGGCATGGTCGCCACCGACACGTTCGCCGTATACCCGCACTGGGACGGCGGCACCACCTGTACCGTCGACGAAGTCGCAGTCGACGACACCACCGAAGCGGACGCCAGTAATTGCACGGCCGTACCGGTCGCCCCCGGCGACGAGCCGGCCTGCACCCTGGTCAACACCCGTTTCTACGAAGGCATTCCGGTTCTCGGGGAACGGGGTCGGTGGCTGTTGGCACTACTGCTGGCCGGCCTCGCCGCCTGGGTACTGCGGCGCCCGCTCTGATTAACGATATCGCGAAGCATATCCGGAGATACTGAAATGAAAAAGCCGATCCTCATTCTGCTCCTGTTGGCCCTGATCCTGCCGTTCACCCCATCCGTATGGGCGGCCGCCACGGCGGATAGCGCCTTCGCCGACCACGGCGCGGCGCCTTTCGCCGAAGGGGACGACGACGATGACGACGACGATGACGACGACGATGACGATGATGACGACGAAGAACCCTAACCCAATCGTCACCAAGGCCCGACGAGTGACGGAGTCAGAGCGAAATTTGGGGTCAGAGTAAAGGGTCAGAGTAAAGGGACAGAGTAAACGGACAGAGCAAAGGGACAGAGCAAAGGGACAGAGCAAAGGGACAGAGCAAAGGGACAGAGCAAAGGGACAGAATAAAGAATCAGAGTAAGAGGTCAGAATAAAGCGACAGACCAGAAGGGCCAAAACAGAGCCGGAAGGTGGATTCGTAACAAAGCGCCAGTGAACTCCGGCTGTCATCCCGGCGAAAGCCGGGATCCATGATCCTGGAGCCGGTGGATCCCGGATCAAGTCCGGGATGACGATTTACTCTGTCCCTTTACTCTGACCCCAAATCTGTGACCCCAAATCTGCGAATCGGGCCTGCCGTCATCCCGGCGAAAGCCGGGATCCATGAGCCTGGAGCCGGTGGATCCCGGATCAAGTCCGGGATGACGATTTACTCTGTCCCTTTACTCTGACCCCAAATTAGCGGGATGACGCTTAGTGGTTTGGGTGGCGTTTTGCGATAAGCGGGGGCGTTTTTTTGCACATTTGGGGATCAGAGCCGATTAAGGGGTCAGAATGCTACTGCCCACTGCCCGGGGTGCTGTTAGAATTCTGCAGGTGCTCTTCGAATAGAATCCTTGTCTTCATGCCTCATCAGCCGACCTGATTGCAATGTCGATTTCCGTCATCGTTCCGTTTTACAACGAGGCTCGCCATATTGAGCATGCGATCCGGGGGCTGTTGTGTCAGGTTGATGTGCCTGAGGGCGTCGAAATCATTCTCGTCGACAATAACTCAAACGATGGATCACGCGAAATTGCGAATCGATTTTCCGAGATCAAGGTAATCTCTGAAGCGAAGCAAAGCTCTTACGCCGCGCGAAATCGGGGCGTGAGGGAAGCGACGGGTGATGTCATCGCCTTCATGGACGCCGACTGCGTTCCGGCGCCCGACTGGTTACAGCAGATCGATCAGGCCATGTCGAACTCTGATGCCCTGGTGGTGATCGGAAGCCGCCAGTCGGCCGGTGATTCCACGGCTCTTTCGTCGATGGCCGCGTACGAACTTGAAAAAAGCCGGTACGTTTTCACGGGCAGCGACAAGGAGCTCTTTTACGGCTATACCAACAACATGGCTGTTCGCAAACAGGTGTTCGGGGATCTGGGCCCGTTCCTCGAAAGGTCACGAGGATCGGACACGATTCTGATCAGGAAACTGGTGGACAAATACGACTGTGATTCGGTTCTCTACGTCCCTGAAATAAAGATTCGACATCTGGAAATAAACAGTCTGGGCAGACTGTACAAGAAAAACTACATTTACGGGCGAAGCCGCCGCAGGTACAACCATATCGTGCGAGCCCGGCCGTTGAGCACCGGCGAGCGGCTGATGCTGTTCCGCAGGGCGGTTCGGACCCAGAAATTTTCACCACTGCGGGCTGCTGGCTTGTTCACACTGCTTTCGTTGGGTCTGGTGTACTGGGTAGCAGGGAGTGTCAGCGCGCTTCTGAAACCGGATCAGGATTTGCGCCAGCGGACGGTTCCTCGAATCGATAGTTGAAGTATTCGATGTCGGCCTGGCACATCTCCCACACCATGTCCCGGGTCGTCTGATTGTAATAAGTAGCATAGTGTATCGGCCGGGTGCCATTGATGTGGGGCATGACGATTCGGCCGAGCCCTACCTGCTCGCTTACGTAATCCAGCGCGTCCTGCGCCTGTTCCAGCCGGCCCACGAAGTCGACCAGAACCCGGCCATTCAAATCCGTCAACTTCCTTAGCTGCCCGCCCAGGCGTTTGCCTTTCTTGTGGCGCTTCCAGCATCTGTTGAGCCAGGCTTCGAATTCCAAGTTGTGAAATTTCCTCGTCGTACGTCTTTTCAGTTTCTGGCGCCAGGTGGGCTCGAAGTCGACATGAGTGAAGCGGTATCTGGAAACCATTCTGGCCCAGGGGTTGCGAACCAGCGTGAACTTGAAACATCGGTCGAACTCCGCATCACCCAGGACATATTTGATCTGAATGGCGGAGAGGTGTTTGGCCCGGCCGGGCCGCTTGTCTCCGATCTCGTTCAAGCCGTGCCGGGCGCGAAAGCGCCGGTTCACGCGCTCCTTCAGCAGCGTCAGTTTCTGATTCTGCGGCAGGGCAGTATTCAGTGCATGAATAACACTGGTCGTGCCCGTCTTCGGAATCGCGACGAATATCAAACCGAAAGCATTCGTATACGGCATCAGTGCAACCTCAGGCGTCGTCGCGCCGAGCCAGGAAATAGGCCTCGACTTCCCGGCTCAGCAGTCCCTTCCCGTCCGCCCACTGGAGGCAACCTGCACTGCTTTCGACCAGATCTCCCGCGGGATCGAATTCATGGCGGTACAGGATGTCGTGGCGGGTCATGTAAGCGCGATCCTGACGCTTGCCGTGGTACAGATCACTGATGGTCAATCGCGCGTAATCAACCGACCCGTTCACCGCCGCATTCCAGCGCTCGGCCCAACGGAGATAATGTTTGGTATATGCCGATGACCTGTTGCGGTAACCACACGATTCGCAGGCAAAATTGGATTGCGTCAAGCGTTCCATATGCTGGTCGGACAGTTGGTCGGCGAAACTCGCGGCGAGGATCAACTTGTCGCCGCCACCGACAACAGCATGTTCGAACAGAGGCGACTGCTCGAGAACCTCGGCCCGCGCGGCCCAGCCAAATCCGGACTGCCCGCCCAGCAGCATGCCGCGCGCCAGCGTGGACCTCAATGGCGGTTGCGGAAGCAGGCGGCCATGGTCGCGGAAGTACTTCACGGAGGATGGCCCCAGCATCGGTGGTGCATGGTCATCCGCCGTGATTTTGACCTTCTCGAAGACTTGGCATAACCGGGCGTGATCCAGCCTGCGGGCGATTTCGATGGGCCAGTTCTTCTCTTGAAAAAGGATGTCGCCGTCCAGCCAGGCGATTTTCCGCATGCCCTGCGACAACAGCCGGCCAATACCCAGATTGATCAGTCGTTCCTTGTGCCAAAGAACGTCATCGCAACGCACCTGGATCAAATCATCCCGATCTGTGATCTCGAAAGGGTTCGAGCCGAACGCGAGTTCCACCACGACACAACGCAGACCGGTGGCATCTACAGCCGCCAGAAACTGCTTGAAGTTCTGTAACCGTCGCCGGGAGCCGGTGGGATTGAAGAAACAGGAGACGATTCCCAACTCATCCTCGGGAAGCGGCCTGTCCCCCTGTCGCCGGGTACCTGCCGCGGCTGGGCTCCTGAAAGTGTTCAGAAGGCGGTGTGTCGCGTACATCGCCCGGCGCACCACCGGTGAGTGTTGCAGGTCCTGCACTGTCGGCTTGCGCCATTCCTGGCGAATGTTTCCGGGACTCAGCCGCCGGATGCCCTTGCTACCGGTCTTCGCCGCCGACCGGCTTCCGGGCACGCTTGTGTTGAAGATCGTGGGGTGTTTACAGTGCTGGCAGATGATGGCATGTTTCGGGCGGAACTTTCTCTTGGTGCGATCGGCATCCTGCCATGAATACGTCTGTGGGTTGGCATGTGGAAACGGGGCCTCGGGTATCGGCTTGCCCAGAAAATCGCACAGTTGCGCCCAATCCGCGCCCGCTTCGACGTTCAGCGGCAGCAGGATTCCGCTGTCTCCGAAATAGCTGCGCACCTCCTCGTTGTAACGCAGGTAGCTGTCGATGAACGCGTTCCGGTCGGGCCGCAGAACACGCAGGTGAAGTTGGTATCGGGCGAGCGACTCCGGCTTCGTGACAGTGATCCATTGCTCGACGGAGCGCCACCACGATTCCGGTTCGCGAAAGGTCAGGATGAAGCGGCTGTCGGGAAATCGTTCATGCAGTTCGCGGTACATGCGCCACATGTTCCAGGGCCGGTCTTCGAATGCCTGGAACCGCTCGGCCAGCTGGAGCATGTCCTCGTAGTTCTTGTACTTGTAGAAGTGGTTGACGCGCGCAATTTCCGCGCGCGAGTATGTGCCCGGGGAGGCAATGGGCCGATAACCCAGCTCTTTGAAGCAGCGTTTCAAGGTGGACGTGCCGGTCTTGTTCATGCCAAGACAGAACACCCGCCCGCGGATTTTCGAGTCCGGGTTCACTGCATTGGATTCAGGACTGGCTTCCACGGTCTTCCTGGATGGGCCGGATCCGCTCTGCGCTGAATTCGGGATGGGTGTCCTGCGGTCAGGGTCCATGGGCATTGGCGATCCGGAAAACTGCGCGGCTGTCCGGGCAAGGTCGATTCGGAGTTGGCAAGATTACACAAATCACCAGGACATGTGTTGGAGTATCGATGCACAAATGCATTTTTTCCATTCTTTTTCTGGCACTGCTGGTTCTGGTGCCCGCAGGGAACGCGGAAGCCCGGGGCGCCGGCCCGGTCCAGGCATGGCCGATCTCCGAGCGTTACGTACTGGTCGCCGACAAGAGCATGCCGGGTCTGGCGCTCGTGGATCTGGCCAGCAGTCGCGCCGTGGAGCGGCTGGTCATCGATGGATTCAAGATCGTCGGGGTCGCGACCTGCCCGTCCTGCGATTTCGCGCTGGCGTCCTCGGGGGGCCCTGAATTCCGCATCATTCGATTCCGCGGCCCGGCGGGCGAGCTCGTTCGTGAAACGGGCAGTCTCGATTTTTCCGAAGCGACCGTGGAGCGGTTGGTCATCGCCACCGAAGACGGTGAACTCACAGACGGAAGAATCGTAATCCTGGCCGAGGGCGGCGATCACGCTTACATCGCGTCATCGGACGATCGGGCCGTGTATCGTACTTCGTTCGGCGAGGCACCCAACGCGGTGGCCATCATCAGTCCGGACCGGCACAAACCCTACGGTTTGAATTGGGGCCAGGACGGCAATTTGCTGGTCAGCATGCACAAGCGGTATGTCTGGCGCATCCGGGAAAACGGAGACCGCATCGGGACTTATGACCTCCGGGCGGCTGGCTGCCCCGGGCTCAGGGAGTTGAAGCCCAATCTTCGCGCCACCATCGACGACCCGTTGAACGAAGGAAGCATTCTGGTGCTGGCGTCGAACCCCAAGTCCTACGACGCCGTGGTCTGGCGGCTCAGCGTGGACGCCCGTGGGCGCCAAAGCTGTGTGAACGCCGCCAGCATGATTGGCCGGGATTCAGGATGGTTGGACGGCGCGGGCGAGGAGATCGAGTTCAGCCGGCCGCATTACTTGACGCTCCGCCCCGGAATCGAGCCACCTCAGGCCATCGTGACGGATATCGATAACCGTGCGCTGCGGCTGCTGGACCTGACGACGATGACCTCGTCCTCGGTGATGTACAACCGGGACTTGAGACTGTTGGAACATCCGCCCGGCCGGCGCACGAGCCGCAAAAGCTGTCACGAACTCGGTTGGAAGGATGCGCAGCCCGCGACAAACGCGACCGGAACCCCTTCGTGCGTGAGCCCGGTTCAGCCCGAAGCCCTGGCACTGAATTTCGAGCACGCCCGGGCCCACTGCGAGTCGGCAGGTGCGCGCTTGTGCGAGCCCGGCGAACTGCGGGATGCCGGATTTTCAGCGGACCTGCCGGCCTGGACCCGGGCGGCGTGCGCCAGTTGCTGGATGCGGGACGCAGGTCTGCGGTGCGAGGCCGGGATCGAGACCTACAGAACTCCCGGGCGGCTTCACCGCCATGCGGATTTTCGGCACAGTTGGAACTCCGGCCAAGCCGTTGAAGTCATCGTGCCCTCGACGGGCGAGGCTGGCACGGTGTGCAAGGCACCCGACGAAGACATTGCAGCGGCCGCGCCGTGTTGCGCCGATTCGCTCGCTCCACGGGGGCAGTGAATGGGATATCCCGTGAGGTCAATCAAGCGGATTTCGGCGGGTGGTATTCGGTGGGCCCGAACCCGGGAACAGCAATGGTTTTAGGGACCGCTGGATCCCGGATCAAGTCCGGGATGACGGACTTAGGATCAAGTGACAGGGGGTCGGGCCAATGCCGAACGATGCAGAGCCCTGATTTTCAGGGAAAATTTCTCATCTCGATGCTTGGATTAAACCCCGAAGTGCAACGCCACTGATGTGGGAAGAGCGGGCGAGGTGAAGTAGCCTGTGCCGCTCTAA
>NZ_JAZHOG010000016.1:0-85430 GCF_037892215.1 Elongatibacter sediminis | reverse complement strand
TCACTGCCACGCCCCAACAGTGCGCCCGTGCAGAAGCAGTAAAGCCGTTGGGACAGGAGCCATTTCGACGAGCCGACACGGCCGTTCGGCCAAAACAGCCCGTCTGAAGCGGTTCACTGCCACGCCCCAACAGTGCGCCCGTGCAGAAGCAGTAAAGCCGTTGGGACAGGAGCAATTTCGACTTGCCGACTTACGGCGCCAGCCGTATGAAGGCAAGCCGAAATAGCGACATCCCCCCCAAACCCCTCTTCAATACCTAAAGTGCTTTATTTTTTCGCCCTTCTGCCCCAACTCCGTCATCGCCTCGATGCCGATTTTCAGATGCAGATTGACCCAGTCCGCCGTGACCCGTTTGTCCGACTCCTCGGTTTTAACCCCGTCGGGAGTCACCGGGACGTCCGAGACCAGCAACAGGGCACCGCGTGAAATCTCGTTGGCGTGGCCGACGATGAACAGGGTCGCGGTTTCCATGTCGATGCCGATACAGGTCATGTCGTGCAGTTTCTGGTGAAAGGCCTCGTCATGCTCCCAGACCCGGCGGTTGGTGGTGTAGACAACGCCGGTACGGTAATCCACACCGTGCTCCAGGATCTTGTTCGAAACGAACTTGTGCAGTTTGAACGAAGGCAGCGCCGGCACTTCGTGCGCAAAGTAGTCGTCGCTCGTTCCCTCCCCCCGGATCGCCGCGATGGGCAGGATGAAGTGGCCGATTTCGGTCGACTTCTTCAAGCCCCCGCACTTGCCCAGGAACAGAACGCCCTTGGGCGCGACTGCCGTCAGCAGGTCCATGATCGTGGCCGCCTGGCTGGAGCCCATGCCGAAATTGACGATGGTCAGCCCGGACGAATTGGTGGCCGCCTGCATCCCGCGATCCTCGCCGTAAACATCGCAATCGAACTGGTTGGCGAATTCGCGGACGTAGTTGCTGAAATTGGTCAGGAGGATGTAGTCGCCGAATCGTTCCAGCGGCATCCCCGTGTAACGGGGCAGCCAGTTGCGGGTGATGTCGAGTTTACTGAGCATGCGAATCTCCGGTGGGGTTTGTGTTCTTGTTGGGTCCCTCGTTGCTGCGGGCCCGTGCCCTGGGGCCTGGTCAGTGATTATAAACCCGGACGTCCGTGCCCGAGCGACGGACGGCATGCCGCGGCACCCGGCGCTTCAGACACCGTCCGCGTCCAGCACCTGCCGGGCCAGGGGTACCGTGATTCGCCGTTTTCCGGCCAGCGCAGCGGTGCGCACGGCTTCCAGCCGGCCGACCAGGTCGGCCACGTTGCGCGAGCTTCGCCGTAACAGGTAACGTCGCACGTCGTCGGGCAATGCGATGCCCAACGACGCGGCGCGGCGGCGCAACACTTCCGACTTGTCATCGTCATCCAGGGGTTGCAGGCGCAGGCGAAGCCCCCACGCTACCCGCGAGCGCAGGTCCGGCAGGCCGAAGGGAATCGAGGCCAACGGCAGGGTCGTGCTCAGAACCAGGCGGCAGCCATGCTCGCGCAAACGATTGAAACAATGGAACAGCGCTTCTTCCCAGCGGGCGGATCCGGCAATGGAATCGATATCGTCAACACACACCAGATCGAACCCCTCCAGTCCGGCAAGACCCTCGGCGGCGCTTTCCGGCAGCCGCGCCAATGCCATGTAGAACGCGGCCCGTCCTTCATCCTGGACCCGGTTGCACAAGGCGTTCAATAAGTGGGACTTGCCGCTGCCCTCGGAACCCCGGATCAGGATGCAGCCCGCGGGTTCGCCGGCGTCGGTGAGCGCGGCGATCAGCGGCCCGTTTGGCCCGGGAACGAATTCCGCGAAGGTATCGGCCCGACGACCTTCGAGCGGCAGCAGGATCTGCGGCGAGGTGGCCATTCAGTCCGCAACGGAACCTGGCCGCACGATGACGGCTTCAGCGTCATCCGCGTCCGTGCCGGCGTCAGCATCGTTGAACAGGTTGCTGCCGCGATAACGGTGATGCGCATACCGAACCAGTACGTTCAGTGCCGACGCGACCGGCAAGGCCAGCAGAATTCCGAGAAACCCGAACAACTGTCCGCCGGCCAGTACCGCGAAAATCACCGCCACGGGATGCAGCCCGACCTTGTCTCCCACCAGCTTTGGGGTGAGAACCATTCCTTCCAGGGATTGCCCCACGGCAAATACGCCCAGCGCGAGCACCGGATGCAGGACATCCTGGAACTGGAAAATCGCCGCGGCCACCGCCGCCACCACACCGACCAGGGTCCCGAGGTAGGGCACGATACTCAACAGGCCGGCCCCCATGCCGATGATGATCGCCAGATCCAGACCGATCAGCCACAGGCCCGTGGCATAAACGCCACCCAGGGCCAGCATCACCATCAGCTGTCCACGCAGGAACGCCCCCAGCACTTCGTCGATCTCCCGCGTGAGCCGGCTGACAGTAGGCTCGGCCCGACGCGGCAACAACGTGCGCACCCCCTCGACCAGCGCGTCCCAATCGCGCAGCAGGTAAAACGTGACCACGGGAACCAGTACCAGATTCATCACGACATTCATGACCGCCTGGCCGCCGGCCGACACGGTTCCAAGCACGCCCAGCAGCGCCTGCCCCGCCTCTTTCCAGTAGGCTCCGGCCGCTTGCTTGAGGGTCTCCGCGTCCGGTATCGCCGCTTCCAGCCCGAACCGGTCCCGAATCCACGGCACCGCCGTGTCAGCCAGCCACGCCAGGCCGGAGGGCGCCTTTTCGAACAGATTGCGAAGCTGGTCAATCAACAGGGGAATGATGATCAGCAACAACGCCGCAAGCACGCCGAACATCAGCAGAAACACCAGGGTGACCGCCAGGCCCCGGCCCATTTGCCAGCGAAGCACCTGCACCCGTTCGAGACGATCGACGAGCGGGTCACCGAGATAGGCCAGTGCGCCGGCCATGGCGAACGGTGTAATCACCGGCGCCAGTTGGTAGAGCAGCCAAAAAGCGGCCGCCGCGCCCAGCAACGCGGCCAGATAACGAAACTCAGGCATTGATGTGCTCCCTCCTGGCACGTTGCGACCAGACCACGACGTACTGGACCCCGGAAGCGACGGTGGTCAGGCTGACGACCATGACCAGCCAATCGGTCCACGGTCCCTGCCAGGCCGGAAACGCCAGTGCCAGCATGATGCTCACCACCAGCACGATCTGGGCAAAGGTGTTCCATTTGCTCAGTGTCGTGGGTTCCGCCGTGACGATGCGCGCGATACGGCAGTGGTAGTACAGTCCGCCGCTGACAATGATCACGTCACGCGCCACGACGAGAGCCACCAGCCACCAGGGCAGATGTCCCAGCCAGGCCAGCGTCAATGTGGTCGATACCAGCAGCAACTTGTCGGTCAGTGGATCCAGCACCCCGCCAAAATGCGTCATCCAGCCGAATCGCCGCGCCAGAAATCCATCCAGAAGATCACTCACCCCCGCCAGCATGGCCAGTACGAACGCCGCGATGAACCGTTCGGTCAGCAGCCAGTAGACGATAGGGCCGACAGCGATCATCCGGAACAGGGTCAGCGCATTGGGCAGCAGGCGGAGACTCATGGATCACCACCCACCTGATCGGGTCCGTCCGCCGATTCCTCCGGGGCGGACGCATCCCCGGCCCTCAGTGACGGGTCGGCCGGCGGCGGATCGGTGATCAGACGGTAGACACCGTCGCTCAGTCCCGGCTGCAGAAGTTCATCCCGCTTCAACGCACGCACGAAGTATTCAGGCAGCGCATTGAGTTCGACCTCGAGTTCCAGGCTGCCCGGAACGGCGGCGACGACCTCGATGTTCTCGACCAGGCTGATGCCCTGCAGGTGGCTGAGGAGCCGAACGTAATCCTTCGAGCCGGTGATGCCCTGGATGGTTATCGATTGCCGCCAGCGCCCCCGGTCGGCTGCCGCGATCATCGAACTCCCTGCGATTTCGTCCACCGTCCGGTGCATGACACCGGTCAGCAATTGCAGCAGATCGAGGCCCTGCTCGCGCCAACTCCAGCGTTCACCGCCGTAATCGAGGTTCAGGCGCAGATTCCACTCGGGCCCCTCACGCAACGCGGCGATCACCAGGGCGTCGACCGGACCTTCGACTGCCAGTTCCTCGGTGAACCCTCCCCATAACAACTGGAGATCCACCGGATACTGCCCATCCGGTCCGGGCAGCGGCCGCTCCACCGGGAGTCCGCGTGCGGCGGCGACCCGTTGCATCCGCTGCCAGGCGTACTCGAGCTCGATGGGCATGATGCGCCGCCCCTGCGAATCATCGACCAGCAGCCAGATGGTCAGGGTGGACCGTTTGGGATTCCAAAGCGGCAGATGCAGCGAGCGAACCAGGTTGTCGACGGCATTGGGCGCGAAATGGACGACCAGTTCCAATGCCTCTCTGTCAGATCCGTCCGGTAACAGTTCAGGCTGGTTGCGGTAATAGAACGAGACCGCCATGGCCGACGCCTGATCCAGCGCCAGAGCCACCTCCGGACGATCGTCGAAAGTACCCAGCCCGCTGAGTTTCTGCAGCACCTGGGCCAGTGCGAGTGGCATCGCCTCTTGGCGGGTGGAATCCGACTGGTCCGGCACCGCCGCGGCTCCGGCATAGGGATCCACAGCGGCGTGCGCCGGCACAACCGGAAGCAGCAGGGCAAGTGCGAAAACGATAAATGATTTCATGATGCCAGATCGCCTGCGGCGCAACGGCAAGCGCCGGCTCCATGATAACGCGAGCTTCCCGTACCGGATACCGCCCGGCGGGGACGAACCGCCCACTTCCTCACGCTTTGACTGCCGTACCATCCCGCAGTCGGTCGAACCGTGAACGCCGGCGGCGCAATCCACGGGCCGGATACGATACCATAGAGGGCCGTTTTACCCTGGAATCCATCCTTGAGCACGCAATCCCCCGAAATGCCAGAAGGCATGTCCTATCGCGACGCCGGCGTCGACATCGACGCCGGCAATGCCCTGGTCGAACGGATCAAGCCCGCGGTCAAACGCACCCGGCGCCCCGAAGTCCTGAGCGGCCTGGGCGGCTTTGGCGCACTGTTCCAGATCGACCTGGCCCGCTGGCGCGAACCCCTGCTCGTGTCCGGTACCGACGGCGTCGGCACGAAGCTGTTGCTGGCCCGGCAACTCGGCCGTCACGACACCATCGGCATCGACCTGGTCGCCATGTGCGTCAACGACATTCTGACCAGCGGTGCCGAACCCCAGTTTTTTCTCGATTACTACGCCACCGGCAAACTGGATATCGACGTGGCCGAAGCCGTTGTCAACGGCATCGCCGATGGTTGCGCCCAGGCCGGTTGCGCCCTGATCGGGGGCGAAACAGCCGAAATGCCGGGCATGTATCCGCATGGCGATTACGACCTCGCCGGCTTCGCGGTTGGCATTGTCGAAAAGCAGGAGGTCATCGACGGCTCCGCCATCCAGCCCGGCCACCGTGTGCTGGGCCTGGCTTCGAGCGGACCTCATTCCAACGGCTACTCGCTGATTCGCCGTGTGCTCGAACACAGCGGCGAGAATCCCGCGGATTCGTTACCCGGGGCAAAAGGCGGCGCCATCGATCTCGGAAGCGCCTTGCTCGCACCCACCCGCATATACGTCAAAACGGTCCTCGAACTGATCCGCCGGGGAGGCGTGCACGGACTCGCCCACATCACCGGCGGGGGACTGACCGAGAATATCGTGCGCATACTGCCCGACGGCCTGGGTCTGAGCCTCGATCCCCAGGCCTGGGAACGGCCGGCCGTTTTCGCCTGGCTGCAGAGCCGGGGCGCGGTCGAGGAAGCTGAGATGCTGCGCACCTTCAACTGTGGCATCGGCATGGCCGTGATCGTCCCCGCGGACCGTGCCCGGGAAGTCGCCGAGTCCGCCGAGGCCCTGGGCGAAACCTGCTTCGATATCGGCCAGATCACGACCCATGCTTCGGGGCCACGTGTCGCCTACCAGCCGGCACCGTGAGCACCCGCACCGTCACCGTGCTGATTTCCGGGACCGGCACCAATCTGCAGGCCCTGATCGACGCCCGGCAGGCGCGGCGACTGGACCTGGAATTCGTGCAGGTAGTCAGCAACCGCCCCGAGGCGCCGGGCCTGCGGCGTGCGCAGCAGGCCGGAATCCCCGTAACAGTGGTCGACCACACCGAATTCGCGGATCGCGAAGCATTCGACCGGGAACTGGCCAATACCGTGGCGCAAGGAGCTCCCGACCTGGTCGTGCTGGCCGGTTTCATGCGCATACTCGGTCCCGCCATGTTGCAGCGTTTCGAAAACCGCATGATCAACCTGCACCCGTCGCTGCTGCCGCTGTACCGCGGCACCGACACCTACCGTCGCGCACTCGAAGCCGGTGACCGGGAACACGGCGCCAGCGTGCATTTCGTCACCGCGGAACTGGACGGCGGCCCGGTGATTTCACAGGTCCGGATTCCCGTCGAAACCGGTGACACGCCTGAACGCCTGGAAGCCCGACTGGCTCCCCGGGAGCACGACCTGCTGGTCGCCACGGTTGAATTGTTCACCCGCCATCCGGTCCAATGCTGCCATGGCAGCATTACGATCGACGACAAACCGCTGGCGCGCCCTCTGGAGCTTCAGGCCGATGCACGCCTGCCGGTCTGAGAGGGCGGGATCCCGTCAACCCCGGCTGCTGTCGGCCCTGCCGGCACTGCTGGTGCTCCTGTCGCTCCTCCCGCATCCCGCGCGAGCCGAGGGTTGGCTGGCCTACGAGGCACGATACGCCGTTTACCGCAACGGCAAACTGGCGGGCAAGGCCGAGTTCACGGTCGAGCCGACCGGAGAGGCCGGCGAGTGGACCATCCGCAGCGAAGCCTCCGGCACGCACGGCATGGCCCGGCTGCTGCGCGCCCGCGACGTGGAACATACGATTGGCCGAATTCGCGACGGTCGCTTCTGGCCCGAGCAGTTCACCCACCATACGACCATCGCGGGAATCGACGACCGGTGGACCGCCGACTTCGACTGGCAGTCCGGGCGTGTATTCATCGCCGAAGGCAAGGAAAGGCGCGAACTCGATCTCGGCGAGCATCCGCTGGATGGTTTGTCACTGAAACTCGAATTGCAGCAGAGACTGCGCAACGGTACGGGCTCAGGATTCAACGAAAACCTGGTTTTTCGCCTGGTTGACGACGACGAAATCAAGGAGCAGACCTACCGGATGCGGGAACGCGAGCGGCTGGAAACCAGCCTGGGCTGCCTGGACACTATTCCGGTCGAACGGGTGCGAACCGGCAGCAAGCGCTACACTCGAGCCTGGCACGCGCCCAATCTGGAGTACGTCACGGTGCGGATGGAGCACGGCAAAACCGGCGGAAACCACATGGAGATGCGGATCACGGAATTGGTTCTGGACGGCGAGCCGGTCGCACCGCAGGCCGGTTGCACAGCTTACCAGGGGGCGCCATGAGACGGCTGATTGCCGGGCTCGCACTGGTACTGGCCGTGGCGGCCTGCCAGGTGAACCCGGTCACCGGAGAGCGTCATTTTCAAGTCTATGGCAGCGACTGGGAAACCGAAGTCGGTGCCACGATGTTCCAACCGCTCAAGCAGTCACAGGGCGGCGAGTTCATTCTCGACCCATCCCTGTCCGACTACGTGAGTGAAGTGGGACAACGGCTCGCCCGCCAGGCCCGGCGGAAGGATGAACTGGATTTCGAATTCAGCGTCCTGAACAGCTCGGTACCCAATGCCTGGGCGCTTCCCGGCGGCAAGATCGTCATCAACCGCGGGCTACTCACCCAACTCGACAGCGAGGCCGAACTGGCCGCCGTCTTGGGGCACGAAATCGTGCACGCCGACGCGGCCCACGGCGCCCGTCAGCAATCCAAAGGCATGCTGGCGCAAATCGGCGCGGTCGCCAGCATGATCGTACTGGGCGGAACTCTGGACAATCCGTCCGCGCGCGAGCTGGCCATGCTGGTCCCGGTGACGGGTCTGCAGCTGATCATGCAGAAGAACGGACGCGACGCCGAACGGGAGTCGGACGAGTACGGCATGCGCTACATGACCGAAGCCGGCTACGACCCGCAGGGTGCGGTCGAACTTCAGGAGACGTTCCTCGAACTGGCCGGTGATCGCCGGCAGGATTGGCTGTCCGGTCTTTTCGCCTCTCACCCTCCCTCTCGCGAACGGCTCGAAAACAACCGGGAAACGGCGGCGGAACTGCCCGCTGGCGGCGAACGCGGCGGCGAACGGTTCCACCGCAATACCGCCTATCTCCGACGCGTTCAGCCGGCCTACGATGCGTACGACGAGGCCGGCAAACTCGCGGCGGACGAACAACTGTCCGAAGCGGCGGAAAAGCTCGAGAGCGCCCTCGCCATCGAACCGCGCGAAGCCCTGTTTCACGGGCTGGCCGGTGACTTGCACGCGCTGGCGGATCGCGACCAGGAAGCCCTTGCGGCCTACCGGCGCACCATCGAGCTCAATCCCGGCCTGTTCTACGGCTACCTTCGCGCCGGCCAGATCGAGTTCCGCAACGGACAACACGATCAGGCAAATGCGAATCTGCGTACCAGTCTCGACCTGCTGCCTACCGCCGAAGCCCACTATCTGCTGGGCCGTCTGGCCATGGAGGACGGCGACGCCGACTCCGCGGTGGAACACTACCGCGCGGCTGCGCAATCGAACTCGGATGCGGGCAAAAAAGCACAGCGGGAACTGGCGCGGCTGCAGCTCGAACAGGATCCTTCGGGCGCGGTCAGTGCCCAGGCCCTGTTCGATTCGCGCGGTCAGGCCTGGGTGGAACTGGGTAACCGGACCGGCGTCCCCCTGACCGACATCCGGATCGACTACACCTGGCTGGATGACGCCGGCCGAACCCGGCGCGACTCCCGCACCTTCCCCGGCCCGCTGGCCGGCGGCGCCCGCCAGCGCTTCGAACTGGGCTTGAGTTTTGACGATCCGGCAAGTGCCGGCCAGCGCATCCGGCTGCAGGTGACCCAGGCGCAACTCGCGGACTAGTCCGGTTCCACCCGTTTCGGGCAATACACCCCTACACGGCCGGCCGCTTTTTACCCGGGCTGGACTCCGGAGCCTACCCGGCGAATCCGCGCACCGAGCTGCCCCAGCTTCTCCTCGATGATCTCGTAGCCCCGGTCGATGTGGTAAACCCGATCCACCAGGGTGCGCCCTTCCGCGACCAGCCCGGCAAGAACCAGACTCGCCGAGGCCCGTAAATCGGTGGCCATGATGGGCGCCCCGGTCAGTCGCGGCACGCCCCGGATGATGGCTGTATTGCCTTTGAGCTGGATGTCGGCGCCCAGACGGCGAAGCTCCTGAACGTGCATGAATCGGTTCTCGAAAACCGTTTCCGTGATGGTCGCCGTTCCCTCGGCAACCGTATTCAGGGCGGTGAACTGCGCCTGCATGTCGGTCGGAAAAGCGGGGTACGGCGCGGTGGTCAGATTGACCGAGCGCGGACGCTCACCACGCATATCGAGTTCGATCCAGTCGGGACCGCTACTCAGGTTGCCGCCGGCTTCAGCCAGACGGTCCAGCACCGCGTCCAGATGGCGCGGTTCCGCCCGGGTACATCGCACCCGTCCGCCGGTCATGGCGGCGGCGACCAGGTAAGTGCCGGTTTCGATCCGATCCGGCAATACCGCATATTCGGCGCCGGCGAGGCGCTCCACACCCTGCACGGTAATGGTGTTGGTGCCGGCACCTTCGATCTGGGCACCCATCGCGATCAGAAAGTCGGCCAGATCGACGACTTCGGGCTCCTGCGCGGCATTTTCGATCACCGTGGTGCCCCGGGCCAGGGTCGCGGCCATCAACAGGTTCTCGGTGCCCGTCACGGTAACCGTATCGAGCAGAATTCGGGCCCCGCGCAATCGGTCCGCGGTGGCCTCGATGTTACCGTTGCGCACCGTCACCCGGGCGCCCAGTTGTTCGAGGCCCCTCAGATGCAGATCCACGGGTCGCGAGCCGATGGCACAACCCCCCGGGAGCGATACCCGGGCCTGCCCGTAACGGGCCACCAGCGGTCCCAGCACCAGGATCGAGGCGCGCATGGTCTTGACCAGGTCGTACGGAGCCTCGAAGTTGCACATGCCGGACGGGTCGATCTCGACCTGCATACGCTCATCCATGCCCAGTGCCGCCCCCATCCGCCCCAGCAACTCCATCGTTGTCGTGACATCCTGGAGGTGTGGCACATTGCTGATTCGCGAAGTGTCGTCGCCCAGTATGCTGGCGACCAGGATCGGCAATACGGCATTCTTCGCGCCGGATATCCAGACCTGGCCATCGAGCGGAACACCGCCCTCGATGCAGATACGGGCCATGTCAGCCCCGTTCCTCCGGTGTTTGCGTCTGCAGTGCCAGGGCATGGATTTCCCGGCCCATCAGTTCCCCGAGTGTCTCGTAGACCATACGGTGGCGCTGCAGCGTCGACTTGCCGGCGAATTCCGGGCTGACCACCTGAGCTTCGAAGTGCACACCGTCCGCCCCCGTCACCTGAACGTCGGCGCCGGTCATTCCGGCGCGAATCATTTGCTCTATCGTTTTGCTATCCATAGACTATTGGCCTCTTTGCTCTGAGCCTGCAAGCGCTCCCAAGGGACGCCGGTCAGCTTGAATACTTCCTTAGCGCCCCCCGGCCGCTCGCGCCCGTGATCATACCGGATGTTCGGCGCCGGGCTTAAGCAAACTCGGGAATCAGGGAACAATCACGAAATGCTGATTCATCTGGTTCAATTACTGGGCGGCTTCATCCTTCTGGTATGGGGCGCGGATCGTCTCGTCGCGGGTGCCTCGGCGACTGCGCGCAACCTGGGTGTGTCGCCGCTCATCATCGGCTTGACCATTGTCGCTTTCGGCACCTCCGCGCCGGAGTTGATCGTGTCGGGTGTGGCGGCGCTCGAAGGCAAACCCGGGCTCGCGGTGGGCAATGCCGTCGGCAGCAACATCGCCAATATCGGGCTGATTCTGGGCGTGACGGCGCTCGCCTACCCCCTGCGTGTCGAATCGCAGACACTCAAACGCGAGTACCCGCAACTGCTGTTGATCATGATCGTCAGTTTCGTCATGGCCATCGATCTGCACTTTTCCCGCCTGGAAGGCTTCATCCTGCTGGGCGGCCTGGGCCTGATCGTGTTGTGGATGGTCTGGCTGGGAATGCGGCGTGAACCCGAAGACCCGCTGGCCCAGGAATTCGAAGCCGAGATTCCCACCGACATGCCCACTCGTGTCGCGATCGCCTGGACCCTTGTCGGACTCATCGTGCTGCCCTTGAGTTCCCGCTTTCTGGTGGAAGGTGCAATCGGCATCGCCGAGATGCTGCACGTATCGGAAACGGTCATCGGTCTGACCATCGTGGCACTGGGCACCAGCCTGCCGGAACTCGCCGCTTCCCTGACCTCCGCCCTGCGGCGCGAGGACGATCTGGCCATCGGCAATGTCATCGGCTCCAACATGTTCAACATCCTGGGCGTTCTGGGTATTGCCGCCAGCATCGAACCCGTCACATTCGAGCGCTCCATACTGGTGCAGGACATGCCCGTGATGTTCCTGTTCACGGTGTTGCTGTTCTTCATGGCATACGGCATGCGCGGACCCGGACGCATCAGCCGCGGCTCCGGCGCGCTGTTGCTGTTGTTGT
This sequence comes from Elongatibacter sediminis, assembly GCF_037892215.1. Lineage (NCBI taxonomy): Bacteria > Pseudomonadati > Pseudomonadota > Gammaproteobacteria > Chromatiales > Wenzhouxiangellaceae > Elongatibacter > Elongatibacter sediminis. The sequence goes on along the minus strand of NZ_JAZHOG010000016.1, from coordinate 73,826 downwards.
TCATCGGGTACTACGTGCTGGTCTGGACGACCGTCGAAACCGGCGGCGCGCCGCCCCTGCCATGAATCCGCACCGCCCGGCAGGTAGAATGCCGGCATGAACGAAGGCGCCATCGCAAAACTCGCCCGCGCGGTGATCGAGACCGAGACCGAGGCCATCCGGTCTCTGCTGCCCCGTATCGATGCCGCATTCTTCACAGCGTGCCGGCACATGCTGGACTGCACCGGCCGCGTGGTGGTGATCGGCATGGGCAAGTCAGGGCATATCGGTGGCAAAATCGCCGCGACCCTGGCCAGCACCGGCACACCGGCGTTTTTCGTGCACCCGGCCGAGGCCGGTCATGGCGACATGGGCATGATCAAGGCCGACGACGTGGTCATGCTGTTGTCCCACTCCGGCGAAACTGCGGAAGTCAACATCATGCTGCCGCCACTCAAGCGTCTTGGGGTCCCGCTCGTGGCGATGACCGGCAATCCTCAATCGACCCTGGCCCGCCACGCCGACGTGCACATTGACGTCAGCGTGCCGCGCGAGGCCTGCCCGCTGGGGCTCGCACCGACGTCCAGCACCACCGCGGCTCTGGTGATGGGGGACGCACTCGCGGTATCCCTGTTGGAGACCCGGGGATTCACGCGCGAGGATTTCGCGCGATCACACCCGGCGGGCCAACTCGGCCGCAAGCTCCTGCTGCACATCCGCGACGTCATGCACCGGGACGACGACATACCCCGCGTGCCCGCCGACGCGTCGCTGAGCCAGGCCATCCTGGAAATGACCCGCAAGCGTCTGGGCATGACCGCCGTCGTCGACGGGGATGGCGGCGTGCTGGGCATCTTCACGGACGGCGATTTGCGCCGCACCCTGGAATCGGCGGAAGACCCTCACGCCACCCGCATCGCCGATGTCATGACGTCCGGCGGCAAATCCATCCGGCCCGATGCACTCGCCGCGGAGGCCGTGCAGATGATGCAGGAGCACCGTATCCAGGCCTTGCTGGTCCTCGACGACGAGGATCGCCTCGTCGGAGCGCTGAATTTCCAGGATCTCCTGGCGGCCGGCGTGGTCTGATCCTCAACCATGAGCCCATCCGAACCCGACGAACTGCTCCTTCAGAAAGCCCGGCGCATCCGGCTGCTGGCGCTCGACGTCGACGGCATTCTGACCGATGGCCGCCTGTACTACGACGCTGCGGGCGGCGAATCCAAGGCATTCTCCACCCGCGACGGATTCGGTCTCAAAGCGGTCCGCCGGTTCGGCATCGAACTCGCCCTGATCACCGGCCGGACCTCGGCGATGGTCGAACGGCGGGCGCGCGAACTGGCGATTGAAAGCGTGTTCCAGGGCAGCGACGACAAGCTCGAGGTTCTGAATCGACTGCTGGGCGAGACCGGGCTGGATTCCGAATCGGTGTGCTATGCCGGCGATGACTGGCCGGACCTTCCGGTGCTGGCCCGGGTGGGTCTCGCCGTCACCGCCGCCGACGCGCATCCCGAGGTCCGGCGCCGGGTTCACTGGGTTACCCGCGCCAAGGGTGGCCACGGCGCCGTGCGTGAAATCTGTGACCTGCTGCTGCACGCACAGGGACACGACCAGAACCTGCTGTCGGAATTGCTGGACCGGTGATACGGCGCAGCACCCTGCGCGGCGTCCTGGCCCTGTCGGCCCTCGCTGCACTGACCTGGCTGGCGGCGCGGGACCGCTCGCAGCCCGAAAGCGCGCCGATCGAAGACCTCGACCCCCGCCTCAACTATGCACTGTGGGATTTCAGCGCGACCCTGCTCGACAGAACGGGTAAGCAGAATCTGCGGATCGACGCGCCCATGCTGCGCAACAACGCCAGAAGCCAGGTCGGAACCATCGAGAACCCGCGCATTCGAATTCAGCAGCAGGCGGATGAGTGGTACATTACCGCGGACTCGGCCGTGGTGACGGCCGACCGCGAATACGTTTCGCTGGTCGGCACTGTCGATCTGCGCCGTGAGAACCGGCGGACCCGGGAAGTCCTGGAAATCCGCACGCGCGATGTGCTCCTGAACGTCGACCCGCGAACGGCCAGCACCGAATCCGCCGTCACCCTGATCCAGGAAGGCGATCGGGTCGATGCCATCGGAATGAAACTGGACATGAAAACAAACAGTTACGAACTTCTGAACGAGGTACGCGCCCGTTATGCGACTCCCTGAATTTCCGCAAGGCGCGTCCGCGTGTGCCGCGCCGGCGCGCGCCGGGCAGCGATGTGCCGCCCTGCTGCTTATCGCCCTGCTCAGTCTGAGCGGAACGCTTTTTGCGCTCGAGAGCGACCGCCAGCAACCGCTGCTGGTGGACGCCGACTCCACCGACGGAACCCTCGGAGACGGCACCGCGATACTGCGCGGTAATGTGGAAATCCGGCAGGGAACCCTGCTGGTGCGGGCCAACGTCGCCGAGGTGGAGAAGGCCGATGGCCGGGTGCGGCGGGTGCTGCTGACCGGTGAACCCGTGCTGCTCCAGCAGGAAATCGAGAACGAAGGACTGGTCCGGGCAACGGCCCGGAAAATTTCCTACCGGGTGGCCAGTGGCATCATCACCCTGACGGGCGCAGCCGATGTTCACCACCCGCAATACCAGGTCAGCGGAGAAGAGCTGGTCTACGACATGAACCAACAGCACTTTTCCGGCAGTGGCGACGAGAGCAACGGAAGAGTTCGGATCGAACTGGCGCCCGAGCTCGTGCCGGACGGTCTGGATGCGTCTTCCGCCCCGGCCGTTGAAGCCGGCCCCGAAAGCGATGCCGGATCGGAAACCGAAGGGGAAACCGAAGGAGAAACCGCGCCGGATACCGATTCGAAATCCGGAAGCGCGGCAACGACGGGGGCGAATAGTGCTTCGCACTGAGCGCCTGCGCAAAACCTACGGCAACCGCGAGGTGGTTCGCGACGTCTCGATGAGCGTCAAACCCGGCCGTGTCGTTGGCCTGCTCGGACCCAACGGCGCCGGTAAAACCACCTGCTTCTACATGATCGTCGGCCTGATACCGGCCGATGGCGGCTCGATCTTCGTCGATGACGTGGACATCACCCATGAACCCGTCAACGTCCGGGCCGGCCTGGGCGTTGGTTACCTGCCCCAGGATGCGTCGATATTCCGCAAACTCACGGTGGCGGACAACATTCGCGCCATCCTCGAAATTCGTGGCGACCTCGATCGGAACGGGCGGGAGGAGACCCTCGGCCTGTTGATGGAAGACCTGGGAATCTCTCACCTGGCCGACCAGATGGGCGTCAGTCTGTCGGGCGGCGAGCGGCGCCGGGTGGAAATTGCCCGCGCGCTCGCAGCGCGCCCGCGTTTCATCCTGCTGGACGAACCGTTCGCCGGCGTCGACCCGATTTCCGTGGGCGAAATCCAGCGTATCGTGCAGCACCTCACGGAACTGGGAATCGGTGTTCTGATCACCGATCACAACGTGCGCGAAACCCTGGGCATCTGCGATTTCGCCTACATTCTGGCGGACGGACATGTACTCGCGTCCGGCGAACCGACGGACATCCTGGCCAACGATCGCGTGCGCGATGTCTATCTGGGCAAGGAATTTACGCTCTGATCGCTGCGCGGCGCCCCACAGGGTGTACACTGGAGTTACGGTGGAAAGGATGAGGGTCGTCACCGCCCCGGAGTCATGGCAGACCAATCCCTACAACTCAGGCTCACCCAGAAGCTTGCGCTGGCGCCGCAACTGCAACAGGCCATTCGCCTGCTGCAGTTGAACCGGATCGAACTGCGCGAGTACATCCAGGAGGCCATCGAGTCCAACCCGCTGCTCGAACGCGGCGAAGGCGAAGGCGACGGCGACAGCGCCCAGTCCGAATCCGAGGCAAGCGCCGCAGAGAGCGAAGACTACGGCGAAACCGCAGAGCCGGGCCTGGAGGAATGGGACGACGGCTTTTCCATCGATGAGCCGTGGATGACCGGCAGCAGTGGCGGCGACGCCTTCTCGGGCGACTCGCAGATCGCCGACGACACCACCGGATCCCTCAGGGAACACCTGCTCTGGCAGATCAATCTCAGCCACTTCAGTGACAAAGACGCGGCCATCGCCACCGCCATCGTGTTCGGTCTCGATGAAGAAGGCTTTCTCGAAGACAGCATCGAGGACATCCGGTCCAGCCTGGCCCCCGAGATTCTGACCGAGGAAGACGAGGTGCTGGCCGTGCTGCATCGCGTGCAGCGCATGGAACCGGTCGGCGTCGCCAGCCGCGGACCCGGCGAGTGCATCCGGGTGCAGCTGGCGGCCATGCCGGGCGACACGCCGGGCCGCGAACTGGGCACCCGCATCGCACGGGACTACCTGGATCTGGTGGCCGATCACGACCTGGATGGCCTGCGCAAAGCCACCGGTGCCAGCGAAGAACGGCTGGTGCAGGCACTGCAGCTGATCCAGTCGCTGGACCCACGGCCCGGCACCCGGTTCGACAATCGCCAGGACGAATACCTGGTGCCGGATGTCTACGTCACCCGTGTCGACGACGAATGGCGTGTGACCCTGAACCCGGAAAACGACCCCGGTCTGCGGCTGAACCGTTACTACATCGACCTGTTGCGTAAATCCGGCGGCAAGGATGCCGATTACCTCAAGGGCCGGCTGCAGGAAGCCCGCTGGCTGATGTCCAGCCTGGAAATGCGTAATCGCACCCTGATGAACGTCGCCCAGACGATCGTGGAAATGCAACAGGACTTTCTGGACGTCGGCGAGATCGCCATGCGCCCGCTGGTGTTGCGCGAAGTCGCCGAGGAAGTCGGCGTTCACGAATCCACGGTATCGCGGGCCACGACTCGCAAATACATGCTTACGCCACGCGGGATTTACGAACTCAAGTATTTTTTCTCCAGCCACGTTCAAACCGTGAATGGCGGCGCGATCAGCGCCACCGCGGTCAAGGCCAGGCTGCAGATGCTGCTCGAACACGAACCGCAGGACCGGCCGCTTAGCGATCAGGATCTTTCCGTACTGTTGCGCGAGGCCGGCGTGCGCGTGGCTCGACGCACGGTCGCCAAATACCGGGAGTCACTGGGCATCGGTTCGAGCACCGAGCGCCGGCGCGAATACCGCCGGCAAGCAGCGCTGAAGCGCCAGGCCGAGGCCGAAGCGCGACTGGACTACCGATAATGACCAGCCCCCCTAGGAAAGCCCCCCCACGGGGTATAGAATCAGGACAACGATGAATCATTCCTGCCCCATGGACGAAAGCAAGCTTCGCGGCATCCGCGCAACGGCAGCACCATCCCGTTCCCCTGAACCGCGCTCCGCTTGAATCCGCACCGGAAGACCCCCAAGGAGTAAATCATGCAGGTAAACGTCACCGGACATCACGTGGAAGTGACTCCCGCGCTTCGCGCCTACGTCACAGAGAAGATGCAACGCATTTCACGCCATTTCGACCATGTTATTTCGATCCACGTCGTCCTCAATGTCGAAAAGCACGTCCAACTGGCGGAAGCCACCCTGCACGCTGCCGGCAAGTCCTTGTTCGCCAACTCGTCCGACGACGACATGTACGCGGCCATCGACGGCCTGGTCGACAAACTCGACAAGCAGGTCCGCCGGTACAAGGACAAGCTCACCGATCACCAGGTGTCGCGGGACGAACGCGCCGCTTCGCTCGGCTGACCGCGAACCCGACCGCCCCCGGCCAACCCCGAACGTTTTACCGTCATGCTGATCAGTGACCTGCTGAGCCCCGAGAGTATCCGCTGTGATGTGCACAGCAGTTCGAAGAAGCGCCTGCTGGAAATCATCAGCGAGGAACTGGCGCGTGACAGCGACGATCTGAGCGCTCGCGAAATCTTCGAAAGCCTGTGTGCCCGCGAACGGCTGGGCAGCACGGGCCTGGGACACGGCGTGGCCATCCCGCACGGCCGAATCAAGGGTAACCGGCCGATCCGGGCCTCGTTCATTCGCCTGAAGAAGCCACTGCCGTTCGACTCCATCGACGGCGAACCCGTGGACCTGTTGTTTGCGATGACAGTGCCCGAGAACTGCGGAGAGGATCACCTGAAGCTGCTGGCCCACGTGGCGGAACTGTTCAGTGATCGCGAACTGCTGCAGGCACTGCGCGACGCGGAAAACCCCTCCGCCATGCTGCAGTTGCTTTCCGACCCGTCGTCCGCCGAACGCGGCACCACCCGGCATTAGCATCTGAACCCGGACGCGGGCTCTCCGGCATGAATCCGTCGGACGGGTGCCAGCTTCGGCCGGACGTGCCGGGCGAAGGTGGATGTTCACTCGAAGCCCTGTATCGAACGCGTGGCATAAGCCTTGCGATCCTGCAATACTGTGCCGCGTGACACGCTCCCTGACAGCCTTGGAATTGTTCGGCGACCTCGAGGAGCGCCTGGCGCTGAAGTGGGTGGGCGAGCCCGCCGGTGAGGATTGGCCGGGTGTCGCTTCCCGCGATCTCAGTGTGCGCCCCGCGCTGGCGGGCTTTCTCAATGTCATCCACCCCAACGCGGTTCAGGTGCTGGGCGTCGAGGAACTTACGTTCATTGACGACCTCGACGAGGTCGGGCGAAAACGGACCGCGAACCTGGTGATGCGGGCCGATCCGCTGGCCATCATCGTCGGCGACGGGCATCCCATGCCCGAAATCATCGTCAATCGTGTCGCGGACCACCCGTGCGTCGCGCTGATGCGGTCCAACCTGCCCGCCTACGAGTTGGTCAACTACCTGCAGCACTACATGTCGCGCTGCCTGGCGAAACGCACCACCTTGCACGGCGTCTTCATGGAAGTGTTCACCATCGGCGTGCACCTCATGGGTGACTCCGGGTGCGGCAAGAGCGAACTGGCCCTGGAACTGCTCACCCGTGGTCATCGGCTGATCGCGGACGACGCCCCCGAATTCACCCAGATCTCTCCCGACATCATCGACGGAACCTGCCCACCCGCGCTGCAGGACTGCCTGGAGGTCCGTGGCCTCGGCGTTCTCAATGTGCGGCAGATGTTCGGCGACGCCACCATCAAACTGAACAAGTTTCTGCGCCTGATCATCAACCTGGAAATTCCGGACAACCCGCAACAGCCGGCCAGCAAGGACCGCCTGCGCGGTGACACCGCCATGGTGCGGGTGCTCGACCTCGACATTCCCAGCATCACCCTGCAGGTTCGGGCCGGACGCAATCTGGCGGTGATGGTCGAAGCGGCGGTGCGCGACTTCATGTTGCGCATGAAAGGCATCGATGCCTCAGCGGCCTTCATCGAGCGGCACGCCCGCCTGCTGCAACAGGACAACGGGGGATGGTCGGATTGAGCGACGAGACCAGTCAGCAACTCGTTTTGATCACCGGCCTGTCGGGCGGTGGAAAAACCACGGCACTGCACGCCCTGGAGGATCTGGGTTATTACTGCGTGGACAATCTTCCCGCCGCCCTGCTACCGGACTTCACCGCGCACATTCGCGGCGACCCACGGCTCTACGGCCGGGTTTCGCTGGGTGTCGACGCCCGCTCGCGCGGACCCAAACTCCAGCGCATACCAGCCTGGATGGACGAGATGGCGGGCGACGGACTGAGTCCACGGCTCCTGTTTCTCACAGCGGATACCCGCACCCTGATCAAGCGGTTCAGCGAAACGCGCCGGCGCCATCCGCTGACCCGTGACCAGCACGCGCTGCCAGCGGCCATCGAACGGGAAAAGCAACTGCTCGAACCGCTGAAGCAGCGAGCCGACTGGGTGCTGGACACCAGTGACATCAACATCCACCAGTTGCGCGGCCAGGTCTGGAAGGCCATCGGCGAATCCGGACAGGGAATGACCGTCGTGCTGGAGTCTTTCGCGTTCAAGAAAGGCGTGCCACAGGATGTGGATTTCGTGTTCGACGCGCGCCATCTGCCTAATCCCTACTGGCTGGACGAACTGCGCGGGCTGAAAGGCACCGACGATGCCGTCGCCGAGTGGCTGGAGCGGGACTCGGTCGTGCATGAACTGTACGAAGACATTCGCGCATTTCTCGAGCGCTGGCTGCCGCGCGTGTCCCGCAGCCAGCGCAGTTACGTCACGGTGGGTATCGGCTGTACCGGGGGCCGCCATCGCTCGGTCTACCTGGTGGAGCGACTGGCCACCGAACTGCGCGAACGGTTCAGTCCGGTGGTCCTGCATCATCGGGATCTGGCGGCATGAACGCAATGGCCGCAAAAACCGGACTGGTCGTCATCACGCACGGTCAAATCGGACACGCCCTGATCGAAGCCGCCGAGTTCATCCTCGATCAGCCGTTGGGCGAGATCGGATGTCTCTCTTTTCGACAAACCGACGGAGGCTGCACCAGCGAAACCGAAATCCTCGCCGCCATCGATGCCGCGGACCAGGGCAGTGGCGTCCTGGTGCTCGCCGATATCGGCGGCGCCAGCCCATGCAACGCTGTCAACCGGCTGCTGCCCGACGACCGCACGGCGTTGGTCACCGGTGTGAATCTGGCCATGCTGATTCGTGCCTGGAACTACCGCAGCCGCCCCCCTGCCCAACTGGCGCGCATGGCGGCACTGGGAGCCGTGCGCGACATCACGTCACAGGAACCATGAACGAACGGCAACTGACTATTGTGAATCGTCTGGGTTTGCACGCTCGCGCAGCCAGCAAGCTGGTTAATTGCGCTTCGGCCTTCGCCGCGGAGGTTTGGCTGCGGCGCGGTGAACGCGAAGTCAACGGAAAATCCATCATGGGCGTGCTGACACTGGCGGCGGCCCAGGGCACGCGGATCGAAGTCCGAACCGATGGCCAGGACGAAGATGCCGCCATGGATGCGCTGGCCCGGCTGGTGGAGGATCGCTTCGGCGAAGACGAATGACATGACCGCGGGCCCACCGACATGACTCTCGCGCTGACCGGACATGCCGTTTCCCGGGGCATCGCCATCGGCCAGGCCCACCTCGCCGAACGCAACGAAATCGAGATCGGCGAATTTCGAGTGCAAACCGGGGAAGTCGAAGCCGAAGTGGCACGTCTGCGCCGCGCGCTCGACGCCGCCCGCGAACAACTCGACACACTGATGACGCGGGTCAGCAAGGGCGCCGGCCATGCCGCCAGCGAGATGATCCAGACCCACATGCTGATGCTGGCCGACTCGTCGATCGGAGAGGCGGCCGAGCAGCGCATTCGGGAAGACCGGTTCAACGCGGAATGGGCTTTGCAGGCACAGTTGGAGCAGATTCTGGCCGAGTTCCGGAACCTGGACGACGAGTACATTCGCTCACGCGGTGAGGATGTGGTCCAGGTCATTCGCCTGGTTCAGACCCGTCTGGGCGAGGAAGCGGCGCCGCCAACGCTGGAGAACATTCCGGATCGCCTGGCCAACACCCTGGTCGTGGCCGCCGAACTGACGCCCGGCGAACTGGCTCTGCTGCACGAACGCGGAGTGGCGGGGGTGGTCACCGAGCACGGCAGTCCCTACTCGCACACAGCCATCCTGGCCGGTAGCCTGGGCATTCCGGCCGTGTTCGGCGTACGCCTGGTGCAAAATCTCGTCCGCGAAGGCGAGACCCTGGTGCTGGACGGCCGGCTGGGCGTCGTATACGCCGATCCGGATGAGGCTTTTCTCGGGCATTATCACGAAATCCAGCGCATCACCTCGCGCTTCCGCAAATCCCTGGACACGGTCCGCGAACGTCCGGCCCAGAGCCTGGACGGCGAGCACGTCGTCTTGCAGGCGAACGCCGAACGCGAGGACGAAATTCGCATGGCCGTCGAACTCGATTCCGCCGGCATCGGCCTGTACCGGACGGAATTCCTGTTCATGCGGGGCGAGGCTCCCGACGAGGCCACGCAGACCGCGGAATACTCCCGCGCCCTGGCGGCTCTGGACGGCCGGCCACTGACGATCCGCACAATGGACCTGGGGGCCGACAAAACCGGTGAGGCGCTCGACTTTTCGCTGGTGCGAAGCTCGATGAATCCGGCACTGGGCCTGCGAGCCGTGCGCTTGTGCCTGCGCGATACGGACCTGTTCAAAACGCAGTTGCGCGCTATTCTCCGGGCCAGCGCAGGCGGTCCGGTGCGCTGCCTGATTCCCATGCTCACCAGCGTGAACGAACTCATGACGGTTCGGGCCCTGCTGGACGAAGCTCGCGCGGAACTCGAACGCGAAGGACGGCCATTCGACCGCGACATGAAACTCGGAGGCATGATCGAGGTGCCGGCTGCCGCCATGGCGCTCGAAGACCTGTGTCACCTGCTGGATTTCGTTTCGGTCGGCACCAACGACCTGTTGCAGTACGCGCTGGCGGCCGACCGAATCGACGAGCAGGTGGCACACCTGTACGACCCGCTGCATCCGGGCGTCGTCCGGCTGATGAGGCAGATTTTCGACAGTTGCGGTTCGCTGCGCATGCCGGTCACGGTGTGCGGGGAGCTGGCCGGCGACCGGCGCTACACCCGGCTGCTTCTCGCCCTGGGTCTGCGCTCATTCAGCATGTATCCGGGCCGACTTCTGGAAGTGAAGCAGATGGTCATCGAAACCCATATCGGACGGGCCTCGGCAGCACTGGCCCACTGGCTCAATCTCGGCCACAAGCGCCACGAAGTGCCATTGCTCAATCTGTTGGACCAGTCGCAGAAAGACAGCTGAAACCCGCCGGGCTTGCGTAACCGCCACAAAGGTTCGGCAGCGGGCGATGGCCCCGGTTTATAATGGTCGTATCCGGCCCCTGTGGACACACCCGATCCCCGGGCATGACTGCGGGAGCGAAAACACAGGCCCCAACCCTTTCGAATTCCTGACCCGGCGAAAGATAGCTTCGCGGGTCCGCGGGAGATGATCATGGCGGAACAGGCACCAACCGAAAAAACCGCTCGCCAGCTCGACCGGCTTTCGGAAGCGCTCGATTCCGGCGTCAAGTACCGGGTGAGCCGGCTGGTCAGTGGCCTCTCGGCCGCCGAGGTCGGCGACCTGCTCGAATCGCTGCCGTTGCCCAAGCGCCTGGCAGTCTGGGACCTCGTCAATCCGGAGATGGACGGCGACGTTCTGGTCGATGTCAACGACGAGGTCCGCGCCAGCCTGATCCGGGACATGGATCCCGAGGAACTGGTCGCCGCGGTCGGCGACCTCGATCTGGACGACCTGGCCGACATTCTCGACGACCTGCCCGATGCAGTAATCGCCACGGTCCTGAGCAGCATGGACCGGCAGGACCGCGAGCGGCTGGACCGTGTACTGTCCTATCCGGAAGACTCGGCCGGCGGCCTGATGGATCCGGATGTACTGACCATTCGGCCGGACGTCAGCCTCGACGTCGTACTGCGCTACCTTCGCGTGCGCGGCGAATTGCCGGAAGTCTTCGACATTCTGTTCGTGGTCGATCGGGCGGGACGGCTGCTCGGTGGCTTGAAACTCGCCGACCTGCTGACCCGGGATCCCTCCACGCCGGTGGCCGAACACATGGACCGCGACATGCGGACCATTCCGGTCGAACTCAGCGCCAGCCAGGTCGCCACCGAATTCGAGCACCACGACCTGATCTCCGCCCCTGTGATCGACGCCGACCGGATGCTGCTCGGCACCATCACCATCGATGACGTGGTCGACGTTATTCGCGAGGAAGCGGAGCACTCGGTACTGACCATGGCCGGCCTGGACGAGGAAGGCGACATGTTCGCCCCGGTCCTGCAGTCGGCGCGCCGGCGCTGGCTGTGGCTGGGCGTCAACCTGGTCACCGCGCTGATGGCAGCGGGCGCGCTGTTCCTGTTCGAGCCCACTCTGGAGCAGATCGTCGCCACCGCCGTCCTGTTCCCCGTGGTCATGAGCATGGGCGGTATCGCCGGCACGCAAACCCTGACGCTGATGGTGCGCGGCGTCGCCACCGGTCAGATCAGCGAGCGTAATGCACCGGCCCTGCTCCGCAAGGAGCTCGCGGTCGGCCTGATGAACGGACTGGTTTTCTCGCTGGTCGTGGGCGGCATCGCGGTCGCCTGGTACGGTCAACTTGCGCTCGGTATCGTCATTGCGATAGCCATTCTGATCAACCTGCTGGCCGGTGCGCTGGCCGGCGCGCTGATTCCTTCGTTCCTGCGCCGCATGTCCATCGACCCGGCCCTGGCCGGAGGCGTCGTGCTCACAACGGTTACCGATGTGATCGGAATCCTGGCATTCGTCGGGCTCGCCACCTTCGTGCTGCTGGGCCACTGAGTTTCCCAACTCCGCCTGGAACCCGGCCATGCGCGTCCTCTACCTCACCACCGAACCGGAACTCGCCGAAGGCGACGTGGTTACCGGCAACGCCCTTCGGGCCCGGCAACTCACGGGCGCATTGCGCCGCGCCGGGCATGATGTTGAAACGGTCTGGCCCGCCGACCCGACGGCGGCGGCCGGCGACACGCAGGAAGCCCATGGTTCCGGGTCAGTCCGCGGCCGCGATGCACTACGGGCCCGCATCGCCCGGTCGAAGCCCGGGGTCATCCTGGTCGGCTACTGGGAGTTACTCGGCCTGTTGCCATTCGACCTGGAGCAACCGCTGGTGCTCGACTTCGTCGCGCCGCGCCCACTCGAAGCGCTGTACGAATCGCCCGCCCAGGTCGCGGGCGAGGTTCGCCGTCTGCGCGCCGGTCTGCGGCGGTGCGACCGCGTGCTGGTCGGCAACGAGCGACAACGCCGCCTGCTGCTGCTCACGCTGATTGAAGCCGGTTTCGACTTGCGTGGCCGTGAAACCGTACTGGTCGTGCCGCTGGGCGCTGAATGCGTCACGCCCGCAGCGGACCGGCAACCCGGAGAAGATTCGAATGGCGCCTGGCAATGCGTCACCGGCGGCGTGCGTTGGCCCTGGCGCCACCAGACCCCGTGGCTGGAGGCCCTGGCGCAGGCGGCCGACGGCTCGGGGCTGTCGGCCCGCATCATCAATTTCGAAGGTCCCTACCGGGCGCACGCCGATGAACCGGGAGCGGTGGATCTCCTGCATCAGCCCGAGCATCCGCTGATCGAACACCGTCCGCTGTTGCCGTATCGTGAGTACAGCACGTTTCTGACACGGGACGCGCACATCGGTGTCGAACTGGCCGACTGCAATATCGAACGCGAACACAGTCAGTCTTTTCGCTCACTGGACTTCCTGCGCCACGGCCTGCCCCTGCTGTGCAACGAGTATCTGCCCATCGCGTCCCTGGTTGGCCGTTACGGCGCCGGGTGGCGCATCGATACGCCGGGAGATCTGCGGGAGTGGGCCCGCGCGCTCGCGGCCGAACCCGAACAGTGGCGAACCCGCTCGCAAGCCGCTCTCGCGCTGGCCAGGGAAGCACTCGACCCGGACCGCCTGGCGGCGCCGCTGCTGGACTGGCTGCAGGAGCCGCATCGCACACTGCGATTGCCGCCGAGCGAGCGCGATGCCGACTGCGAGCCCGTACTGGGCGTTCCGCCACTGGCCGAACGTCTCAAACGCCAATGGAAGCTGGTGCGGCGCGCGGCCCTGCTGCGCATGACCGGCCTGCGAACACCGGGCAACGGAGTGGTTTTCGTGACCCGTTCCGATTTGTTCCCACCCGACCACGGCGCCGCGGTCCGCACGGTGGAAACAGCACGCGCACTCGGCCGCCTCGGTGTCGCCGTCGGCATCGTCACGGACTCGCCAGGCGGCTGGTACCGTTACCAGGACGGCGAGTTCAAGTTGCAGCCCTACCCGGTCTGGCACCGACTGGTCTGCCGACCGGCCGCCTGGGTGAAGCTGATGCATTACTCGAGCGATCTGCCGCTGAGCAACAGTTTTCTTTACCTGCCCCTGACCGACCGGGGATTCTACTGGCGCATCCTGACGGCGGCTTCGTCCACCCGGGCCGGCGTGCTGCAGGCCGAATTCCCGGCCTACGCCCAGCCCTGCCTGCGGGTACGCGAAGCCATCGGAAGTCGTGTGGTATTGGTGGAACACAACGTCGAATACGAACGCCTGCGCAGTCAGGTCGGCGAACTGTCGTCCGGACAGTACCAGCGGCTTCGCGCCATCGAAATCGACCTGTGCAACCGGTCCGATGCCGTCGTCTGCGTGTCCGACAATGACCGTCAGCGCCTGATCGAGGATGGCGTCGAGGCCGTTCACATGACCACCATCCCTCATGGCGTCCGGCTCGACACCTACGCCGCACCCGCCGTGGAGGGAGTGCGCGAGCGTTACGGCATCAAGGCCGGCCAGCCGGTGCTGGCCTTCCACGGCACGTTTTCCTATCCGCCCAACCGCAAGGCCATCGCGGTGTTCGCCGACACGCTGCTGCCAGCGCTGGAACGTGCCGGACTCGAAGCTCACGTACTTGCGATTGGACGCGAGCCACCCCCGACCAGCCCTCATCCGCGCATTCACTTCACCGGCAGCGTGGCCGACGTGGCGCCCTGGCTCAAGGCCGCCGATCTCGCCGTGGTTCCATTGACCGATGGCGGCGGAACCCGGATGAAAATCGTCGACTGCTTCGCGGCCGGGCTGCCGGTCATCAGTACCTCCAAGGGCATTGAAGGCATACCTGCCGAACCGGGACTCCACGCACTCGTCATTGACGACTGGGACGAAATGACCGCGGCCATCACCCGGTTGTGGCGGGATCAGGCCGAACGTGAGGCACTGGCGGCCAGCGGGGGGGAATTCGCCGCGCGACTCGACTGGAGCGAGATTGCCCGGCGCTACCGGACGTTGTACGCGACACTGGGCTGAGGCGCGCCGGCACCCACACCCCCGGTCAGGCGCCTCAGGCGTTTCGGGCCGGCTTGTCGGCCACGTGATCCCGCACATACACCGGCTGAGCCTCCTGCGCGGGCAAGGGCGCCTGAGTCTCCAGCCAGGTTCGAGCCAGCGGAATCAGGGCCGAGGCACGCGGCAACAGGTCCGGGCGCACTTCCTTCAGTGTCACACCCAGCCGGCGGAGCGCCGGGTATCGTTCGAAGCCGTTGCCACAACCGATGGTTTCCGCGACCGGCTCCACACGGATTTCCGCCGGGTCGCATACCCGCTCCGCGCCAAGCAATTCAAGGTCAGCGGTTCCCGCCGCAGAGCGGGCTGTGCCGGCCGGTACGGGTTCACGCACGGCAAAGCGAGCCGTGAACACCTCATCCATGCGCGCGTCCATCGCCACCACGATGTTCTCGGCTCCGCGATCCAGCGCCTGAACGGCGACCGCGGCCAGGGACGAAACCGGAACGACCGGCAATCCCGCGCCCCATGCCAGGCCCTGAACCGCACCGATGCCAATCCGCAGGCTGGTGAAGCTGCCCGGCCCACGCCCGAAAACGACCGCATCCAGGTCGGTCAGCCGCAGCCCGGCTTGCGCCAGAACGGTACGTACCGAGGCGAGCAGCAATTCCGCGTGTTTCAACGGCGCGTGCGCATGCTGCTCGTGAATGTTCGAGCCCTCGGCAAGCGCCACCGAGCAGGCCTCCGAAGAGGTTTCAATCGCCAGCAGTCGCTTCATGTCTTGTCTCTCAGGAATTGTTCCACTTCGTCCTGTTCCTCCGCCGGCGTCATGGGCGGGAGGCTTTCCCGGAATACCCGGCCATAGGATCGCGTGCGGATGCGCGGATCACAAATCACCAGCACCCCGCGGTCGTTCACATCACGTATCAGCCGGCCCGCCCCCTGTTTGAGACCGATAACCGCCTCGGGCAGGTAGAGCTCGACGAAAGGGTTGCCGCCCGCACGTCGCAAGGCATCACTGCGTGCTTCCATGACGGGATCGTCGGGAGCCGCGAACGGAAGCTTGTCGATGACAACCAGTGACAAGGCCTCCCCGATCACATCCACACCCTCCCAGAAACTGGACGTGCCCAGCAGCACACCGTTGCCCGAATCCCGAAACGTCTCCAGCAGCAGGCTGCGGGGCTGCTCACCCTGGACGAACAACGGAAAGTCCACACGTTCCTCCAGTGCCTCGGCCGCCTCGCGCAGCGCGCGATGGGAGGTGAACAACAGGAAGGCCCGGCCCCGGCTGGCATCCAGCAGGGAGACCACGATGTCCAGAAAACGCGGCATCCAGGACGGATCCCGGGGTTCGGGCAGACTTTCCGGCAACCAGACGCGGGCGTTTCCCGGATAGTCGAACGGTGAGTCCAGCAACAGGGTCTGCGCATCGTCCAGGCCCAGGCGGGTCGTGAAATGGCTGAAATCCCCGCCGACGGCCAGGGTCGCCGACGTAAAGATCCAACTGGCCTCACTCTGTTCCCGAAAACCGCCGAAGGTCGAAGCCACATCCAGCGGCGTGATATTCAGCGCGAAACCGCGCCCACGGCGCTCGTACCAGCGCACTTCGGCCGGGTCGGCATCCGCGTCGAACCGGTCGAACATGGCCTGCAGATCCCGGACACGATCAATGCCGTGATCCAGCGGTCTCGTCCGCCCCTCCAGGGAGCCGGCGATCCGGGAAAGCTCGATCACGGCGGTGTCCAACCCCTGCAATCCCTGGCGCACCTCGTCGCTGCGCATGAGTTCCTGCCACGGCCCGCGTTCCGCGGGCCGATCCGACATGACGACCTGAAGTTCACGCAACATCTGCTGGGTCCGGGCGACCGGTTCCTGCAACAGCGCCAGCGCTCCGCTGACCCCGGCACATTCAGCGATGAGATCCCGGCACGCGTCTTCGACCTGCCGTGCCGACAGGCTCAGGCTGAAAAAACGGGCGGCCGTTTCGGGCGCCAGATGTGCTTCGTCCACGACGAACACGCCGGCACCGGGCAGAACTTCGCCAAATCCGCTTTGCTTGATGGCCATGTCGGCGAACAACAGGTGGTGGTTGACCACGACCACGTCGGCCTCCTGCGCCTCCCGGCGCGCCCGCGCGACGAAACAGTCGTCGAATCGGGGGCACTCGGAGCCCAGGCAGTTGTCCGCCGTGGACGTGACCAGGGGCATCAGTCCGCTGTCCCCGGTCACCACCGGAGTCAGGGACAGGTCACCATCCGCGGTCTGTACCGACCACTCCCTGACCGCTTGTAATTCCGCCACGGCGGTCCGCCCCGGCAGCCGGCCCTCGTGCAACGCCAGATCCATGCGGTGCAGGCACAGGTAATTGCTCCGGCCTTTCAGCAGCGCGGAGTGAATGTCGACGCCGAGCGCGTCCGCGACCAGGGGCAGATCGCGGAAGTACAACTGGTCCTGCAGGGTTTTGGTTCCGGTTGAAACGATCGCCCGCTGTCCGCTCTGCAGGGTTGGCACGAGATACGCCAGTGTCTTGCCGATACCGGTCCCGGCCTCGATCACGAGAGCGCTCGGATCCTGCAGCGCCGCCTCGACGGCGGCGGCCATGCGAATCTGCTCTGCGCGCGGCGCGAATCCCGGCAGCTTACCGGCAAACGGCCCGCCCTGATCCAGCGCGCGAGAGCTGGCTCCCGTGACGGCGCCCGGCTCAGTAGCCCCGCGGCTTGGCACTCATGCACTCGCTGGCGCGTTGATCGGCGCGGCGGGCACCGCCACCATCGCCCATGCGTTCGTAGGCCAGGCTGATGGTATGCCAGTTACGGCTGCACAGTTCGCCGACCCGCGGCCCGGCATCGTAGGAACGCGTGGCGAAATTCAGCGCCTGCGGGTAATCCTGCTTGCGTATCTGGACTTCGGCCATGAACTGCAGAATCTCCGGATCACGCGGCTGGATGCGCAATGCGCGTTCCAGCGAAACCGCAGCGGCATCGTAGCGCCCCGCCTTCTCGGATTCACGTGCGCTGGCGATCAATTGCTTGACCGCCGGATTCTGCATCGGAAAAACCTGCACACCCTCGGACTGTTGCCGCGCGGGTTCCCTGACGCGCTCCTGCACTTCACGGTCCGGGTCCGGCGCGCCGCCGGGCGGTCCGGGCGGTGGCCCCGCGCAGGCGCCCAGCAGCAGCGCCAGCAGCAGCGCGGCGACGGCCCGGTGGGTTCTTGGTTCAATCCTTTGAGTCAAACCACTTCTTCCAGAAAGCTTCATCATCGTTTTCGTTCAGTACGGCGAGACAGTCGCTGACCCGGGTCGGTTCGGAACCGCTGACGAACGGCACCTGGATGGCGCCGGGACAGTCCTCGGCGGTCACCGAATGATCAACCCGGTCGACCCACAGCCAGAACGCACCGTCCGGCATGCGCAGGTCGACCGGCTCCAGGGGCAGTTCGCGGAACAGACGCGCCCAGACGCGCATGGCGGCATTGCTGCCGGTTACTCCGGCCGGCCGGTTATCGTCGCGCCCTACCCAGGCCACGCCGATCAGGTCCCGAGTATAGCCGACGAACCAACTGTCCCTGCGATCGTTGGTGGTGCCGGTCTTGCCGGCAATCACCGTATTTTCACCCAGCAGCCCGGGCAGTGCCCTGGCCGTTCCGCGTTCGACCACCTGGGTCAGCGCATAGTTCAGCACACCGATGGCCTCCCGGTTCGGCTGCGGCAGCAGCCGCAGTGGGTAGCGCACCAGTTCACCGCCACCCTCGGTCTGCACGGCGATGACCGAGCGCAGAGGCACACTGTAGCCACCGGCCGCGATCGACTGATAGACCTGGGCGACTTCCAGCGGAGTCAGCTCAACGGCGCCCAGAAACACCGACGGCACCGGGTCGACGTCGACGGATATGCCGAGCTGCTGCAGCTTGCGCAGCAGATAATTGATGCCGACCTGCAGTCCGAGGTGCACGGTCGCCTGGTTGTAGGATTGCGTCAGAGCATCCAGCAGGCTTACCGGCCCGTGCGACATGCGGTCGAAATTGTCGGGAGTCCAGTCGCTGCCGTCGGCCTGCCGCAGAGTGACCGGCGCATCATCGATACGGGTCAGCAGATTGAACTGTTCCGGGTGTTCCAGCGCGAGCAGGTACACCAGCGGTTTGATCACCGACCCGATCTGCCGGCGCGCGTTCAGGGCCCGGTTGAACCCCACCCGTCCGGCGTAGCGGTCTCCGACCAGGGCCCGGATCTCGCCGCTGGTCACGTCAGCCAGTACCAGCGCTCCCTGCAGTGAATCCGGCAAGCCGGCCTCGGCCAGACGATCGAGTCCGTCGCTGACGGCGCGTTGGGCCTTTTCCTGCGCCGAGGGCGACAGAGTGGTGAAAATGCGCAGCCCTTCGGACTTCAGGTCCTCCTCGCGATACACCTGTGCCAGCTGGTGGCGCACCAGTTCGATGAATGCACTGTAGCGTGTTTCACCCAACCGGCCCCTGGGGGTCACTTCCAGCGGCATCGCGACCGCCTGCCGGGCCTGATCTTCAGTCAGCAGTCCGGTTTCGGCGAACATGCCCAGAACCCGGTTGCGGCGATCCAGGGCCCGTTCGGGATTGCGCCGGGGGTTATACAGCGAAGCTCCGCGCACCATGCCCACCAGCAGGGCGATCTGATGCGGTTCCAGGCGATCCAGTGGTTGCGAGAAATAGAATGTACTGGCCCGCCCGAATCCGTGGATGGCCAGGGAACCCTGCTGACCCAGATAGACCTCGTTGACATAGGCTTCGAGAATTTCGCCCTTGTCGTAATGCAGTTCCAGCAGCACGGCCATGATGGCTTCGTTCAATTTCCGCGCCAGGGTCCGCTCATCGGTCAAGAAATAATTCTTGACCAGTTGCTGGGTCAGCGTACTGCCGCCCTGCACGGCCCTGCCCGCTCTGAGGTTGGCCCACAGCGCGCGCCCGATTCCGCGCCAATCGATGCCGGGATGGTGTTTGAAATTGCGGTCCTCCACGGCCTGCAGCCCGGTCACGAGCAACGGCGGCACGTCGGCCAGGCGCACCAGGGTTCGGTCTTCGCGCTGCAGGGGGTAGATCGAAGCCAGTTCCGCGGGCTCCAGCCGCGCCAGGTCGATCGCAGCGCCGCTGTCCAGGTCCTTCAGCGCCGCAACCCGCCCCCCGGCCAGGGAAACGCGCAGGCGTCCCGCCTTCTCCTGATGGTCCGCAAAGCGGAAGGAGCGCCGGTGGATATCGATATGCCCCCCGGACACCCGGTACCGTCCGGCGCGATCGATGTTTCCCGAAGGCCGGTAGCCGGCGGCCTGCAATTCGAATTCGAGATCATTGCGCGTCAGTGCGAGCCCCGGATAGATATCCAGCGGACGAGCGTAGACCCGGCTCGGCAGATCCCATTTCCGTCCTTCGAACTCGGTGGTGACCTGATAATTCAGATACACCACCCAGGGCACGAGCACGCCGAGAGTGATTCCGCCCAGGAACAGGCTCAGGCGCCAGATTCTGCCCGGCCAGCGCCGGACGGGTTTCCGGGCGGCCTTACGAACCGGCCTGGACCGTTTGCTGACGCGCTTTTTCCGGGATCTTGCCATCGCCTTCCTGTGCTTGTTGTAATTCGGACTCAATCAGCGGCCGCGGGTGACATCAACCCGGCCTTTGACCATAATGGCGTGATTTCATCCCTGCCCGCGGCACGGCAGGTTACATGCCTGCTCGCCAGGTTTCGAATTCTGCCAGATTTCCCCATCCATGACGTCACCTTCAACCGCCAACCCGCCGGAATCGGACTCGCACCAGTCCCGCGCGCCGGC
This sequence comes from Elongatibacter sediminis, assembly GCF_037892215.1. Taxonomy (NCBI): domain Bacteria; kingdom Pseudomonadati; phylum Pseudomonadota; class Gammaproteobacteria; order Chromatiales; family Wenzhouxiangellaceae; genus Elongatibacter; species Elongatibacter sediminis. The sequence goes on along the minus strand of NZ_JAZHOG010000016.1, from coordinate 53,400 downwards.
GCCCCTGATTTGGCGGCCCGGCGGCGGCTCACCGGGGCTTGCGGCCGCCCTGGACTGGGCGGAGTGGAATCCGGCCACTGATCTGCCAGTTCGCCGTCTGGGGCAGGCACTGACCGAATTCGCGGCCGCGCATCCCGGCCGTTCGCTGCTGATCGTCAGTGCCGATTTCGAACTGCCACCGGAGACGGCCCGCCGGATCGCGGCCCTGTGTCCCGCCGACCGGGATGCCGCCCCGTTCGCCATCAGCGTGCTCAGTAACGTCGAAACCGGTCTCGATCCGTTCTGCGGACTGGACGCGACCGGATTTCTCCAGGCTGGCCGCGAACCGGTGCCCGATTCGAACGACCGCGGGTCCGCAGACGAAACCGCGCCGGAGCCGGTAGCGGATGGGGACGACAAACGCGCGGACCGGCTGGTGTCCCTGCTGGGTTCCGGTTCCCTGCTGGCACTGGACCGGTGGCCGGGCCATTTCGTGCTGCTGTCGCCCCGGGCCGTGGACAGCCTCGCCGACCAGACCATCGATGCCTCCGCCGCGGCAACCCGTCTGCGCGATGCTGGCGGCGGCCTGTGGGTCAGTGATGCCATTTACGCGCACGATCCCGGCCGTCCACTCAGCGCAGGCGAGGAACTCGCGCCCCATGAGGACTACCGCCCACCGCCCTGGGGTCTGCTGCGCGCGCGCCTGTCGCGCTGGCTGACCAGTCGCAACCCCGGTCTGCCTTTTTCGGTGGCGGCGGAATCCCGTTCCGCCACTTTGCACATCACCCACAGCTGGGGCGGCGGGGTCGCCCGCTGGGTCGACTCGTTCATCGAAGCCGACCCGGACGGCCGTCATTTCCAGTTGCGCTCGGAAGGCCCGCGTTCCGGTGCCGGGGCCGGACAGCGTCTCGCGTTGTACGCGGGTACCCGCGAGGAAACACCCATCGCCACCTGGTGGCTGAATCCGGCCATCCCGTCCTGCACGCCGGCGCATGCCCAGTACCGTGAAATTCTCGGCGACCTGCTGGACCGGCGCGGAATCGGCCGAGTCCTGGTCTCCTCGCTGGTTGGACACAGTCTGGACGCCTTGCGGACCGATCGCCCCACCCTGCAGGTGATGCACGATTATTACCCCTGCTGGCCACTGCTCGGCATCAATCCCGAGCCCTTTATCGAAGCCGCCCCGGACCACCCACTGTCAGCGGCGCTGGGGGAACACCGGCTGTTGCCGGACCTGAGCGACCGCGATGCCGCCGCCTGGCAACACGTGGCCGGGCAGTGGCGCGAGACCGTCGTGCGGCACCAGGTGCGGATGGTGGCCCCCAGTCATTCGGTGGTCGACCTGCTCGGGCGGCTCGATCCGGGCTGGAAGGATATTTCCGTGGAGGTCGTGCATCACGGCCTGCCCCACCTGCCGGGTTGCGGCCCGGTCATGGCCCGCGCCCGCGATGACGAACGACTGCGCATCGTCATCCCGGGCCGCATGTCCGAAGGCAAGGGCCGCCAGTTATTGCTCGATGCACTGCCCGAACTGACCCGCCACGCCCAGGTTTACCTGCTCGGCGCGGGCAAGGACGGCGAATCCTTCTTCGGCCGCTCGGGCGTTCACGTCATTCCCGAATACCGCCGGGAGGATCTGGCAGCGCTGCTGCACACGATCGGGCCGCACCTGGCCGCCCTGGTCTCGACCGTACCGGAGACGTTCAGTTACACCCTGTCCGAAATGCGCCAACTCGGAATTCCGGTCGTCGCCACCCGGGTGGGCAGCCTGGCGGAACGCATTCGACATGAACACAACGGCCTGCTGATCGATCCCGTACCGGCGGCGCTCAACGAGTGCGTGGCCAGGCTGCATGACAACCCGGAATTACTGGATTCGATGCGCGCCCATCTCGACGGTATCGAGCCCTACGACACCCCGGCGATGGTAGCCGCCTACGACCGGCTGTGTCCGGTGCGGCAAGGGGATACCGGGGCCGGACGATCGCCGGCCCGCGCGGTCAGCGACGGGCGGATTCAGCAGGCCGCCACGGACGATCTCGCCGCCCGGCTGGAACGCGAAAACCGGGGTCTGACCGAACGGTCGGAACAACAGCAGGCCGAACTCGAGCGGCGCACGGAATGGGCGCTCGAACGGGACCGCGCACTGCAACAGGAGATCAAACGGCGCCGTGAATGGGTCGGCCGGCTTGAAGCCCACGTCAAGGCTTTGAAACAGGCTCTGAATTCCGAGCGTACGCAACTCGCCGAGGTCCTGGCCAGTTCGTCCTGGCGCGTGACGCGCCCGCTCCGGGTGGCACGCCGGGTCAGCGCCAATCTCCGCCGTGCCCGGGCCTGGAATCCGATGCGCTGGCCCCTGCTGCTGTCACAGGCCGTACGCACCGTCAGTACCCAGGGCCTGGCCGGCGCACTCGACCGGTCCCAGCAATCTCCGGCGAATTCGGAGCCACCCCGGGCCCGCACCATCGACGGCCTGGAGCCCATTGGAAACCCGCAGGCGCCGGACCGGTTTCCCCGGGTCGAGGCGCCCGATGTCAGTATCGTGATACCGGTCTACAACAAGTGGGCCTACACCGCCGCCTGCCTGCGCTCTCTGCTCGCCGCGCCTGCCGAGGCCCGGTTCGAGATCATCGTCGTCGACGACCATTCCAGCGATGAAACGGAATCGCGACTCGCCGGCATTGAGGGACTGACCGCGCTGCGAAACCGGCGCAACGCGGGCTTCGTGCGCAGCTGCAATCGTGGCATCGAGGCGGCTCGCGGACGGTACGTGGTGCTGCTGAACAACGACACCCAGGTGATGGATGGCTGGCTGGATGCCTTGCTGCGCACCTTCGACGAACATCCCGACACCGGCCTCGCCGGAGCCCGGCTGATTTACCCGGATGGAAGCATGCAGGAAGCCGGCGGCCTGATTTTCAATGACGGCTCCGGGTGGAATTACGGGCGCGGCGATGACGGGGACCGACCCGAATTCGCCTACGTGCGCGAAGTCGACTACTGTTCCGGTGCCTGCATCATGTTACCGACCGATCTGATGCGGCGGCTGGGCGGCTTCGACGAGCGCTATGCGCCCGCCTACTACGAAGACACCGACCTTGCGTTCCGGGTCCGCGAAGCCGGCCTCAAGGTGCGCCTGCAACCCGAAGCCACCATCGTGCACCACGAAGGCGTTTCGTCCGGCACCGATCTGAACAGCGGCGCCAAGCGTTATCAGCAGGTCAATCAGCGCAAATTCCGGGAACGCTGGGCGCAAGCACTGGCCAAGCAGCCCGCACCGATTGCCGACCCCGACGACCCGGAGGCCGTGCGGAGGGCTCGCGATCACCGATTGCGGGGACGCGTGCTGGTGATCGACGCGCACACCCCGCAACCCGACCAGGATTCCGGCAGCCTGCGGCTGCGCCATCTGTTCCACTGTTTCCAGCGGCTCGGCTACGGCGTGAGTTTTTTCGCGGACAATCGCGGTTACGAGCCGGTCTACTCCCGAGCCCTGCAGCAGGCCGGCGTGGAGGTGCTCTACAACCCCTGGCTCGAATCCTTGCGGGACTTTTTCGCCGAGCGTGGCCCGGAGTTCGACATCGTGCTGATCAGCCGGCATTACGTGGCCGTCAATTACATCAGCCTGATCCGCCGGTATTGCCCGCGGGCGAAATTCGTGTTCGACACGGTCGACCTGCATTACCTGCGCGAGGAGCGCCTGGCCGAACTGGAGAACAGCCTGCCCCTCAAGCGCGTTGCCGCGCAGACCCGGCGCTCGGAACTGGGCGTTATCCGGGCCGCGGACGCGACCCTGGTCGTCAGTCCGGTGGAGCAGGAAGTGTTGTCACGCGACCTTCCCGGGGCGCGCGTGCATGTTCTGTCGAACATTCATCGCCTGGGCGGCACCGGCAAACCCTTCGACGAGCGTCAGGACATCTTTTTCGTCGGCGGCTATCAGCACCCGCCCAACGTGGACGCGGCGCAGTGGTTCGTCGGCAGCATCTGGCCACGGATTCGCGAACAGCTTCCGGATATCCGCTTCCACCTGATCGGCAGCAAGGCCAGCGAAGCGGTACGCAGCCTCGCCGGAAACGGGGTCGAGTTTCACGGTTTCGTCGAGGATCTGGACCCGTGGCTGGAAGGCTGCCGGCTGGCAGTCGCGCCGCTGCGTTACGGCGCCGGCGTCAAGGGGAAAGTGAATATGAGCATGAGCCGCGGCCAGCCAGTGGTCGCCACCCCGATGGCCGTGGAAGGCCTGTTCGCCTGCGACGGGGAAGACGTGCTGGTTGCGGAAACTGCCGAAGACTTCGCAAGGGCGGTGGTGCGGCTCTACCGCGACCCGGCCCTGTGGGCACGCATCGCCGCCGGAGGCCGGGAAAACGTTCGCCGGCATTTCTCGGTGGACGTAGCGCAATCGAATCTGGCGCGCTTGCTGGATGCGCTCGGCAAGCCGGTTCCGCCGCACCAGGAAACGGACCCGGGCGCAACAGAGCGGGCACTTCGGGCCGGTGACGGTTGAGGCACCAAAGCCATTGGAGCCGGGTCAGTCCCGCGCGGCACCTTCCGCCAGGCGGCGCGCGCCGAGCACGTTGGGCACGCTGGACAGGCGATTCAGCAACTCGCTGAGTTGCTCGTAGTCCCGCACCCTGAGAACCAGCCGAATGGTCACCTCGTCCGTCATGTCGTCCAGCCGGCTGTTGATGTCGGTCACCTGCACATCCGAGGTGGCCAGCACATTGGAAATGTCACGAATCAGTTCGCGCCGGTCGAATGCCCTGATCTCCAGACTCACCGGGTAGCGCGTGGTCGGTGCCTCACCCCAGCGCACCTGCAACAGGCGCGGGTTCTGTTCGCGCTGCCAACGGAGCGCCTGCGGGCAATCTTCCCGGTGAATCGTGACGCCGCGGCTGCGAGTCACATAGCCGACGACCGGATCGCCCGGGACCGGCTGACAACATTTCGCCATGGTCGTCATCAGGTTACCGACACCTTCAATGGTCACATCGTCCGCGCCCCGGCCCGCACGCCCTCGCTGGCGTACCGGTGTCCGGGTCAGGAGATCTTCGGCACTGGGTTGCGCCGACTCGGCCTGGCGGCGTTCCACCGCGCTGATGACCTGCCCGACCGTGAGGTCGCCGCTGCCCACCGCCACGTAAAGATCCTCGACGTCGCCCTGACTGAACCGCGCGGCCACCGCGTCCATGTCCCTGGGTTCGAGACCCATGCGCCGTGCCTCGGTCTCCACCGCTTCGCGCCCGGCGCGCAGATTGTCCTCGCGGCTTTCCTTCTTGAACCACTGCCGAACCTTGCTGCGCGCGCGCCCGCCGCGGATGTAGCCCAGACGGGGATTCAGCCAGTCGCGGCTCGGTCCGGCCTGTTTGGCCGTGAGGATTTCCACCCGGTCACCGGTCTTCACGCCATGGGTCAGCGGCACGATACGGCCATTCACCTTGGCGCCGCGGCACCGGTGACCGACTTCGGTATGAACGCTGTATGCGAAATCCAGCACCGTGGAACCCGCCGCCAGGTCGACCACCTGCCCGCGCGGCGTCAACACATAGACCCGATCCTCCGAGGTGGCTGAACGGAAACTGTCCAGCAGACTCTCGTCGTCCAGCTCATCACCACTGGCTTCGAGTAACTGACGCATGACGGCGATTTTGTTTTCGAAACCGGGGTCGCGCGGACCCCCTTCCTTGTAGCGCCAGTGGGCGGCGACGCCCAGTTCGGCGTGTTCGTGCATCTCCAGGGTGCGAATCTGGACTTCGACCGCGCGGCCAGAGGCATCGGACACCGCGGTATGCAACGACTGGTAGTTGTTGCCCTTGGGTGTGGTGATGTAGTCATCGAATTCGCCCGGAATCGGTTGCCACAGGGTGTGCACCAGTCCCAGCACGCTGTAGCAGTCGGGTACGTCATCGACCAGCACACGCACCGCCCGAACATCGAACAGTTCGTGAAAGTCGATGCCCTTGCGCTGCATCTTTTTCCAGATGCTGTAGATGTGTTTGGGCCGTCCCTTGACGCTGGCGCGGATGCCGGCTTCATGCAAGGCCGTCGAGAGTTTTTCCATGAACGCTTCGATGAAACGTTCCCGCTCGGCCCGCCGTTCCGCTACCAGTTTTGCGATCCGCTGATACTGCGCCGGATCCTGGTGTCGAAAAGCCCGATCCTCGAGTTCCCATTTGACCTGCCAGACACCGAGACGGTTCGCCAGAGGGGCGTGAATCAGCATGGTTTCGCGCGCCAGCGCGCGAGCCTGCTCGCTGTCGGCCGCAACGTTGCGCAACAGCACCAGTTGCCACGCCAGATCGACCAGCACCACCCGCACATCGTTGACGAGGGCCAGCAGCAAACGGCGCAGACCTTCCGCACTGCGCTCGCTGTCGGTCAGTCCCTGCCCGATCTCGAACTGCTTGAGTTTTTGCAATTGTGAAACCTGCCGGCCGACGGCAGCGGGCAGCCGTTCGTGAAGCGAGGCCGGCACGTCCCCGGACTGCCCGGCCGCCAGGACCAGGGCACAACTGACGGTGACCGGGTCGGGCGACAGTGCCTGCAGGATTCCGAGCAATTCCAGCATGCGCGCGCGACCACCGGAATCCAGCTGTGCTTCGTCCTCGATCAGATCCAGCACGACCTCGCATTCGTCCGCCCCCGAACCCACGGATTCGCGGTACTCCGACAGCCAGTCGCGCAGCAGATTGCCATTGTCCGCGGTTTCAGTACCCATTCACCTGTCCATCGAAACCCGGGTTGCTTCAGTCAGTCTCGTCGGCCGCACACACCCGGGCCCAGCTCGATTCCAATCGTTTGGGCGACACTTTTTCGGCCGTGCCCAGCTGCTGGGCGAAAACGGACACCCGGTACTCCTCGAGTTTCCATCGGTAATCATCCAGCGCCTCATCATAGAGCTTTCCGGCTTCCAGGCGAGCCACGTAACGCTGCCAGAAGGGCTCGACCCGGGCCTCCCGTTCACTGTCCCGGGCGGGATTTTCCTCGAGCTGCCGCAGCCGTTCAGCGATCGCGTCCAGGTAACGGGGATAGTGCTCCAGCCGGCCGGACATCAGGTCGGTGAGAAAACCGGAATAAATCATGTCATCCAGCTGCTGGCGCACCCGCTCCGCGACCTCCGGCCAACGGCGCCCAATGCGGCCGGCGAGTAATTCCAGCAGGCCGCCGGCTTTCGGCAACACCTGGTTGAGGAGGTCTGACTGGCGCCGGCCGACCCGGCCCATCCGCGAACGGACCTCATCGGCCAGGCGATCAAAACCTTCCAGGTCCCGGACCGCCCATACCACCCCGGCTGCCAGTGCCAGGCTGCTCCACGCAAGATCGTCTGCCAGGGTCTCCACCGTCGACCAGGCGCGCCAGGCACGCTGGGCTTCCCGGCTCAGGCCGTGGTGCCGGCGCAGGTAGGAGACCTTGTCGGCCAGATTCAGGGCCAGCAACCGCAGCACGCCCTGCGCGTGGGCGGCCGCGGCCTCTTCGGCCTGGTCGAAAAGACGCAGCCCAACCGCATCGCCCTGATCGACCAGTGCCGGCCAGGCGGTCACCCCGGACGGGGTACGGGTCCGTTCCGGCAACTCACCGAAGGTCCATTCCCGCGCTCCGTCGACCGCGAGATCGGCACCCTCTCCCGCCATGAAGGCTTTCCGGGCGGCCTCACCGAAACTCGCCTGCAATTCAGCAAGATCGTGCCCGGCGGCCAGCAACTCGCCGTCCTGGTCCACGACCTCGACACGCATGCGCAGATGCGCGGGCAGAGCCGCTTCGTCGAAATCGCCTGCACCGAGCGTCATCCCCGTCATGCGTTGAAGTTCCTCCGCGCACGCGGTCAGCAAGGCATCACCGGTCCGCCCGCCGAGGGCATCCAGCAGGGCATCGGCGAATACCGGCACCGGCGTCAATGAGCGTCTCTGTGATTTCTTCAGGGTTCGCATCAGGCCGATCAGTTTGTCCCGCAGCAAGCCGGGCACCAGCCACTGCAGTCGGCCGGCATCCAGCGTGTTCAACTGCTCGAGAGGAACCCGAACCGTAACCCCGTCCGCTTCGTGGCCGGGTTCGAAGCGATAGGTCAGCGGCAAGTGATGTCCGCCTGCCTCGAGGCTGTCCGGGAAGCGGTCTTCCGGCGCGCCGGCGGCGTCTTCTCGCATCAGCACATCGTGGCCCATGTACAGCCGCTTTCGGCCCGCTTCACCCAACTGACCGAGCCAGCGCTCCAGGCTCCGCGCGCTGCACACGTCCTGCGGCACCCGGGCGTCGAAGAAGTCGAATTGCGCCTGCTCGTCGGCCAGCACATCCCGCCGGCGCCGCTTGTGCTCCAACTCCTCCACTTCTTCACGCAAGCGGCTGTTGTGCGCCAGGAATTCGGATCGGGTATCGAGTTCACCCCGCACCAGGGCCTCCAGGAGAAAAATCCGCCGCGCCTCCTCCGGGTCGATGCGGGCGTAGTCCACCCGCCGCTTTTCCACCACGACCAGGCCATAGAGGCTGACCTGCTCCCAGGCGAACACCGCCCCGCGCTTACGCGACCAGTGCGGGTCGAAGGTGTGGCGTTTCAGCAGGTGGGCACCCTGGCGCTCGATCCATTCCGGCCGGATGTCCGCCACGGTACGACCCCAGGGGCGGCTGGTCTCGACGATCTCGGCGGCCATGATCCAGCGCGGCATGCGGCCGAACAGTCCGGAGCCCGGAAAGATGTGAAAACTGCGGCCGCGCGCGCCCTGATAGTCCCTGCCTTCCGGGTGCTTCAGTCCAACATGGCTCAAAAGGCCGGACAACAGGGCGAGATGAATCTGCTCGTAGCTGCCGCGCTTGCCACGCAACCGCATTCGATTCTCCCGCGCCAGGTCACGCAACTGCTGGTACAGGTCGAACCACTCCAGCACCCGCTGCCAGCTCAGAAACTCCCGCCGACAGAGCTTGCGAAACTGGTTGCCCGAGACTTCGTGACGCTTGCGGCGCAGGTAGTCCCAGAGCCGGAGCAGTCCGGCGAAATCGCTTTTTTCGTCGGCAAAGCGCTGATGCGCCTCGTCGGCCGCCTGGCGCAGGTCCAGCGGGCGTTCACGCGGATCCTGGATGCTCAACGCCGAGGCCAGCACCAGCGTATCCTCCAGGCAGCCCAGCCGGTCCCCTTCGATAACCATCCGGCCTATCCGCACGTCCACCGGCCAGCGATCCAGGGTGCGGCCCAGCCGGGTCGGCCGGCGCTTGCGGTTCATGGCGCCCAATTCGACCAGTTGGTCGTAGGCCTCGTTGATCATGCGCGGCGCGGGCGGATCGATGAAAGGAAAGGTCTCCACGTTGCCCAGACCCATCACGGATAAACGCAGAATCACCGCACCCAGCGAGGTCCGAAGGATTTCGGGCTCGGTGAATTCGGGCCGGCCCTGAAAATCCTCTTCACTGTACAACCGCACGCAGACGCCGGGCCCCAGACGTCCGCACCGGCCTGCTCTCTGGTTGGCGCTGGCCTGGGACACGGGTTCGATCGGCAGGCGTTGCACCCGGCTGCGGTGCGAGTAACGGCTGATGCGAGCGAATCCGCTATCAATGACGAAGCGAATGCGCGGCACCGTCAACGACGTTTCCGCGACATTGGTGCTGAGTATGATCCGCCGCTCCGGGCCGGGATGGAAAACCCGCCGTTGCTCGGCGGAAGAAAGACGGGCATACAGCGGCAGGATCTCCGTGTGCGGAAGCCGCTGCCGGCCGAGAAAATCCCCCGCTTCACGAATCTCCCGTTCGCCGGCCAGGAAAACCAGGATGTCGCCGGCCGGGTCCCGGCGGCGCAGTCCGCGTTCGGCCTCCGCGATCGCCCGGTACAGGTCCCGCCCGCCGGTATCGCCATCACGCCCGGCGTCTTCCAGCGGCTGCCACAGCATTTCGACCGGATAACCGCGACCCGACACTTCGATGACCGGAGCGCCGCCGAAATGAGCCGAGAATTTTTCCGTATCGATGGTCGCCGACGTAATGACCAGCTTCAGATCGGGCCGTCGCGGCATCAGGGTTCTGAGGTAACCCAGCAGGAAATCGATATTCAGGCTGCGTTCGTGCGCTTCATCGATGATCAGGGTGTCATAGGCCTTGAGCAGGGGATCGGATACCGACTCCGCCAGCAAAATGCCGTCTGTCATGAACTTGATGCGGCTGTTCGGCCCGGTGCGGTCGCGAAACCGGACCTGGTACCCGACCGTTTCACCCACCTCGTTACCGAGTTCTTCGGCCACACGGGCGGCCATGGCCTGGGCCGCGATGCGCCGCGGCTGGGTGCATCCGATCAATCCCTCATCGCCGCGACCGGCCTCGAGGCAGAACTTCGGCAACTGCGTGGTCTTGCCCGAACCGGTCTCCCCGGCGACGATGATCACCTGGTGAGCGCCCAGGGCGGCGAGAATCCGTTCCCTGCAGGCCGTGATGGGCAGGGCGGGATCGTAGGTCGGGTGCGGCGCTGCCTTCGTCTCCATCGCGCCGAATGATACAGCGAACGGACGAACCGCGAAGACCGCCGGATCACACGGGTCGGGAGACATCCCTGCCCACGCCGGACAAGCCGGCCGGCCTTGCCTATAATCGGCTGTCACTTACGGGACGTCCCACCATGGAATTGAACTTTCGCAGCGACAACGAATCACCCGCCGCACCCGAAATCATGCAGGCCCTCAGCCAGGCCAACGAGGGCACGGCCTGGTCCTACGCCGAGGATGATTGGAGCCGCGCACTGGACCGGGCTTTCAGCGAACTGTTCGAGGCGACCACGACGGTGATCCCGATCAGCACCGGTACCGCCGCCAACAGCATCGCTCTCGCCTGTCTGACGGAGCCGTGGAATCTGGTGTTCTGTCACCGCGGTGCCCACGTGTTCAACGACGAGGGTGGCGCGCCCGAGTTTTTCGGTCACGGGCTGCGGCTGATGCCACTGGACGGTGATGACGGCAAGCTGCGGGCCGGGACACTCGTCGATGCAGTGAACGGCAGCGAGGGCCACGGTGTGCACAGTTACGCGGCCGGCGCCCTCACCCTGACGCAGAGCACCGAGGCAGGAACGGTTTACCGGCCCGATGAAATCGCCGCGCTGTGCGCGGCGGCGGGTGACCAGGGTCTGTCGGTTCACGTGGACGGCGCCCGTTTCGGCAACGCGATCGCCACGCTGGGTTGCGCTCCCGGTGCGTGTACCGTGGACGCCGGGGTGCGCATGATGTCGTTCGGAGCCAGCAAGAACGGCTGCCTCGCTGCCGAGGCGCTGCTGATATTTGGTGACGGTGCTCTGCGCGAACGCGCCGAGCGGCTGCGCAAGCGTTCGGGCCATCTGCTCAGCAAAATGCGTTATGTCTCCGCGCAACTGCTGGCCTACATCGACAACGGGCTGTGGCTGCGCCTGGCGGCCGGCGCCAATGCACAGGCCCGCCGCTTCGCGGAAGCGATCGCTCAGCACCCGCAGGCCAGAAGCGAGTATTCCGTGGAGGCCAATGAGGTTTTCGTGCGCTGGACACCCGCCGGCTTCTCCGCGCTCGAAACCGCCGGCATGCAGTTTCTGCGCTGGCCGGGCGATGAAAACCTGGCGCGTTTCGTGTTCTCACACGCCACCCGGGCCGAGGAAACCGCGGCGCTGTGCGAGGCGCTGGCTTCGGTCGCGCCCGCCTGATCCACCGGGGGCAACCGTACATGCGAGCCTGGCCCCCGATCAGCCGGTTGGTGCTTCTTCTGCCGGCACTCATGTGCATGAACCCGAATGCCGTGGCGGGCGCAACGGACTCCGGTTACGTGGGTTCATCGGCATGCGCGGGCTGCCACGCTTCTGAATTTCAGGCCTGGCGGGAGTCTCACCATTATCAGGCCATGCTGCCGGCGACCGATGAAACGGTGCTGGGCGATTTCTCAGGCGCGACCTTCGACCATGGGGGCAGAACCCACCGTTTCTTTCGCGACGGCGACCGTTTCCTGGTCGAAACCGACAATGCCGACGGCGAAATGCAGACGTTCGAAATCGCCTATACCTTCGGGTTCGAACCTCTGCAGCAGTACCTGATCGCGTTTCCCGGCGGCCGCTACCAGGCGCTCAGCATCGCCTGGGACAACCGCCCCGAAAGTAGCGGCGGCCAGCGCTGGTATCACCTCTATCCGAACGAGACCATCGACCACGAAGACCTCCTGCACTGGACCGGCAGTTTCCATAACTGGAACGGCCGCTGCGCCGCCTGCCATTCCACCGGGCTCAGCAAGAATTTCCAGACCGGGGACCACACCTGGTCGACCTCCTGGGCGGAAATCAATGTCGCCTGCGAAGCCTGCCACGGGCCCGGCCGCGCCCACCGCGACTGGGCTGCCGGCGAGCGGTCTCAACCCGATCCGGGCTTCGCCAATGCCCCGCCCGGGGCCGGCGCCTGGACCCGGGCGCCGCAACAGGCCACGGCTTCCCGGTCCACCGCCCCCGATTCGACCCGCCCCGTCGAAGTCTGCGCCGGCTGCCATGCCCGCCGGGCCGAGATCGCGGCGCCGAAACCGGGAGCGAATTTTCATGACCTCTACCAGCTCAGTCTGCTGGAGGACGGTCTGTATTACGCGGACGGGCAGATCCGAGACGAGGTATACGTCCAAGGCTCCTTTCTGCAAAGCCGCATGTACCGCGCGGGAGTGAGTTGCGCGGATTGCCATGATCCCCATTCGGGCCGCACGCGGGCCGAAGGCAACCCGCTGTGCACCCGCTGCCATTCGGCGGACGTGTTCGATCAAGCGGAGCACCATCACCATCCAGTATCCGGCGCCGGATCCCGGTGCGTCGACTGTCATATGCCGGCCACGACCTACATGGGTATCGACCCGCGCCGCGACCATGGCTTGCGCGTGCCCGAACCGCAACTCAGTATCGATCATGGCATCCCGAATGCATGCAATGGCTGCCACGAGGACCGCACCGCGCAGTGGGCGGCCAGCCACCTTGTCCAGTGGTTCCCGGGCTCGAAAACGCGGGCTCCGCATGCCGCCGCCCTCGCAGCGGCACGCGCCAATCGGCACCAGGCCCTGCCAGCGCTGCTGTCCATCGCCGCGGACCCGAACGCGAGCGCCATCGTACGTGCGACCGCGCTGAAGGAATCCGGCCGCTTCCCCGGCCCGGAAGTGGTGGCGGCGGCACGCGCCGGCATGCAAGCGACCGATCCACTGGTCCGGAGTGCCGCGGTTCGGGCGCTGGAAGCGCTGCCACCCGACCACCGGTATGCGCTGCTGCAACCGCTGATCGACGACCCCAGCCGCAGCGTCCGGACCGACGTGGCGATGCAACTGGCCGACGTGTCACCGGCCGCGCTCCCGCAACCGGCGCGGGGCGCGCTGGAAAACCTGCGCGGCGAATATCTCGAAACCCTGAAGTACAATGCCGACCTGCCGGAGAGCCAGTTCAACCTCGGCAATTTCCTGGCCCGTTCCGGGCAGGCAGAGGCGGCCGAACGCGCTTATCGCCAGGCGCTGAGAATCACGCCGGGCTACCTGCCGGCGCTGCTCAACCTGGCGGACCTGTACCGCGCCAGCGGCATGGACACCGTTGCAGCGGGCTTGTTGAACGACGCGCTGAATCAGGCTCCGGATCATGCACCGGCGCATTACGCGCTGGGACTGCTGCATGTCCGCCAGGGCCGGCTGGACGCCGCCGTGAAATCGCTGGCCCGGGCAGCGGCGAACGACCCAGGCAACCCGAGGTACGCCTACGTTCATGCAGTGGCATTGTACGAAAGCGGACAGTCTGCCCGGGCACTTGATGTTCTGCGCGACGCGCTGGAACGGCATCCGGACAACGCGGAGCTTCGTCAGGCGCTAGACGCCTACACGCGGGCGGACAAGGGTACTTCGCGCGACTGATCCGGTGCTTCCAGCCAGACCAGGCTGGCCATGCGGCCGCAGACGCCGTCTCTTCGATAGGAGAAAAACCGCTCCGGCTGATCGAAGGTGCACCATTCACCCCCGCTGACGGCCGTGACACCCGCGCGCCGCAGACAATGGCGCGCCATCGTGTACAGATCCAGCCTCCAGCGGTCACCCGAGGCCAGAATGGCTCCCGCGCCCCCGGATTCGTGGGCAGCGAATGCCCGGACCACGTCCCGCCCGACTTCATACCGGGCGGGCCCGATTGCCGGCCCCAGCCACGCCATCAGCGAGCCCGGATCGGAGCGCATCGCGGCAACCGTTCGTTCCAGCACCCCGGCGGACAGGCCCCGCCAGCCGGCATGTGCGGCGGCCACCTCGTCCCCGGCCTGACTGCACAGCAGCACCGGCAGGCAATCGGCCGTGAGAACGGCGCAGACGACACCGGCCCGCCCGGTCACCCGGGCATCGGCGGCCGGAAACGGACCGGGATCCACCGGCAGCCCCCCGGTGCTGGCGGGTGCGATAGACGCGTTGTCACGCACCTGCCTCTCATCGTCGCGGTCCGTCCACACGTCGGTACCGTGTACCTGCCGCAGCCAGCGGGGTTCCGCCGGCAGGGCTTCGCGCAAGCGCCGGCGGTTGCGCTGAACGGATGCGGGATCGTCCCCGCAGTGAGCACCCAGGTTGAAACTTCGATACGGGCCGCGGCTGCAGCCCCCCGTACGCTGGGTGCTCAGCGCACGGACGCCGGGCGGGGCCGGCCAGTCCGGGATAATCCAGGAATCGCTCAATCGTCCCCCCCGCGCAACCGGGCCAGCAGGCCGGAAAAGTCCTCGGGCAGGTCGGTGGTGAAACGGCACTCCGCATCATCGGCCGGATGCCGCAGCACCAGGGTTCGGGCATGCAGCGCCTGGCGGGGAAATTCCCGGACCGCCGCGACCACTCGGGGATCGAGACCCCGCACCGGCCCCGGCTTTCTGCCGTACTGGCGATCGCCCACCAGGGGGTGCCCCAGGTGGCTCATGTGAACCCGAATCTGGTGGGTTCGACCGGTCTCCAGCGACACCTGAAGATGGGTGAAAGCGCCCAGAGCCGTCAGCACCCGGTAATGCGTGATCGCCGGGCGGCCGCCCGGCACCACCGCCATCCGTTTGCGATCCCGCGGGTGACGCCCGATGGGCTGATCCACCGTGCCTCTGCGGCGCATTTCCCCCCGAACCACGGCTTCATAGATCCGGCTCATGCTGCGTGACTGCAATTGGGCGACCAGGCGCGTGTGGGCACGCAGCGAACGCGCGACGACCATGATGCCGCTGGTGTCCTTGTCCAGGCGATGAACGATACCCGCGCGCGGCACCGCCGCCAGTTCCGGGTCGAAGTGCAGCAGCGCATTCTGCAGCGTGCCCGCGGGGTGGCCGGCGGCCGGATGAACCACCAGCCCGGCCGGCTTGTTGACGACGATCAGGTCGTCATCGGCGTGCACGATGTCCAGTGGAATGGGTTCGGCTTCGGCACGGGTGTCCGGTTCGGGTTCGGCGTCGATGCGCAACACCTCGCCGCCGTGCAGACGGAAGGTCGGCTTTTCCCGGCGGCCATCCACGGTCAGCGCACCACTGCGAATCCATTTCTGCAGGCGCGCGCGGGAATAGTCGGCAAACAGCACCGCCGCGGCCTGATCGAAGCGGCATCCGGCCTGGGCGCTATCGGCCACCGCGCGCAGACGGATGCGGCCCGCGTCGTTCCCGCTCGGCTTGTCAACAGGGTTCGTCACGCGCGCGACTGTATCATGCCGCGCGATTCGGCTATGATTCATGGCCTTGCGATCCTCGACTCATGCCATGCAACCGGAATTCCTGAATCATCGATCTGCGCGGGTCATCCGACTCCTCGCATTCACCCTGCTCGCGCTCATGCTCGCCATGGCGACCGGCTGCCGCAAAGACCGCGACCGGATGGACGATCGTGGCGCCTCGGAACTGTATGCGGACGCCAAGCAATACCTCGACAACAAGTCCTGGGACCGGGCGATCCAGACCTACAAGTATCTGCAGACCCGCTATCCCTTCGGGCGCTACACCGAGCAATCGATGCTGGACCTGTCGTACGCCTACTTCAAGGCGCGTGAGCCGCAGGGCGCGTTGTCGACCCTGAACCGGTTCATCCGGACGTATCCAACGCATCCCAACGTGGATTACGCCTACTATCTGAAGGGACTGGTCAACTACGAGGAAAACCTGGGCTTCCTCGAACGGCTGATGCCCGAGCGGGTGCGCGACCGCGACCAGTCGGCGGCCCGCGACGCCTTCATGGATTTCAACGAATTGCTGCGGCGCTTCCCCGACAGCCGCTACGTGGCCGACGCGCGTCAGCGCATGGTCTACCTGCGCAACAACCTGGCGGCCTACGAAGTGGACGTGGCGGATTACTACATGCGCCGTCAGGCCTACGTGGCGGCGGCCAACCGGGCGCGCTACGCGCTGGAGAACTACCCGAACACACCGGAGAGCGCCGAAGCCCTGGTGGTGCTGCACCAGGCCTATACCGAACTCGACCTGCCTGAACTGGCGGCCGGTGCGATGTCGGTGCTCGAACTGAATTACCCGGACAATTACTACGTGCAGGGGCGCAAGAAGAAGAAATCCTGGGCGGAGCGGCTCTGGCCCTTCGACTGACCGCCGGCTTCCGCACCCGGCTCAGGGCGGTACGCTGTCCTCTCGCCAGCCCGAGGTAATGGGGTAGCGGCGATCGCGCCCGAATGCCCGGTGGGTGATGCGCGTGCCGGGGGGCGCCTGGCGCCGCTTGTACTCATTCAACAGCACCAGCCGCGCGACCCGCCGCACGGTCGCATCCTCGAAGCCGTCTTCCACGATCTGTGAAATCGACCAGTCGCGTTCGACGTAGCGACTCAGTATCTGGTCCAGCTGTTCGTAGGGCGGCAGTGAATCCTGGTCGGTCTGGTCGGCACGCAACTCCGCGGATGGTGCGCGGCGCAGCACGCCCTCCGGGATTACCCCTTTGTCACGATTGCGGAACTCCGCCAGAGCGTAGACACGCGTTTTCAGGCAGTCCAGCAACGGTCCGTAACCACCGCACATATCACCGTATATCGTGCAGTAACCAACCGCCAGTTCGCTCTTGTTGCTGGTCACCAAGGGCAGCCAGCCAAACTTGTTGGACAAGCCCATCACGATGACTCCGCGAGCGCGGGCCTGAAGGTTTTCCTCGGTCACGTCGGGCTCGACACCACTGAAGGAACCCGCCAGTACGGTGAGAAAGGCCTCGTAGGCCGGCTCGATCGGTATAACGCGGTGATCCACCTCCAGGTCCACCGCCTGGGTCTGCGCCAGTTCGATGCTCTCACCGGACGTATGGCGCGACGGCATCATCACGGTATGGACATGATCGGCACCCAGCGCATCCACCGCCAGGGCCAGGGTCAATGCCGAATCGATACCGCCCGACAGACCGAACACCACATCGTGAAATCCGTTTTTGTGCACGTAATCCGCCAGGCCGCGCACCAACACCTGGTAGATTTCGTCCAGCGCTTCGGTGGGGGCCGGTTCCCAGTCGTCCGCCTGGAATCCACCGCTGGCCGGGTCGTAATCGGCCAGCAACAAGGCTTCGTGACACAGCGGCCCGGGCCCTGTCCGGGTGCCGTCCCGGTCGATCAGCATGCTGCGGCCGTCGAACACCAGTTCGTCCTGCCCGCCGACCAGGTTGCAGTACACGATGGGCAAGCCGGTTTCGGCCTGCCGCAGGTCGATCATGCGCTCGCGATCGGCCAGCTTGTCGTCCCGGTAGGGCGACGCGTTGGGAATCAACAGCAGTTCGGCCCCGGCCTCGCGGGCCTCGCGAACCGGACCGGCCTCCCAGGAATCCTCGCAGATGACCACGCCGATCCGGCACCCGGCCAACTCGACCACCAATGGCTCGGAACCGGGCGTGAAGTAGCGGTGTTCATCGAATACGGCGTAGTTGGGCAGGCGGTGCTTGAAGTAACGTCCGATGACCCGGCCGTCTCGAATCCAGCTCACCGCGTTGCGGCGCGCGCCATCCTCCAGCCATGGGTGGCCGATGACCACATCGATACCGTGGACGTTTGCGGCGAGGTCGGTCACGGCCTGCCGGGCCAGGCGCAGGAAGCCCGGACGCAGCAGCAGGTCTTCCGGCGGATAGCCCGCCAGCGCCAGTTCGGGGAACAGGATCAGGTCGGCTTTCGCCTCCCGCGCCTGCTCGATCAGGGACTCGGCCTTGCGCCGGTTACCGGCGATATCGCCAACCAGGAAATCGTGCTGCGCCAGCGCTATCCGGATCATATCCAATGGCCTCCACCCAAGCCTTTCGCCGCCACTGCATCGATGCCACCGGCCGGCGGTTCACCGGCCGGGACGAGCGGGTCCACATCAGACGGGACCGGGCGGCCCCGCCAATGATGTCAGGCGCCGAGCCGGCCGGCGATGGCCTGACCGAGATCCGCCGGTGAGCGAACGGTTTCCACGCCCGCGGCCTCCAGTGCCTTGAACTTCGCATCGGCCGTGCCCTTGCCCCCGGCAATGATGGCACCCGCATGGCCCATGCGTTTTCCGGGCGGAGCGGTCACGCCGGCGATGTAGGCGACCACGGGTTTGGTCACGTGATCGGCGATGAATTCAGCGGCGTCTTCTTCAGCCGAACCGCCGATCTCGCCCACCATGATAATGCCGTCGGTTTCGTCGTCTTCCTGGAACAGGCGCAGCACATCGACGAAATTCATGCCCTGGATCGGATCGCCCCCGATGCCGATGCAGGTACTCTGCCCCAGACCGGCCAGGGTGGTCTGGTAGACCGCCTCGTACGTCAAGGTGCCGGAACGCGAAACCACGCCGACCCGGCCCTTGGAGTGAATACGGCCGGGCATGATGCCGATCTTGCATTCTTCCGGCGTGATGATGCCCGGGCAATTCGGACCGATGAGCCAGGTGTCGGGCTGATTCTGCAGCACCGCCTTGACCGTCATCATGTCCTTGACGGGAATGCCTTCGGTGATCGCGACGATGACCCGAACGCCGGCCTCGGCCGACTCGAGGATGGCATCGGCCGCGAACGGCGGCGGCACGTAAATCACGCTGGCCTCGGCGCCCGTTTCCGCAACCGCGTCGCGCACGGTATCGAACACCGGCAGGCCGAGATGCTCACTTCCGCCCTTGCCGGGCGTCACGCCCCCGACCAGTTGCGTGCCGTACTCCAGCGCCTGCTTCGAGTGGAAAGTACCCTGATTGCCGGTAAACCCCTGGCAGATGACTTTGGTATTACGGTCGACCAGCACACTCATGCCGCTTTCTCCTTGGCCGCAGCGACGACTTTGGTGGCCGCGTCATTCAGATCGCTGGCCGAGATGATTTTCAGACTGCTCTGGTCGAGCAACTCCCTGCCCTTGTCCACGTTGGTGCCTTCCAGCCGCACCACGACCGGCACCTCGACGCCGACTTCGCGCACCGCGGCGATGATGCCCTCGGCAATCTCGTCGCAGCGCACGATGCCGCCGAAGATATTGACCAGAATGGCGTCCACGCGGTCGCTGGACAAAATGAGCTTGAATGCTTCACGCACCCGTTCGGCGTTGGAGCCACCGCCCACGTCCAGGAAATTCGCCGGCTCGCCGCCCTGCAATTTGATCACGTCCATGGTCGCCATCGCCAACCCGGCCCCGTTCACCATGCAGGCGATGTTGCCGTCGAGCGTGACGTAGTTCAGGTCGTGTCGGCTGGCCGCCACCTCGGTGGGGTCTTCCTGGGACTCGTCGCGCATCGCGGCCAGTTCGGGATGCCGGAACAGTGCGTTGTCGTCGGCATTGATCTTGGCATCCAGCGCCGAGAGATTGCCGTCGTCCCCGATCACCAGCGGATTGACCTCGATCAGGCTCAGATCCTTGTCCTTGTAGAGGCGGTACAGGCCGGACATGATTTTGCCCAGTTGTTTGACCTGGGCCGGATTCAGACCCATACCGAAACCCATCTGGCGCGCCTGGAAGGGCTGCAGGCCGGCGGTGTTGTCGATATTCACCGTCACCAGCTTCTCCGGCGTTTTGGATGCGACCTCCTCAATGTCCACGCCACCGGCGGCCGACCCCATGAAGGTCACGCAGCGATTGACCCGGTCGGTGAGCGCGGAAAGATACAGCTCACTCTCGATGTCCATGGCTTCCGCGATCAGCACCTTGTCCACCGGCAGTTCCAGCCCGCCGGTCTGGTAGGTGGAGATTTTCATGTTCAGCATGCGTTTGGCTTCGCCTCGAACCTCGTCGAGGGAACGGGCCAGCTTCACCCCGCCCGCCTTGCCCCGTCCGCCGGCATGCACCTGGGCTTTGACCACCCACATGTCGCCTCCGAGTTCGCGCGCGGCGGCAACCGCCTCCTCCGGCGTGGACGCGACGCGGCCCGCCGGAACCGGAATGCCGTAGTCGGCAAACAGTTCTTTAGCCTGGTATTCGTGGAAATTCATTTGTACTCCTGACGAGCTGGGCCGCAAAGGCCTGGGCAAAGTCCGCTATTTTCACCCGAACCGCGATGCAAAGCAAAGGGCCGTGCCGCTCGCTCCATCCGCCGGGGCGCGCGGTTTCGGTTTGCGCGTCGAACCCACCCTTCGGTCCGGGTGATATACTGCGCCCCGCGTCCGTGCAACCACAATCAGCGCTTCCCAGGGTCAGATGCATGAATGCAGCACAGTCCGATTCCCGAAAACCCGTAAGAACCCGTTCCCTGTACGGCAATCCCTATCCACTGCCGGCAACACTCACCCGGCGCATCGTGGGCTACCTCAGCGTTTACCGGATCGTGATCGCAAGCCTGCTCGCGGCGGGCAACTTCGACCTGATCCGGGATCTGCAGAACCAGTCATTTTCGCGGACCTTCGCGGCACTGCTGATTATTGCCTACCTGCTGTTCGCAAGCTTCGAACTGTTCATGGCGCGCCGGCATACCTCCAATGCACACCGGCTGGTTCGCTATGCCCTGCTGGCGGATGTGCTCTTCCTGTCGGGCCTGCTGTTCGTGCTGGGCGGGCTGGGCAGCGGCGTCGGCACCCTGCTGGTATTCACCAGCGCCCTGGCCGGCATGCTGCTGCCCCTGCGCTTCGCCCTGTTCATCACGTCGGTGGCGACCCTGGCATTGATCGGCCAGGCCGTGACCGGCCTGGCCCTGTCCCTTTATCCGCTGGGCATTCTGCTGCCAGCCGGCATGTACGGGGCCACCGCGATGGTCGCGTGTATGCTGTGCCACCGGCTGGCTTACTGGGCGCGCGATTACCGGGTCACGGCCGAAAAACAGGAATCCCAGATCGCGGATCTCGAGAAACTCAATGAGGTCATCATTCGCAACATGTCCACCGGGGTGCTGGTCATCGATGCCGACAGACGCATCAAGCTGATGAACGAGTACGCGTGGTTCCTGCTGGGCAGCCCCAAGGTGCGCGAATTACTGCTGGCCGATCTGTCTCCCCGGCTCGACCGGACCGTGGAGAAATGGCAGGCCAACCCGAGCGTCGAACTGCGGCCTGTGGTGTTGGAAACCAGCCAGGCCAATGTCCTGCCGGCCTTCGCCGTCATGCCCGGGGAGGATGAACCCGGAGCCCTGGTGTTCCTCAACGACGAAAGCGTGATATCCAAACGGGCTCTGGAACTGTCGGCCAACTCCCTGGCCAAGCTCTCGGGCAGCATCGCGCACGAAATCCGCAACCCGCTGGCGGCCTTGACCCACGCGGCCCAGTTGTTGGACGAATCTCCGTCCATCACCCTGAACGACATGCGCCTGACCAACATCATCCTGGACCAGTCCAAGCGCATGAACGGCATCGTCGAGAACATCCTGCAGCTCTCACGGCAGGAACAATCCCGGCCGGAGCCGGTTGAACTGAACCAGTTCCTGAAAGACCTGGCCAAGGAGTTCGGCACCACGCAGACCGCGAAAGACCTGGATTTCGAGATCCTGGTCGAAACCGGCAAAACCCACGTGGTGTTCGACAAGAGCCAGTTGCACCAGAGCCTGTGGAAACTGCTGGACAACACCGTGCATCATGCCAGCGTCAAACGCCCGCCCCGGGCGCAATTGAAAATGCGCAAGGACGAAAGCGCCGGGTATTGTGTGATCACCGTGCAGGACAATGGTCCGGGGATTCCAAAGTCCCGGATTACGGACATTTTCGAGCCGTTTTTCACCACCCGCAAGGCAGGCTCCGGCCTGGGTCTGTACATCGCCCGGCAATTATGTGAGGCAAACCAGGCCGAACTTACGGTAGACTCTCAACCGGGCGTTGGCACGGCTTTCCATATCCGCATGGGGCTGGCGCCGCGCGGAAGGACCCGATCGAGGTCCGTAGCTACAGCACACGCAGAGTCTGGCCAAACATGAAAAAAACAGAAATCCGCCACCGCAGGGTGAGTGGGGACGCATGAACCCCATGGCACAGTCCGGGTCGCAGCGCGTACTCGTCATCGATGACGAGCCGGACATTCGGGAGTTGCTCAATCTGACACTCAGCCGCATGGGGCTGGACGTCACCACGGTCGAGGATCTGACCGAAGCGCGCAGGGCCCTGGCCTCCAGCGCCTTCAGTTTCTGCCTCACCGACATGCGGCTTCCGGACGGCAACGGGCTCGATCTGGTGGAGGAAATCTCCGAGAAATACCCGGATCTCCCGACCGCGGTCATTACCGCCCACGGCAAGGTCGAAGACGCGGTCAACGCGCTGAAGATCGGCGCCTTCGATTTCGTCTCCAAGCCGGTCGACCTGGCCATCCTGCGCCAACTGGTCAATACGGCCCTGCGTCTGCGCAGTGCCGAATCCGACGAGCGGGAATCGACCCAGGACGACGGCGGGGAGCCCGAGCAGCCAGCGGCGCTGGACCGCCTGATCGGCAAGTCACCGGCGATCAACCAGTGCAAAACCATGATCGCCAAACTGTCCCGCAGCCAGGCACCGGTTCTGATCAGCGGGGATTCGGGCTCCGGCAAGGAGCTCGCCGCCCGGCTGATCCATGAACTCGGCCCGCGCGGCGACGGCCCCTTCGTGCCGGTGAATTGCGGCGCCATTCCATCCGAACTGATGGAAAGCGAATTTTTCGGACACCGGAAAGGCAGCTTCACCGGTGCCTCCACCGACAAGGACGGTCTGTTCAAGGCTGCCGACGGCGGCACCCTGATGCTGGACGAAGTCGCCGACCTGCCGCTGCACATGCAGGTGAAACTGCTCCGCGTCATCCAGGAAAAGGCCGTGATGCCGATCGGCGCACGCGAAGAGGTCAAGGTGGACGTGCGCATCCTCAGCGCCACCCACCAGGCCCTCAAACCGCTGGTCGAATCCGGCAAATTCCGCAGCGACCTTTATTTCCGCCTGAACGTGATCGAACTCCATATGCCCAGTCTGCAGGAACGACGTGAAGACATCCCGTTGCTGGCCGGGCATTTCCTCGACGACATCGCCGAACAATGGCACGAGGACGGCCCGCCGGAAATCTCCGAAGAGGCGATGGCCGCGTTGAAACAGCATGAGTACAGCGGCAACGTGCGCGAACTCATCAACATCCTGCAACGTGCGGTCACGATGTGCGAAGGGTCGGCCATCCAGCCGGAAGACCTGATGCTCGAACACGTCGGCACACCGGAAGCACCCGCACCCGCCCCGCCCACCGCCGAGGTGCTCGAAAGCGCCGACGACGTGTCCCTCGACAGCTACATGGAAGACATCGAAAAACAGATGCTCGAGGACGCTCTCAAGAAGGCGCGCTACAACAAGACCCGGGCCGCCGAGATCCTGGGCATCAGTTTCCGCTCCTTCCGCTACAAACTGAAGAAGTTCGGGATTGACTGAAACCCGGCCGCAACACCCGAACCCGGAGCGGGCGACCCGACTGCCCGGTTTCATATTTTCACTGCTACCACCAACCGCCATCGGTGTCGTTCTGCTGCTGACTTCGACGGTGCCTTTGTTTGCCCCGGCGTGGAAATACGATATCAAACGCCTGTTTGAACTGTGGTTGCTGTTTGCGGTTCTGCTGCTGACAGCGATTGTCCCGGCCCTGCGCCGCAAGTTCTTCGAACAACTGACGCGAACGCCCAGATCGATCGCGGTTCCTCTGCTCATCGCCGCGAGCCTCGGTGTCTTCTCCGCCTGGGTCAACGCCACCACAATTCTCGGACTCGCTTATTCCGCCGCCGAAGTCGCCCTGCTCACACTGCTGGTCGTCGGTGTCTACGCCATGGCGGCCGCCCGCGCTCTGGGCGGGGAGTCGTTTGACCGGATTGCACTGTTGATGCTCACCCTGCTCGGAGTGTGCGTCGGTATGCAGGAGTTGGTGGGGGTCGCGGCCGCATGGGCCTCGGGCCTGGAATTCCATCCTCGCATCGCATTGATGCATTTCTCTTGGCCGCGGTTCTACAACCAGATACAGAGTTGGAGCATCCCGGTCATCGCGGCCCTGCCCCTGCTATTTCCCGGCAAGCCGCTCGCGCGAGTGCTATGTGTCGCGTCTCTCGCACTCCATTGGTATGTCGTCATCGCCACCGGCGGCCGCGGGACAATGTTGGGTGTCGTTTCTGCCATCGCATTGGTTTCCTTGCTGGCGTCTTCCGGTCGCAGGGTGTTACTCCGGTATCACGCCACCGGACTGGTCACAGGGGTGCTCGTCTATGCTGCAGTGGCATATGGGCACGGTCTATTGGAGCCGGGGCCATCCGACCCGAACCCGGAGCAGCCAAACGTGGCCGGCCAATCGGTGGAAACTCCGTCAACCCTGACGAGCGGCAAATTTACAGAGCCGATGACCGGTAAACGGGTCCTCACGTCATCAGGACGCATCGCCATGTGGCGTGAAGCGTGGCACGAATCCCTGGAGTCGCCGTGGCTGGGAAAAGGTCCGATGAACTACGCCTGCCACGGCCCGGTCTATCGAGCCGGCCATCCGCACAGCATGCCGGTTCAGCTCATGTACGAGTGGGGCATTCCTGCGATGGTGTTGATCCTGATCGCCACGCTGCTCGCCGGACGCAGATTAATTACCCATTTGCGCCAAGGCCGATCCACCCAGGCTCCAGGCCGCGTTCTGACCACAGCGCTCGCAACCGGCGTCGCCGCCGCCGGTGTGCACGCCTGCCTGAGCGGTGTGCTTGTCATGCCGGCCAGCCAGCTTACGGGCGTGCTGGTCGGAGGATGGCTGCTGGGGTCCCTGCCCATACAGGGTGACACAGGTCGAGCTTCGCTTATGGCACGGTTATTACTAATAAGCGCCATTGCCCTGACCCTTTTGCTCGCGGCGTTCGCGCACCGCGAGCATGCGCACGCCGGACTGCGTTTGGAACAAACACCCTCCATGGACCGCCTGATTCCGCGCTTCTGGCAAAATGGCAAAGTCTGCGCGCTGGGCGCAGAGCCCTGATTTGGCACAAAGTGACAAAACACCTGACGTATTTTGTCAGTTTGTGACGCAATTCCACACCGGACTTCCATTCCGCACAAATCGATACCGTGCCAAACCGCAGTTTTTATTAGAGTTGTTTGCTTGGCACTCATATTGCATTACATCCCAGCATCCCGATTCCAAGGGACTAACCGGCGGCTCCCTGCGAACCGTCTATTTACCAGGAGGGTAAAATTGTGAAAAACAGTAAAGGTTTTACGCTGATCGAACTGATGATCGTGATTGCGATCATCGCCATTCTGCTGGCACTGGCCATTCCGGCCTACCAGGACTACACCATTCGGGCGAAGGTCGGTGAAGGCCTGAGTGTTGGCGCTTCCGCCAAGCTCGCCGTTTCGGAGAGTTGCCAGACCGATCCCACCATTTCGCCCGGAAACGACGCCGTTGGATACTCATTTACCGGCAGCCCGTACGTGACTTCCGTAACCGTCGGCGGCAGCTGCGGTGCTCCAACGGTGACCGTAGTTACAGCCAACACAGGCGCTAGCACTGACGTTACGCTGTTGCTCACGGGCAACTATACGGACGGCGCGGGGCGCTATAGCTGGGAGTGCGAGAACACTACAGGTGAAAACCGTCACGTTCCGGCCACCTGCCGCTCGTAATCGCACAATAGATTTGACGTTCCGATATTCTTATCGGAGTGTGGAGCATCTAAATCCCCCGCCCCGGCGGGGGTTTTTGATAGGGAAAGAACGGTCGACCGGTCGTGAGCGCGGAATAAACTTTCCTGCATCGGCACCCGGCTGTGAGATTAAATGGAGAAAATAGGGGAAGCGCAAGACCACCTCAAACAAGGAAGCGTGCAGAACGTGACAAGGAATCTGAAATACTGCACCGGTGTTCGGATCGCCATTGATTGTTGGCGGCCGAGGACAGGCTGGTCCGGGAACACCACACAAATGACAAGTAACAACGAACTCGCCGACGACAGTGCCTGCAATACGGTGAAACGCCCCACTGGATTCACCCTGATCGAACTGATGATCGTCATCGCGATTATCGCCATTATTCTGACCCTCGCGCTTCCGGTTTACACCAATTACACCATTCGGGCGAAAATTGGCGAAGCGCTGGCGGTGGCCGCAGCTACAAAAACCGCCGTGGCGTCAACTTGCCACGAGGACCTCACCCTGACCGGGATTGACAATGAGACTGTCGGCTATACATTCAGCCCGTCGACCTGGATTCAAAACATTGTCGTCACCGGGGACTGCGTACAGCCCATCATTACGGTCAACACGCAGAATACTGGCGCCCCGGGTGATCCGGTCATCACGCTTACCGGCAGTTTTGCCAGCAACGATGGGGCCGTTACCTGGTTTTGCACTTCGACCGCGGAATCCTATCACCTGCCATCGACGTGCAGGAGTTGAGCCATTTGGATGGCAAAGAAATTGCTGTCGGGCTCGCGCCACGCCCGCCCTTCATTTGTACTTGATTTATTTCGCGGAATGCGGATGATGGAAGTTTCAACGGAAACGCCGGCGGACAAAACTGGTTTTTCCAATACCGGACAGACACTTGCAGACATCAGGTGACAAAACGGTATAATATTGGCCGGGAAAAAGGAGCGACCCGCTGATGAACACGGAACTCAAGGCCACCAGCCGTCTGAACGGCCTGGCCCGGAGACTGGTCGAGGAGAATCTGCTCGACGAGGCTGCGGTCGAGGACGCTTGTGCCCGCGCCAGCAAGAAAAACCGCTCGCTTCTCGCCTTTTTGCTCACCTCCAAATCCGTCGATCCGGGCCGCCTGGCAACCGCGGCTTCCGACGAATACGGCATTCCGCTGATCGACATACGGGCGTTCGATCTCAGCCAGGCACCGCTCAGCCTGGTCAGCGAGGCGTTGATCGAGAAGCATCAGGCCCTGCCGCTGCACCTTCGCGGCAACCAGCTCTTCATTGGCCTCAAAGACCCCACCGACCACCAGGTGCTGGACGAAATCGCGTTCAGTTCCGGTTTCCACGTCGAACCCATCCTGGTGTCGGCCGACCTGATCGAACCGGCCATCGAACGCGCGATGGAGGCGACCAACCCCGTCTTCGACGACCTCGAGGAAGACGAGGGGCTCGAAGACGTCGCATTTTCCGTCGACCAGGAAAAGGAGGACGAAAGCGGCGACCCGGCGGTCGACGAAACACCGGTGGTCCGCTTCATCAACAAGGTGCTGCTCGATGCCATCCGCAAGGGGGCATCGGACATTCACTTCGAACCGTACGAGTCCCGCTACCGCATCCGCTACCGCCTCGACGGCGTGCTCAAGAGCGTCGCCGCGCCGCCCATCCAGATGGCCCGGCGCCTGTCGTCACGCCTCAAGGTGATGGCCGGCCTGGACATCGCCGAGAAACGGGTGCCGCAGGATGGCCGCATCAAGCTCAATTTGTCGCGCAGCAAGTCCATCGACTTCCGCGCCAGCACCTGCCCCACCCTGTTTGGTGAAAAGGTGGTGCTGCGTATTCTCGACTCCTCGGCCACCAAGCTGGGCATCGAGGAACTGGGTTTCGAGGCCGAGGAACGCAAGCTGTACGCATCGGCGGTCAGCAAACCCTACGGCATGATCCTGGTTACCGGCCCGACCGGCAGCGGTAAAACCGTCACCCTGTACACCGCGCTGCAGATGCTCAACGACGAGGGCCGCAATATCTCGACCGTCGAGGATCCGGTGGAAATCCGCGTCCCCGGCATCAACCAGGTGCAGCAGAACACCAAGCAGGGCATGACCTTCGCCCGTGCCCTGCGCGCCTTTCTGCGCCAGGATCCCGACGTGATCATGGTCGGGGAGATTCGTGACCTCGAAACCGCCGAAATCGCGATCAAGGCGGCGCAGACGGGTCACCTGGTGCTGTCCACCCTGCACACCAATGACGCGCCACAGTCCATCACCCGACTGATGAACATGGGGGTGCCGTCGTACAACATCACCTCGGCGGTGAACCTGGTGATCGCCCAGCGTCTGGTGCGCACGCTGCATCTGTGCAAACAACCGGACGATCTCCCGCGCGAAGCCCTGCTCCAGGCCGGCTTCGACGCCAGCGAGGTCGACGACCTCAAACTCTACAAACCCGTCGGCTGCGGTGAATGCAACGAAGGCTACCGCGGACGGACGGGTATTTTTGAAGTGATGCCGATCACGGACGAAATCTCACGCATCATTCTCGAGGAAGGGAACGCCCTCAAAATCGCCCAGCAGGCACGCAA
Source organism: Elongatibacter sediminis (assembly GCF_037892215.1). Lineage (NCBI taxonomy): Bacteria > Pseudomonadati > Pseudomonadota > Gammaproteobacteria > Chromatiales > Wenzhouxiangellaceae > Elongatibacter > Elongatibacter sediminis. Next base: position 24,924 of record NZ_JAZHOG010000016.1, on the reverse strand, counting down.
GGAAGGTGTCGCGGACCTGCGCGGATCGGCCCTGAAGAAAGTGGCCGCGGGCAGGACCGACCTGATCGAGATCAACCGGGTAACCAAGGACTAGGTCATGGCAACTGGACACGCAGAACCGACCGTCTTTCTCTGGCAGGGCCGGGACAAACGCGGACAGAAACTCAAGGGCCAGCAGATCGCGGCCAGTCCCAACCTGGTACGCGCCGAACTGCGCCGCCAGGGCATCAATCCGATTTCGGTCAAGAAAAAAAGCAAGCCGCTGTTCGGCGGCGCCGGCAGCCGCATTTCCAGCAAAGACATCACGATTTTCAGCCGCCAGCTCGCCACCATGCTCAAATCCGGTGTGCCGCTGGTGACGGCTTTCCAGATCATCTCGGGCGGCCTGAAAAATCCGCGCATGCGCACCGTGGTCGACAAAATCCGGGCCGAAGTGGAGTCCGGTGGCGCGCTGCACGAGGCACTGGCGCAGTACCCGGGACAGTTCGACGAGTTGTACGTCAACCTGGTCAAGGCCGGCGAGAGCGCCGGTGTACTCGATGGCATTCTCGACAACGTCGCCTCGCACAAGGAGCGCATCGAGACCATCAAGGGGAAAATCAAAAAGGCACTTTACTACCCGGCCGCGGTCATCGCGGTCGCCATCATCGTGTCTTCCATTCTGCTGATCTACGTGATTCCACAGTTCCAGAGCATTTTTGTGGCCTTCGGTGCCGATCTGCCGGCCTTCACCAAGATGATCGTCGCGGCCTCGGAGTTCATGCAGGCGAAGGGCGTTTACCTGTTACTGGTGCTCGTGATAGCCATTGTCACCATTATCGCGGCGAAAAAGCGATCCAAACGGTTCTCGCACCTGATCGACCGCATGTCGTTGAAAATTCCAATTGTCGGCGGCATCCTGGAGCAGGCCGCCATCGCGCGCTTCTGCCGCACCCTGGCCATTACTTTCGCGGCGGGCGTACCGCTGGTCGATGCGCTCAAAATCGTTTCCGGCGCCACCGGCAACGCGGTGTACAACGATGCCGCCCTGCAGATTCGCGGCGACGTTGCCGTCGGCCATCAGCTCCAGCTGGCGATGCAGCAAACCGAAGTATTTCCCAACATGGTCATCCAGATGGCCGCCATCGGCGAGGAAGCGGGTTCGCTGGACACCATGCTGACCAAGGTGGCCGAAGCCTACGAGGAAGAGGTCAACAACTCGGTCGACGCGCTCAGCAGCCTGCTTGAACCGGCCATCATCGTATTCGTCGGCGTTGTGGTCGGCATGATGGTCGTCGCCATGTACCTGCCCATCTTCAAGATGGCCGCGGTATTCTGACCCAGGCCTGCGCGCCGCACCCGACGAGAATCTGAATGCTGGAAACACTGATTTCGACCCCGCTGTTGCTGTACGGCGGGGTTTTCGTACTCGGCGCGCTTATCGGCAGCTTTGTGAACGTCGTCATCCTGCGCCTGCCGCCCCTGCTGGAATACGACTGGCGCTGCCAGTGTCACGATTTGCTGCAGAACGAAAGCGAACCGGGAGAACGGCCGCTTGGAATCGCCGTATCACGTTCGATGTGCCCGCACTGCGGGCACGGAATCACGGCGCTGGAAAACATTCCCGTGCTCAGCTTTCTCGTATTGCGCGGCCGCTGCTCGGCTTGCGGGGAACGAATTTCCCTGCGCTACCCGCTGGTCGAACTGACCACGGCACTGCTGTTTCTGGCCACCCTGTGGCATTTTGGCCCGACGGCCCAGGGACTGCTCGCCCTCCCCCTGACCGCGGTGCTGGTCGCACTGACAGGCATCGACGCGGACACCCAGTTACTGCCCGACAACATGACCCTGCCGCTGCTGTGGGCCGGCATCCTGGTCAATTATTTCGGCGTTTACACCGATCTGGGTTCCAGTGTGCTGGGCGCCATCGCCGGCTACCTCATTCTGTGGTCCATCTATCATCTTTTCCGGCTGATGACCGGCAAGGAAGGCATGGGCTACGGCGACTTCAAATTGCTGGCGGCCATGGGTGCGTGGATGGGCTGGCAGTTCCTGCCGCTGATCGTTCTGCTGTCATCGGTGGTTGGCGCGGTGGTCGGCCTGGTGCTGATGGGCACCGGGCGGCTCAACCGCGACAAGCCCATGCCTTTCGGACCGTTCATCGCGGCAGCCGGCTGGATTGCGCTGATCTGGGGAGAACGCATCATGGCCTACTACACGCGATCGAGCGGATTCGGCTGATCGTAGCGCGATGCCGACTGAACGGCCCAGGGTCATCGTACTCACCGGCGGCATCGCATCCGGCAAGACCTCCGTTTCCGATCGTTTCGCCGAACTCGGTGCGCCGGTCATCGACACCGACCTGATCGCCCGTGAAGTCGTTCAGCCCGGCGAAGCCGCACTGACCGAAGTCGTCAGCGCGTTTGGCGACGAGGTGTTGACCGCGGACGGCGAACTCGACCGCAGCCGCATGAGGGACCTGATATTCAGCGACCCCGAGCGGCGCCGCCTGCTGGAATCCATCCTGCATCCGGCCATCGCCGAGCGGGCGCTGCAGAGAATACGGACTACGACCTCAGGGCCCTACTGCATCCTGGTCGTACCCCTTCTGGCCGAAACCGGGCTGTTTTCCTGGGCCGATCGCGTTCTGCTGGTGGATGTCGACGAAGAAACCCAGATTCGCAGGCTGACGGCACGTGACGGCTCCAGCCGGGAACAGGCCGAGGCGGCTCTGGCCGCACAGGCCAGCCGGGAAGAACGCCGCGCGCTGGCCGATGACATCATCGACAATTCAGGGAGCCTGGACGAACTGTACGCGGCGGTGGACCACCTGCACGCGCAATACTCGTCAGCTTAATTTTCCGTGGCAGTGCTTGTACTTGTTGCCTGATCCGCAGGGGCACGGTTCATTGCGCCCGACTTTGCGACCGTCACGCACATAGGTTTCCGGGGTTTCCGGCGCGGAGCCGGGCGCCCCCTGGGCGGCCCCCGCGGGTGGCTGACCGGGAGCCGGCGGCGCCGCCGGGCCCGCTTCGTCGTGGCGGTACTGCAGCGGCGCATCAGTTCGCCGCTGTGCATCCACGGCTTCGACATCCTCCTCGGCCTTGACCTGAACCCGGGCGAGAATCCGGATCACCTCGTGCTTGATGTTACCCAGCAACTCGGTGAACATCTCGTAGGATTCACGCTTGTATTCCTGCATGGGCTGCTTCTGGGCGTAGCCCCGCAAACCGATGCCCTGCCGCAGATAATCCATGCGCGCCAGGTGATCTTTCCACTGCTGGTCGAGCACGTTGAGCATCAACGCCTTCTCGAAGTGCCGCATCACCTCCGGACCGGTCTGCTCTTCCTTGGCGGCGAAATGCCCGTCCACGGCTTCCATGATGCGCTCTCGCAGCACGGTTTCGTGGATCTGCTCGTCTTCTTCCAGCCATTTCACCAGCGGCAGGTCGATGCCGAACTCACCTTCCAGACGCTGTTCCAGACCCGGCAGATCCCACTGCTCGTCGATACTTCCCGGCGGAATGAACGTATTGACCGCATCTTCCACCACGTCAGCACGCATGTCGCTGACCGTATCCTGGATTTCCTCGGCCTCCATCAATTCGTTGCGCTGCTGGTAAATCACGCGCCGCTGGTCGTTGGCCACATCGTCGTAATCCAACAGATGTTTGCGCACGTCGAAGTTGTGCGCCTCCACCTTGCGCTGGGCATTTTCGATCGCGCGATTCAGCATGCCGGCCTCGATGGCCTCGTCTTCCTTCATGCCGAAGCGCTGCATCATCGACGACATGCGATCGGACGCGAAGATCCGCATCAGGCTGTCTTCCAGCGACAGGTAGAACCGCGAGGAGCCGGGATCGCCCTGACGGCCGGAACGACCTCGCAACTGATTGTCGATGCGCCGTGATTCGTGACGTTCGGTGCCGATGATGTGCAGCCCGCCGGCCGCCAGCACCTTCTCACGGTCCGCGGCGCAGGTTTCGCGGTGCCGTTCCAGCGCGGCCTTGTACTCGTCGGTCGTCACGTCGCATGCACCCGGAACGCAGGCCTGTTCTTCACCATACACTTCGACCCGGGCGGCGAACTCGGGGTTGCCGCCGAGCACGATGTCGGTACCGCGGCCCGCCATGTTGGTCGCGATGGTCACCGCACCCGGGCGCCCGGCCTGCGCGACGATCGCAGCCTCGCGCGCATGCTGCTTGGCATTCAGCACTTCATGCGGAACCTTCTGTTTCTTCAACAGACCGGATATCAATTCCGAGGTTTCGATCGACGTGGTGCCAACCAGCACGGGCTGTCCACGTTCCGAGCAGTCCCGGATATCGTCGATGATGGCCTCGTACTTGGCCTCGCTTTTCAGAAAAACGAGGTCATCACGATCATCGCGGATCATCGGCAGGTGAGTCGGAATGACAACCACCTCGAGACCGTAAATGGTCTGGAATTCGTAGGCCTCGGTATCCGCGGTACCGGTCATGCCGCCGAGTTTGTCGTACAGACGGAAGTAGTTCTGAAAGGTGATCGAGGCCAGGGTCTGGTTCTCGCGCTGAATCGGCACGCCTTCCTTCGCCTCGACCGCCTGGTGCAGGCCTTCCGACCAACGCCGTCCGGCCAGGGTGCGGCCCGTGAATTCGTCGACGATGACCACTTCGCCGTCCTTGACGATGTAGTCCACATCGCGGGCGAACAGGTGATGCGCGCGCAGCGCCGCATTGAGGTGATGAACGAGATTCAGGTTGTGCGCATCGTACAGGCTGTCGTCTTCCTTCAGCAGGCCTGAACGTACCATCAACTCTTCGACGTGCGCCATGCCGTCTTCGGTGAGGTAAACCTGCTTCTGCTTCTCGTCGATGGTGAAGTCACCTTCACCGACCTCGCCTTCGGCCTCTTCCAGAATTTCGGCCCGTTTGAGATTCGGGATCAGCTGGTTGATCCGAACATAAAGCTGGGGCGACTCATCGGCCGGACCGGATATGATCAGTGGCGTTCTGGCCTCGTCGATGAGAATGGAATCGACCTCGTCGACGATGGCGAAATAACGATCGCGTTGAACCTTCTGGTCCGACGAGAACGCCATGTTGTCCCGGAGGTAGTCGAATCCCAGTTCATTGTTAGTCGCGTAGATGACGTCACAGGCGTAAGCTGCCCGCTTCGCCGGAGGCGTCATGCCTGGAACGACGACACCCACGGTCATGCCCAGGGCCTCGTAGACCGGGCGCATCCATTCCGCGTCACGCCGCGCCAGGTAATCATTCACCGTGACGACGTGAACCCCCTGGCCAGTCAGGGCATTCAGGTAGACCGCAAGGGTCGCCATCAGGGTCTTGCCCTCGCCCGTCTTCATCTCCGAGATCATGCCGCGGTGCAGCACGATGCCACCGACCATCTGCACGTCGTAATGACGTAATCCCAGGCTGCGCTGCGAGGCTTCGCGCACCAGCGCGAACGCCTCGGGCAGAAGGTTGTCCAGCGAAGCACCTTCCTGGTGGCGCTGGCGCAGTTCCCCGGTTTTGGTTTTGAGGTCGTCGTCGGACAGGGCTTGCATATCCGGCTCCAGATCGTTGATCTGTTGCACGGTTTTGCGCATCTTCTTGATCAGCCGGTCATTACGGCTGCCGACAATTTTCGTAAAAAGCTTATTCAGCATCGGAATTCATTTCCGGACAGGATGGTCGGGTAAGCAGTTGCTCTGCCGAATGTGGGGACGGATCGCGGCGGAAACAAGCCGCACGTCCCGGTCCGCAAGCTCTCGGACCGGGTGCAGTATACCGCCACCGGAGCGCATGGCCACCGGGAAAAGGAATCCGGCTCAGCGGAGGTTTTCGACAAATCGGGCGGGGTTGACACTGCGGCCGTTGTGCAGGACCTCGAAATGGACATGCGGCGCGGACGAACGCCCGGTGCTGCCCAGACGGGCGATAAGCTGGCCCGCTCGTACCGGATCCCCCGGCTTGACCACGAGATCGTCATTATGCGCGTACCGGGTGCGGTATCCGTTACCGTGATCGATCTCCACGGTATTTCCGTAGCCCTGGCGCCGTCCGGCCCACACCACCACCCCGCTGGCGACGCTCAGCACGTCGCTGCCGCGGGTGCCTACGAAATCCAGGCCGTGATGATGCGCCTGTTCACCGGTAAACGGATCGGTTCGCTCGCCGTAACGTGATGAGATCCAACCCTTGCGCACCGGCCAGCCCGCCGGCGTCGTGTCGTCCTCGATCTGCCGGTTCACCATCAGGTACTGGAGGGCGTCCAGTTGCGATGCCTGCCGGCGCAACCGCTCACCCAGATCACCGATGGCCAGTTGCAGACCGGCATTGTCCACGGGTGTGGCAGACGGTTCGGCCGGACCACCCATCGGGGCCGGGTCGTTGAAGTCGAATTCGTCGAGCGTCAACTGGCCCATCTGGGCGATACGTTCGCCCAGTGCGTCGATTCGGGTGGACGCCGCCTGCAATTCCGCCAGGCGCGCTGAAAGAGCATTCAAACCGGAACGGTGCTCACGCCGCAGCCGATCGACCGTACGTTGCTGAAGCAGAATTTCGACACGGAGGTCAGCCATGGCCTGGCTCACCGAAGGCGGTGCGTCGACGGAGCTCCGGCCGGCCGCAAATGCCAGCACAAGCCCACCCGTGATCAGAACGGCCGACAAAATCCGGCGACCACGGGTCGCGGATTCGATGCTGGCGTTTCCCATACGGGCTGCAGTAGGCTTCATATCTATGGCTAATCCTCCTCGTTCCCGCAAGGCCGCTTCACGGATCGACGACGTGGTCGCACGCCGCGACAGCTCTCTGGGCCCCTTGTGGCGCCATGCCCGCGAACTGGCGCGCCTCGACGATATTCTTGCCGGGCTGACCGACCCCGATACCGCTCGACATGTCCAGGTGGCCAACCGCCGCGAGGACCGCCTGATCCTGTTGGCGCCCAGCGCAGCCTGGGCCACCCGACTGCGCATGCAGGCTCCCCAACTGCTGGAAGGCCTGCGCCGTGCCGGCCTGGACACGATCCGGCATATCGATATCCGCGTGGCACCGCTGGTACGCAGCTCGGCGCCGCAAAAGGTCCGTCGTCCGCTTTCGCCGGCCGCAACCGAAGCGCTGGACCAAATGCACCATCTGGTGCGGCGCCGCCGCTGAAGACAGCGCTATCCAGGATCCACCCGGCCGTACGGCGGAGTCGGCAACGCCCGCCAGGCCTCCGGGCGGCGAGTGTGCCCGGCTTCCTGCCGGAAATATGGAGTCCAGGGAATCGAGGCCTGGAGCGGTGTACCGCTCCTAGACGGCCTCTGCCGGATGTGCGTAGGACACCGGCACGCTGTCGGACGCGTCGTAGGTAACTTCTTCCCAGGCGGAAGGTTTTTCCAGTAACGTGCGCAACAGCTGGTTGTTCAATTCGTGGCCGGACTTGTAACCGGAAAAAGCACCGATCAAGCCGTGGCCGAGCAAATACAGGTCGCCGATGGCATCCAGCACCTTGTGTTTCACGAACTCGTCTTCGTAGCGCAGACCGTCCTCGTTCAATACCCGGTAATCGTCCAGCACCACGGCATTGTCCATGCTGCCACCCAGCACGAGATTACGTTCACGCAGCATTTCGATATCGCGCATGAACCCGAACGTCCGCGCACGCGCCACCTCTTTGAGGTAGGACGTGGTGGAAAAATCCACCGAGGCGAACGACTGGTGTGATTTGAATACGGGGTGATTGAAATCAATCTTGAACGAGACCCGGAACCCGGCATGCGGCTCGAACCGGGCCCACTTGTCGTCACTGCGAACTTCCACCGGTTCCAGTACGCGGATGAAACGCTTGGCCGCCGACTGTTCCTCAATACCGGCCGACTGGATCAGAAACACGAACGGACCGGCACTGCCATCCATGATCGGAACTTCGGCATTGCTCAGGTCGACGTATGCGTTGTCGATGCCCAGGCCGGCGAATGCGGACATCAGGTGCTCGACCGTCGAAACCCTCACATCGTCACGCTCCAGCGTGGTATTCATGCTCGTGTCCCCGACACAGGTCGCGAACGCGGGGACCTCGACCACCGGATCGAGGTCGATGCGACGGAAAACGATGCCGGTGTTGACCGCTGCGGGACGCAGCGTCATGAATACTTTCTGACCGGTGTGAATACCCACACCGGTGGCTCGAATGACGTTCTTGAGGGTGCGTTGTCTTATCATTATGGGACTCCTCGCAGCCCGCAAAACCTGCGGCATACTAGCACAGCACCCCTTTTGAACAAAGAATTATGTGGGGTTTTTAACCACAAGTGTTGTAATTTAACAACAAATTAACAAACCCCTAACAAAACCGACACATTTCCCAAAATCAGCGCCACAGCCGGCCGCCAGGGCGGCGAGCGAAAGACGACCGGCCGCAGCGCTTTCTACCCTCTCCCCATCAAACCTCCGACCTCAATCCCGACCATCCGGCATCACAAGAGCCCCGCACAGCCAGCGGGAGCGTCCTGATCGATGCCTGCCGGTTTGCGCCGAACCCCGACGCAACCTCCCAAGAAGCCGAACACAGCCAATGGGAACGTCTCGATCGATGCCTGCCGGTTTGCGCCGCAGGCGCATGAAGGCAGGCGTGAGAGCGAGACAACCCCGCGTCGACCAAGTGACTGTCCCACCCTCGATCGATGCCTGCCGGTTTGCGCCGACGAACCCCGACGCAACGTCCAGTGAAGCCGCATACAGCCGCTGGGAACGTCTCGATCGATGCCTGCCGGTTTGCGCCGCAGGCGCGAGAAGGCAGGTCTGAGAGCGAGACAACACCCTTTCAACATCGTGACTATCCTAATCCGCCTGGTTTCTGAGGAATGAAGGAATATCCAGGTAGTCGATGTCCCGCTGATGGGCGAAGAGGTCCTTGTTCTCCGCCTTGGCCAACCGCCGGTCGCGGTCGGACAGGGCATCATCGGCTTCACCTCCGGTTTCCGCCTCGAAGTCGGGCCTGCCGGTAGTGCCATTGGCCACCAGGCGCATGGGCTTGTCTTCCGATGCCCGGGCGCGCAGGGAATCCCCGATACCCGTGGCGACCACCGTCACCCGCAAATCATCGCCGAGATCGGGATCGATGACCGTACCCACCACGACGGTGGCATCGTCGGAGGCCAGATCGGCCACCGTTCCGCCCACCTCTTCGAATTCCTTCATCGTCAGGTTCGGACCGGCCGTGATGTTGACCAGGATGCCGCAGGCACCCGACAGGTTGATGTCCTCCAGCAGAGGACTGCCAATCGCCGCCTGGGCCGCCATGATGGCTCGATCGTCTCCGGCGGCCTGGCCGGCACCCATCATCGCCATGCCCATTTCCGACATGACCGTGCGTACGTCGGCGAAATCGACGTTGATCAATCCGGGTCGTGTGATCAACTCGGCGATGCCCTGTACCGCACCCTGAAGTACGTCGTTGGCTGCCTTGAAAGCATTGAGCAGCAGGGTCTCACCACCCAGCACCGCCGCCAGCTTGGAGTTCGGAATCGTAATCAGGGAATCGACATGGGCCCCCAGTTCCTCGATGCCCTTTTCGGCAATCAGCATGCGCCGCTTGGCCTCGAAATGAAATGGTTTGGTGACGACAGCCACCGTCAGGATGCCCATTTCCTTGGCCGCCTGAGCGATCACCGGCGCGGCACCGGTGCCCGTGCCTCCGCCCATGCCGGCCGTGATGAACACCATGTCGGCACCACCCAGCATTTCCATGATGTGATCGCGGTCCTCGAGGGCGGCCTGGCGCCCCACCTCCGGGTTGGCGCCCGCTCCCAGGCCCTTGGTCACGCTGGACCCGATCTGCAGGATCGTCTTGCCCTTGAATTGCCGCAGGGCCTGGGCGTCGGTGTTGGCCGCGATGAACTCGACGCCCTCGATGCTGGCGTCGATCATCTGTGCAACCGCATTTCCGCCCCCACCCCCGACGCCGATCACCTTGATCATCGCGTTTGGTGTGAAGTTCTCTACTAGTTCAAACATTTTTACTATCTCCTCTCGCTCGCCGTTTATTCGTATCGTCAGAATTCGCCCCGGAACCAGCTACGCACCCGGTCGAAGAAGGCTTCGCCGCCTCCCGGGGTCAGGACCGCGCGGCCGTAGTCCGCCTGACTGCCGTACAGCAGCAAACCGACACCGGTCGCGTGAATCGCATTCGAAACCACGTCGGACAGACCGGAAACCCCTTGCGGGGTCGCCAGCCGGACCGGCATGTGAAAAATCTCCTCGGCCAGTTCACCGGCGCCTTCGATGCGTGATGCACCGCCGGTAAGCACCAGGCCCGCGGCGACCATGCTCTCCAGGCCGCTGCGCCTCAGTTCGGCCTGCACCAGGGAAAACAACTCCCGGTAGCGGGCCTCCACCACCTGCGCCAGTGTCTGGCGTGCAAGCCGGCGCGAAGTCCGGTCGCCAACACTGGGCACCTGGATGGTCTCGTCGCTGCGCGCCAGCTGCTCCAGCGCGCAGGCATATTTGATCTTGATGTCTTCGGCGTGCTGCGTGGGCGTACGCAGCGCGACGGCAATGTCGTTGGTCACCTGGTCACCGGCAATCGGGATACAGGCGGTGTGACGGATGGCGCCTTCGGTGAACACCGCGATATCCGTGGTGCCGGCCCCGATATCGACCAGGCAGATGCCGAGGTCTTTCTCGTCATCGGTCAGCACCGCGTGGCTGGCGGCCAGCGGCTGCATGATGAGTTCGTCGATGACCAGGCCACAGCGTGCGACGCACTTGCCGATATTCTGTGTCGCGCTCAACGCCGCGGTCACCACGTGCACATGGGCTTCGAGCCGAACCCCCGCCATGCCGATGGGTTGCCGGATACCGTCCTGGTTGTCGATGACGTATTCCTGCGGCAGCACGTGAAGGATTTTCTGATCGGCGGCCACCGGTACCGCCCGGGCGGCGTCCAGGACCCGGTCCACATCGCCTTCAGACACTTCCTTGTCCTTGATCGCTACCGTGCCATCGGAGTTCAGGCTGCGGATGTGGTTGCCGGAAATTCCCGCGAAGACCGAATGGATCTCGCAGCCCGCCATCAGTTCGGCTTCCTCGACGGCCCGCTGGATCGCCTGTTCGGTCGAAGCCATGTCGACGATGACGCCCCGTTTCAGGCCCCGCGATGGATGCGAGCCCAGGCCGATGACTTCGACGTTTCCGTCGGCCTGAACTTCTCCGACGATGGCCACGATCTTGGACGTTCCCACGTCCAGGCCGACGACCAGTGATTTCTCGTTTTTTCTGGCAGCCATCTCAAATGTTCCCGTGCATTCCAATGCCATCGACGGTTGGGCACCGCGACGCAGCGACACCCCGGGAATGCCCGCTGCGATCCACAGAACCCCTGCGCCGGAAGGGATACAGGGCTCTGAAACCCTTGATGTTATTGAGCCGGAAACGAAGCATTTGCATTTGTCCTGATGACTTTTTGTCCATGGCTCAGTTGTCGTTCCCCGCCAGATCCGCGGACGGTTCCGGCCAGCGGACGGCAAATCCATTGGTGTAACGCAGGTCCACGGCCAACGGGGGTAGCGGCTGGTTCCGCAACAACGGGTTCCAACTCGCCATCAACCGCTCGAGGCGCTCCACCGGTTCATCCCGCCCCAGTTCGAGGTGGGTACCGCCACTGACGATCATCGACCAGGACCCGCGCTGATCGAGCACCAGTCGGTCGACTTCCAGGCCGGCCGAATCGAGCATGGTGTTGAACCGCACCCATTGCGCCAGCACGTCGTCCAGACGCTCGTCCGGACCCCGCAGCCAGGGCAGTCCCTGGATGCCGTCGGCGTCCGGCGCCGGAAATTCCACGCCCTGGGCCGACACCAGCCGGCCCGAGTTCCAATGCGCGACGGGCCGATGTTCCTCAACGGTGACCCGCACCGTGTCCGGCCATTGCTTTTGCACCACCACACTCGCCGCCCAGGGATTGCGCATCGCCGCATCACGCAAACGTTGCAAATCCAGGGTGAAGAAGCTCGCACTCACGAGTGGCGCCAGACTGGACCGCAACTGTTCGGCACTGATGCGCTGGAACGGACCGTTGAGTTCCAGCCAGCGAATCGGCCAGCGCTCGCGCGCCACGATTCCGGTGCCGACCCAGGCGGTGCCGGCAATGGCCACGCCGAACAGAATCAACAGCACGAGCACGCCCCGGCTGAATCCCTGGCCGCGAAGGCCGCCTCGCACCGGTGTCAATCGCCGGTTCACAGGCTGGTCTCCAGAATCAGCCACACGAGTTCGTCAAAGCCGATACCCATTTCCGCCGCGGCCTGGGGGACCAGGCTGTGATCGGTCATGCCGGGAGTCGTGTTGACCTCCAGGAACCAGGCCTGACCCTCGTCATCGAGCAGAAAGTCGACCCGCCCCCAACCCGAGGCGCCGAGCAGATCGAACGCGCGCAGCGCCTGTTCGCGCAAACCGTCTTCGACCGCGGCGGGCAGACCGCAGGGACAGTCGTAACGCGTATCGTCGGATTCGTATTTGGCCGTGTAGTCGTAAAACGCCCGCGGGGTCTCCACCCGGATCAGGGGCAAGCTCGTGCGCCCGAGGATACCGGCGAAATACTCCCCGCCCTCGATGGCTTTCTCGACCAGAACGATGGGGCTGTAGCGGCGGGCCAGTGCAATGGCCGTTTCGAGTTCTTCGTCGTTTTCGACCCGGCTCACACCGATGCTGGAGCCCAGCCCCGCGGGTTTGACGAACAGCGGCAGGCCGAGGCTGTGAATGGCATCGCGTCCGTCCATGTCCGGCCCCTGCAAAACTGCGAACGGCGGGGTCAGGATGCCGTTGCGCTCCCAGACCCATTTCGACCGCACCTTGTCCATGGTCAGCGCGGACGATGCGAGATCGGCGCCGGTGACCGGGACATCCATCAGTTGCAGCGCGCCCTGCAGGCTGCCGTCTTCTCCACCCGGGCCGTGCAGGAGATTGAAAACGCGATCGACCCGGCCCGCTCGAATGCCTTCGAACAACGCCATCGGTCCGTCGAAGACCTCGTGGTCGATTCCGTTGCGCTCCAGCGCAGCGGCAACCGCACGGCCACCGTTCAATGACACCTCCCGCTCCGCGCTGTCTCCGCCAATCACGAGCCCGACCCGGCCGAACCCGGCGGCCTGCGCCATGCGCCGTTCCGGCACCCCGTTCACGCGGCCTCCCGCCGGCCGAGGCCGTTCTCGCGAATGTCCTGCGCCACCTGCCCGATGTTGCCGGCTCCCAGCAGCAGGACCAGGTCACCCGCCTCCAGCAGGGACGGCAACTCGGCGGCGAGGTCTCCGACTTCGGGGATGAGGATGGGCTCGACCTTGCCGCGCGCGCGGATGGACTGACACAGCGCCCGACTGTCCGTTCCGTCGATGGGCGCCTCACCCGCGGGATAGATGTCGGTCAATACCGGGACGTCGGCGGCGGAAAGCACCTGGACGAAATCGTCGAACAGGTCGCGCGTGCGGCTGAAACGATGCGGCTGGAAGACCGCGACAAGGCGGCGATCGGGCCAGCCCGAGCGTGCCGCTTCAAGGGTGGCCTGAACTTCGGAGGGATGGTGCCCGTAGTCCTCGATAACCAGCACATCCCCGTCTTCGACGTCGTAGGTTCCCACTTCGGCGAAGCGCCGCCCGATGCCCTGGAACCCAGCCAGGCTGTCCAGAACGGCCGGCACGTCCACTCCCAGTTCCCACGCCACCGCGATCGCTCCCAGTGCATTGAGGACGTTGTGAGTGCCGGGCAGATTGAGCCGCACCTGGTGGGCCCGGTCGTCGTTCGGCAGGTGCAGTTTGAAGCGCATCATTCGCCCGCGCTGCACCAGTTCACTCGCGCGCACATCGGCGTTCGCGGTCAAGCCGTAAGTAACGACCGCCCGGGTCACGTCGGGCAACAGGGCTGCGACATGCTCATCATCCGCGCAGAGCACCGCCACACCGTAAAATGGCAAATGGTGCAGAAACTCCAGAAACGCACGTTTCAGGGCACTGAAACTGCCCCCGTAATTCTCCAGGTGATCCCGGTCGATGTTGGTCACCAGGGCCACGACCGGCTGCAGCAGGAGAAACGACCCATCGCTTTCGTCAGCTTCGGCCACCAGGTATTCACCAGTACCCAGGCGGGCGTGACTGCCCCAGGCATTGACCAGACCGCCGATCACGAATGTCGGGTCGAGACCCGCCTCGGCCAGCAAGCCGGCCGTCAGGCTGGTCGTGGTCGTTTTGCCGTGCGTGCCGGCCACGGCGATGCCGCGGCGGAAGCGCATCAGTTCGGCCAGCATTTCGGCACGTGGCACGACCGGTATTCGCAGCTCGCGCGCCGCGCGAACCTCGGGATTGTTCTCACCCACGGCGCTGGACACCACCAGCACGTGCGCACCCTCGATGTTGTCCGCACTGTGGGCGTCGTGAACCGTGACACCCAGTTTCTGCAGGTGGCGCGTGGTGCTGCTGACGGCGAGGTCGGAACCCGATACTTCGAAGCCCTGATTCACCAGCACTTCGGCAATCCCGCTCATGCCGGCGCCACCGATGCCAACGAAGTGCACACGCCGGATGCGTCGCATGGGCTGGAGGTAGGAAGCGGTACGGTTCACGATGCCATCGCCTCCTGGCACAGGTCCGCCACCCGCCGCGCGGAATCGGGCATCGCCAGACCTCGCGCGGCCAGCGCCATGTCCAGCAAACGCTCCCGGCTGGTCAGCAGACTCGCCAGCAGGTCCGCCAGGGCCTGCGCCGAGCAATCCGCCTCACGGATCATTTCAGCCGCACCGGCCGCCGCCAGGTAATCGGCATTGCATGCCTGGTGGTCATCGACGGCATGCGGAAACGGCACCAGAACTGCCCCGATACCGGCTGCCGCCAGCTCCGAAACCGTCAAGGCTCCAGACCTGCAGACCACCAGGTCGGCCCAGGCGTAGGCCCTGGCCATGTCGTCGATGAAGGGTTGCACCCGGGCCTCGATTCCCGCATCCCGGTAGGCTTGCCGGGTTTCCTCGGCGCGGTCGCGCCCCGCCTGATGGTGGACCTGAGGCCGGAGTGATTCGGGCAAGAGCCCCAGCGCCGCCGGAACCTTCTCGTTCAAGGCGCGGGCGCCCTGGCTGCCACCGGTTACAAGCACGCGAAGGGGACCGTTTCGGGCGGCCATGCGGGCTTCGGGTGCGGGCAGCCCGACCACATCCGCACGCACCGGATTGCCACAGGTGACGGCCGCCGCAGCAGCCGGCCAGGATCCCGGAAACGCCTGCAGTACGCTGCGGGCGAAGCGTGCCAGGACGCGGTTGGTCAATCCGGGCACCCGATTCTGCTCGTGCACCAGTAACGGCACACCCCGCAGCCACGCGGCCAGACCACCCGGTCCCGCCGCATAGCCGCCGAAACTCACCGCACACTCCGGCCGATGACGACCGATGACGCGAAAGGCCTGGAACACCGCTCGCGACAGCTTCCACGGCATGCCAAGCCAACGGACCAAACCCTTGCCGCGCAACCCGGAAATCGAGACGGCATCCAGCGGGATGTTCGCGGCGGGCACGCGTTCGCATTCCATGCCGCCGCTGGCGCCAAGCCAACGCACGGGAATGCCCCGTCCCTGCAATTCTGCGGCCACGGCAAGGCCGGGAAAGATGTGCCCGCCTGTTCCACCTGCCATGATCAACACGCCACCAACCTCCCGTGTCATGCCGTCGCCCGTTTCAGCGACGTCCGCCGCCGTAACGGGGCGCCGCTTTCCAGATCGAGTTCGAACTTGATGCGCAATACCATGCCCAGCGCGAGCAGGGTCATCAGAATGCTGCTGCCGCCCGAACTGATCAGCGGCAGGGTCAGACCCTTGGTGGGCAGTACGCCGAGATTCACGCCGATGCTGACCATGGCCTGCAATCCGAGCCACAAGCCGACGCCGAAAGCCAGAAAACCGGCGAACGGTCGCCCCCGTCGATGGGCGAGAATTCCGACCACCATGATGCGGGTGACCAGCAGCAGGTAGAGGCCCATCACCAGAACCACGCCAACCAGGCCGAATTCCTCGGCCAGCACCGCGAAGATGAAATCGGTGTGCGCTTCGGGCAGGTAAAGCAGTTTCTGGATACTCGCCCCGAGCCCAACGCCCAAGAGTTCGCCCCGTCCGACCGCGATCAGCGCCTGGGTCAACTGGAATCCGCTGTTGAATGGGTCCGCCCAGGGATCCATGAAGCTGACGATGCGCCGCAGGCGGTAGGGCTCCATGGCCGCGAAACCGAACACCGGAATGGTCAGCATGCCAAGCACGGCAATGTGCCGCCAGGCGGCACCGGCCAGCCAGATCAGCCCGGCGATGATGGCGATGATCACCGCCGCGCTGCCCATGTCGGGCTGCACCAGCAGAATCGCGGAAAGCAGCCCGCCGAACAGCAGCGGCTTCAGGGTATCGAAGAATCGGGTCCGCACCAGGTCCGCCTTGCGTGCGAGATAGCCGGCGAGATAGATGATCACCATCAGCTTGACGGCTTCCACCACCTGGAAGTTGACAAACCCCAGCCGAACCCAACGGGTGCTGCCATTCACGGTGTGGCCGATACCGGGGATGAACACCATCAGCAGGGCCAGCAACGAGAGCAGCATCATCGGCCGGCTGACCCGTTGCAGGAAGTCGATCGGAACGATGCGGAAAGAAAGCGCCAACGCGACACCCAGACCCACGTAGATGCAGTGGCGCAGCACATAGTGGTAGGGCTGCATGTCCTGCCCCTCGCTGACGGCAATCGACGCCGAACCCACCATGACCACGCCGATGGCCACCAGCAACACGGCCGGCAACATGACCCACAGATCGAGCCCGACGACGGGGCGCGCCAATCCGGCGTCACGTGCCTGGGTTTTCATGCCGGATCGTCTCATCGGATTTTCAGGGTCGCCAGACCGGCCAGAACGAGGATGACCGAGATGATCCAGAAACGTACGATCACGCGCGGCTCGGGCCAGCCCTTGAGTTCGAAATGATGATGGATCGGCGCCATGCGGAAAATGCGTTTCCCCGTCAGCTTGAACGAAGCCACCTGCAGCATGACCGACAGTGTTTCGACCACGAATACGCCGGCCATCAGGATGAAAACCAGCTCCTGGCGAACGACTACAGCGATCAAACCGAGTGCCGCCCCCACCGCCAGCGCGCCGATGTCACCCATGAATATCTGGGCCGGATAGGTGTTGAACCACAGAAAGCCCAGTCCCGCTCCACCCAACGCGCCGCAGAATATCGCCAACTCACCGGCCCCCGGAATGGAAGGCAGGCCAAGGTAACCGGAGAACCCTGCATGCCCGGCCACGTAGGCGAAAATACCGAGCGCCGCAGCCAGAAAAACAGACGGCATGATGGCCAGTCCATCGAGACCATCGGTCAGATTGACGGCATTGGAAAAGCCGACGATCATGAAATAGGTGGTCACCACGTAGAACACACCCAGCGGGATCACCACGCCCTTGAACAGCGGTACGATCAGCTCGGTGGAAGCGGGCTGTTCGGCGGTCTGGTACAGAAAAACCGCGGCGGCCAGGCCGAACACGGACTGCCCCAGGTACTTCCAGCGTGCCGGCAGACCCGCGGAATCCTGGAGCACCAGTTTGCGATAGTCGTCCAGCCAGCCAATCAGCCCGAAACTCAGAGTCACCGCCAGCACAACCCACACGTAGCGGTTGCTCAGATCCGCCCACAGCAGAGTGGTCAGCACGATGGAGAACAGGATGAGCGCCCCCCCCATGGTCGGTGTGCCGGCCTTGGACAGGTGTGACTTGGGTCCCAGTTCACGAACGGGTTGCCCGGTCTGGTTACGCACCAGACGCCGGATGAAGGCCGGGCCCAGCACCAGCGAGATGGTCAGCGCCGTCAGCGCACTGAGCACGGTGCGCAGGGTGATGTAGCCGAACACGTTGAATCCCGGATTGATTTCAGCCAGCCGGGCGAACAGCCAGAGCAACATCAGCAGGCCTCCTTCACATCCGCGGATTCAGTGATGGCCTGAACGACCTGCTCCATGCCCATGGAACGTGAACCCTTGACCAGGCAGTTGATCCCGGGCCTCAGCGCGGCACGCAGCGCACCGACCAGTTCGTTGCGATCGTCGAAATGTTCGGCACCGGCACCGAAGGCATCCGCTGTGCTGGCGGACATTTCGCCCAGGGCGAACAAACGCGCCACGCCCAGGGAGCGCGCCGCGTCACCCACTTCCGCGTGCAGTTTGCGGCTGTCTTCGCCGAGTTCCTTCATGTCGCCCAGCACCAGCCACGCCTTGCCCTGCATGCCGGCCAGAACCCGCAATGCGGAATAAAGCGATGCGGGATTGGCATTGTAGGTATCGTCGATCACGGTCCATCCCGCTTTGGTGGAAATCAGATTCAACCGTCCCGGCACCGGCCCAACCGATTCCAACCCGTCGCGGATATCGGCCAGCGGCACGTCGAGCGCCACCGCCACGGCTGCCGCGGCCGCAGCATTGAGCCGATTGTGTGCGCCCGGCAGGCTCAGTTTCACCTTGCATTCGCCCACGGGCGTTTCAAGACAGGTCACATCCCCGTCAGCACTCACCCGCACATCGGCATCCGCGCCGGTACCGAAACTCAGGGTCCGACCCGCCCGGTTGAGGGACTGCCAGAGTTCGCGCCACGGTTCATCGGCGTTGATCACCGCGCAGCCAGCGGCCGGAAGCGCGGCGAACATCTCGCCCTTGGCCCGAGCCACACCTTCTATATCGCCGAAGCCTTCGAGATGTGCCGGTCCGATGTTCGTGACCAGCCCGATGTCCGGATGCGCAATTTCACCCAGGTATTCGATGTCTCCGGCCCGGCTCGCGCCCATTTCGAGCACCGCATGGCGGTGTGAGGTCTCGAGCCGGAACAGGGTGAGAGGCACTCCCAGCTCGTTGTTGTAATTGGCTTCGGTAGCCAGTACAGGTCCGTTCTGGCGCAGAATGGCCGAGACCATCTCCTTGACCGTCGTCTTGCCATTGCTGCCGGTAATTCCCACAACGACAGGATCCGCGGTATCCCGCACCAGCCGGGCGATGCGACCCAGTGCTTTCAGCACATCCTCGACCACCAGTTGCGGCACCGGGGCGTCCACGGGGCGCCGCACCAGCAACGCGACCGCGCCGGTGGATACCGCCGCGCCAGTGAACTCATGCCCATCCACCCGCTCGCCTTCGAGCGCGGCAAACAGGCTGCCATATCGCACTTTCCTGCTGTCCGTGGCGACCGACTCGACCGTCACGTCACACTCCGGCCGCGGCAAGTCCAGGACCTCGCAGATGGAACTGAGCGACAGGCGGATCATGCGGCCTCCTCCAGCACGGCCCGAACGGCCGCCTCATCGCTGAACGGCAGTCGCTGTCCATTGGTTTCCTGCCAGGTTTCATGACCCTTGCCGGCAATGAGGACAATGTCGCCCGGCCGGCTGTCCTGAATGGCCCGGCGAATGGCGGCGGACCGGTCGGCGATGACCAGCGCCCGGTCCGGTGATGCCAGTCCTGTCTGCATGTCGGCGAAAATCTCTGTCAGCGATTCTCCGCGCGGATTGTCGGCGGTCAGCACCACCCGGTCGGCCAGTTTCTCGGCGATGGCCGCCATCAACGGGCGTTTGCCGCGATCCCGATCACCGCCGCAGCCAAACACACAGGTCAGACGACCGTGGAGGTGCGCACCGAGCGCCGTCAGCGCCTCCCGCAGTGCATCGGGCGTATGCGCGAAATCGACGACCACGACCGGCTGCCCGCCTTCGCCACCCAGGCATTGCATGCGGCCCGGCACCGGGTGCATCAGTTCCAACTGATGCAGCACCTGGCTCCAGGGCATGCCCAGCAGGGCGAGCGTACCGGCCGCGGCCAGCAGGTTGGATACATTGAAACGACCCATCAGACCGGTATGGATTCGGCCTCCGCCCCAGGGACCCGCGAGTTCTAGATTCAACCCGGACGCATCCATGCCAACCACCTCGGCCCGCAATTCCGCGCGCTGGCGCATTCCGTAGCTGAGCACCTGGCACCCGCCTTCGAGCTCATCCGCCAATGACCTGCCGAATTCATCATCGGCGTTGATCACGGCGAAACGGGGCCGGCAATCGGTAAACAACCGCCGCTTGGCCGCGGCGTAATTGTCCATGCTGCCGTGGTAATCCAGGTGGTCACGGCTGAGATTGGTGAGTACGGCAGCCTCGAAAGCCACATCCGCGCAGCGACCCTGCTCCAGCGCGTGTGATGACACCTCCATGGCGACCCGTTCCACCCCCGCATCGATGCATTCGGAAAGGGCCCGTTGCACGGAAATGGGGTCGGGCGTCGTCAGGCGGGCCGGCCGCAGACGATCCAGTGCCCCGTAGCCCAGGGTGCCGATCAGCCCGGCACTCCCATCGGCCCGATGCCAGGCCTGCGCAATGAAGTGAGCCGTCGAAGTCTTGCCATTGGTTCCGGTCACGCCCGCAACGGTCAAACGCTCGGAAGGAGCATGAAAAAACCGTGCGGCCAGCGCCGACAACCGGGCGCCGAGCCCGTCGACGGCCACAGCCGGAATGCCCAGTTGCGGAACGGGCGCCAACCCGTCGTGAATGACGACCGCCGCTCCCCGTTCTTCGGCCTGCAACGCAAAATCGAGACCGTGCTGACGACCACCCGCCACTGCCACAAATGCTTCACCAGGCTGTACATGGCGCGAATCCAGGTTGAGACCCGTGACGACCACGACGGGCGGCTGGTCACACCAGCCCTCCAGCAGGGTTCCCAGACTCATGGGGCAGCTCATGGCGCCTCTCCGCCCGCCCGGGTACGCTGTGACTCAGCATGGTCCACCAGCGTGCCGGCGAAGTCGTCCGGCGGAATATCCAGCAGGCGCAGGGCGCCCGCCATGACCGTGGAGAACAGGGGCGCCGCCACCGCGCCACCGTAATACTGTCCGTTACTCGGATCATTGATGACCACGACACAGACCAGCCGGGGCTCGCTGGACGGTGCGAACCCGGCGAAGGTCGAGACGTAGCGCGAGGCATAGCCGGCCGCGCTGGCCTTGCGCGATGTACCGGTTTTTCCCGACACGCGGTAGTTGGTGACCCGCGCGGCCTTGCCGGTACCATCAGGGCCGGTGACGGTTTCCATCATCGCGGCGACCTGGCGTGCGATTTCCGGATCGAGGACTGAAACGGCGGGATTCGTCGCGCCCTGGATCAGGCTCGGCGGACGCATGCGGCCCTCGTCCGCCAACGCGGCAAAGGCCGACGCGAGCTGCAGGGTGGTCACTGAAAGTCCGTATCCGTAGGAAAGGGTTGCCTGCTCGACCCGGCGCCAGCGCCGGTGGTTACGCAGCACACCGGCGGATTCCCCCGGGAAGCCGATGCCGGTGACATCGCCATAACCGAAGCGATCGTAAACGCTCCACAACTGCTCGGCTTCCATCGCCAGGGCCAGCTTGGTGGCGCCGACGTTGGACGATTTCGTGATCACCCGCGTGACGTCGATGGGGCCATAGTTGCGATGGTCCGAAATGGTGTGCCCGGAGATATTGATGGTGCCGGGGGTGGTGTCGATGGGCGTATCCGGCCGCACGATGCCGGCTTCGAGCGCAGCGGCGACCGCGAACGGCTTCATGACCGAACCGGGTTCGAACACGTCGGTGACAGCCCGGTTGCGCAAGCCGTCGCTGTCGATATTGGGCTGGTTGGGATTGAACGAAGGTTGATTCACCATCGCCAGCACTTCGCCGGATGGAATATCCAGCAGCACGATACTGCCCGAGCGCGCACCGTGCTTGAGCACGGTGCGCTTCAACTCGCGATAGGCGAGGTACTGCAGGCGGCGATCGATCGTCAGCGCGAGGTCATGACCGTGCTCGGCCTCGCGCAGTAATTCCACGTGCTCGACGGTCCGGCCCAGGCGGTCCCGAATCACCCGCTTGCGACCCGGCTTGCCCTGGAGCCAATCGTTGTAGGCCAACTCCAGGCCTTCCTGGCCGATGTCGTCGATATTGGTGAAGCCGATGACGTGTGCGGCCACTTCACCGGCAGGATAGAAGCGGCGGTACTCCTTCTGCAGGTACACACCGTCGAGGTCGGCGGCACGAATTTCTTCCGCCACGTCGGGGTGCAGACGGCGACGCAGCCAAACGAACGACCGCCCGGAGCGCTGGTTCAGCCGCCGTTCGATTTCATCGGCGTCCGCTCCGAGTATCGCGGCCAGCGGAGCGATGTCTTCCGGCGTCTGCAACAGTTCGCCGGGATGAGCCCAAACGGAATCGACCGGCGTGCTGACCGCCAGCGGTTCACCACTGCGATCCAGGATATTGCCGCGGCGGGTCGGAACCTCCACCTCGCGCATGAACCGGGCCTCGCCCTGTCCCTGCAGGAACTCGGACTCCATCACCTGGAGGTTTACGGCCCGCGCCACCAGCGCGACCGAACACAGCGCGAACACCAGCAGGAAAGCATACAGCCGGGTCAGCGGCACGGCGGTGCGTTCTTCGGAACTCATGGCCGCACCACCAGGATATTCACGGATTCCGGCGATTGCATGCGAAGGTCATCACGTGCCCGGCTCTCAACCTGTCCGGCGTCCGCCAGAAACGCCTGTTCGAGCTGCAGCCGGCTCCATTCGGCAATCAGGGCGTCTCGTTCGTTTTCGAGTTCGCCCAGACGCACAGCCTGGCGCCGGCTGTCGTGACGCGCATACACAACACCGAGCGCACTGCCGATTACGGCAACCAGGACGATCAGAACTATCAGCAGCCGGGCATTCAAGCGAGTTTCTCCGCAATCCTCATGATGGCGCTTCGGGCCCGGGGATTTGCGGAGAGTTCGGAGGAGGATGGACGAATGGCTTTCCCGACCAGACGGAGCCTGGGCTTCAGGTCCGGATGCTCGGGCAGGTTGCGACGGACCTTGCCTGGTCGTGCGGCTTCTCTGAATGTCCGCTTGACCAGGCGGTCCTCTAGGGAGTGAAAGCTGATCACGACCAGCCGTCCTCCCGGGCGCAACTCCGTTATCGCGGCGTCCAGCCCCTGGGCCAGATCTGCCAATTCGTTATTTATATGTATCCGGATTGCCTGAAAGCACCGTGTGGCCGGATGCTTTTTTGGTTCTCGACGGCCGATGGTTTCCTCAATCAGTTTTGCCAACTGACCGGTCGTTTCCATCTGCCGTTGCTGCCGGGCCATTACGATGCTCCTGGCAATCCTGCGCGCGTGGCGCTCCTCTCCGTACTCCCAAAACACCCGGGATATTTCCCGTTCCGGCGCCTCCGCCAGCCACTCGGCCGCGGAAACACCCTGTAATGGGTTCATGCGCATATCCAGGGGGCCGTCGCCCATGAACGAAAAGCCCCGTTCCGGATTGTCCAGCTGCGGCGAGGAAACTCCGAGATCGAGAAGAACTCCATCCAGATTCCCTTCCAGGCCCCAGTCACGGACGTGGCGCTCCATGTCGGCAAAGCTGCCCTGGGTAATCCTGAAGCACGGGTTCGCTTTGAACATCCCCAACCCGGCTGCTATCGCTTCAGGATCCTTGTCCAGCGCTACAAGACAGCCTTCCCCGGACAAGCAGTCCGCAATGGCCCTGCTGTGTCCACCTCTGCCAAACGTGCCGTCGAGATAGTTTCCGTCTGCGCGGATTTTGAGCCCTTCCAACACTTCTTCCAGCAATACCGGCTGGTGTTGGTCATTGCTCATCGTTCGCGATCAGCACCTCTGGCAATTCGGTTCCACCCACCCATCAAAGCACCAGGCGGGCCATTTCTTCCGACGCGGCCTCACTCAGGCTGCGCTCTTCCTCGACGCGTTTCTGGTTCAATATGGCTTCGTTCCAGACCTCGAAACGGCTGCCCATGCCCAGAAGCACGACGTGTTTTTCCAATCCGGCCACCTGGCGAAGGGTGGCTGGCAGAAGGATTCGCCCTGTCCCATCCGGCTCCACGGCCGCCGCGCTGCCGACGAGGCGGCGCTGGAGGCTGCGATGGCCTGGATTGAAGGTACTGAGGCTTGTCACTTCGTCCCTGACTCTTTCCCATTCCTGTTCGGGGTATAACCACAGCGCCCCTGAATCGAATGCGCTGTAGGTCAATACCATCCGGCCACCGCACTGCTCCTGGATCGAGTCCCGGTAGCGCATCGGTATGGCCAGACGCCCTTTGGCGTCCAGGTTGATTGCTGTTTCGCCGAAAAACACAATGTTTCCACCTGGATGACACTATTTACCACTTATTCCCACTAAAGTGCACAATAGTGGAATTTCAAGTCGTATGTCAAGCAGGGCAAGTACTTAGGCCATCATTAAATCAACCGCATCGGGAGCCGGTGCGGCGGAATCCTGACTTTTCAGTGGCGGCTTTCGCGGAACATCTTGTTTCCATTCCGGAATTACAATGCGCTCTTTTTTGCACGGCCGTTCGTGTTCGATTTCGTTCGCCGATGTCATTTGTCCAACCTGGGCTCCGATGAGCATTGGGCCGTTCAAGCAGTCTCCGACCGCAATTCCCACTTCTCATTGCCAGCCCAAACCGAACACATCCCCAATCAGCCCACTGACCCAACAGCTCTCGCTCCCTGCTGGGTTCGCGGTAGCTGGATTCCGCTCATCTGGAAGGCTCATGGAAACCGTGCCTTCGAGCAGGCAGGCGCTGCGGCGCATTCTCCTTTGGCCTCTGGCGAAATAGCCTGGAAACCTTGCGGGTTTCGCGTTAGCTGAATTCTGCTTATCCGGAAGGTTCATGGAAGAACGTGCCTTCGAGCAGGCAGGTGCTGCGGTGCTTTCCCCTCAGGGCTTTGGTGCAACAGCCTGGAGACCTTGTTGGTTTCGCGTTAGCTGAATTCCGCTTATCTGGTAGGCTCATGGAAACCGTGCCTTCGAGTAGGCAGGTGCTGCGGCACATTCCCCTCAGTGGACGGCGTGGACCCTTCCCTGGGGCCTTCGCGCCGCCGTCCTGGCGGCGAGACCCCTGAGGGGAACGCGCCGCATC
>NZ_JAZHOG010000015.1:0-100058 GCF_037892215.1 Elongatibacter sediminis | reverse complement strand
TTTGGGTTCTCCCCAAATGCAGTCATGTGTAAACCATGTGCTCGGAATATTCTGTCAGCTATCTGTCGATAAGCTCACAGAAAAGCCACCTCCGGGTGGCTTTTTGTTGTCCGACAGTCCGCCCGACAGGATGAGAAAGGTTCGACAAATTCGCCGGGAGCGAATTTGACCGGGCTCGCGCAGCGAGAGCGCTCGTCCGATCTGACAATCAAACGTCGATTTCGGCCAGCATGGCCTCGATGGCCTGGACCAGTCGCTGATTCTTGCCGGCATCCAGCGCATCGGGATGGGGGAGTGCGAAGCGCCGCTGATCGTTGTCGAAGTAGCGGCCCGACGCGTCCGCGAATTCATCGCTCGTTGCGGCGCGCACGAGGATGTCGGCACCCACCCGCAGATCATTGCCTTCGGTACCGAAGGCGTCCTTGACCATCTTGGTGGCCAGCAGGGAAGCCGGATTGACGGCAATGGCCGCCGGCCCGGTATCGGCCAGGGTTCGGGCCAGGTGGAAGGTCCACATGGTCAGTGCCAGCTTGCTCTGAGCGTAGGCCTGGCTGTCATCCAAAGCGGTCCGGCCAGCGAGCGCATCGAGATCCACCGGTTGCTGGGCCGCCGAAGACAGATTGATCACCCGGCCCTCCCGTGGCAGCAACGGAAGGAGTCGCTTCGTCAGCACGAACGGCGCGACCGTGTTGACGATGAAGCGAAGATCGTAGCCCTCCGGCGTGCGTGGATTCGGAGTCTTGTATACCCCCGCGTTGTTGATGAGTACATCGAGTTTCGAATGGCGTTTCGCCACTGCGGTGGCCAGCGCCTCCACATTGGAAATCCGCGACAGGTCGGCCCGATAGGTCTCGATGAGCGCGGCGCCGTGAATCGCGGTCAGGGTCTTTTCCGTCTGTTCCAGCTTCGCTGCGCTGCGCCCGTGCACCAATAGCGTATGCCCCGAGCCCGCCAGCATTTTTGCGGTTTCCAGGCCAATGCCGTCGGTGGAGCCGGTAATAAGAACTGTCTTGGTCACGGATAAAGTCCTCTGAGAAGATTCGGGGCCTGGGTTGCAGCCTTGACGATATGGCATTTGAGCGACTCGTTAAACGGGCAATCAGGAACTGGAGAATTCGGAATTCGAATATAGTCAGGCGGCACGTAGCGGCCGTTCTTGCCAATGCGTGAATCCGTGCCGGTCGTTCAACGAAAACCATCCTGGTCCCGTTGCGTCTTGCGATGTGTCTAGTTTGCACAATCCGAAATATGGAGGTGATACTGAGCTCGGCTTTCGCGTTACGGATATAATCTTCATGGATACAGAATGCGTGCGGCTCTTCGTGATGGCCGCCGAGATGCTCAACATCAGTGCCGCGGGGCGTCAGCTCGGCCTGGCTCCAGCGGTTGCGAGTGCGCGGCTGGCCAAACTCGAAAAGCAGGTCGGCGCCGACCTGCTGCATCGTTCGACCCGAAAGGTTGCACTGTCTCTGGAGGGTGCTGAATTCCTGCCTTTCGCCCGGGAAATCCTGGCGCAGGAAGATGCGGCACGGGCGGCTCTGGGGCATGGGCGTCCGGAAATCACAGGAACCCTGAGGTTTGCATCATCCAGCACGTTCGCGCAACGCTATGTCGCCCCCCTGTTGCCCGAGTTTCTGGATCGCTTTCCCGGCGTGAAACTCGATCTGAAACTGTCCGACACGCCGATGAACCTGATCGAAGGCGGGTTCGACCTGGCGCTTCGCAACTATGCGATCGAAGACAGCAGCCTCAGGGCCAGAAAGCTGGCTGACGATAAACGCATTCTGTGCGCGTCTCCGGAGTATCTGGCCCGTCATGGAACGCCGCGGGTGCCGGCCGATCTGGCCGACCATCAACTCCTGGTCTTTGCCGGCGGCGTGCCGAGAAGGTTGATATCGGCCGGCGGCGGGCCTGCCGGTACCTTTCCGCCCCCGGGCGCCGAGAGTCGGGTGATCTGCGACGACGGTGCCAGCACCAGGATCGCGAGCCGGGCCGGTGTCGGAATTTCGATGAACTCCGTGTGGAGTGTCAACCGCGAGTTGCGCGAAGGCTCGTTGGTCCGGGTCCTGCCCGATTACGAAATCGAGGACCGGTCCGCGATCTGGCTGGTCTATCCGAAATCGAACGTGCTGACGGCGAAGGTGCGTGTGTTCATCGACTTTCTGCTGGAGAAAATCGGGGATCCACCCATCTGGGAGCGCTGATCGCCTCGGGTGCGTGTGCCGCAGGCGGGGGCCGGTGCAACACCAATTATATTGAATATCCGAAAACTGATTCGTACTGATGCCCGTTTTATATGCATTGAGCCAGGTCTATCTTGAGGGCTGACTCGAATTGCGTCTGGAGAAGCCCGATGAAAGCCATGATTCTCAGCGAATACGGCGACCACGCCGAATTCCAGCTCACCGATCAGTCCCGACCGCATGTGCGGGCCGGGCACGTTCTCGTACGGGTGGCCGCGACCAGTGTCAACACCGTCGATACCATGATTCGCCAGATGGGCCAGGGCGAGTTGCCATTCGCGCCGGACCTGCCGGCGGTGCTCGGCATGGATTTCGCCGGTACCATCGAGGCCGTCGGCGAGGGCGTCTCCACTTTCGCACCGGGCGACGAAGTCTACGGCTGCGCCGGTGGGCTTGGTGATCTGCCGGGCGCACTGGCGGAATACATGCTGGCCGATGCCCGGTTGATCGCCCACAAACCGCGGACCCTTTCGATGCGCGAGGCCGCGGCGTTGCCGCTGGTTGGCATCACCGCTTTCGAAGGCCTGCAACGAGCGGATGTTAGCGCTGGCCAGAACGTGCTGGTTCATGGTGGTGCCGGCGGCGTCGGGCATGTCGCCGTGCAATTGGCCCGGCACCTCGGTGCCAGGGTCTGCTCCACGGCCACCGGCGGCGAGGCATTGGGCATTATTGAACAGTACGGGGCCACGCCTATTGATTATCGGGACGAAACGGTCGCGCAGTATGTCTCCGATCATACCGGTGGGGCGGGTTTCGACGTGGTGTTCGACTCGGTCGGAGGCGCCAACCTGACGAATTCCTTCGAGGCTGCGGCATTGAACGGACGCGTCGCCACTACCGTATCCCTGCTGGAAATCGACCTGTCGCCGGCTCACTTCAAGGGACTGTCGCTGCACGTTGTCTTCATGCTGATACCCATGTTGCATGATCAAGGCCGGGAGCGGCACGGAGCGATTCTCACGCAGCTGGCCGATATCGTGGATGCGGGCGCGCTGAAGCCGTTGCTGGACGAGCAGTGCTTTGCGCTCTCCGAAGTCGGGCAGGCCTACGACCGTCTCACCAGCGGCCAGGCCATTGGCAAGGTGGTCGTCGAAATCGAGGGTCGCGCCGGCACTATGGAGTAGCCGGGCGGTCCGTGCTGGATTTCCGGGTGGGCGATGGCCCGCCCGTACCCGGCCAGTCGCCCCGTTTCACCCCTAGTCTCAAGTCCTCTACCCGGCGTCTCGAATCCGGCCATTCGGCTTGTTCGAAGCCCGGGGCCGCCGGAACATCACGCCCTGTCGAGCCAACGACAGCCGGTGCCGCCACAGGCGGGCCGGTCGAAACCCAGGCGTGAAACCAACCAATAGAGGATAGATCAATGAAACATCATTTCATCGCGACCGCGCTGGTATTGTTCAGCGCAGTTTTTCAGCAAGCGGCATTCGCCGCCGACGAGCACAATGTGTCCGCAGGCCTGACTTACACGGGCAAGCCGCTGGCACTGCACGGCTTCGATCCGGTGGCCTTCGTGGACATCGGCAATCGCATCGAAGGATTCGCCACCCATTCCGCGGTCCATGAGGGCGTGGCGTATTACTTCGCCAGCGCGGAGAACAAAAAGACCTTCGAGAAGTCACCGGGCAGGTATGCGCCGCAGTTTGGCGGCTTCTGCGCTTTCGGCGTCTCGGTGGCCAAGAAGTTCGACGGCGATCCGCGCTACGCGGCCGTGGAAGACGGCAAGCTCTACGTGTTCCTGAACGAGGCGGTCCTGAAGGAATTTCACAAGGACCGTGCCGGCACCATCGCCAAGGCGGAAAAAAACTGGAAAAAGATCCGGTCGAAAACTGCCGCTTCACTGTAACCACTGCGGTATCGCGAAAAGCGGGCGTTTGACGCCCGCTTTTTTTGTGTCCGCGATCCGGGTTTCCGATTTATGGCGAGCACTTGGTGCCATGCTCCCGCAACCAGGTGGTCGGGGTCTTGCCGCGCCGGGCCAGAAAAGCCCGCGACAAGGCACTGGCCGATCCGTAGCCCACCTCGCCCGCAACGCTCTTGAGCGGCATGCCCTTGAGCATCATCGATTGCGCCAGGCCCACCCGCCATTCGCCCAGGTAGTCGCCGGGTGTCATGCCGACGGTGTCGCGAAAATGCACGGCAAACCGGGCGCGCGACATTCCAGCCTCGCCTGCCAGGGCCTCCAGCGTCCAGTTGCGGTTCGGTTCGGCGTGCATGGCATTGATGGCCCGTGCCAGGCGGGTGTCGGCGAGTCCGGCCAGCAGACCCACGTCCAGCCGGTGCTGGTCCATCAGATCCCTGAGTACCAGCACCAGGGCGACCTCGCACAAGCGGTCGAGCACGGCCTGCTTGCCGCAGTGATCCTCTTCCGACTCGGTGAACAATTGCCGCAGGGTCAGTCCCAGTATCGGTGCGTCGCCCAGGCGAACCAGGGTCAGTTCAGGCAGCGCCTCGAGTAGCGGGTTTCCTTCGTCCAGGCCGAACTCGAAGGTCGCACAAACCATGGAGCAGCCCGTGGCCGCGGGCTGGACCCGGTGTTGGGTGGGGTTCATGAAGAACAACACCGAGGGGTCGTCGACAAGTATCGGATCATGCCCCTGGGGTGTGATTTCCACCTTGCCCGACTTCAGCACATGCAGGTAGCCGAGACCTGATTGCGCCTCGAACGAAGCATTGCAGTTGAGAACTCCGGCCTGGAAAACACGGGCGCGCAGATTGAAGTGTCGTAACAGCCAGACGAGTCGATCGGGCATGGGATACGATAAGTACAGAAAAAGTTAAATAATACTACCATTAGTTTCTTCTAGCGTGTCAATATTCGCGCTCTTGGCAAAGCGGTTCGTGAGCGCAAGTGCCCGGCGCGACAGGAACAGGGGGTGCTGCGCCGCTCAGGAGGGGTTGGAGCACGCCGCCAGAGGCCTTGCGATACGTCGTGCGTTCGCCGGATAGGCGCGTGAATTAGGGCCGACCATAAAAAACGCCGCCTCATGGGCGGCGTTTCTGGTGCTCTGCGACTGATGCTTGCGCTTCAGTAACCGGCGTTCATGCATCCCTGGCCGGTATGAGGTGTGCTCAATCCGTTAATTATATCACCAATGGGTCGCACCTGCCATGAGCACGTTGCAAAAATGCACCGTTATGGTGCATGGCCGCCAAAGACACGCACTTTCCGTGGGCATTCGTACGTAATTTCAGAATGGCATCACCTGCTGAAAGAGCCGTGACTGCGAGGTTTCGGGCCCTGGCATGAAATGTGCATCCAGGTTCGCCGTAAACCCGATTGCCCCGTGCGGAGGAACTGACATGAAGCTGGTCTCGGCCATCATCAAACCATTCAAGCTCGATGACGTGCGCCAAGCTCTCGGTGAGGCCGGCGTCGCCGGGATCACCGTCACCGAAGTGCGCGGCTTTGGCCGGCAGAAGGGCCACACCGAGCTCTACCGGGGAGCGGAGTACAACGTCGACTTCCTGCCCAAGCTCAAGGTGGAGACCGCGGTCACGGACGATCGGGTGGATGCCGTCGTCGAAGCGATCACGTCCAGCGCTTCCACCGGAAAAATCGGCGACGGCAAGATCTTCGTCAGTTCGCTGGAGGAAGTGATCCGCATCCGCACCGGCGAGACCGGGGCGCAGGCCATTTGAGTGCCGGTGTTTTCGATGACTCTTCCGACAAGCATTTCAATCCCGCGCTGAGAAACCGGAGCTGATCCATGGAATCCCAGATTTTTGAACTCCAGTACGCAATCGACACCTTCTATTTCCTGGTCTGTGGCGCGCTCGTCATGTGGATGGCCGCCGGATTCTCCATGCTCGAGGCGGGTCTGGTTCGCGCCAAGAACACCACCGAAATTCTTACCAAGAACATTGCTTTGTATGCCATCGCCTGCTTCATGTACCTGGCCTGTGGCTACGCGGTGATGTACGACGGCGGGTTTTTTCTGCAGGGCATTGAAGCCTTCAGCCTCGACGAGGTGCTGGGAGCTTCGGCGGAAAACGGCTTCGATGGCGATTCGGTTTATTCGCCCGCCTCGGACTTTTTCTTCCAGGTGGTCTTCGTGGCCACGGCCATGTCCATCGTTTCCGGCGCGGTCGCCGAACGCATGAAGCTGTGGGCTTTCATGGTATTCGCGGTGGTCATGACGGGTTTGATCTATCCGCTCGAAGGCGCGTGGACCTGGGGCGGCCAGGCGGTGTTCGGGCTGTACAACCTGGGCGACGACCTGGGGTTCAGTGACTTTGCCGGCTCCGGCATCGTACACATGGCGGGCGCGGCGGCGGCTCTGGCGGGCGTTCTGCTGCTGGGCCCCCGGGCGGGTAAATACACCCCTGACGGTCGCGCCAATGCGCTGCCCGGTGCCAATCTTCCTCTGGCGACGCTAGGCACATTCATTCTCTGGATGGGTTGGTTCGGGTTCAATGGTGGGTCGGTGCTCAAACTCGGTGATGCGGCCAACGCGCACAGCGTGGCCCTGGTGTTTCTGAACACCAATGCCGCGGCCGCCACCGGTTTGATCGCCGCCATCGCCACCGCCCGCCTCTTGTTCGGCAAGGCGGACCTGACCATGGCGCTCAACGGCGCACTGGCCGGTCTCGTCGCGATCACCGCAGAACCTTCGACCCCCACCCCGCTGCAGGCATCGGTGTTTGGCCTGGTGGCCGGCGTCGTGGTCGTCTTCAGTATCGTCGGCCTGGATAAATTGCGTATCGACGATCCGGTAGGCGCCATCTCGGTTCACGGAGTGGTGGGGCTCCTCGGCCTGATGCTGGTCCCGTTGTCGAACGGCGATACCACGTTCGGCGGGCAGCTTGCCGGCGCAGCCACGATCTTCGTCTGGGTATTCGCGGCCAGCCTGGTCGTGTGGTTCGCGCTAAAAATGGCGTTTGGCATTCGCGTCAGCGAAGACGAGGAATACTACGGGCTCGATATCGGCGAATGCGGTCTCGAGGCCTATCCCGAGTTCACATCGGTCAGATCCTGACCTGCAACACCAGTTCTGTGCCTCTTTGCCCGGGCAGCCCCCGGGCTTTTTTTTATCGGTCCGAGTGACCGATGCGCCAGGGTGAGTCGGGCATGTTGGCTTCTTCGGACACATCCAGGAAAGCCCGTGCCTGCGGTGACAGGTATTTGCCCCGACGCATGACCACGCCGTAACTGCGTTTCGGAAAATAGGCGCTCATGTTTTTCGCCACCAGTTTGTCGTCGTCGCGCAGGCAGATTCCAGTAACGATGGAAACTCCGAAATCCAGTTCCACGTACCGCTTGATCACTTCCCAGCCCCCGACTTCGAGCGTGACCTTGAAAGGCACCTGGTGTTGCTGGAAGACCCGGTCGACCATGCGCCAGGTGGTCAGGCGGCGCGGCGGGAGAATGAGACCGTACGGTGCAATATCCTCGATGCGGATGGAATTGCGGTCGGCCAGATCATGGCCCTCGGCCATGATCAGGGCCGGTTCGAAGGAATACACCGGCTGGTAACTGATGTCGGACGGAACATCGAGCATGGAGCCGATCGCAAAGTCGACCTCGTCGTCGCGAATCATGGCCAGTCCGTCCCGTCCGGTCACGTTGCGCAGTTGCACGTGAATGTTGGGAAAGCTTTCGCGAAACTGCGCGACCAGGGGCGGCAGCAGATAGATGATGGTGGACTCCCCCGCGGCGATGACGACTTCGCCGCTGTCGAGGTCGCCCCGGATCTGGCGGTTGAAGCGCCCGTTCAGCGTATCCAGTCCTTCGACCAGCGGACGCGCCATCTCGTAAAGCTCCTGGCCTTCGCGGGTCATGTTGATACGCGGGCCGTGGCGTTCGAACAGCACCGTGTCCAGCTCCCGCTCCAGGGCCCGTATCTGCAGGCTGATGGCCGGCTGACTGAGGAACAGCTGCTCGGCCGCGTCGGTCATCTTGCCGCTCTTGGCGACGGCGCAAAATGCCCGTAGCTGTTTGAGCTGATTGCCCTTGTAATAGAAGCGTGGCGACTTGGTTTTTTCTTTATCGTTCAATTTCAGTCACTTGGATATTTAACGAATCTTATATTAAATATTGAAATATTTGCCTTGTCAAAGATTGCGCTCGATGGATAAGGTGAAAGTGGCGGTGAAGACACCACGGCACAGGCCCATCGCTATTGACCCGGCAACCGACAGAGGAATTGCCCGATGAATATGGAACACGAAATCAACTGCATGCAAGCTGACTGGTCCACCAACCCTCGTTGGCAGGGTGTGCAGCGCGGCTACGAGGCCGCCGACGTCCTGCGCTTGCGGGGCACGGTGAAAATCGAACACAGCCTCGCCCGTCAGGGTGCCGAAAAACTGTGGCGTCACATGGCGACCGAGCCATTTGTGAACGCCCTGGGCGCATTGACCGGTAATCAGGCGATGCAGCAGGTGAAAGCCGGGTTGAAAGCCATTTATCTTTCCGGCTGGCAGGTGGCTGCCGACGCCAACAAGGCCGGCGCCATGTACCCGGACCAGTCGCTCTACCCGGCCGACTCGGTTCCCGAAGTGGTGCGCAAGATCAACAATGCGCTGTTGCGCGCGGACCAGCTTCACCACGCCGAGGGTGATGATACGGTGGACTGGATGCAGCCCATCGTGGCCGACGCCGAGGCCGGCTTCGGCGGCGTGCTCAATGCCCACGAACTGATGAAGGCCATGATCGAGGCGGGCGCTGCCGGCGTGCATTTCGAGGATCAGCTCGCCTCGGCCAAGAAGTGCGGCCACATGGGCGGCAAAGTACTGGTGCCGACCCAGGAAGCGGTGCAGAAGCTCGTTTCCGCACGACTGGCCGCCGACATCATGAACGTGCCGACGATTCTGGTGGCCCGCACCGACGCCATGGGTGCCGGCCTGCTGACGTCGGACATCGACGAGCGCGACCGTGCCTTCGTGACCGGCGAGCGTACCGTGGAGGGCTTCTTCGAAGTCAGGCCCGGCATCGAGCAGGCCATCGCACGCGGCCTGGCCTACGCGCCCTGGGCGGACCTCCTGTGGTGCGAAACCAGCACCCCTGATCTCGACCAGGCCAGGCAGTTCGCCGAAACGATTCACAAGGAATTCCCCGGCAAGCTGCTGGCTTACAACTGCTCGCCGTCCTTCAACTGGAAGGCCAAACTCGACGACGAGACCATTGCGAAGTTCCAACGCGAGCTGGGCGCGATGGGCTACAAGTTCCAGTTCATTACCCTGGCCGGTTTCCATGCGCTCAACTACAGCATGCACACCCTGGCCCGCGGCTATCGGGATCGCCAGATGGCCGCTTACGTGGAATTGCAGGAAGCCGAATTCGCGGCCGAGCAGCACGGTTACACCGCCACCAAGCATCAACGCGAAGTAGGCACGGGTTACTTCGACTCGCTGACCCAGGTCATCGGCGGCGGAAAGTCTTCCCTGTCGGCTCTGAGCGGCTCCACCGAGGAGGAGCAATTCAAGGAAGCTGTCTGAACGAGTACGGCAATGAGCCATTCGGGCCGCTGATGCGGCCCGTTTTTTTGGGGGGAACCCGTGTTTCCTTCGTGTCGAAAATCCGCATCCAGCGCGAAACTCCGACCAGCAGGCTGTGTTGGGCGGATGAGAAAGTTCAGGGCCCATCACACGGCAGGGTCGGCCAGTCGCTTGTTCGCCCGGCCGTGTCAGGACGCATCTCACAGATGATTGGCGCCAACGAGTCCGTCGGCTGTCTCTGGGTCGACTGAACCTCAGTTCTTTCCTGCGCAGGGGACCTGTTTCACGGCTGCATTCGGCCCTCCGGATCCGTCGGTTCGTTCTGGAACGACTGAATATCAAATCTTTCCAGCGCAGGAGGACCTGCCTCACAGGTGTCCTGGCCGCCTCGGGTCCGCCGCCGCTTCGCGGGTCCCTCGCGGGTGGTCGGCTGCCGGGGTCGGCCCGACTCGCATCCATCGGCAACTGCTCCTGCGTTGCCCTACCTCCTGCATCCCTGCAGTCGTGCTCGATCGGGCCTCTCGGGCACATCCCTGTGCCCTCGACCCCGGGTCCGTCCACCCACTCGGCGGCTACCAGAGGGGCCAAAGGCACCTGTGAGGCAGGTCCGTGACGTCGGAGAGGGGTGCCAGTTGACCAGACCATCGCCTCTTGCTGCTTCAGTAGCGAACGATCTGCGATGAGTCTTGGGTGGCCGTTGGAATTTGCTGGGGAATATTCCCCGGTGCATTGAAATTTGAAGAGTGCCGGACGCGCCCGCCGTGGTGCCGATAACCGGCCGGGGTTCGGTGCGGTCGGGGTCAGTCCGGCAGCACCAGCACGCAGCGGAAATCGTTGACGTTGGTTCCGCTCGGCCCCGGCGTGAGCAGGCCGCCGGACTCGGCGAAGAAGCGGGCCGAGTCGTGGTGCGCGAGGAAGTCGGCGGGATCCAGCCCCCGGGCGGCGGCTGCGTGGATCGTGTCGGGTCCGAACAGGGCGCCTGCGTGTCCGCCGTGCCCGTCGATGCCGTCGGTGTCGGCCGCCAGGCCCCAGCAGGAAGCCGGCATGCCGTTGCTATTGGAAAGTTCGAGCGCCAGGGCCAGGAGATAGTCGGTGTTGGGTCCTCCGGCGCCGGGTGACGGGCCGAGTTTGACGGTCAGTTCGCCGCCAGAGAGCAGACAACGCGGCTGTCGGTCGCGGACTGCGTCCCGGGCGAGGCCCCGGATTCGTTCGGCATGCTCGCAGGCGACGGCGCGCGTATCGCCCTCCACATCGTCTCCGAGATTGCCGACGACGAACCCGGCTTCGGTCAGTAGCCTGGCGGCGGCTTCAAGGGCGGTGTTGCCGCTGGCCACGATGGTGAACGGCAGATCATTCGCCCGGCCGGACAGGTCGGGTGGTTCATTGGCGGGATCGTTCAGTGCGGCGTGAATTCCGGCCGGCACCTGAATAGCGTGCCTGGCGAGAATGCGGCGGGCATCTGCCAGTCTTCCGGCGTCCTCTACCGTGGGGCCGGAACCGATGGCGGCCGGGTCGTCGCCGGCCACATCCGAGATGGCCAGAGTGACCACCGGTGCGGCGCTGGCGTCCGCCAGTCGCCCGCCTTTGATGCGTGACAGGCATTTCCGGATCAGGTTCATGGCGCCGATCGGCGCACCGCTGGCGAGCAGGGCCCGGGTCAGTTCGCGTTTCTCATCCAGTGTTACGCCGTCGACCGGTGCGGCGAGCAGGGCCGAGGCGCCGCCGGAGATCAGAGTCAGCAGCAGGTCGTCCGGTGCCAGGGATGCGGCGAGTTCGAGTGCACGCGACGCGGCTGCGACGGAGCCGGTGTCCGGAACCGGGTGCCCGGCGGCGATGAATTCAAAACCGGCGATGTCGGGGTTCGGCGTACCGGCGGGGGCGACGATGAGGCCGCGGCCGGCTCGCCCGTATCGATCATTCGCCGCGCGCGCCATGCCGACCGCCGCCTTGCCGGCGGCGATTATGGCCAGCCGGCCGGACGGTGGGCGGGGCAGGTGCGCAGGCAGGCAGTGCTCCGGCAGCGTGGACCGAACGGCTGTTTGGAATGCCGTACGCAACAGCGTTTCGGCCTGCCGCTCCGGGCCGCCAGCCATCGGTCAGTCGCGGTGCAGCCGATTCAGCGGGCGCAGCAGACTGGACGTGTCC
Source organism: Elongatibacter sediminis (assembly GCF_037892215.1). NCBI lineage: Bacteria > Pseudomonadati > Pseudomonadota > Gammaproteobacteria > Chromatiales > Wenzhouxiangellaceae > Elongatibacter > Elongatibacter sediminis. Next base: position 88,233 of record NZ_JAZHOG010000015.1, on the reverse strand, counting down.
CAGCGTCCGCCGCCCATCGCCTGGACGCCGGCGTAGAACTGGTCGACCAGGGCGGCCACCGGCAACACGGCGCCGTTGCGGCGGGCCTCGTCCAGCACCAGGCCGAGATCCTTGCGCATCCAGTCCGCCGCGAAGCCGAAGTCGAACTCGTCGGCCAGCATGGTTTCGGCGCGGTTGTCCATTTGCCAGCTCTGCGCGGCGCCTTTCGAGATCACGTCGAACACCTGTTTCCCGTCGAGGCCGGCCCGCTGAGCGAATTGAACGCCCTCGGCCAGGCCCTGCACAATGCCGGCGATACAGATCTGGTTGACCATCTTGGTCAGTTGACCCGCCCCGACATCACCCATGCGGGCCTGCATGCGGGCGAAACAGTCGATCAGCGGTCTCACCGTTTCCACGGCCTTCTCGTCGCCCCCGATCATCACCGTGAGCTGGCCGTTCTCGGCGCCGCTCTGGCCGCCGGACACCGGGGCGTCGATGAACTGGCAGCCACGCTCACGTGCCAGGACGTCGAGTTCGCGCGCGACCTCGGCCGAGGTGGTGGTGTGATCGACGAAAATGCCGCCGTCGCGCAGCCCCGCGAACGCTCCGTCGTCACCCAGGGTGACCGCGCGCAGGTCGGCGTCGCGGCCCACGCAGCAGAAAACCACGTCGGCGGCCGCGGCCGCTTCGCGGGGCGTTTCGGCCCGGGTCCCGCCATATTCGGCGGTCCACGCTTCGGCCCGCTCGCGGGTGCGGTTGAACACGGTCACCCGGTGCCCGGCCCGTGCCAGATGGCCGGCCATGGGAAATCCCATGACGCCCAGGCCGATGAATGCAACGTCTTTCGTCATACCTGTTCCTTTTCCAACTGCAAAAAAAACGGGGCCAGACCCGCAATCGGAGTGCGGGTCTGGCCCCTTGGTCCGTTCACATGCGGTTCAGTCGCTCAGAGCAGATCGATACCGAGGTACAGCACCAGGGTGAGCAGCAGACCCATGTGGATGACGCCCTTGACGCTGGTCATCGGTCCCGTTTTGCCTTTGATCCCGTTGATCTCCAGCAGCACGATGATGCCGAACACCAGCAGCAGCGACAATATGCTGGCCTGGGTTACCGGTGTGCTCAACTGCCCCAGGTGCACCGAGGAGGCCATGAAGAACAGCATCGGGATGGAGAACAGCGTGTTGGTGCGGGATGCCAGCCCGGCTTTGCCCAGCGCGCCTGCCGCCGCCGGGTCCGCCTCACCACCGGCCGCGACTTTCTCGGCCGACGCGATCACGATTTTCTGTGCGGGCCAGATGATCAGCCAGACGTTCAGGAACATCAGTGTTCCCAGGGTCGCCCCGACGATGATGCCGTAGCCGCTCAGGTGCTTGGCACCCAGCAGCGCGATACCGCTGAGGAACGTAAACATGGCGCCCCAGCGGAACCACCACAGCGCGCGCGGCACGAGTTTGCGGATGGCGTCGGACTTGGAGGAGGCATCGGCTTCCTTGAAATACTCTCCCTGCACGAAGTTGAAGTACCACAGCATGCCGATCCAGGCCACGCCGGCGAGCAGGTGAATCCACCTGAAAAGGAAGGCAATCGCATTGCCCTGTAGCAGTGCTAGATCCACGATTCGATTCTCCCTGGGTTGGTTGTTGTAGTTTCTGTTCGGGTCGCTCGAGAAACGGCAACCCGATCAATAGGGTACACCCGTTGGGGCCGATTCTGAAATCGGCCTGACGTACGGTGGGGAATGGTTTTGGTCAGGAAGAAGCGACCCGCATGGCCCAGGAGTAGCGGTCATCGTTGGCGGCGCGGATCGCCTGCCGGCGTCCGCTGGCGACGATGGTGCATTTGAAAACGAACTGGCAATCGCGCAGATGCCGCGCATGCCAGCGATAACCGACGACCCCGGGAAACCAGCCGATCGCGGCCATCAGGAGCAACAGCACCGGGACCTGGAGCGCCGGCGTTTCGGCGAGGAAACCGGTGAATTCGGCGATGTCGAACATCAGGGTGGAGGCGCTGACCAGAAGCAAAGTGATCCAACCCAGGCCGCGCCACACGGCCCACACCGGCGGAAACAGGAAGGCGGACCAGGAGAATCCGCGACGCACCGCTTCGTCGCCGAAAACCGGATGGTGGTAGATATCGTACACATGCATGGTCCGGTCCATCATGGCCTACGCCGGGTCGGCCGGCACGGGCCATTGGTCACGTAAACAATCAAGGTGCTTTCCTCAGTGGCAGAGCGTAGGGAGCGGCCGGCGGCCAGGCCTCACCCGAGCTTTCCAGCAATCCGGCGAACACGGGTGTCTGAGCAATATCGAATGGAGCTCCGCACAGGCAGGCATACACAGCTTGCAGCAACACCATGTGGCCAAACGGCCGGTCGTCGATCAGGCGGGCCAGGCGATTGGCTTCGGCCCGCTCGCCCCGCAGCGCGGCGAGCACCAGCGAAGAGCGGTCGTCGGGTCCATGTCGCCCCAGGTAGCGGGATTCAAGCTCGGCGGACCGGGCGCGGTCGCCCCGGATCGCGGCCAGCATGGACTGGACCTGCAACAGTTCATTCTCGTCCCGGATCCGTCCCGCGGCCCACTGCGCGGCTTCATCGTGGCGGCCGAGAAAAGCCAGCGACAGGGCGAAGTTTCGTGAGATCGAAGGATGTTCCGAACGTTCCAGTCCGGCACGCGCGGCGGCCAGCGCGCGATCCGCATCGCCTGACCAGAGATGGCCGCCGACCCGATGCACCTGGGGGCGCACGCGAAGGGGATCGCAGACGGCCACGCGCCGGAACGTCTGGAGCACCGGCCCGGTTCGCTTGAACAGGGGTCCTGCCAGGTGCAGCCACAGGGCCGGTTCGCAACCGGATGACGCCGCGGCCTGATCGCTCAGGGCGCCGATACGCCGCCAGTCGCCCATCATCAGGGCACGGTCGAACTCGGCGTTGCGGCGCAGAACCGTGGAGCGCGCATGTTCGATGATGCGGTCGTAGTCCTCGGCCAGGTGTCGTGGCGCTTCTTCGACATCACGATCCGTGATCTCGCCATTCAGTTCGCCGGCCGCCTGTGACAACAGCACGTGGTTGAACAGGTCGGTGTGGTAAGCGGAAGCCGCCGCCAGTCCGGGCTCGCGTCGATAAGCGTCCTCGAAATGGACATTGGCCTGACGCAGCAAACTGATCTGGTTGGGCTCCTGGTGGGCTCGCTCAAAGTATTCCATGCCTTTTTGATAGGCAATGAAGGCTTCGATGTCGCGGGTGCCGACGTGCCGCATGCGTTGGCGCAGGCCGTCGTCGATCAGGATGCCCAAAGCGGTGCCGACCTTTCCGGCAATGTCCGTCTGCACCTCCAGCGTGTCTTCGGAGCGGGCGTCATAGGACTCCGACCACAATTGCGCGTCGTCGGCGGCGCGGAGCAGTTGCGCGGTCACGCGCAGCCGGTCGCCGGCGCGAGCTATCGATCCCCCGACGACGTGGGTCGCGTCGAGCCGGGCGGCGATGTCCCGGATGGTCGGTTCGGCATCGCGAAATGCGAATGATGACGACCGCGCGGTTACCCGCAGCCCGGGCAACTGGCCGAGCGCATTGATGATCTCCTCGCTGAGGCCGGTGGCGAAGTAATCGTCGTCCGGGCCGGTGCTCAACACGGTGAAAGGCAGGACTGCAATCGCCGGTTCGGAGGTCGGGACGGACGTGGATTCCGGCTGGCCGGAATCCGCGTTCGTGCTGCTTTCCACCGCAGTGGAAGCCTCGATGGAGGCGGGCTGCCTTTGCGCTTCGTAACGTTTCGAGAACACGAAGCGTTCGAGTCCCATGAACACGATGACGACGGCGACGATGACGATCAGAACGATATCCACCCGCCGGCCACTCTGGTCCGTGATACGCACCGTACGATCCACTTCGCTTTCCGGGATGACGCCCTTGGCCGTGACTTCGAATTTCCACGAAATGGTCAGCGCGATCGGAAAGCCGATGGCCAGCGCAATCAGCAGCGCGCGCATGGTCCAGTCCGGCGCGACGAAACTCTCCATGATGAGGTCGGCGACCTGGGCAATCAGCCAGGCGGCGACCAGGTAGGCGCCCGCGACTTTGAGTACGTTGCGCCGCTCCAGCTCCCGGATCAGGTTACGCATCATGGTCAGTCGTCCCGGATCGGGTTCCAGCGCCCGGGTTCACGCCACCGTCTCATGTCAGATAGGGCTCCAGCCCGAGCTCGGCGCGTTCTTCGTTCAGATGCTCCCACATGCGCGCCTGGATGCCTTCGAATTCCGGATCGCCGTCCAGGGCCTTCAGTGCGGCCCACGCGTCGGAAAGCCTGGCGGCGGCAATGAATCCGCGGTCCACGGCCGTATCGAGAAGCTCGAGCGCGCCGTTGGGATCACCGGTCAGGGTGTGCCAGACCGCGTCGAGCAGGGGCAGAAAGTCGTTTTGCATGCCCATGGCATACAGCCGGTCCAGGCCGTTCCGGGTTCGCGCCATTGCGTCATCGAACCGTGCCTGGTTTCCGGTTAGCGAGTAGGCCAGCGCGATATCCAGCATCGTGTCGACGCCACCCCCTCCGAGCAGGGGGTAGTCGGCTTCGTACGCATCCAGGGAATCCCAGCGATCCTCGATGAACTCTACGGCCTCTTCGGGCCGCCCGCTGTTCGCCAGCAGCCCGATCAGCGAACCGACGTCGTCGCCCTTGCCGGCCTCCTGCTGCGCCAGCAGGATGGCCTCTTCCAGACGACCCAGCGCCTGCAGGGCGATGATGCGCTGCCAGGGGTGACCTTCGGCGGCCAGCCGTTCGTATTGCCCGGTGACCAGCAGCCCCTGCCCCACAGCGTCCTGATTCGGATAGTGATTGGGCCGCAGCGCCAGCGCTTTTTCCGCCAGGCGGAGCCCTTTCGCGTACTCGGCGCTGGCGTACAGCACGCTGGACTCCATGCGCAACAAAAAGGGGTCGTTGGGCATGGAGGGTCGAATTCGCTCGATCAGGGCCCTGGCTTTGTCAATCTGTCCCCGGTTGACCCACCAGCTGGTCACATTGGCGACGCCCGGACGGTACAAGGGGTCCCGCTCGACCAGGGTTTCGAGCACCTCGACGGCTTCCTCGATCCGGCCGGCCCGGGCGTATGCCGCCTGCAGCCAGTTGCTGGCGTTCACCAGGTTCGGATTGATCTCCAGGGCACGCTCCAGCGCGGCGATGGCCTCGTCGGTTTTCCCCGGCCGGTTCATCTGATACAGCCCGGAGGCCGCCAGTACTTCCGGGTCTTCGGGGTCGAGGTCGACGGCCTGTTTCACATAGGTCAGGGCCTGCGCCTCGGCTTTCTCGGCCGGTATCGTGCCGTAATCCTCGTCCGACAGCAGCAGGGTGGTGATGGCGCGTTGCGCGTAGGCCGGCGCGTACTGCGGATCGATCCCGATGGCCTGGTCAAGCAGATCCACGGCGGATTCGAGGGTCGGTTTCGAGCGCACGTAGATCCGCTGTTTGGCCAGCAGGTACAGGTCGTAGGCTTCCGAGTTGGCCCGGGTGGAGGCCAGTGCCGCCCGCTCGCCATCGAGCAGGTGTGCCTTGAGCTGTTCCAGGATCGCCGACGCGATTTCATCCTGGATCGCGAAAACATCGTCGAGTTCGCGGTCGTAGGATTCCGACCAGAGATGAAAGCCGTCGCCGACCTGAATGAGCTGCGCGGTGATGCGCACCTTGGTACCGGACTTTCTCACCGAGCCTTCGAGAATGTTCTCCACGCCCAGGGTCTGGCCGATCTCGCGCAGATCCTTGTTTTCGCCCTTGAACGCGAACGAGGAGGTGCGCCCGGCAACTTTCAGGTCCCGCACCCTGGCCAGCGAGTTGAGAATTTCCTCGGATATGCCATCGGAAAAATATTCCTGTTCGGGATCCGAGGACATGTTGACAAAGGGCAGCACGGCAACCGATTTTTCCGCCGGCACCGGATTCCCTTGCGCTTCGGAACCGGAGTCAGAGCCCGATTTCGAAGCGGACGCCGTTCCCGTTGCCGGGGCCGGCCCGATCTGGGAGCCCATGAACCGGTCGACCAGCAGCACGACGACGGCGGCGGCCAGAACCGCGATGATCATGCGGTCCAGTTTGCGCCCGGTCTTGTGCGTGATGGACTGCGTGCGGTCGACGTCCTTCTCGCGCTTGATGCCTTCAGGCGTCAGTTCGAAGGCCCAGGCGAAGATCAGCGCCAGCGGCAGACCGGCCGCGAGCACGACGATCACGGTCTTCATGACCCACGCCGGGCTGCCGAAGCTCTCCAGCACGATTTCCAGCACCTGCATGATCAGCCAGGCCGCGATCGCGTAGGCCAGGCCGACCCGGAAGACGTTTCGTCGTTTGAGTTCGGCAACTAAGCTCATGGGCAGCTCTCGATCGGGTGCGCGGTCACGTTGAGATTGGCTCGAGTCCCAACGCGGCTCGCTCGGTGTTAGCGCTATCGACCATGCGTGTCAGCACGGCCTCGTAGGCCGGATCTCCGGCCAGAGTCTGCATCTCCGGCCAGACGGATTCGGGCCGGATGGCGAATATCCACCCGGCTTCCACGGCCTCCGAAAACGTGTCGATCGCCTGCCGTTCGTCACCGGCCAGCGCCAGGAATCTTGCATGGTTGGCCAGGAAATAATTGACCTTGACCCCTTGTTTCAGGGATTTCTCGTGGGCGGCGCGCACCCGTGCCATGGCGTCGTCGAAACGTGACTGATTGCCTGCCAGCGAATAGGCCCGGGCGATGGCGATCATTTCGCCGAAACCGGTGCCTCCGTCGGGGTATTCGGCCTCGAAGGCCGCCAGGTCCGGCCAGCGCGATTCTATGAACTCGATCAGTAACCGATGCTGGCTGGTTCGGTTGAGCGTATTGATCAGGGTGGAGACCTCGCCTTCGGATGCCTGTTTGCGGCCGATCATCAGTGCTTCTTCGGGCCGCTCCAGAGTATTGAGGGCAAAGGCCTTGTGCCAGGGATGACCCTCGACGAGGACGCGCTCGTACTGCCCGGTGGCGAGCAGGCCCCAGCCGAAGAACTGCCGCATCACCGCATCGGAGGACTGCGTTTCCAGCGCGGCCTCGAGCAGGGGGATGGCCTTGCTCGGCTGCCCCATCGCCATCCAGGTATTGGCTTCCGACTGGAGTAGCTGCGGATCCCCCGGCAGAAACGGGCGGATACGGTCCAGCAGAGCCAGGGATTTTTCATGCAGCCCGAAGACATTGTAGATATTGACCGCGTTGCCGAAACCGGGCGGGTAAAGCGGGTCGCGCTCCACCATGCCTTCGAGGATCTGCAAGGCCCTGGCATTGTCGCCGATGTTGCCGTAGGCAATTTGCAGCCAGTTGCTGGCATCGATCAGGTTGGGATTGATCGCCAGCGCCTTTTGCAGCGCTTCGATGCCTTGTGGGCTCTCCCCGGGACGGTTGATGTGGTACAGGCCCATGGCGGACCAGCCCTCGGCCAGTTCGGGGTCGAGCTGCAGCGCCTTGTCCAGATAGAGGCGGGCCTGGATTTCGGCCTCGGCCTGTTTGGTGTCGCCGTAGTTGTACTCGGAAAGCAGCAGAGCCGCGATGCCCCGCTGCGCGTATGCCGGCGCATAGGCCGGATCTTTCGCGATGGCCTTGTCCAGCAGTGCCACGGCCGATTCGATCGACAGTCGCTTGCGCTCGTAAATGCGCTGTTTGGCCAGCAGGTACTGCTCGTAGACCACGGGATCGGTGCGTTGCGCCGCTCCCGGCGCCGGCGCGCTGTCCAGCCCGATCAGGTGTGCCTTGAGCTGGTCGAGAATGGCCGTGGCGATCTCGTCCTGGATTTCGAACACGTTGGTCAGTTCACGGTCGTAGGTGTCCGACCACAGGTGGAAGCCGTCGTCGACCTGGATCAGCTGGGCGGTGATGCGCACCGTGGCGCCGGATTTGCGCACCGAACCCTCCAGGATGTGTTCTACCCCCAGGGTCTCGCCGATCTGACGCAGGTCCTGATCCTTGCCCTTGAACGCGAACGACGAAGTCCGCCCGGCGACCTTGAGTTCCCGGACCCGCGCCAGTGCGTTGAGAATTTCCTCGGAAATGCCGTCGGAAAAGTATTCCTGTTCCGGGTCCGAAGACATGTTGACGAAAGGCAGCACCGCGATCGACGGCTCGGATGGCGCTGGCGCCTCCGTTTCCTCCGCAATCGTTACCGGTTCGGGTGAGGCGGGCTCGACCGGCCCGCGGAAACGGTCGATCAGCAGCACCAGCACGGCCACCGCGAGAATGCCGATGATGGTGAAATCCAGTTTCCGGCCGGTTTTGTGGGTAATGGACTGACTGCGGTCGACGTCCTTCTCCCGCTTGATGCCCTCCGGGGTCAGCTCGAAGGCCCAGGCGAAGATCAGCGCGATGGGCAGGCCCATTCCCAGCCCCAACATGAAGACCTGGATCACCCAGTCCGGCGCGGCGATGTTCTCGAGCACGATGTCGGCCACCTGTAACAGCAGCCACGCCGAAACGAGATAGGCCACCGCGACGCGGAATACATTGCGCCGCTTCAGCTCCTCGAGGAATCCGCCCGTGTTCCCTGCCCTGTTCATGTCATGTACTCACCGGTTCCAGGCCCAGTTGCGCGCGCTCGTCGTTCAGATGCTCGATCATGCGCGCCTGGATGGCCTCGTAGCGGGGATCGCCCTCCAGCGGTTCCAGCCACGGCCATTCGTCGGCGATCCGCAGGCTCGTCACCATGCCGTTGTCGATGGCCCGCTCGAGCCAGCCCAGGCTCGCTTCCAGATCTCCGGCCAGCGCCTGGTGGCAGGCTTCGTTGATGAAGAACACCCCGTTTTTCACGCCCATGGCGATCAGCCGGTCATGATGATCGCGGACGCGTTCGAGGGCTTCGTCGAAGCGCGCCTGGTTGCCGGCTCGGGAGTACGCCAGCGCGGCGTCCAGCATCATGAAATGACCGAAAGCGCCATAGGGCGGGAAATCGCGTTCGAGGGATTCGAGGGTGTCCCAGCGTTCTTCGAGGTAGGCGACGAGCTCCGGTGAGCGGCTCGTCAGGTTCAGTACATTGAACAGGGTGGGAACATCCGCGATCTCTTCGGCGCGCCGGTAGGCCAGCAGGGTCGCTTCTTCGGTTCTGCCGACCCGCACCAGTCCCAGAATCCGCGGGAAATCATATCCGTCCTCAGCTGCCCGTTCGTTCTGGTGGGTATCCAGCCACGCGAAGGTCTGGGTCAGGCGCGCGACCGAATTCGACGGTTGCAGTTCCACCGCGCGGTCGATCAGGCGCGTCGCCTCGGCCTTCTGCCCCATCGCCTGGCGGACCGCGCCCTCGCTGCTGAGCAGGGTCGCGTCGTTCGGGATCAGCGGGCGCACCCGGTCCAGATGCGCCAGCGCCCGTTCGGGTTCTCCGAACAGGATGTAAGCGTTGACGACGTTCCGCACGCCGGGTCGATACAGAGGATCGCGCTCGGCCATGCCCACGATGATCCGGCGGGCTTCGTCCGGTCGCCCCAGAGCCATGTAGGTGTTGTGCAGCCAGTTGCTGGCATCGATCAAGCCAGGGTTGATGGACAGCGCTTTCTCCAGCGCGGTCGTTCCGGCACGCAGTCCCGTCGGCTGTTGCAGGTGCCAGAGTCCCCTGGCGGCCCAGGCTTCGTCGAGTTCCGGGTCGATCTCCAGCGCGCGGTCGATACTTCGACCGGCATCGGCGATGACGCGGTCCTGCGGGATGTCGCCGTAGGTTCCCGCGCCCTCGCTGAGCAAAAGGGTCGCGATGGCGCGTTGGGCGTGTGCGGGCGCGTACCCGGGGTCGATGGCGATGGCGCGATCCAGAAGTTCGCGCGCGGACTCGATGGTGGGCCCGGTGCGTTCGTACATGCGTTGCTTGGCCAGCAGATACAGGTCGTAGGCCTCGGTGCTGGTACGCGCGGCGGCGACTTCCTCCGCGCCACCCTCGATGAGCCGGGTCTTCAATTCAGCGAGAATCGCGGTCGAAATCTCGTCCTGGATTGCGAACACGTCGGTGAGTTCGCGGTCGTAGGTGTCGGACCACAGGTGGAAACCGTCGTCCACCTTGATGAGCTGCGCGGTGATGCGGATCTGGTTGCCGTACTTTCTCACCGAGCCTTCGAGAATGTGCTCCACGCCGAGCGCCTCGCCGATCTGCCGCAGGTCCTGGTTCTGTCCCTTGAACGCGAACGAGGAGGTGCGGCCCGCGACCTTGAGGTCCCGCACTCGTGCCAGCGCGTTCAGTATTTCCTCGGAGATTCCGTCGGAAAAGTACTCGTTGCTGGCGTCCTCGCTCATGTTCACGAACGGCAGCACCGCGATGGAAGAGGCCGCGGAATGCGTTTCGCCCTGGCCCTCCACGGCCGCGGCGTTCGGCGACCCGGAAACGGATTCCGCCCCAGAGGGTTGCCACACGAACTTGTCGATCGCGAAGTAGGCCAGCGCGATGGTCAGCACGCCGATGATGGTGAAGTCGAGCTTGCGGCCGGTCCGGTGCGTGATGGACTGTGCCCGGTCCACGTCCTTCTCGCGCTTGATGCCTTCCGGGGTGAGCTCGAACGCCCAGGCGAAGATCACCGCGAACGGGAAGCCCAGCGCCAGCACGAGGACCAGGGTGCGCATTACCCAATCCGGCGAACCGATCACGCCGAGGACGACATCGGCGATTTGCGCGACCAGCCAGGCGGTCACGAGGTAGGCGATGCCCACCCGGAAGACGTTGCGGCGTCGCAATTCGGCGAAGAAGCTCATGTCGAAACGGGCTCCAGTCCCAGAGCGGAGCGTTCGCGGTTCAGGTGCTCGATCATGCGGGCCTCGATGGCCTCGTACTCGGGGTCGCCCTCGAAGTCCCGAAAAGCCGGCAGGTCGTCGGCGATCGAGCGGGAGAACATGCGTCCGGCGTCCACGGCGCGGCCAAGAAAATCCAGAGCGCGGATGCGGTCACCGGCGAGCGCGAAGTACGTCGCTTCGTTCTCGTAGAAATACGGGTTCGAGATGCCCTGTTTCGTCAGGCTGTCGTGTGCGGTACGCACCAGGGCCATCGCGGAATCGAACGGGACCGGTTGACCGGTCTTCTGATAAGCGAGCGCGACTTCGAGCATCGTGCCATAGCCGAAGTAGGCGAATGCCGGGAAGGCCTGTGCGAAGGCGGCCACGTCGGCCCAGCGGGATTCCAGGTACTCGGTCAGGATCTCCGAACGGCCGGTGGCGTTGAGCAGCCGGAAGTAGCCTTCGACGTCGCCTTCGCCGGCCCACTTCTGCGTCAGCAGGGTGGCTTCCTCGACCCGGCCCAGGTGTCGAAGGGCCTGGGCCTGGGTCCACCAGTAGCCTTCGTCGGCTGCCCGTTCGTACTGGTGCGTCTGCAGTAGCGACATGCCCAGTTGAATCCGGTAGACCCGGTCCTGCGGGGACAACTCCACGGCGCGCTCGAGCAAGGGCATCGCCTTCGCGATTTCGCCCGCCGACTCGAACATCATGCCGTCCAGCCACAGCATGTTGGCGTCCTGCGAGAGATAGGGTCGAACGCCCTCGATGATGGCGCGGGCCCGGTCACGCCGGTCCATCGCGACATAAAGCCAGGCGAGGTTGCCCAATGCGGGACGGTACAGCGGGTCGCGGCGGTGGACGTCTTCGATCACCTTCAGCGCCTCGGCCGGCTGCGTGGTCTGGTTGTATGCGTTGTGCAGCCAGTTGGCGGCATCGATCAATGCCGGGTTGAGCGCCAGGGCTTTTTCCAGGTTTTCGATCGCCTGCACGATCTCGCCCGGTCGGTCCAGTTGGTAGAGCCCCAGAGCGGCCCAGCCCTCGGCCAGGCCAGGATTCAGCTGCAGGGCCTTTTCGGCGAACAGCCGGGCCTGTGAATCGGCCTGTGCGACCGGCAGGGCGCCGTACTGGCTTTCCGACAGCAGGTGGGCCACGACGCTGCGCTGCGCGTAGGCGGGCGCGTAATCCGGGTCGATCGCGATGGCGCGGTCGAGCAGTTCAGCCGCGTTCTCGAGGGGCAGTTGAGCCCGTTCGTACATGCGCTGCTTGGCCAACAGGTACAGGTCGTAAGCCTCGGAGTCGGTGCGCGCGGAAGCGACCGCCACCGGCGTGTCACCGACCAGGCGTGCCTTGAGTTCGGTGAGGATGGCGTTGGCGATTTCGTCCTGGATCGCGAACACGTCATCGAGGTTGCGGTCGTAGCTGTCCGACCAGAGATGGAAGCCGTTGTCCACCTGGATGAGCTGGGCGGTGATGCGCACGGTGGCGCCGGCCTTGCGCACCGACCCTTCTAGAATGTGGTCGACCCCCAGGGTTTCGCCGATCCGGCGGAGGTCGACGTTTTCGCCCTTGAATGCGAACGAGGAGGTGCGCCCGGCCACCTGCAGTTCAGGCACCCGGGCCAGCGCGTTGAGAATCTCCTCTGAAATACCGTCGGAGAAATACTCGTTGCCACGGTCTTCGCTCATGTTGACGAAGGGCAGCACGGCGATGGTTTTCGGTCCGTCCGGTTCGGACTCGGTGGTTGCGGTCTGTTCAGCGGCATGCCGGGCTGGAACCAGTACGAACTTGTCGACCGCGAAATAGCCCAGCGCCACCAGCAGCAGGCCGATGACCACGAAATCCAGCTTGCGGCCGGTCTTGTGCGTGATCGACTGGCTCCGGTCCACGTCCTTTTCTTTCTTGATGCCTTCGGGTGTGAGTTCGAAGGCCCAGGCGAAGAACACCGCCACCGGGAATCCGGCCACCAGCAGCAACAGTATGGTTTTGATGACCCAGTCGGGCGCGCCGAAATTTTCCAGGAACACGTCGACGCCCTGCGCCAGCAGCCAGGCCATCACGACATAGGCCGCGCCGACCTTGAACACGTTGCGTCGTTTGAGTTCGTTGACCAGGCTCATGTGCTCAAAGGCTCCAACCCCAGTTCCACGCGCTCGGCGTTGAGGTGCTCGAGCATTCTTCCGCGCGCCGCCTCGAAGCGAGGGTCGCCGCGCAGTGGTGCGAATACCGGCCAGGCCGTGGCGTGCGTCAGGTCCAGGGTCAGGCCCTGGTCGAAAGCGCGTTGCAGCAGACGAACGGCTGCATCCGGGTCGCCGCCGAGCATCGCCACCTGGGCGCGGGCCAGGTTCAGCGACCAGTTGTCGGCGCCTTCCGCAACCTGTGCTTCATTGCTGGCTCGGGCGCGTTCCAGCGCCTCGCTGAATTGCCGGGGCCGGTCGGTGCGTGCGTAGGCTTCGGCCACGAAACCCATGGTCAGGGCGCCCCAGCCCTGCCGTTCCGGGAAGTCATTTTCGAAGGCCGCGAGATCGGCCCAACGGCTCTCGATGATCTGGACCAGTTGCGGGTAGCGGCCGTTTTCGACCAGCGCCTGGAAATACCAGCCGGGATACTGCCCCTTGCTCAGCGATTTCTGTCCGGCAATCAGGCCTTCTTCGACCCGGTTCAGACGGCTCAGCGCGAGCGCGGCGTGCACGCTGTCGTCGAGGTCGGCGCAACGCTGGTACTGGCCTGTGAGTATCAGGTTGTTGCACAGCCACAGGCGATTGACGAAATTCTTCGGTTCTTTTTCGTGCGCTTTGGTAAAAGCCAGGTCGGCGCGGGCGAACTGTCCGCTGACCTGATAATACGTACCCTCGGTCAGCAGCATGTTGGCGTCATCGTGCAGGTACGGCTTCAGGTCTTCCAGCACCTGCCGCGCTCGATCGTGCTCACCTGCCGCGGCGTACAACTGCAGAAGATTGCTGAATACCGGCATGTACAGCGGGTCGCGGGCGAAGTCGCGCTCTCGGATCACGAGGGCTTCGCGTATCCGGCCGGACTGCCGCAGGGCGTTGGCCAGCCAGTTGCTGGCGTTCGCCTGGGTCGGGTCGGAGGCCAGCGATCGCTGCAGCCAGTCGATGGCCGTATCGAGGCCGCCGGGCTGGTCGCCGTGGTACAGACCCATGCCGGCGAGCGCCTCCGCCTGCGTCGGATCCAGCTCCAGCGCCTTACCCAGGTGTTCCCGGCCACGCTCGTAGGCGTCGTGGTGTGGCAAGGTGCCGTATTGTTCCGCGGACAGCAGCAGTGTGGTGATGCCGAGCTGCGCATGCGCGGCGGCGAATTCGGGATCCTTGTCGATCGCCTGTTCAAGCAGGCCTCTCGCCAGTTCCAGGCTGGCCTGGCTGCGCTCGTAGATGCGCTGCTTGGCGAGCAGGTACTGGGCATAGGCCTGCGGATCGGCCTGTTTGCTGGCGACGGCTTCGCCGCCCAGCAAGCGGGCCTTGAGCTGTACCAGGATCGCGTTGGAAATTTCGTCCTGGATCGCGAAAACGTCGTCCATCTCGCGGTCGAAGGTCTCCGACCACAGGTGGAAACCGTCATCGACCTTGATGAGTTGCGCGGTGATGCGCAAGGTGTTGCCAGCCTTGCGCACCGACCCCTCCAGCAGGTGCGCCACGCGCAAGGCCTTGCCGATGGCCTTGAGGTCCTGGCTTTGGCCTTTGAACGCGAACGAAGACGTGCGGCCCGCGACTTTCAGATCGTCGACCCGGGCCAGCGCGTTGAGAATCTCTTCGGAGATGCCGTCGGAAAAATACTCCTGCTCCGGGTCCGGGCTCATATTGACGAAGGGCAGCACCGCGATTGACTTGGGGTCGACTTCGGAGTCTGCCGTCTGCGACGGTTTGTCTGCGGACTCGTGCGGGCTGGCTGCTGTCTGCGCGGGCGCCTCGTCGTTTCGCGTTTCGAAACGCGATTCCCAGACGAAGTAACCCAGTGCGATCAGCAGCACGCCGATAATGACGAAGTCGAGTTTGCGACCGGTCTGATGGGTGATGGACTGGCTGCGGTCGACATCCTGTTCTTTCTTGATGCCTTCCGGCGTCAGTTCATAGGCCCAGGCGAAGAACAGCACCAGCGGCAGCAGCAGGGCCAACACCGTCACCAGCATTTTCATGACCCAGTCCGGCGCGCCGAACGTGTCGGCGGCGAGGTCTGCCACCTGCGCAAGCAGCCAGGACAGCACGACATAGGCCGCACCGACCTTGATGACGTTCCTGCGTTTCAGTTCCTGGAACAGCCCGGACATTTCTTCATTCCTGGTCTGCTGGCTCCCCGACGGTTGCGTATGGTTTACATAGTAACAGTTTCGCCTGCACGAACCTTCTCCGATCATTCCCTCTTGCGGTTTACGGTCCTTTGGTCCGCACCAGGTTGTCGGGTGTGGCCAATTCCGCGAAACGCTCGTTATCCCGCAAGAAATCCCAATTGGGATCGTAGTGCAGGTCCCAGCTCGTACGCGGGAAGGCGCCGTCAACGCTCAGGGCGACTTCGAGATCCGCGATCGCCCCGGCCTCGTCTCCGGCCAGTCCGCGCACCATCGCGCGGTTGTAATAAATATCGGGTTGCAGCATCGCGTCACGTTCCGGTGGCACCCTCTCGACCAGTCCATTGACGATGTCAAGAGCCTTGTCGTTCTCGCCGAGCCGTGCCCAGGCGATAGCGGCAAGGCCACCGTCGTAAACCTGCACCTGCAAGGCCTGACCGGCCAATTCGTCGCCCGCCCTGGCGATTCTCTCGTAGAGGGCCTCGGCGCCCTCGGTGTCGCCGGTAACGCGTAACACGTCGGCAATCTGCATCCGGCGGGTAGCGCCCAGAGTGGGCGTCTCGGCGACCTCCTGCCACACCGGGCCGCGCAGCACCTCGAGCGCGCCGTCGTAGTCGCGCTGCAGCCAGTGGACGTACGCACTGAAGGAAGTAAACTGGGTGGATGCAACCAGGTTCATGCGCTCGAACACCCGCTCCAGCGGTTTGAGGTCGCCGGTCAGGTTCAGCAGGGCCCAGGCCCGGGTGACCTGAATGTCGAGGTCATCGGGATCCGCGTCCTCCAGCGGAACGCTGTGTTCGATGACGTCCTGCCAGCGCCGGGCCCCGTTCATCGTCTCCAGCAGGATGCTGTGATAAAAGCGGTTGGCGGGGTCGAGTTCGAGCGCCCGCTCGAAGCTCCGGATGGATTCGTCGAATCGGCCCAAGCGCCGCAGCGTGAGCCCCAGGTCGCCATGGATATCGACGTTGCCCGGCGCGCCCGCAACGGCTTTGTGCAACAGGTCCAGCGAAGTCCGGTAGTCATTTTCGACACGGTAGTAATAATTGGCGCGAGCGCGCAGTGGCCCCGGCGCGTCGGGCTTCAGTGCCATCGCGCGATCGAGCGTATCGCGATACTTTTTCAGCATCTCCGCCGACGTATCGATCCCGCGCCAGTAGAGTTGTCCGTATATGGTCGAGAGCATCACGTAGGCGTCCGCATAGTCCGGGTCGAGCGCGATGGCCTTTTCGAGGTAGGGTTGCGCCGCCTCCTCCTGGCTGCGGGCGTAATTGGCGCCGTAGAAGACCTCGCGCGCCTTCAGGTAGGCCTCATAAGCCGCCAGGCTCTGGGTCGGCACTTCCGAAAGCAGCCGTTCTTCTTCGGGACTGAGCTCGACCGCGACCGCTTCGACGATTCTCCGGGCGATTTCGGACTGCAGTTCGAATACGTTTTCCGCGGTCAATTCGCGGTCGAACGTCTCCGCCCACAGGTGCCGGTCGGTAGCCACGTCGATCAGCTGCGCATTGATGCGCACCCGCTCGCCGACCTTCTGCACGCCGCCCTCGAGGATGGTGCCGACATCGAGTTCCGAGCCGATCTGCTTCAGGTTTTTCGGAGAATCGCGGTACTCCATGACGGAGGTGCGCGAAATAACGGTGAGGTCGTGCACTTTGGCCAGCTGGGTCAGCAGGTCGTCATGGATGCCGTCGGTGAAAAACAGATCATCGTCCTGATTCGATCGGTTGGCGAAGGGCAGCACGGCGATCGAGCGGACGCTGGACGCAGCCGCCGGGGTAGCCGGCGCTGGATGTCCGGGATCTCCGGTCACCGTTTTTGCCGGTGCGGGGGGTGCCGTTTCCAGTCCCGGAATGAGCCGGTCCAGCGCCAGCAGGCCGATGGCGGCGATCAGCAGCACGATGGTCACGATGTCGAGCTTTTTCGCGGTGTGCTGCGTGATGGACCGGGTGCGGTCGATCTCGGACTCTTTCTTGATGCCCTCGGGTGTCAGCTCGAAGGCCCAGGCGAAGATCAGCGCCGGGACGAAACCAAGGGCCAGCAACACCACCACGGAGCGCAACACCCAGTCCTCGGCCCCGATGATGTCCAGCAGCAGGTCTGCGGCCTGCACCAGCAGCCATGATCCGACGAGGTAGGCGATGCCGATTCGCACCACGTTGCGGCGCTTGAGTTCGGTCAGCAACCTCATGGCCCGGCCGAAGCTCCGGCACAGGTCGCACGCAGCGGCTGCCAGATGTCGGGAATGGGATTTTCCGAGCAGATCAGTCGTAGCACTTCGGCGTGTTCGGCGTCGACCAGGCTCTGGACCTCGGCACGCAGGGCGGCGAATTGCGGGTGCCCGGCCAGTGAGGCGACAGAGGGCTCGCGGAAGAACGCGAGCTCGCGCGCGCCCAGATCGATGGCGGTGCGGATCGACTCGAACGCCCCTTCGTCGTCGCCTTCGATGGCCCGCGCCATGGCTTCGGCCAGATGGTCGGTGAAGTAGACCTGCTGCAGTTCCTCGCGTTTGGCCAGGTCTTTGCGGTGGCCTGCGATGGCTTCTTCCGCGGCGGCCGGGTGGCCCAGCTGGAGTTCGTTGTAGGCCATGCGGATGGTGGATCGCGTCGACGCATCGAGCGCGTCGAATACCAGCCGCTGGGGCGAGAAGTCCCGCAGCTGGTCGTAGTACCGCTGAGACTGCTCGAACTGGCCGGCCAGGTGCAGGGCGTCGGCCAGTTCGGTCATGGGCGCGTAGTTTTCCGGATCGGCGTTGTGCGCCCGCTGCAGCGAATGCAGGGCGCTCTCCAGCCGGCCTTCGTTGATGTCGACGATGTGCAGGTTCCCGTCGGAGATCCGGCGCGCTTCGTCGAATTCTTCGACCAGGCTCAGAATCCGGATCAGGTAGCGATTGGACAATTCGTCATGCGGATCCTCGCCATAGGCCCGCATGAACCAGCCGAGGCTGCCGGAAAGATCCTCGCCGGTCTGGAATTCCGTGATGCCCAGGGCGGTATAGCCGGCCCAGGCATGCTGTTCGATGAGTCCGCGCGCCATCTCGCGGCCTGCTTCGAGGTCCCTGGTGGCGAGTGCGGGGCTGTAGTTCAGCCGACCGATGACGGACAGCGGATCCGCCTCGACCATGCGCGCCATGATGGCGAGCGCGGTTTCATAGTCGCCAAAATTCGACGCGGCGATCTGGCGCCAGTTCATCGCGTCGATATACACCGGATTGAGCTCCAGCGCGCGGGCGGTGGCGTCCATGGCCTGCTGGAAACCGTTGCTGTTCATCGCCAGCAGTGCTTTGGCGCCGTGTGCCTCGGCGAGGTTGGGATTGAGTTCCAACGCCTTCTCGATGTGGGGTGTCGCGCGTTCGGTGACCTCGGCGAGGCTGAGATCGCCATAGGTTCCCGGGCTGTCCAGCATCATGGTCCAGGCAATCGCCATCCAGGCGTGCGCCGGCGCGAATTCCGGGTCGAGGCGTACGGCTCGCTTGAGGTCTTCCACCGCCTGGGCGATGTTGCTGCGGCCGCGCTGGTTGACGAGATGCCGGCCGCGCAGAAACGCCTCATAGGCGGCGGTATTGGCGGATTCGGCGACCCGCGGCAGGTCGGCCTCGTGATCCGTTCCCAGTGCCAGTTCCACTCGCAGCGCCTCGCCAATCGCGGCCGAGATCTCGTCCTGGATCGCAAACACGTCGTCGAGTTCGCGGTCGTAGGTCTCCGACCACAGGTGGTAGCCGGTATCGGCCCGGATCAACTGCGCGGTGATGCGCAGTTGGGTGCCGGCCTTGCGCACGCTGCCCTCGAGCACGTGGCGGACTTTCAGCAGGCGGGCGATCTCACCGATGTCCTGGTTGCGGCCCTTGAACTGGAAGGACGACGTGCGCGCGGCGACACGGACGCCGGGAAATTTGGCCAGCACATTGAGCAGTTCCTCGGAGATGCCGTCCGAGAAGAACTCCTGTTCCGGGTCGTTGCTCATGTTGACGAAGGGCAGAACGGCGATGGATTTTTCCGGCAGTTCGTCCATCGCCGGATCGGCGGCGGGATCACCTTCTGCCGGTTGCGCGCTGCCTGCCTGCCTCGTTGCCGGGTCGACGGCGGCTTCCGGCGCGTGCGTCCCACCGAACTTGTCCCAGGCGAACCAGGCCAGGGCGACGGTCAGCACACCGATAATGGCGACATCGAGTTTGCGTCGGGTCTCGCCGGTGATGGACTTCGACCGGTCCACGTCTTTCTCTTTCTTGATCCCTTCCGGGGTCATTTCGAAGGCCCAGGCGAACAGCACCGCCACCGGAAGACCGATGGCAAGCAACAGCATGATGACGTGCATGACCCAGTCGGGCGCGGGGGTGTTGTCGAGGACGATATCGGCGACCTGCAGGATCAACCATGCCGTCACCGCATAGGCGATGCCCACGCGGAACACGTTCCGGCGTTTCAGTTCCTCGAACAACGACATCCGCGTTCAGCCCCCCGGCCCAAAGGACGGCGCGGAATCGCCAAGCCGGTTCCGCGCACGGACATCTTACCTAAAATCGCTTAATCGCGAGATTTTCCGTATCGATATGGCATCATGGCGCCTTGCGTAAATCGAGGTGATCAACGATGCGAAACATTCTGCTCCGGCTGGCCGCGTTGCCCGCGTTCCTCGCGTTGTCGCCGGCCGGCTTGTCGGCGAACGCCACCGTCGAGCAACACCTTGCCGAAATCTCCCTGCCCGAGGGGTTCGTGATCGAGCTGTACGCAAGCGGGGTGGAGAACGCGAGGCAACTGGTCCGCGGACCCGGCGGCACCGTGTTCGCGGGGTCGCGAAAAGCCGGCAAGGTTCACGCGGTGTCCGATACCGACAACGATGGATTCGCCGAGCGCGTGGTTCTGATCGATGAGGATCTGGTTATGCCGACCGGGCTGGAATTCCGCGATGGCGCCTTGTTCGTCGGAGCCCTGGATCGAATCCTGCGCTACGACGATATCGAGTCCTCGCTCGATGACCCACCCGAACCGGTGGTGGTGTCCGATGCGTTTCCGGACAAGACCCATCACGGCTGGAAGTACCTTCGCTTCGGGCCCGATGGCTGGCTGTACGTTCCCGTCGGCGCGCCGTGCAATATCTGTGATGAGACGGACTTCGCCGAGATCCGGCGCATCCGCCCCGATGGCAGTGGCATGGAAGTGTGGGCGCGCGGCGTGCGCAACAGCGTCGGTCTGGCGTTCCGCCCGGAATCCGGCGAACTCTATTTCACCGACAACGGCCGTGATCTGCTGGAAGACAACCTGCCGTCCGACGAGTTGAATCACGCGCCACGAAAAGGCATGCATTTCGGGTATCCGTACTGTCACCAGGGTGACGTCGCCGACCCGGAGTTCGGCGCGGGCCGGAACTGCGCCGAGTTCACGGCGCCGGCTGCGAAGCTGGGGCCGCACGTCGCTGCGCTGGGTCTGACCTTTTACAGTGGCGAGCAGTTTCCCGCGGAGTACCGTGGCAACCTGTTTATCGCCCGTCACGGTTCCTGGAACCGCAGTGCCAAGCTCGGCTACGACATCGTTCAGGCCTACGTGGCCGAAGACGGCTCCATCAGCGGCGCCGATGTATTCGCCTCGGGCTGGTTGCAGGGCGAACAGGAGTGGGGGCGGCCGAATGATCTTCTGATGCTGCCCGACGGCAGCCTGCTGGTCAGTGACGACGCGGCCAACGCGATCTACCGGATTCGCTATGCCGGCGAATGAAGCCACCCGCGTAGAGCGAAACTAGTCCGGGGCAGGGAACTTGACTGATCGGATGCCGCGTCGATACCTGTTCTACGTCGAACAGAATTACTGTTACGGTATTTTGCGGCCGATCCAGAACGTACTGCGCTCCCGCGGAGATGAGGTCGCCTGGCTGCCCGTGGGGGACGCCTTCGACCGTGGTGGTTTCGAGGCTGGCGAGCGGGTGTTCGACCACGTACGTGAAGCGATCGCCTGGTCGCCGTGCGCCGTGATGGTGCCGGGGAATTTCGTGCCCGGCTTCATCCCGGGGATCAAGGTCATGGTGACCCACGGATTGATCTCGGAAAAACGCCGCAAAAAGGACGGTGTGATTTATTCCTTTATCGAGCGCGGCCTGTTCGACCTCTACATCACTCATGGCCCCAATACCACGACCCGTTGGCGGCAGATGGCGGACGAGGCCGGTTATTTCGAAGTGGCTGAATGCGGCTGGCCCAAGCTGGATCCGTTGTTCGACGGCAGTTTGCGGCGTAATGCCTCCGCGGGGCCGGTCATCTATTTCGCGTCCACCTTCTCGCCCCGGCTGGCGGCGGCCCCGCGCCTGTTCGATACGGTGGCCCGGCTGGTCGCTGAGCGCGACTGGCAGTGGCGGATCCAGTTTCATCCCAAAATGCCGGCTGCGGTGACCGATCGTTACCGGGCGCTTTCCGGCGATCGCCTGCGGGTGGTGGACGGCCACGACACCTTACAATTGTTGCTGGATGCCGACGTGATGCTGTGCGATACCTCGTCGATCATTTCGGAGTTCGCGCTGCTGCAGAAACCGGTGGTGACGTATCGCAACCTGTCGCCCCGTCCGTACATGATCGACGTACGCGAACCGTCCGCGGTGGGGCCTGCGCTGGCGCGTGCGCTGCAGCGGCCGCCCGAGGTGATGCGGGCGGTCGCCGAACATGCCCGGGAGACCCATCCCTGGACCGACGGGCGCAGCAGCGAACGCGTGATCGAGGCCACCGATCGCCTGGTGGAATCCGGCCTGGGTCATCTGCGGCCCAAGCCGCGCAACCGGATCCGGCACTGGAAGATGCGCCGGGCCCTGCGATACTACCGACTCTTTCCGACGCGTTGATCGCGTCGCACGGAACCCGACCGCCATGCCTTTGCTACACATCGTCGTGCTCGCCCTGATTCAGGGGCTGACCGAATTTCTGCCGGTATCCAGTTCGGCGCACCTGATTCTCGGCAGCCGGGTGTTCGGCTGGCCGGACCAGGGGCTGGTGTTCGACGTGGCCACGCACCTGGGCACCTTGCTGGCCGTGCTGTTTTACTTCCGGCGCGAACTGGCGGCGATGCTGGCGGCTGTGCTGCGCCCGGTGACCGATGAGGCGGGCCGGGCCAACCGGGCGCTGGTTGGTTGGCTGGCGATCGCCAGCGTGCCGGCGCTGGCCGCCGGCGCCCTGGCCCATGACCTGGTGGAGTTTTATCTGCGTGACGTACGGGTCATTGCCGTCACCACCCTGTTATTCGGTGGTGTGTTGTGGTGGGCCGACCGGGTTGGCGCGACGAGCCGCGAGGTGCGCGACGTGGATTGGCGCGCCGCGGTGGTCATCGGCCTGGCTCAGGCTCTGGCTCTGGTGCCGGGCGTCTCGCGCTCCGGAGTGACCATTACCGCTGGCCGCTATCTGGGTTTCGGGCCGGAGGCGGCGGCGCGCTTCTCCTTCCTGCTGGCCATTCCCATCATTGCTGCCGCGGGTGCTTACGGCGCGCTCAAGGTGGCTGCTCACCAGGCACCGATCGACTGGTCGGGCTTTGGGCTGGCCGTCGGCTTCGCAGCACTGGCCGGCTGGGTGTGCATCGCCGCGTTCCTGGCGCTGTTGCGCCGGGTGGGCCTGGTGCCCTTCGTCATCTACCGGCTGTGCCTGGGTGCCGTCCTGCTCTGGTTGGTGATCTGACCCCTGTTGGTGCACCGATTCGGATTGCGCGCACTATATTGGTGCATTATGCTATGCTGGTTGCACCAAACTTGTGCAAGTCGGCTCTGGCATCGGGCACTCATATGGGGCGTCATATAGATTCACCTCTAATTGCTTCTAAAATGCAGCCAAAAGCCATTAAATGTTCGGATCTTCGTGTGCACTGAAAAAGCACCTCTTGCCCTAAGTTGGCACGGCTTATGCATATTATCCCTGGACCTTTACCCGAACCCGTTTTGACACATTCCGAGGATCCGATCCATGAGTGCTGAAAAATTACTGAAAACCCTGAAAGACAAAGATTACGAATTCGTCGACCTGCGATTCTGCGACACGCGCGGTAAGGAACAGCACGTCAGCCTGCCCGTCAGCGCCGTGGATGACGACCTTTTCGAGGAAGGCAAGATGTTCGACGGATCGTCCATCTCCGGCTGGAAAGGCATCAACGAATCCGACATGGTGCTGATGCCCGACGCGGATTCGGCCCTGCAGGATCCATTCTCCGCTCACAAAACCCTGATCGTGCGCTGTGATGTGCTCGAGCCCCACACGATGGAAGGCTACAGCCGCTGTCCCCGTTCGCTGGCCAAGCGCGCCGAGGCTTACCTGGCTTCCACTGGAATCGCGGACACCGCCTTGTTCGGTCCCGAGCCGGAATTCTTCGTGTTTGACGATGTGCGCTTCGACAATGACATTCACGGCTGTTCTTACCGGGTGGATTCGCAGGAAGGCGCCTGGAACACCGAAACCGAGTACGAAGGCGGCAACATCGGCCATCGTCCCGGGGTCAAGGGAGGTTACTTCCCCGTGCCGCCGGTGGATTCGTTGCACAACCTGCGCTCGGAAATGTGCCGCATACTGGAAAAGCTGGGCCAGCGGGTCGAAGTGCATCACCACGAGGTCGGCACGGCCGGCCAGTGCGAGATCGGCACCCGCTTTGCAACCCTGACCCAAAAGGCCGACGAGCTCCTGATGCTCAAGTACGTGGTGCACAACGTGGCCCACGCCAACGGCCAGACCGCGACCTTCATGCCCAAACCGCTGGTGGGGGACAACGGGTCGGGCATGCACGTTCACCAGTCGCTGGCCAAGGACGGAACCAACCTGTTCATGGGTGACGGCTACGGCGGACTGTCGGAGACCGCGCTGCACTACATCGGCGGCATCTTCAAGCACGCCAAGGCGATCAATGCGTTCGCCAATGCCTCCACCAACAGCTACAAGCGGCTGGTGCCGGGCTTCGAAGCCCCGGTCATGCTGGCCTATTCGGCGCGCAACCGTTCGGCGTCGATTCGCATTCCGTTCGTGGGCAACCCCAAGGCCAGCCGCATCGAAGTCCGGTTCGGCGACCCGGTGGGCAGCGGTTACCTGACCTTCGCGGCGATGATGATGGCCGGCCTCGACGGCATCAAGAACAAGCTCGACCCGGGCTCTCCTATGGACAAGGATCTGTACGACCTTCCGCCGGAAGAGGCGAAAGCCATCCCCACGGTGTGTTCCGGACTGGATCAGGCCCTGGCCGCGCTGGATTCCGATCGGGAATTTCTCAAGGCCGGTGGTGTCTTCAGTGATGACATGATCGACGGCTACATCGCCCTGAAGATGGACGAAGTCACCCGTTTCCGGATGAGTACCCACCCGGTCGAGTTCGAGCTGTATTACTCGATCTGATCCCGGGGCGCGCATGACGCGGGCACTCCCGCCAGCCCCGGCCGAAGTACCGCCCCGCAGGAACGCGGGGCGGTCGCTGCGCTGGTTGCAAGGAGGAGAATGCTCATGTTCACGAACGCCCGATCATTGACCGCGGTACTGGCTGCCGCCCTGGTTGTGCTGCTGGCCGGCGCGGCCCACGCCCAGGTCTACAAGATCGTCGACGCGGACGGTAACGTCACCTACACCGACAAACCGCCCGTCAACGGCAGTGAGCCCATGGATTTACCCGAGCTCTCGGTGGTCGAAACCGAGCCGGCCGAACCCCTTCCCGGTGCCACCGAAGAGACGGCCGGGGCCGGTGATTCCGAGCTTACCCCGCGTGAACTGCGGCGCATGTACCGCGATTTCGCCATTACCCGGCCGGCGCCGGAAGAAACCTTCTGGGGTACCGCCAACCAGGTGGTGATCGGCTGGAGCACTGCCAATCCTTTGATGGCCGACATGCAGGTGCGCCTGTACCTGGATGACGAGCCACAGCCCGAAACCCGCCAGACCATGGTCGCCATGACGCTGGACCGGGGCGCCCACACGGTGCGCGCCGATCTGCTCGACCCCCGCGGCCGCCGCATCACGAGTTCGTCACCGGTGACGTTCTACGTCCGGCAGGGTTCCAGGCAGATCAACCCCGGCGGTTCCGCGGCCGGCGGCGCGTGGTGAGAGGCGCCGCGCTATCCGCTCCCGGCACGCCGCTCCCCGCGGAGCTGCTGGACCGGATCGACAGCGCGATTGTGCAACTCGACCGGGACGGCAGAGTCGTCTTCATGAACGCGGCCGCCGAACAGTGCATGGCTGCCGGTCGTGACAGGGCCCTCGGACGAGTGCTCGGGGAGGTGGCTTTCCTGCCGCCTGAATTGCGCGATGCGCTGGACGAGGCGGCCACCGCGGATGCCGTGCTGAGGCTGCACGAAATTTCCCTGGCCGGCGGGCAATACGACTGCACCATCAAGTCGGACGCCGACGGCGGGCGCCTGCTCGAATTGCACGACCTGGAATGGGAAAACCGCCGCATCCGCTTGCAGCAACGTGAATTGCAGACCGGCCTGCTGGAGTTGCTCAGCCGCAATCTCGGCCACGAAATCCGCAATCCCCTCGGCGGGATCCGCGGTGCCGCACAGATGCTGGCGGCCGAACTGGAATCCCCTGAAATGTCTCAACTCGCCCGCCTGGTCATGCGCGAGTCCGACCGCATCGAAGAATTGCTGCAGAGTTTTGGCCAGCCCCGCCTCGGGCGTGAGCCGTTCGACCTGTACCGGGTGTTGGACGAGGCCATCGACCTGCTGGATGCCGAGTTTGGCGGCGATCTGGGCTGCGAGCGGGATTACGATCCGAGCATCCCACCCATCCTCGGCGACGGCGCCGCAGTGCGCCAGGTGTTCCTGAATTTGCTGCGCAATGCACGGGAGGCCGGCGCCACGTCGATCCTCTTGCGCACGCGCATCGAGCACGGGGGCGTGTTACTGCAAACCACGGCCGCCAGCCTGTTGCGGGTGGACGTCATGGACAATGGTGAAGGTGTGCCCGAATCGTTGCGCAATCTGCTGTTTCTGCCCATGGTCACCGGCAAGCGCGCCGGCACCGGGCTGGGTCTGGCCCTGTCGCAACAGATTGCCGCCTCGCACGGCGGCATGATCAGCTACGAACCCCGTGCGGCGGGTAAACGGGGCAGCCGCTTCAGTGTTCATCTTCCGCTCGACCGCGGCGCGGCCGCCAGCGACGGCAACGGACGTGAAGAAAGGGGTCCGGCGTGAGCCAGGGCGCCGTCATCTGGGTCGTCGACGACGACGAGACCATCCGTTTCGTGTTGCAGCGAGCGCTGCGCCGCGGTGGTTACCAGGTGGAATGCTTCGAAGACGTGGCTTCGGTGCGGCGGGCGCTGGAACATGCGCGCCCCGCGGTGATGCTGACCGATATACGCCTGCCGGACGAAGACGGACTGGGGCTGATCGACACACTGCAGGCGGCCGGCGCCGACATTCCGGTTGTCGCCATGACCGCCTATTCGGATCTCGACCAGACCGTGAGCGCCTACCAGAAAGGTGTCTTCGACTACCTGCCCAAGCCGTTCGATCTCGACCAGGTGATATCGGTTGTCGAGCGCGCGGTCGCACCGGCGCCTGTCGGGACCATGCCGACGGACGTGTCGCGCAAACGCACCGCTGGCGGTCACCAACTCATCGGCGAGTCAGCTGCCATGCAGGAGGTGTTCCGAACCATCGGCCGTTTGTATCGCTCCGACATCAATGTGTTGATCACCGGCGAAACCGGTACCGGCAAGGAAGTCGTCGCGCGGGTGCTGCACGAGCACAGCCCGCGCGCCCGGCACCCGTTCATCGCCTTGAATACGGCCGCCATTCCGTCGGAGTTGCTCGAATCGGAGTTGTTCGGTCACGAGCGCGGTGCGTTCACAGGTGCCCACGCACGGCGTGAAGGACGCTTCGAGGAAGCCGCCGGTGGCACCCTGTTCCTGGACGAAATTGGCGATATGCCGCTGGGCCTTCAGACCCGGCTGCTGCGCGTGCTGGCCGAGGGTGAGTACTATCGCGTCGGCGGCCGCGATCTGCTGAGCGCGAATGCCCGTGTGATCGCCGCCACCCACCAGGATCTCGAAGCCAAGGTCGCGGACGGCAGTTTTCGCGAGGACCTTTACCACCGGCTCAACGTCATTCACGTCGCCCTGCCACCCTTGCGCGACCGGCGTGAGGACATTGGCCTGTTGGCACGGCGCTTTCTGCACGAGGCCGCGGAGGAGCTGGGTTTGGAGGAAAAGCAGCTGCGGCCGGATACCGGGCGTGCGTTGGCGCGCTACGACTGGCCGGGCAATGTGCGTCAGTTGCAGAATGTCTGCCGCCAGCTCAGCGTGATGGCGCCGGCCGAGCAGATTTTTCCGCAGGACCTGCCGCCGGAGATTCACGACTTGCCCCCGACTGGTGAGGCCGGGGACCGCTGGGCCGACGCGCTGCGCAACTGGGCTCGCGCGGAACTGCATGCCGGCGCCGGCAATCTCGTCGGCCGGGCCCAGGCCGAAATGGAGCGGGTGCTGATCGACTGCGCGCTCGAGCGTACCGGCGGGCAGCGCATCAAGGCCGCTGAATTGCTGGGACTGGGTCGCAACACCCTGACCCGAAAACTCAAACAGCACGACGCCGGCGACAACGGCGTTCAGGATTCAGCGCGTACCTGAAGCCAGAAAGTCACCGGCCCGTCGTTCACCAGCTGCACCTGCATGTCGGCCCCGAAAACCCCGCATTCCACCCGCGGGTGCGCCTGCCGGGCGGCCGACACGAATTCTCCGAACCAGTGGCGTCCCTCGTCCGGCGGCGCGGCCGGTGTGAAGCTGGGCCGGTTGCCGCTGTCCGTGTCCGCCGCCAGGGTGAATTGCGGCACCAGCAGCAGATCTCCCCCGGCCTGCGCGAGGTTCAGGTTCATGCGGCCGGAATCGTCGGGGAACATGCGCCAGGCCAGCAGGCGCTGCAGCAGCCGGTCGACCTGCGCGGCGCCGTCGCCACGCTCCACGCCGATCAGCGCCAGCGTGCCGCGGCCGGCGCGGCCGACCACTTCGCCGTTAACATGCACGGCGGCTTCAGCTACCCTTTGCACCAATGCGATCATGCAGCCTCCGGAGATGACGGTTCACACCGCGTATTTTACTTCCTGCTGGCGGATCAGTCGTTGATGATCCGGCTGGCGCGCGCTCTGCTGTGGCTGCTCAGCCTGTTGCCGGCGGCCGGTCCGTCGTGGCTGGCCCGCGTGTTGCGGCGGCCCTGGCAGGCCGCCTCGCCGGGCAAGCGCGCCGTGGCCGAGACCAATCTGCGCCGCTGTTATCCGGATATGGATCCCGCCACTCTGCGCCGCTATGTCGACGACAGTTTCCGGCACTACGTGTGCACGGTGCTGGAAACCGGTCGCAACTGGTATTGGCCGGTGCGTCGGCTGGAGCAATTGTGCGAGGAAGTGGTCGGCGAGGAGCAACTTCGCGAAGGTCTGAACGGCGATCGGGGGTTGGTCGTGCTCGCGCCACACTTTGGCGCCTGGGAATATCTCGGAATGTATCTGCAGCAGTTTTCGCACATCGCCATCCTGTACAAGAAACCCACGCATGAAGGCCTCGCCCGCGCCCTGCTCGAGCGCCGACGGCGCGGCGGTGCGCTGCTGCTGGCGGCCGACCCGTCCGGCTTGAGGCGTCTGTATACACATGTGCGCGCCGGCAAGGGCGCCGGGGTGTTGCCGGATCAGGAACCGTCGGCCGGCCAGGGCCGTTTCGCGCCGTTCTTCGGCGTTCCCGCGCTCACCGGCGTACTGGCCCCGCGCCTGCTCCAGAAAACCGGGGCGCGGGCCATTTTCACGGCCTGTGAGCGCCGTCCCGGCGGGCGTTATCGCATCCACGTCATCGAACCCGACGAGGAGATTTATTCGTCCGACCTGGACCAGGCGCTGGCGGCCGTAAACCGCGGCGTCGAGCAGTGCATCGCCGTCGATCCGGCGCAGTACCTGTGGAGTTACAAGCGGTTTCGCAGCCGCCCGGAGGGGCAGCCCTCGTTTTACGACTGAATGCGCCCGAAGGTGCGGGCGGATTTCGCTGAGCAGCCGTCGACGGGCGTCCGGGTGCCGTCAGTCGCGCTAACCGATGGCACGCGCTCGGAACGCTCAGGACTCCCGGCGCCGCCGCAACCGTTTCAAAAACACGCCCATTTCGCGTTCGGCCTGCTTGTCGCCGTTGGCCTGTGCGACCTCGGTGCCTCGCAGCCAGGCGCTTTCAGCCGCCGCGTCGTCACCGCGTTCGGCGTGCACCCGGCCGAGTTCCTTCCATGCGGCCGTGTAGTCGGCCTCCAGTTCCACCGCCTGCTGCAGGTGGGCTGCCGCTTCGTCCAGCCTCTGGTCGGCCGCCAGCAGTCGCGCCAGGGTCAATCGCAGCATGGCGCCGTCCTTGCCGTCCGCGATCATTTTTTCCAGGGTATCGATGTTCATTGCAGCGGTTCCGGGACGTTGGAAAGTCTAGTCACGCCAGAATGCCGGGGTCATCAGCACCAGCAGGGTGTAGACCTCCAGGCGGCCCAGCAGCATGGTCAGGCTCAGGATCAGTTTGGCGGTGTTGTTCAGGTCGGCGTAATTGAGCCCCGCTCCTCCGAGCGCCGGGCCCAGGTTGGTGATGCAGGCCCCGGCGGCGGAGTATGCGGTGACCGCGTCGATGCCGGTCGCCGTCAGTGCCAGGGTCACCACCGCGAAGCTGGCGATGAACAGGAAGAAGAATCCCCACACCGCGTCCATCACCGTGGGTGAAGCCTTCTGCCCGCCGATGCGCACCGGAATCACCGCGTGCGGGTGGATCAGACGGCGGATTTCCCGTACCGCCTGCCGGTACAACAGCACGATGCGGATGACTTTCATGCCGCCGGCGGTACTGCCGGCGCAGCCGCCGATAAAGGCGATGAAGATCAGGAAAGTGGGCAGAAAACCGGGCCATTCGAAGAACGGCGCCGTGGTGAAACCGGTCGTGGTCATCACCGAGACCACCTGGAAACTGCCGTGACGCAATGCCGACGGGAAATCGGGATAGGTGCCACTGAAAAACAATGCCAGGCTGACCAGCAAAACGAACAGGAAGAGCAGTAGGGTGTAGGCCTTGAGTTCCGGATCCTGAAAGTAGTACTGCATCGTGGCGCGACGCCAGGCGGTGAAATGCAATCCGAAATTGACGCCGGCAATCACCATGAAGGTCATCGCGATGACTTCAATCGTCGGACTGTCCCAGTAGGCCAGGCTGGCATCGTGGGTGGAGAAGCCACCGATGGCAACCGTGCTGAATGCCTGACCGACCGCGTCGAACAGGCTCATGCCGCCGAGCCAGAACGCCATGATGCAGGCGGTGGTGATGCCGACGTAAATCATCCACAACGCCTTGGCCGTTTCGGCGATCCGCGGTGTCAGCTTGGTTTCCTTCTGCGGGCCCGGCATTTCGGCCCGGAACAACTGCATGCCGCCGATGCGCAGAATGGGCAGAATGGCGACCGCCAGTACGATGATGCCCATGCCGCCCAGCCATTGCAGCTGCTGGCGGTAGTACAGCACCGCGTGCGGCAGCGATTCGATATTGGACAGGATGGTGGCACCGGTGGTGGTCAGGCCCGACATGGATTCGAATACCGCGTCGACGTAGCCGATCTGCGGCGTGATCAGCAGCACGAAGGGCAGCGCGCCGACCAGCACCAGGGCCAGCCAACTGGACACGACAATCAGAAAACCGTCGCGCAGGCGCAGTTCGCGGCGGGCGCCGCGCACCGGCAGGTAGATCAGGGTGCCGGCCAGCAGCAGGATGGCGGCGCAGATCAGAAACAGGTTGGCGGTGCCGTCGTGGTACCACCAGGACACCAGCACGGGCGGCAGCATCATCAGGCTGGATGCCGCGATGAGAAAACCGATGACTCGCTGGACGTTGGCAAATCCCATTCCGGGGCCTGTCATATAAACGTGGCGCTGACCTGGAACAACCGCTCGATGGCGGCGATCTGGCGTTTGTCGGGCACGAACAGCAGCACGTGGTCCTCCTGCTGTATGACCGTGTCGTGGTGGGCGATGATCACGTCTTCGCCGCGCACGATGGCCGGAATGGTGGTTCCTTCCGGCAGGTCGATATCTTCGACCGCGCGACCGACGACGCGCGAGGAACGTTTGTCGCCCAGCGCGATGGCCTCGATGGCCTCGGCCGCGCCCCGGCGCAGGGAGTGGACCCGCACCATGTTGCCCCGGCGGATGTGGGTGAGCAGCGCGCCAATGGTCACCTGTTGCGGCGACACCGCGATGTCGATGGAGCCGGATTCGACCAGATCCACGTACGACGGCCGGTTGATCAGCGCAATCACCTTGCGCGCGCCCATGCGCTTGGCCAGCATCGAAGACAGGATATTGGCCTCGTCGTCATTGGTCAGCACGCAGTACACGTCCGCGGTGTCGATGGCCTCTTCGCGCAGCAGTTCCTCGTCGGCGCAATCGCCCACCAGCACGATGGCTTTTTCCAGATCTTCGGCGATGGTTTCAGCAATGTCGCGATTGCGCTCGATGACCTTCACGTGGTGCAGGTGTTCCAGCTTGCGGGCCAGGTTGCTGCCGATGTTGCCACCGCCGGCCAGCACGATGCGGCGTACCGATCGCTCGAGCGGTCGCAGTTCCTTCATCACCGTGCGAATGTGCTTGCGCGCCGCCAGGAAGAAAATGGTGTCGTTCTCTTCGATGACAGTGCGGCCGTCGGGAATGATGGTCTTGTCCTGGCGGTAGATGGCCGCGACCCGGGCGTCGGCGCCGGTCGGCATGTGCTGCCGAAGCTGGTGCAGCCGTTGGCCCACCAACGGGCCGCCGGCATAGGCCTGGGTGGCGACCAGTTGCGCGCGGCCGTCGGCGAAATCCAGCACCTGCAGTGCACCCGGGTATTCGATCAGGCGCGAGATGTACTGGACGACCAGGGTTTCCGGGCTGATGAGAACGTCCACCGGGCAGTGTTCACGGGTGAACAGATCCGGTTGTTCCATGTACTCCGCAGAGCGGATGCGGGCGATGCGGGTGGGCGTGTTGAACAGGGTGTAGGCCACCTGGCAGGCGGTCATGTTCACTTCGTCGCTGTTGGTCAGCGCGATGACAATGTCCGCGTCCTCGATGCCGGCACGGATCAGGGTCTTGGGGTAGGAGGCGAAGCCGAGCACGCCGCGAATGTCCAGGCGGTCCTGCAATTCCTTGAGCCGGTTGGAATCCGTGTCGACGATGGTGATGTCGTTTTCTTCGTTGGACAGACTGTGGGCGACGGTGGAGCCGACCTGTCCCGCCCCCAGTACGACGATTTTCATTTGCCGCCTCCGGCAACGACCGACTTGGGATCAATGCCCAGGGCGCGCAGCTTGCGGTAGAGATGCGTGCGTTCCATCTCGACCGCCTCGGCCAGTTTGCCCACGCTGCCACCCGCCTTGCGCAACTGGTGCGAGAGGTACTCGCGTTCGAATTGCTCGCGCGCCTCGCGCAACGGCAGCTCGAATATATCCGCCTGCAAACGCTCGGCCACGGCGGGTTCGGCCAGGTTGTGGCGCAGGGCGTCTTCCACCTCGGCCACTGAAACATCGCCTTCCCCGCCCAGGATCAGCAAGCGCTGCACCAGGTTGCGCAGCTCGCGGATATTGCCCGGCCAGCCGTGATTTCGCAGCCGGTTCTGCGCCGCCACCGAGAAATTGCGGTAGGGCAGGCCTTCGTGGTTGGGAAACCAGTCGGCGAAAAACCGCACCAGGTCGGGCACGTCGTCGGCCCGGTTGCGCAGTGGCGGCACTTCCAGCGGCAATACATTGACCCGGTAGTAGAGTTGTTCCAGGCCGCTGTCGCGCTTGGCCATTTCCAACAGGTTGGCGCTGCCGGACGCGATGACCCGGCAGGCCAGTTCGCGCTTGCCCGAACTACCCTCACGGACAAAGGCGCCGGCTTCGAGCACCTGGGTGATGATGCG
The DNA here is from genome assembly GCF_037892215.1 of Elongatibacter sediminis. Lineage (NCBI taxonomy): Bacteria > Pseudomonadati > Pseudomonadota > Gammaproteobacteria > Chromatiales > Wenzhouxiangellaceae > Elongatibacter > Elongatibacter sediminis. The sequence continues at coordinate 55,371 of NZ_JAZHOG010000015.1, read as the reverse complement.
CTGCGCGTCGGTCGGCAGATCCTGGATATCGCCCAGAAACAGGGTGCCGCCGGCGGCCAGGTCGAACAGGCCGGACTGGGCCTCGCCGTTGCCGTCGCGACCCAGCAGATAAGCCCGCACGCAATCGCTCTCGAGTTCGAAAGAATCCGCGGAAACGAAGTCACCGGAACGCCCGCTGCGGGCGTGAATGAAACGGGCGAGGTTCTCGCGTCCGCTGCCCGGCTCACCGGAAATCAGCACCGGTGAGTCGTGCTGCGCCGCCTGCTCGGCTTTGGTGCGCAGCAACTGCATGGCCGCGCTGCTGCCGATCGGCTCGATGGCCTGGGTCGCGCGCGCCTTCTGGCCGTTGTCTCCGGCCGGCCGGTTGGCCGCCAGCGCCTGCGATACCACCGCCAGCAGGCGTGCCAGTGAAATGGGCTTCTGCACGAAATCGTGCGCGCCCAGCCGGGTGGCCTCCACCGCGGTCTCCACGGTACCGTGCCCGGACATCACGATCACCGGGCAGTCCAGCCCGCCGGTGGACCATTCCTTGAGCAGGGTGATGCCGTCGACATCCGGCATCCAGATGTCCAGCAGAACGAGATCGGGCGTATTCTGCCCGAAGACGGTTCGCGCGTTTTCGCCGTTGTCGGCCGTACTGACCCGGTATCCCTCGTCCGCGAGAATCTCGGAGACCAGTTCGCGAATGTCCGGTTCGTCGTCTACGACCAGGATGTGTGCTTGGGCCGTCAAGGCAGCTCCCAGGGTGTGTTGCGTCGGCGCAACATGCTACTCCAATCATCCGGGGCTGCCTAGCCGTCCGGACCTTCCTCGCGACCGGTCGAAGCACGGTTGCCACGGCGCCTCGACCCGTTGCTGACACGCCGACCCGAGGGGTGCCGTCCGGTTCGGCCGGACTGCGCCGGCGGCCGTCCGTGCTTCCCGAAACCCACAGACTGGGTTAGGCTGGATCCGATGATCTCCCTGTCCTCCCGCCTGTTCGCATTCCTCGGCCTCGTCGTGCTCGTGCCGGTGAGCCTTCCGGCGCTGGCGGACAGCCTGCTCCGGCAACTCACCGCCGAGGCGCCGGATGTATCGCCACGGGTGCTGGCTCTGGCGCTCGAAGCGCGTGAGTGCGCGGCCATCAGTGGCGTGGCCCCGTCCTCGGCGCGGCTGGCTGTGATCGATTACTCGCGGCCTTCGACCGAGCCGCGGCTGTGGGTGTTCGATCTCTCTTCCGAGCCGCAGCTTCTGTACGCTGAGCACGTTGCGCACGGCAGCGGCAGCGGCGGCAACCGGGCGGTCGACTTTTCCAACACCGAAGGCAGCCACCAGTCCAGCCTCGGCCTGTTCCTCACGGCCGAAACCTATCACGGCGGTAACGGTTATTCCCTGCGGCTGGATGGCCTCGAATCCGGTATCAACGATCGGGCGCGCGAACGCTACATCGTCATGCACGGCGCGTGGTACGTTGATCCCGATCTGGCGCTGCGGCAGGGTCGGCTCGGGCGTAGCCAGGGGTGCCCCGCGGTTCGCGAAGAGGTCGCCGGGGAGGTGATCGACACGCTGGCCGAAGGGCAGTTGTTGTTCGCTTACTACCCGGATTCCGACTGGTTGTCCTCGTCACCCTTCATTGGCTGTCGCGCGAACAACGTGGCCCGTGTCGGCCCCGAGCGGGTGAAGCCCGGTCTTTCCCCCTGATGCCTGGCCGGCGCGGCATCGTTCAGGTACTGGCGGTGCTCGCGGCGATTGCCCTGGGCGATGCGCGATCCGACACCTCCCCGGACGAGCTGAAGGCGCGGCTGGAGTCCATGGCCGCGGACCCGTCCGCGAGCCCGGCCTTGACCGACCTGGCGGCAGTCCGATCTTTCTACGGAGCTCGCGCCTTCGTGGCCGCCTGGCAGGGCCCGGCCTGCCTGGAGCGGCTGGCCGACCTCTCGGACGCCATAAAAGCCAGCGATGCACACGGCCTGAATTCGGACGTGTATCACCGTTCGGCGTTGGCGCGGTCGAAGGGCTGCAGCCTGGATACCGAATTGGCGGCCACCGACGCATGGCTCAGCCTCGCTGCACACCTGCGCGGCGGCCGGACGGACCCGGTGACGCTCGAGCCGGACTGGACCGCACGGCGGTTGGACATGGATTTTGCCGCGCGGCTCGAGCAGGCGTTGGCCGAAGACAACGTGCGTGAATCGCTCCTGGGCCTGGCGCCCAGCCAGCCGTTCTACCGCGCCTTGAAGGAGGCCTTGGTTCAGTTCCGGGGCCATGCGGCGCGGGGTGGCTGGCCCGCGATCGACGACGGACCCGTGCTGCGCGCCGGGGACGCGGGTCCGCGCGTGCAGCAGCTGCGCTCGCGCCTGGCGCGCGGCGGGTTGCTGGATCCGTCACTGGCCGAATCCACGGATCCGTTCGACGCAACCCTGGAAGCCGCGGTCAAGACGTTCCAGTTGAGCGCGAACCTCGAGCCGGATGGCATCGTCGGCGCCATGACGCTGAGTGATCTGAACCAGACCGCCGCGGATCGGGTCGCCCAGTTGCGCGTCAACCTGGAGCGCTGGCGCTGGCTGCCCGAAGATCTCGGGCAGAAGCACATTCGTGTCAACATTGCCGACTTCCGGCTCGAGGCCCGGGCCGCGGGTGCCGTTGAGCGGGAGCACAAGGTGATCGTGGGCAGACAGTACCGCCGCACGCCGATTTTCTCGGGTGAGATCAGCTATCTTGTTCTCAACCCGTGGTGGGAGACACCGCGCCGCCTCACGGTGCAGGACAAGTTGCCCACCTTCAGGCAGGACCCCGGAGCGGTGGATCGGCTCGGCTTCGAGATCGTGGACGCCCAGGGGCGCAAGGTGGACCCGGGCTCGATTGACTGGGCCACGGTCACCGCGCAGACATTTCCTTTTCGCCTCCGCCAGGCGCCGGGTCCGTTGAATGCGCTGGGCCAGGTCAAGATCATGTTTCCCAATTCGCACGCGGTGTACCTGCACGACACGCCAACCCGTGGTTTGTTTTCCAGGGTCCGGCGTGACTTCTCATCGGGCTGTATCCGGGTCGAGGATGCGCTCGGCCTGACCGCGTGGATACTCAACGGCAGCCCGGGCTGGGATCGCGCGCGCATCGAAAAAGCCGTGGCTTCCGGCAAGGAAACCCGCGTCGAAGTGCCGGCCAGAGTGCCAGTGCACCTGCTTTACCTGACCGTGGTGCCGGGCACCGGCAATCACGTGCGTTTCATTGACGATATCTACGGTCGCGACACCGCCGTGCTGGAAGCGCTCGACGGCTAGCCCTGACGTACCTCCGGACCGGCACCGCCTCCCGTGCATGGCGCCCACCAGGGTGCCGCAACGATCAGCCTGATCAGGCTGACCCTTTCGGACGTTACCAGCAATCTTTTGGGGCTGGTTGAGGAGACCGGCCCGAGCCTGTTCGGATTACAGCCCCAAAGCCTGAAGCCAGGAGCGCGGCGGCGCCTCGCCTGGTCATTCTTATTCGAATCGCTTATGTGCATATCACGAGATATTCCTTCGGTGTTGCGCCTGTCGCCACTAAATTAGGCGTGTGCAAGTACGTCTGGCCCATCCGATGGCCCATCCGAAATTTCGCAGGAGCAACAACTTGAACCGCATTTACGCAGTCGGCTTGGTTGTGGGTATGCTCGTCTCCTTCGACGCTGCCGCCACCAACGGGTACTTCAGCCACGGTTGGGGCACCATCAGCATGGGCATGGCGGGGGCCGGGACAGCCTGGTCTCAGGACAGCCTGGCCGCTGCGGCCAATCCGGCCGGTATGGCTTTTGTCGGCGATCGCGTGGATGTCGGCGCGGAATGGTTCTCGCCACGCCGCGAATATGCGGTCGAAGGCGGCATGACGGCACCGCCGCCCGGTACGTTCTTTCTGGAGCCGGGCAAGGTCACCAGCAATGCAGAACACTTCATCATCCCGGATTTTGGCTACAACCGGCAGATCAGCGAACGCCACACCGTTGGGCTGACGATTTTCGCCAACGGCGGGATGCGCACCGATTATCCGAAGAGTACCTTCTGCCCCCCCTGCGCGGATGGCGACACGGGCGTCGACCTGGCGCAGGTATTCATCGCGCCAACCTGGACGTTCCGGTTTGCCGAGGATCAGGCCCTGGGTGTTTCACCGATCATCGCCTGGCAACGCTTCGAGATCGAAAACGTCGGCTCGTTCGCCCCTTTCTCCTCGGACCCGCAAAATCTTTCGGACCGGGGTTTCGACAAGAGCTGGGGTTTTGGCCTGCAGATCGGCTGGCAGGGCGCTCTCGGCGCCGGTGTGCGCGGCGGGATCAGCTACCGGTCGAAAATCTACATGCAGGCATTCAACCGTTACCGCGGCCTGTTCGCCGAACAGGGTGATTTCGACATCCCGCCGATGATCAATGCCGGGTTGGCCTGGAAGTTCACCCCGAATCAGCACCTCCTGCTGGATATCCAGCATGTTGCCTATTCCGAGATCGACGCCGTCGGCAATCCGATGCTCCCCCATCTGCAACTGGCCAGGCTGGGTGACGACGACGGCGCGGGCTTCGGCTGGGACGACGTGACCACGTTGAAGTTGGGGTGGCAATGGGATCCGAACGAACGCCATGCATGGCGCGCGGGCGTCAGCTACGGGGAGCAGCCGATTCCGGACAGCGAAGTGCTGTTCAACATCCTTGCTCCCGGTGTTCCCGAATGGCACTTCACCGGTGGGTTTACGCACCGATTCGAACGGCTGGAGCTTTCCGGCATGGTTTTCTATGCGCCATCCAAAAGTGTGACTGGAAACAACCCACTGGGGCCCGGGCAGGAAATCACCCTGCGGATGTACCAGGTGGGTGCTTCCGTCAGCCTCGGCTGGAAGCTCTAGGCAGACGGTGAGAAGGAGTACGAGGACATGATCGAGTTTACACCCTGGAGCGCACTGGCCGGAGGCAGCCTGATTGGTATTGCAACGGCCATCCTGTTGTTGTCGCAGCAGCGCATTGCCGGCGTCTCCGGAATCGCCGCCGGTCTTCTCGAGCCGACGGAAAGAAAGCAGGGCTGGCGCTGGATGTTCGTCGCCGGGCTGGTGCTGGGCACGGTGTTGTTCCAGTTGTTGGGTGGGGACACCTCGCAGATCCGGATCGATGCCGACAGCACCGTATTGGTGATCGGTGGCGTGCTCGTGGGTTTTGGCACCCGATTGGGTGGCGGCTGCACCAGCGGCCATGGTGTGTGCGGAATTTCACGGGGTTCGGCGCGCTCGATTGTCGCCACCATCATCTTCATGGTTACGGCGGCCATCGTCGTTTACCTCAGCCGTCACGTGGCGGGAGCCTGAAAATGAAACAGAATCTACTGGCTTTGCTGAGCGGCACCCTTTTCGGCATCGGTCTGGCGCTGAGCCAGATGCTCGATCCGGCGAAAGTGCTGGCCTTTCTCGATTTCGCCGGAGCCTGGGACCCCAGCCTCGCATTCGTCATGGCCGGAGCGGTCGGTGTCACGGCTGTTGCCTGGTGGTGGCAGGACCGGGGCCGGCCCGCACATGCATTGATTCGGCGCGGCGGATGGAGCGGCATCGATACGCGCTTGATCGCGGGTTCCGCCGTGTTCGGTATCGGTTGGGGTCTGGTCGGTTTTTGCCCCGGTCCGGCGATTTCGGCTCTGGGACTGTGGAGCTTCAAGCCGTTGCTGTTCGTCGCCGCAATGATTCTGGGCATGGCCTTGTACGCCCCGGCCCGGGCCACATGGTCTACCTTGCAGTTCGGTAACGCCCGCCTGTTCGACAGCGAAACCTGACGCAACAGCAGCAGCCAACACCCGAACTCCCCTCATCCCGGACCTGATCCCAAAACCGCCCTCCCGGACCTGATCCCAAAACCGTCATCCCGGACCTGATTCCAAAACCGTCATCCCGGACCTGATCCCAAGACCGTCATCCCCGACCTGATCCCAAGACCGTCATCCCGGACCTGATCCCAAAACCGTCATCCCGGACTTGATCCCAAAACCGTCATCCCGGACTTGATCCCATTACCGTCATCCCGGACTTGATCCGGGATCCACCGGCCCAAAAACCATGGACCCCGGCTCAAGGCCGGGGTGACGCAGGTTCAGCGTACGGACCTTCGTTGGCCAGGGTGATTCTTCCATCGTGTTCGGTGACGATTCTGCGGCAGATGGCGAGCCCGAGTCCGCTGCCGCCGGATTTGCGACTGACGCGGGGCTCGAACGGACGTTCGAGGATCTCGGCGGGAAAACCGGGGCCGCTGTCTTCAATTTCCAGTCTCAACCAGTTCTGTCCTTCGAATGATTTCAGCCTGGAGTCGCCGCTGCGGCTTCTGTAGCCTGGCGCAATGACCGTGCCCGAGTGCCCGGATTAGAGATGCAAGCGGTCGCCAAATCAGCCGCCTGATCCTGAACTGAATCCAGCCTTATTTGTTCCGGTGGCTGAACAGGCGCGTTATGGATTTGTGGGTCCCGGGTTTCTGCGTGAGTTCTCGATGCACTCACGCCACGTTTTCAGTATTTCACCGGGATTGATGCTGGTCCCGGCGCCGGACTGGTCATAATAGGCGGCGGGGTCGCGCAACCCGCTGTCCACGCCCAGAACGCCCTCAAGGGTGGCGTGAGCGCAGAACGCGGTGTACGTCACCGCGTATCCACCCTCCTGAAACAATACCAGCCGGTTACTCGCGTGCGCGGCCGCCCAGGCCCTGACCTGGCGTCCAAGTTCCCGGAAGCCCCGCATGGTCAGCAGGCTGCGGCCGTTGGGGTCGAACTGATTCGCATCCTGGCCGCAAGCCACCAGAATCAGCTCCGGTGCGAACTCGTCGATAACCGGCCGAACCGCGAGCCTCATCACTTCGTCGTAACAGGCGTCTCCCGCACCGTACGCAACAGGCAGGTTCAGGTTGTATCCGATGCCGGCGCCCTCGCCGACTTCGTCCACGGTCCCGCGCTGCGGATGATTCTCGCCCCAGCACCCGTGGGGCATGTGAATCGAGACGGTCAGCACGCGATCGTCATCATAAAAACCTTCCTGGGTGCCATTACCGTGGTGCTGATCCCAGTCCACGATGGCGATGCGCTTCACGCCACGATCCAGTGCGTGGTGTGCCGCGATACCTACATTGTTGAAAATGCAGCTTCCGTCCGCCTGCCCCGGTTGTGCGTGATGCCCCGGCGGTCTGACCAGGGCATACGCGGCGCGGCTCTCGCCCGACAGCACGCTGTCCGTCGCGGCGATACTCAGTCCGGCGGCCCGCATGGCCGCTCGCCAGGTTCCCGGTCCGGCCACGGTGCCCGCGCCGTCCAGCCGCAGCGGACCGCGTGTGTCGGCTTCTCTGACGCAATCCGTGTAGGTGCGGGTATGGAACCGGTGAATCTGGTCTTCGGAAGCCGGAGCCGCCGTGTTCCAGCGAATCCGGGATCGCAATGGCCCGCGCTCCAGGATCGCTTTGACGTTGAGCAGGCGCGTGGCGTTCTCGGGATGGGGTTCCTGCGCGTACATCAGTGGCGAAGGAGCATCTTCGAACACCCCTTCGCCGGTATCGTGCAGGAGAATGTCGTCGTGCCAGAACACGTCGAGTGAGGGCGATTCGGGATTCAACGGTTCCTCCTGCTGGTCGTCCCGGCTGGTGCGGCTGCCGTGTCGCACAGTCGGAATTTCAGTCCCAGATGAGGCATTGGTTTTCGCTCCACCACTCGCGGGTTTCTTTTCTAGGGTCGCAGATCAGGCGCGAACGCTCGTCGATAACGAGTACGTTTCGGGCTGCTCGGGAATAGGGCCGCCACTCGCCGGCCAGCAGTGGACTTTGGGGTTGCTCACCGTGTGCGAATCGCCCGATGGCATTCTGCATGGCCTGTGCCAGCAGGTTCCTGCGCTGCCGTTCCGGCCCTCGTCCCGTGGACCCCAGCAATACTTTCGCTTGCTCGGTTTCCAGCTTGTCGAACCAGAAACACAAGTCGGTCGCATGCGCCGCCCCCAGGGGGGATGCACTGTTCTGCCAAGCGAATTCGTAAACCCAGACCGACTCTGAGAATTGGCTCAAGGCTTCCGCCATGACCAGGGACGGCATGACGTACCAGATGTCGGACAGCAATCGCATCCCCCGGATGCCCTGTGGATCGTCGCCATAGACCCGGTCATACACATCGATCACTTGCCGTTGATGTTCCGGATCGATGTTCAGGCCGTGCAACTGCTGTTCATACGGCTTGGCCGCCAGGTCAGGGTCGTAGAGAAGGTAGAGCCCCATCTCGAAGGAGGTGTAGCCGAGCAGGATTTCGAATTCCGCGAAGGCTCCGGAATGGGCGGCCGCGATGGGGCATTGGGCGATGAAGTCACCGTCCACCCGGGGCGTGAACATCGATTGTTCGAACACGTGGAGTTTCGAAAATGCGCGGCGGTGCCGCTCCATCAGTTCCCGGGTATCGAGACTCAGCAGGGACGGCATGTCCTGGATATCGGCCGCTTCGAGAAACCGGTCCGCGGCCGCCTCGCCTCCGGCAATGCTGTAGTCGTGGCGCATCCGGTTGCCGCCGATTCCGCTCATGAGAATGACCCGGCGCGTCAGGCCGCTGAGCGCGCCCGAGGCCATGAGCCAGGTGATGTCGATGCTGCCGGCGGATTCGCCCATCAGCGTGATGCGTTCCGGATCACCTCCGAATGCGGCGATGTTCTCCCTGACCCACAGAATCGCGGCCAGCTGGTCACGCAGCCCGTTGGCGTGCGAGCCCCGATAGTCCGGGCCGCCGAATGCGCCGAATTCCATGAAACCCAGCATGCCCAGGCGGTAATTGAAGGAAACGAATACAACATCACATCTCCGGGCGAGTCGGTCTCCGTGGTACAGGGGCAGCCGGCTGCTGCCCACCCAGTTGGCGCCGCCGTGGATGAAGATCACCGTTGGCCGTCGCCGTGCGTCGCAGCCCGGCGTCCAGATGTTGAGTGTCAGGCTGCCCTCGCCACCGACGAAGATCCGCTCCGGGTCGTCATCCGTTTCACCGAAGTCTTCCAGGGTTCCTTCATGGCGGTCGTACAGGTGTGCCGCCGACGGGCCGAAATCGGTGGCGTCCAGGGTGCCGGGCCAGGAAACCGGGCTCAACGGGGGCTGAAAACGTCGCTCCCCGCCGGCAGGCTCGGTAAACGGCATGCCGAAAAAGCCCGCAACGCCGTCCCCGACGTCGGCCAGCCCCTCTGCGGTGCCGGCCTGGCAGTCGACCCGAAGACGTTGTGACCCCATGACCCGGATCCGGCTACAGGCGCCAGGTGAAATCAATCCCGAACGTGCGTGGCTCGCCCAGGCCCGAAACCAGGTCGACGACCGCCGTGAACGGTCGCGCACCCGTGCCGTTGGTGAAATACACCTCGTCAGTCACGTTTTTCAGGTAGGCGCTCAGGCCCCACTTGCCGCTGCGGCTGACATAACCGGCGCGAAGGTTGAAGACCCCGTAGTCATCCAGTTCGAGACTGTTGGTTCCCATCATGTCGTCCTGATAAACGTATTCCAGCCGGACGGAGCCCTGCCCGCCGAACGACAAAGCCTGCCGGTAGGTGGAACTGATGACGCCGTTCAGCTTCGGGTTGTACACCAGCCGGTCACCTTCGGCGATTCGCGTGACGTCGGCCCGGAGTTTGGTCACTTCGGTGTTGGACACCCCGCCCGCGGCCGCGAATTCCCAGTGTTCGCCCAACAGATAGGTCAAGTCAATTTCAAGGCCATCGCCCCTGACCTTGCCGACATTTTCGATGCCGAAAGCCGCGCCCGATGTATTCACAGCCACCTGCAGGCCATCGTAGTAGAACAGGTAGGCGCTCAGGTTCAGGCGCAGGCGGTTATCGAACCACATCGACTTGATGCCGACCTCGAAATTGTCGATGTCCTCGGGGTCGTAGACTTTCGGGCGCGCACCGGCCGGAACACCGTCGAAGCCGAAGAAGCGGCGAAACGACGGGTCATCGGTATCGAAACCGAAAGAATCGATGCCGCCGGGTTTGAAGCCCTGGGAGTAGGTGAAGAATCCGAGCACATCGTCATTGAACCGATAGCTGGCGGACGCCCGCAGGCTGAAATCATCCCAATCGCCCTGGCTGACAACCGGAACGGATGTATACAGGCCCCACAGGTAACAGGCGCAGGGGAAGCTGGCCGTGGTGTTTCTCGGGTCGGTCGCCGGATTCTGCAGGAAGATCTCCAGCTCTTTCTCGTCGTAGGAGTAGCGTCCGCCGAGAATCAGTTCCAGTTTGCTCGTGACATCGAAAGACACTTCGCCATAGACGCTCCAGCCTTCCGATGTGCCGTCATACAGACCCAGTTCGTAGAAAGGTTGGCCGCTGAACCCTTCCCGCACCCCGGTGAACGCGAAGCCCTGGTCCACTTGCTCGTCGATGTAGCCCGTGACGTCATCCGAAAACCAGCTCGCGCCGACGAACCACCGCAGCGACTCGCGCTGTCCACTGATGCGGAACTCCTGGCTGAACAGTTCGGAGGTCTGTCCCTGCAGGAACGGTGACGCCGTGAGGGCGATGGCCAGCGCATCGAAGTCTTCCGCGTAGTCCCAGGTGGAATCGCGATACGCGGTAATGGACTGGAATTCGAGGATCTCCGTCGGCGAAAACGTGACGTCGAGAACCACGGTGTCGTGTTCGTTTTCGATAAAGGACTCGTCGCCCATCAGGTCCGACTCGAACCGGGCGGTGGCTCCCTGGTGCCGGTCGTTGCCGCTGCCGCGACGCTCTTCGTGATTGTAGGTCAAGGTCGCGTCGAGTTGCTCGCCGGCGTAGCGGGCCGCGAGTCGAAAAGCCTCGATGTCGCGGAACTTCAGGTCTTCTCCGCCGGCCTCATTGTTCAGATAGCCATCGATCTCGTGGCTGAGAAAAGATCCGCGAATGAAGAATTCCGGCGACAGTTCGCCATTCAGGGTGGCCAGAACCCGCTGACGGTCGCGCTCACCCAGGCCCAGTTCGAGGCTGGCGTCAAATCCTTCCACCGGCCTGTTGTTCGTGATGCTGATCGCGCCTGACGTCGCCGAGCGCCCGAACAGGGTGGCCTGCGGTCCTTTGATCACCTCCACTCGCTGAACGTCGAAGATGCTGCTCATCGATGCGCCGGTACGCCCCTGGTAGACGCCGTCGACGAAAATACCGAAAGCTGGGTCGCCGCCGTAGCCGAAGTCGTTGGAGCGGATGCCGCGGATGCTCGACAAGCCGATGAAGTCGTAGTTCGGAGGCGCCGTGTATCCCGGCGTATAGAGGTAGAGATCCTGCACATCCAGGACACCATGATCTTCGATGAAATCCGAGCCGAAAGCGGTAATGGCGACCGGCACGTCCTGGATCGACTGCTCCCGCTTTTGCGCCGTGACGATGATTTCCTCGAGCTGCGAGACCTGCGCGAACGTGGGGTTCAGGAACAGCGAACTCATCAACAGCAGGCTCCAGTGCCACTGCCTGCGAAGAAAGGGACTCTTCATTTCGATCATGGCGTTACTCCCGCGCGGATGCGCTTTGGGTAAAATAGAGCAATTGCTCTATATTTCCGAGCGTATACTGCGTTTGGAAGAGTGTCAATGTTCCGGGCGGGCATTAGAATGGCGTTTCAGCGATAGGGCGCATGTCTGTGTTGACCCGGGCCAGGGGAAAGCGAATGGGTGGTGCGAACAACAAGCAGAGATCGGTACAGGCCCGTAAACGGCCGGTGCAGAAACGGTCCGAAAACAGCCTTGAGCGAATTCTCGCCGTATCCGCCGAGATTCTCGAGCAGGCCGGTGTCGAAGGCTTCAACACCAACGAAATTTCGAAACGTTCGGGCGTCGCCATTGGCTCCGTATACCACTACTTTCCAAACAAGGAAGCGATTCTCTTCGCGTTGTGTTCGCGTTGGCTGGACAGTATCACCGCCAAGTACGAGTCGTTCGAGGAACTGGGACTGGACGGAGAGGACCCACGTGCTTTCTGGCGCGCCCTAATCGACCGGCTCTTCGAAGGCTATCGTATGACCCGCGGATTACGCGCCATCACCCAGGCGACGGAGATGTGGCCTCAGATCAAGGAGCTGGACGTGAGGTTCGACGAAAAGGTCATCCTTCGCATCGGCTTCTACCTGCGCCTGCTCGGCATCAAGGCGAGCCAACGAGAACAGAAACGCCTGTCCACCCTGATCCTGAACATGCTGCATTACGGGCTGCTGCTGTCGGTTTCGATGTCGAGCGGGGAAGCGGACAAGAACCTCGATGACATCACCGAAAACCTGGTTTCGATGGTCGAGCGCCACCGCCCGACTTGACGGCGGCACTCCGGCGGTGGATCATGCGGTTCATAATATAGAGCTATTGCTCGGTTTATAGGGAACGCCTGAACCATGGCGAATGCCATCCGCTCGACCATCGCATGACTGCCCGGGCGCCCGGGTCCACGCAAAGCCTCGGTGTTCTGAATTCGCTCAGAACCCATCTGCTGCTCGTCCTGCTCATTGCTCTGAACTTTCTCAACTTCGTCGACCGCTATCTCCTCAAGGGCTTCGCCAACGACGTCATTTCGGATCTCGGTCTCACCTACCTGCAGTTCGGTCTGCTCACCGGCATCGTGTTCTCGGTGTTCTATTCGACCTGTGGTCTTTTTATCGGCATCATCGCGGATCACTTCAATCGCCTGAAGGTCATCGCGGCCGGGGCCATGATCTGGAGCGCGCTGACGGCACTGACCGGCGTGGCCAGGGGGTTTCCCGACATTGCCCTGGCGCGCGCCTTCATCGGCGTCGGCGAGAGTGCCCTGACGCCGGCCAGTCTGTCTTTGATCAAAGACATTTTTCCGCCGCGCCGCCTGGCGCTGGTTACCTCGCTGTACTACCTGGGTGTCCCCCTGGGGACCGGGTTCAGCGTGGTGGTCGCGGGGCTGCTGGGGCCTTCGCTCGGGTGGCGGGGAACGTTCATCCTGTTGGGCATGGCGGGAGTCGTCCTGAGCCTGCTGGTGCTCTTGTTCCGGGAACCCCGTCGCCAGTCAGGAACGCCGAGCGCCATCAATTTCCGTACCTCGTTCCAGGCCCTCGCCCGCACGCTGGCAGGCTCGCCTGCATTGCGTTATCTGATCCTGGCCTCGGTTCTGATGCAGTTTTCGCTGGGGGGTGATGTCTTCGAACAGGTCTGGTTGGTCAATGAACGGGGTTTCGACAGCCAGAGCGCCCGGCTCATCTTCGGCTCGATTTACCTGGTTGCTGCGACCATCGCGCTGATCCTGGGTGGCTTGCTCGCGGACTGGCTGGGGGCGCGCCATCCGCAAGGCAAGCTCCACGCCTTGCTCATCGCCGCCCTGTTCCTGGTGCCGACCTTGTTGTTTCGGATCACGCCGCCGGATCTGCCCTTTTTCTACGTGTTCGCCGTGCTTTCCAGCATGTTCGCTTCACTGACCATCGGGCCGTATTACTCCAGCATCCAGGAACTGTCGCCGGCGCACATGCGATCCACCGTGCTGGCCTTCGTCCTGCTGGCGACCACGCTCGTCGGTTTCTCGCTGGGCAGTGCCGTATTCGGCATGTTGACGGACGCATTCACCAGCTGGGGGCTGGCGCAACCGCTGTCGGTCGCCATGATGGTCGTCAATGGCATCGGTCTTTTGAGTATACCCGCCGTTCTTCTGGCCATCCGACATCACAAAGGCAGCGAGCTGCCCGAGATCGCCGAACCGCTCGCTTCCGCGCGCGGACGCTAGGCGACCGGTGTCGTCAATTTCCTGACCCGGCTCACTGCGCGGTTCCGGAGTGAGGTGGCGGGGCATTGCTCGCACCGACTTCCAATGGCAGCAATATCGTTACCCGACCAGCACCGTGCTCGGCGTTGGCCAGGGTGATTCTTCCATCGTGTTCGGTGACGATTTTGCGGCAGATGGCGAGTCCGAGCCCGCTGCCGCCGGATTTGCGACTGACGTGGGGCTCGAACGGACGTTCGAGGATCTCGGCGGGAAAACCGGGGCCACTGTCTTCAATTTCCAGTTTCAACCAGCTCTGTCCTTCGAATGATTTCATTGTGGTGCTGATGCGAATATTCGGCACCGAGTCGCCGCCGGCCTCGCGGGCGTTGCGGATGAGGTTGTGCAGCATCTGACGCAGGCGGCCGCTGTCGGCGGCCAGGCCGTCCGGGCCGGGGCGCAGGTCGAGTTCGAACGAGCCTGCGGTGTCGCCTTGCTGGTACAGCGCGACGACTTCGCGGATGAGTTCGTCCAGCCTGACCGGGTCGCGGGACAGTACGGGTTCGCGAGCGTAGTCGCCGAAGGCATCGACCAGGGTTCGCAAGGCTTCCACCTGGGCGACGATGGTGTCGGCGGCACGATCGAGGACCCGGCTATCGTCCGCCTCCAGCTTGTCGGCCAGCTTCATGCGCAGACGTTCGGCGGCCAGCCGGATCGGAGTCAGCGGGTTCTTCACTTCGTGGGCCAGGCGGCGGGCGGCTTCGGCCCAGGCGGCCTCGCGCTGGGCGAGGTTGAGTACGGTGACGTCGTCGAACACGATGACCATGCCGTCCTGCAGGCGCGAACCGCGCGCCAGCAGGACCAGGGGTGCGCCGTCGCGCTGCAGGCGGATCTCCTGCTGCCAGGTGGTGCGGCCGCGCTCGGTCTGCTGGCGGATGGCGTCGGCGAAGGGCTCCAGCCCCGGAGTGCTTGCGATCAGATCGCCCAGACGGCCGCCCGGCGCGAGGCCATCCAGTCCCAGGATGGCGCGGCAGGCGGCGTTGGCGCGCAACACCTGTTCGCTGGCGTCGAGGGTGAGTACACCGGACGAGAGGCTGCCGAGCACGGTCTCCAGATAGTCACCCTGCGCCTGCAATTTGGCGCGGCTTTCCTCGGCCGACTGGCTGGCCCTTTTGAGCGCCTGGGTCATGTCGTTGAACGAAGCCACCAGGAAGCCGATCTCATCGCGCTCGCCGGCTTCCACCTGGCGGTCGAAGTCGCCCCCGGCCACGTCCCGGGTGGCAGCGGACAGGCGGGATAACGGGGCCACCATGCGGCGGGCTGCATTCAGTGCGGCCAGGATGGCCAGCAGGATGGTCAACAACAGAACCAGCGACAGGATCAGCAGAAAGCTCTGTTTCAGGGATTCGCGCAGGTAGGCGACATTCTGGTAGCGGTAATATTCCTGCTCGACGGAGCCGGTCAGCGCGGTAATGTCGGCGGGCAGCGGGTAGATCGCCTGCAGTAGCCGCGGCGAACGGCCCGGGTAGGGGGCCGGCATGCGCACGATCACCCGGATCTGCAGGCTGCCGTCTCCGGTGGGCTCGGCAGCGGCGTATTCGCCCCGGTCACTGGCCTGCAGCAAGGCGAAGTCGCCGGGCCGTTCGGGCAGCCCGATAAGTGGATCGATGGTTGCGGTGGCCACGTAGGCGCCGTCAGGTTCCAGCACCGACAACTCCACCGGCCCGGTGGCGCGCACCCGTGACAGCAGCCGCCGGCGCAGTGCTTCGCCGTCGTCCTGAAGCAACTGGATCTCGTCGCTGATTTCCAGCAATTGATTGCGCACTTCCAGTGTTCGGGTGTCGAGAAATTCCTGGCCCAGGGCCAGCGAGTCCTCCAGCGCGCGTTCCACTTCCACGTCGAACCAGCTGTCGATGCTGCTGGTCAGGAACCAGGCCGAGAAAAAGTAAACGATCAGAGCCGGGGGCAGTGACAGAATCAGGAAATTGCGCACCCAGCGGGCCGAAAGCCGGGCGCCCGGGGTGGCGTTCCGAACCTTGCGGATCAGGCTGATCAGCCGCGAAACGATACTCCAGAACAAGGCCAGCAGCGCCACCGCGGCAATGCCCAGCACCCACAGGTAGTACTCGTCTAGCAGAGCGGCCGCGGTGCCATCGCCTTCGGGCAGCACACCCCCGACCAGAAGCAAGGCTGCCAGCAGGGCCACCAGCAGCGCTGCCGGCGGCAGGGTGCGCCAGGCCATCTGGCGCAGCGAGCGGCGTGGCGTGCTCTTGTCGCGCGGATCGCGTGCGCGTGTATCCGCCCCGGTCACGTCGGCTCCGGCCAGCGCACCGCTTCCACCCGCCAGCCGGAGTCGTGCCGCCAACGGGCCGAGAACCAGGCCGGCAGGCGCATTGGCCGGGGCAGGCGGCTGGCCAGCAACCGGCTGCGCGCACCGGCTTCCCACGGGCCGGTGCCGGCAAGCGTCCCGGGCAGCGGGAGTGTTACTTCGCGCAGGTCGGCCAGCGCGTGGCGCAGGCGGGGGTAGGTGCCCTGTTGCTGGCCGTCACCTTCCATCACCTGGTAGTGGTCGCTCAGCGGCAGGTAGCGGATTTCGAAGTGACGCTCGATGGTCATCACGTCGTTGCCGCCGCGGCTTCGGCGCAGCCTGGCCTCGACCTGTATGACCAGTGGTACGCCGTGCTCCAGGGCGGCACGCGCCTCCGTGCTGAGGCGAATGTCCTGGTGTACAACAAGTTGGACGTGCCCGGCCTGGCGGCTGGTTTCGAGTGACTCGATGGTAACGCCGAAGTCTTGCGCTTCAGACGCGCAGGCGGCCATCAGCCAGGCGGTGGCGAGGCAGGCGAGGATCCGGGCCGCCTCGCGGCCGCGCCGCCGCATCCAGACCCGACGCAAGGGATGGCTGCGAAAGGAGGGCCGTGGCGGCTCAGGCTCCACGCTTGCGCAGCACCGCGTAATAAAAGCCATCCATGTCCGCTTCGCCGGGCAGTATCTGCCGACCATGAGGTTCGGCCCGGCCCCAGTCAACGGCCGGCGGTAGCTCTTCGGCATCACGGGTTTCCGCCAAAAAGCCCCTGATTTGATGGCTGTTTTCATCTTTGAATACGGAGCAGGTCGCGTACACAAGGATACCGCCGGGCGCCAACAGGGGCCACAGGCGCTGCAACAACCGGGCCTGCAGTTCCACCGCAGACCCGATTTGCCCGGCATCGCGGAGGTGACGGATTTCCGGGTGGCGGCGGATCACACCGCTGGCCGAACACGGCGCGTCGAGCAGAATTCGGTCAAAGGCCTCGCCGTCCCACCAGGCATCGGGTACGGCCGCGTCGGCCGCCAGCAGGGTGCATCGCAGCCGCAGCCGGTCGAGATTTTCCCGCACCTGTTCCAGGCGCCCGGGCTGCAGGTCCAGGGCCGTGAGAACGAGATTGGGATGGCGTTCCAGCAGGTGGGCGGTCTTGCCGCCGGGGGCGGCGCAGGCGTCCAGAACGCGCATGCCATCCTGTACGTCCAGCAGGCCGGCCGCGAACTGTGCAGCCGGATCCTGCACCGACAGGTGGCCCGCGGTGAAACCGGGCAGGTCCTGAACCGGGGCGGCAGGTTCCACCCTCAGCGCATCCGGCAGGTGCGGGTGGCGCACCACCGCGAAGCCAGCGGCCTCCAGCCCGGTGATCACATCTTCCAATGGTGGTCCCTGGCGGTTGTGGCGCAGCCACAGCGGCGGTTGCTGGTTGTTGGCGGTGACAATGGCCTCCCAGTCATTCGGCCACTCGGCCTGCAGGCGTCGCAGCAGCCACGACGGATGCGCCCACCGCTGGTCGCTTGCCTCCAGCCGCTGGAGCCAGTCGTCTTTTTCGCGCTGAAAGCGCCTGAGCACGGCATTGATCAGGCCGACGGCCCAGGGTTTGCCCAGCCGGCGCGCGCATTCGGCGGTTTCATGGATGGCGGCATGCTCGGCGGTGCGATCCTGCCACAGCTGGAACAGGCCGAGCAGCACCAGGCGGCGGATATCGCGGTCCTTGCGCCGTAGCGGGCGGCTGAGCAACTGGCCGGCCAGCCAGTCCAGGGCCGTGTACCAGCGCAGTACGCCGTAGGCCCAGTGACGAGCCTGCGCCCGCTCGCGCGGGTCGCCGCCGTCCAGGGCCGGGCTGTCACCGAGGAAGCGGTGTTCGTCCAGCACGTCGGCCAGCGCGCGCACTGCCGCGAGCCGGGCACCGCCGGAGCGCTTCATGCGGGCACGGCCAGGCGGTCGGGCGGGGTCCTGGCGTTGAGGTATTCAGCGGCACTGACCGGGCGGCCGCCGGGGCGCTGCAGGCGCCGCAGTACCAGAATGCCGTCGCCGGTGGCTACCGCGATACCGTCCGGACCGGCGTTCAGCACGGCGCCGGGTTCAGCCGCTTCCGCGGCATCCGAGCGAGCGGACGCGTCCCAGATGCGGGTGCGCTCGCCGCCGATGTCGCACCAGGCCACCGGCCAGGGATTGAAGGCACGCACCCGGCGCGCCAGGGTGGCGGCGGGTTCGCGCCAGTCGATACGGGCTTCGGCCTTGTCCAGTTTGCGCGCGTAGGTCACACCTTCCGCCGGCTGCGGCTCCGCTCGTGGACGCTCGCCCGCTGCGAGTTGATTCACCGCCTGCAGCAGCGCATCGGCACCGAGTTCGGCCAGCCGGTCGTGCAGACTGCCGCCGGTGTCGTCCGGGCCGATGGGGGTTTCCCGGCGCAGCAGCACGCCGCCGGTGTCCAGGCCTTCGTCCATTTGCATGATGCAGACGCCGCTGACCGCGTCGCCGGCCTCGATGGCGCGCTGAATCGGGGCGGCTCCGCGCCAGCGGGGCAGCAGTGAAGCGTGGATGTTCCAGCAGCCGTGACGGGGAATGGCCAGTACCTCGGCGGGCAGGATCAGACCGTAGGCCACCACGACCATCAGGTCGGGCCGGCACTGGTTCAGCCAGTCGGTGAATTCCTCGTTGCGAAGCGATGCGGGCTGATGCACCGCGATGCCAGCCTCCAGCGCGGCGTGCTTGACCGGACTGGCCTGCAGCTTGCGGCCACGTCCGGCCGGTCGATCGGGTTGGGTGAGCACGGCCAGCGGCTTCAGGCCATTTTCGATCAGGCGTTGGAGCGGAGGCACCGCGAAATCCGGGGTGCCCGCGAACACGATGCGCGGGGAAGCAGGCCTGGGCATGGAATCGGTGGGTGGCGTTTCAGAGAACCGCGGCGGCTTTTTTCTGCGCCTGGCGTTGCCGTTTTTCCAGTTTTTTGCGCACCATCTGCCGTTTCAGCGGTGACAGGTAGTCCACGAACAGCTTGCCGGCCAGATGGTCCATTTCGTGCTGCAGACAGACAGCGTGCAGCCCGTCCAGCGATTCTTCGAAGCTGCTGCCGTCGGCGCGGCAGGCGCGAATGTCAATGCGCTCGGCGCGTTGCACCTCGGCGTAAATGCCGGGTACCGACAGGCAACCTTCCTCGCTGATCTCGGTGCCGTGTTCGGCGACGATTTCCGGGTTGATGTACACCCGCAGGTCGTCGCGGGAATCGCTCACGTCCAGCACCAGCACGCGCCGGTGCACGTCGACCTGGGTCGCGGCGAGACCGATGCCGCTCTCGGCATACATCGTCTCGGTCATGTCCTCCACCAGTTTGCGCAGGCCTTCGTCGAAGCTGTCAACGGGTTCGGCCACCGTGCGCAAGCGCGGATCGGGGAATTCGAGAATTTCCAATATCGCCATATATTTACACGCGCTAAATAAAATTCAGGTGAACTTTTGTGCGGGTTTTATTATAGTAGCCAATGGCGGACCCCGTTCGCCAGTAAAGACTGACCGCATCTTACACAAATGGCTGGATGCCAACGAGAGAGGAAGGAACGTGATCAGGAAACTCATTCACCTCACTATTGCGGCGCTATTAACGGGAGTGGTAATGGCACAGGATGTGTCGGTGCGCTCCGATCATCCCGATCGCTACATTGTCGTCAAGGGCGACACCCTGTGGGACATTGCCGGACGATTTCTGGACAAGCCCTGGCAGTGGCCCGCGATCTGGCATGTCAACCCGCAAGTCGCAAATCCGCACCTCATTTATCCGGGCGATGAACTCTCGCTGGTGTATATCGATGGGGTCCCCCAGCTTCGGCTGAGCCGTGAAGATACGGTCAAACTGAGCCCGCAGGTCCGCGTTGTCAGTCGACAGGATCCGATCAACGCGATTCCGCTCGACTCCCTCGAGCCGTTTCTGCGTGAAGTCCGGGTACTTTCGCCCAGCGAATTCGAAGGCCTGCCCTACGTGCTGGCCAACGAAGAAAAGCGCATCACGGCGACCTACAGCGACCAGACCTACGCCCGCGGCCTGAAGGGCAACGTCGGTGACGAGTTCACCGTGATGCGCCTATACAGCATTTACGACCGGGTCGAGGAAGGCGCCGAGGTTCGGCGTGTGCTGCCGAAAGAACACTGGAAGCAGGTGCCCAACGTCAAGGACCGCAACGAGACGATGTGGAACGACACCCTGCCCTGGCAGCGGCGTCCGCAAAATCCCGTGGCTTACGAACTGATCGAGGTCAGCCGTGTGCGGATGGCGCAATCCGGGGAAATTTCCGTCCTGGATATTATCCGCGATCGTACAGAGGTTCGTGAGGGCGACTATATACTCCCGGTAGACAGTCGCGGGTACGACGCCACGTTTTATCCGCACGCGATGGATTCGGTGCCCGAGGGCATGCGCGTTCTCGCCACCAAGGACTCGCTCTACGGCGTCGGTCACTTCCAGATCGTCGCGCTGAGCGCGGGTTCGCGGCAGGGCGTGGAGTCCGGGCACGTCTTCTCGGTGTTCCGCCCCGGCGCCACCGTGGATGACCGAACCGGTTACCGCTATGGCAGTTTCGCCGAGGAGTCCCGGGTCGCCCTGCCGGACAGGTTCCACGGAATGGTGATGGTGTTCCGTACGTTCGACGACATCAGCTACGCCATGGTTATGTCCGGGGACCACCCGATTCGCGAATTCGACAAGCTGAAACACCCGGACGAACGCACCTGATCGCGTTCCCGCCGACATCGGCGCCGCCAGCGAGCGGCGCCCATCGATTACTGACGGGTCAAGGGGGTTGCTGCCACGCAGCGTAGTTGGACAATCGCACTTCGCGCTCCCCGCATGGGGGGCACGGAAATCCGCCGGCTGCTGGAATCCTTCGGCAGCATCGACCAAGCCGTCTCCGCGCGTCCCGCCGAACTGCGGCGCGCCGGCCTCGCAGACGAAACCATCGACGGTCTGCACCATCCCGACACAGCGCGGATCGACGCCGATCTGGAGTGGCTGGCGCGGCCGGGTCGTGATCTGCTGACCTGGGACGATCCGCGTTACCCGGCTCTGCTGCGGGAAACCTCCGGCCCGCCCCCGGGCCTGTGGACGGTCGGCAACGTGGACCTGCTGTGGCAGCCCCAGTTGGCGGTGGTCGGCAGCCGCAATCCGACCGCCGGCGGCCTGGAGAATGCCCGTGCGTTTGGCCGGGCGCTGGCGCGGGCCGGTTTCACGCTGACCAGCGGCATGGCGGCGGGCATCGACAGCGCCGCCCACCAGGCGGCGCTCGACGTTGGTGGCGGGACCGTGGCCGTGCTGGGAACTGGCCCGGACGTGGTTTACCCCGCGCAGAACCGCCGCCTGGCCGCACGCATCGCGGCGGACGGCGTGCTGGTCAGCGGCTTTCCGCCAGGCACCACCGCCCACCGGCGTCATTTTCCGGCGCGTAACCGCATCATCTCGGGCCTGAGCCTGGGCGTACTGGTGGTCGAGGCGGCACTGAACAGCGGGTCCCTGATTACCGCCCGGCTCGGCGCGGAGCAGGGGCGCGAGGTATTCGCGCTGCCGGGCTCCATTCACAATCCGCTGGCCAAAGGGTGTCACCGGCTCATCCGCGAAGGCGCCAAACTGGTGGAAACCGATGCCGAAATCCTGCAGGAACTGGCGCCCATGGCCGGTCGCCTGGCGGATTCGCTGCGGGCCGAGCTGAACACCCCTTCGACCGCCGGCCTTGAGTCCGAAGACGATGGCCCCAAAATCGGGGACGACCCGGAATACCGGAAGCTGTGGGACAGTCTCGGACACGACCCCCTGCCCATGGACACCATCATCCGCAGCAGCGGATTGACGGCGAAGGCCGTGTCGGCCATGCTGCTACTGCTTGAATTGAAAGGACAGGTCGAAGCGCATCCCGGTGGTGCCTTCAGCCGTAAGACAAGAGGTCGATAAATGAAAGAAAACGTGCTCGACGTGCTGATGTACCTGTTCGAGAACTACTTTTACGACGAACCCGACGAAGAGCCCGACCGAGAAAGCATGGAGGAAAGCCTGCATCTGGCCGGCTTCAGCAACGGTGAGATCGCAAAGGCGTTCCAGTGGCTCGACGGCCTGGCGGAGCAACGCTACCAGCCCGAGTTCGCCATCCGCACCGATCAGCCCATCCGTGTGTTCATCGACTCGGAAACCGAGCGACTGGATACCGACTGCCGCGACTTCCTCATTTACCTGTCCAATGTCGGCATCCTGGATCCGCAACGGCGGGAGTTGGTCATCGACCGCTTGTTGGCGCTGGAAAGTGACGAAATTTCGCTCGAGGACGTCAAGTGGGTCGTGCTGATGGTGCTGTTCAATCAGCCCGGACAGGAGGCCAATTACGCCTGGATGGAAGATCTGATGTTTGACACGCAGCAGGACTACCGACATTAATAATAAGGGCGCGCCTGCTTTCGTCCGCCGTTCGTCTCACTGAAACCCGAAATTCACTTGAGGGCAAACTCATCAAGCTCCTGATCGTAGAATCGCCTGCCAAGGCCACAACCATCAAGCGCTACCTCGGCGAGGACTTCGAGGTCCTGGCGTCGTACGGGCATGTCCGTGATCTGCCCTCGCGCGATGGCGCGGTGGACCCGGAGCAAAACTTCGCGATGACGTACGAGCTCAACGAGGGCAGCGAAAAACACGTCAACAACATCATTCGGGCCGCCAAGAAGGCCGACATGATCTATCTCGCGACGGACCTTGATCGCGAAGGCGAGGCCATTTCCTGGCACATTTATGAAATCCTGCGCGAACAGGGCCTCACCGAGACGACGCCGTTCCGCCGCGTGGAATTCTCCGAAATTACCCAGAAGGCCATTCGCGACGCCGTGGACAACCCCCGCGAGCTGTCGATGGATCTGGTCAACGCCCAGCAGGCGCGCCGCGCACTGGACCACCTGGTCGGCTTCAACCTGTCGCCGCTGTTGTGGAAGAAAATTCAGCCCGGCTTGTCGGCCGGACGGGTGCAGAGTCCGGCCTTGCGAATGATCGTCGAGCGCGAGCGCGAAATCGAAGCCTTCGAGCCGCAGGAATACTGGTCGGTAGAAGCCGACATGAATCACGACGAGCGCGACTTCATCTCGCGGCTGGTCACTCTGGACCAGGAACGCCTGAAGCAGTTCGACATCAACAATGCCGACCAGGCCGGCGGGGTGCGTGAGCGACTGCTTGCGGCCACCGGCGGCAAACTCGAAGTCAGCCGGGTCACGCGCAAGCAGCGCAAGCGCCGGCCGGCACCGCCGTTCATCACATCCACCCTGCAGCAGGACGCGTCACGCAAGCTACGGTTCACGGCGCAGCGCACCATGCGCACCGCGCAGGCCTTGTACGAGGGCGTGAGCATCGACGGGGTCAGCCAGGGGCTGATCACCTACATGCGTACCGACTCGGTTCACCTGTCCAACGACGCGCTGGCGGATCTGCGTGGCCAGATCCAGTCGATTTACGGCGACGATTACCTGCCGGACAAGCCGCTGGCCTACAAGACCAAGGCCAAAAACGCACAGGAGGCGCACGAGGCCATTCGCCCGACCTCCGCGGCCCTGAAACCAGGCGACCTGAAGTCCGTGCTCAGCGACGATCAGTTCCGGCTGTATGAGCTGATCTGGAAGCGCGCCATGGCGTGCCAGATGGCCAACGCGCTGATTGACACCGTGCAGGTGGAATTCGACGTCGACGACGCCACGTTCCGTGCCAACGGTTCCGTGGTGGCCTTCCCCGGTTTTCTCGCGGTGTACGAGGAGTCCACTTCCGAAGACGAGAAGAAGGCCGAGTCCAGCCTGCCCGACATGAACGAAGGCGACGTGGTGACCATCAAGGACATCCGCGCCGACCAGCACTTCACCGAGCCGCCTCCGCGTTTCTCGGAAGCCAGCCTGGTCAAGGCGCTGGAGGAATTCGGCATCGGCCGCCCGTCCACCTACGCCAGCATCATCCAGACCCTGGTGCGGCGGCGCTACGTGGAACTCGACCGGCGGCGGTTCATCCCCACCGATACGGGCCGCGTGGTCGCCCGGTTTCTCGAGTTGCACTTCCATCCCTACGTGGACTACGAGTTCACCGCGCGCATGGAAGACGAACTCGACGCCATCTCGCGCGGCGAGGAGGACTGGATTCCGCCGCTGAAGGAATTCTGGGATCCGTTCATCCGCCGGGTGAAGGAAAAAGAGGAAACGGTTTCACGCAAAGAGGCCAAGCTGACCCGGGTGCTGGGGACCGACCCCAAGTCCGGCCGCGAGGTTTCCGTGCGCCTGGGGCGTTTCGGGCCACACGCCCAGATTGGCACGGTCGAAGAGGAGGAAAAGCCCAAGTTCGCCGGGCTGCGGCCGGGCCAGCGCCTGGAAACCATCACCCTGGAAGAAGCGCTGGAGCTGTTCAAGCTGCCGCGCGATCTCGGCTTCACCCCCGAGGGGGAGGCGGTGTCCGCCAGCATCGGGCGCTTCGGACCCTACATCCGCTACGGCAACAAATTCGTCTCGCTCAAGGAGGCAGATCCGCACACGGTTCAGCTTTCCGAGGCACTGGAACTCATCGCCGCCAAGAAGCAGGCCGATCTGGACAAGATCATCCGCACCTGGGACGACTCCGACGTGCAGATCGTCAAGGGCCGCTGGGGGCCGTTCATCACCGACGGCAACAAGAACGCGCGCATGCCCAAGGACCGCGAGCCCGAAGACATGACCCTGGCGGAATGCGAGGAATTGCTGGCCGCTGCGCCCGACAAGAAATCCCGGCGCGGCCGCAAGAAAGCGGCTAAAAAGACCGCGGCCAGCAAGACGGCGAAGAAGAAAGCTTCAAAGAAAAAGGCGGCAAAGAAAAAGGCATCGAAAAAGAAGGCTTCCCGCAAGAAGACGGCGAAGAAGAAGGCGGCCGCGAAAACCGAGTCCGCTGACAGCCCATCCGCCTGAAGCCGAGCGGCCATGAACGCCTTGTCGCTTCTGGACCCCGGTCGGGCCGCCGCGTGTCTGCACGCCGGCGGCGTTATCGCCTATCCCACTGAAGCGGTGTACGGCCTGGGTTGCGACCCGGGCTGCGAAGCTGCCGTGCGGCGCATTCTCGCCGTGAAGCAGCGACGGGCCGAGGCCGGTCTGATCCTGATATCCGACCGGTACGAGCGCTTTCTGCCCTACGTGGGTGAGCTGCCCGACGGCGGGCTCGAGCGCACCCGAACCACCTGGCCGGGCCCCGTGACCTGGCTGTTCCCGAGACATCCGTCGGTTCCGGACTGGCTGGCCGGCAGCCACGACACCATCGCGCTGCGGGTCACTGCTCATCCGGAATGCCGCGCCCTGTGCGCGGCATTCGGCGGAGCGGTGGTGTCCACCAGTGCCAATCCGGCCGGTCAGGAACCGGCGCGCAGCGCCGGAGCGGTGGCGGATTATTTCGACGACGACATTGACGGCATTCTCGAGGGCGAGTTGGGCGGCCGCGCCGCGCCCAGCGAAATCCGCCGGCTCGACACCGGTGCCGTCGTGCGTGGAGGAAGCGCATGAAAGACACGGCTCCGCAGCGCATCGACCGGGTTCGGGATTACCTGCTCGGGCTGCAGGACCGGATCTGTACCGCGCTTGCGGCTGAAGACGGCGAGGCGGCGTTCGTGGAAGAGGTCTGGGAACCCGGGCCATCGTCCCCCACCGCACCGGAGACAGCCTCGCGACCGGCGAACGCGACAGGACTGGGTGGTGGCGGTCGCAGCCGGGTGCTCAAGCAGGGCCAGGTGTTCGAGCAGGCCGGCGTGAACTTTTCTCATGTACGCGGTGAGCGCCTGCCCGCGGCGGCCACCGCGGCGCGGCCGGAACTGGCCGATCGCCGCTTTCAGGCCCTGGGCGTTTCACTGGTGGTGCACCCCCGCAATCCCCACGTCCCGACCAGTCACGCCAATGTCCGGTTTTTCGTGGCTGAGAAAGACGGAGCCGATCCGGTGTGGTGGTTCGGCGGTGGCTACGACCTGACGCCGTTCTACCCGGTGCACGAAGATGTGGTCGCCTGGCACCGGACGGCCCGGGACGCCTGCGCGCCGTTCGGCGATGACGTGTACCCGCGCTACAAGGAATGGTGCGACCGCTATTTTCATCTCAAGCATCGCGGTGAAACCCGCGGAGTCGGCGGACTGTTCTTCGACGACCTGAACGAATGGGGCTTCGAGCGCTGCTTCGATTTCCAGCGCGCGGTGGGCGATTCCTACCTCGAGGCTTACCGGCCCATCGTGCAGCGGCGCAAGAAACAGCCGTGGACGGACGCGGAGCGATCGTTTCAGCTGTACCGCCGCGGGCGCTACGTGGAATTCAACCTGGTCTACGACCGCGGCACCCTGTTCGGGCTGCAGTCCGGCGGGCGTACCGAATCCATTCTGATGTCGCTGCCGCCATTGGTGCGCTGGGAATACAACTGGCAGCCGCCGCCGGGCAGCGCCGAAGCCCGGTTGTACGACGAGTACCTGGTGCCGCGCGACTGGCTGGACGAAGAATCCGCGGCCGGGGCTCAGGACGCGGGCCGGTAAGCGTGCGGAATGGGGTTCGACCCGGTGGCGTTGTCCCAGAACACCGTGACGATCCACCAGCGCCCGTCCTTGCGCAGCAACTGGATGCTGTTGATGCCGGTCATCCAGGCCGGGCCCTCCGGCTCGCGGCGGCACTCGTAGGTGCTGAAAGCCTGCACGATGTTGCCGAAGCGGTCCATGCGCCGCGCCACTTCCACCTCGTAGAAGTCCTGGTCGCGGAACAGCGGACGGGCTCCCTCGATCCAGGCCTCGATGTCCAGCACCCGCAGTCCTTCTTCGCCGTTGGCCCGCACTCCGGTGGGAATCAGCCGCGCACCGTCCAGGTAGAGGTTGCGGATGCGGTCCCAGTCGCGCTCGCCGCCCTGGCCCGATATCGCGTCGTACATCGCCGTGATGATGGCGTCCGGCGACGTCGTGTCGGCTTCGCGGGCGGTGGCGCGGATTGAGTTCTTCTCGCTCATGAACGGATGCTCCTGTTGCGGGTGTCATCGGATGGCATCAGCGGAGTGAGCCGCTGTGCCAGCGCCTCTGCCCAGGCCGCGTAGCCTTCCGTGGACGGGTGGAAGCCGTCGGCGCAGAACGCCGGGTTTTCAGGGTCCACCCGGGTTTCAACATGCAGCATGCCGGGCCGGGGCGAGACTGCAGTGGCGAGCAAGCGGTCGAGTTGCCGCGCGCGCAGGCCGAGACAATACTTCAGCGGCTGGGGCGGTAACGGGAAATGTTCCATTTCCGGCAGGCCTGCGAAAACGATTACGGCCCGCGGCCAGCGCCGGCGCAGCCGGTCGGCCAGTTCCGTGATGGCGCGGCTCCAGTGGCGGAGCCGGGTCAGTCCGGTCACGTCGTTGACCCCGATCGAGACCAGCACCACATCGGGCGGTGCGCCGGACTCTTCCCACCACTCCGCCCCCGCGGCCGTGACGCCGCCGGTGACCCGAAGCAGCAGATCGGCGACCGAATCGCCACTGCGGCCCGAGGCGGCCCATTCGACAGATCGACCGGTGGTCGCGGCCAGTGCCTTGGCCAGGCAGGACGCCAGGGTTCCGCGCCACGCGGTCGCACCGATGCCGGCCGCGATCGAGTCGCCCACCACGAGCAGGCGCAGCGCGGTGGCCCGGGGCCGGGCATCGCCTGGTTCGCTGTCTGCCACCACGGCTACGGCGTTGCCGGGTTCCGGTCGCGCCGTGCCGCTGCCGATTCCGGGCGGGGGCGGCAGTTGCAGTGCCCGGCGGCGTACGCCCAGTCCCTGTATGGCCGCCAGCGGCAGCGAGGTCCAGAACAGGAGCCTGGCCGCGCGGCCGCTCTGGACTCCGGACCGATTGCGCCGCGCCTGGTTCATCCGGAACCGGTTTGAATGCGAGCGAGACGTTGACCGGCCAGCGGACTTGCCGCAGGGCTCAATGCGCTGTATCCCAGTCCGGGCCGTGGCCGGTATCGACCACCAGCGGCACCTTCAGGTCGGCGGCCGATTCCATGCGGGCGTTGACGGCTTCGACCAGGGTCTCCAGCCGGTCCTCAGGTACTTCGAAAACCAGTTCATCGTGTACCTGCATGACGAGGTGGGCCTCGGGCATTTCGTCCTGCAGCCAGGCATCCACCGTGATCATGGCGCGCTTGATGATGTCCGCCGCGGTGCCCTGCATCGGCGCGTTGATGGCCGCCCGCTCGGCACCCTGGCGGCGCTGCATGTTACTGGCCTTGATATCGGGCAGGTACAGCCGGCGACCGAACAGGGTTTCGACGTAGCCCTGCTCGCGCGCCTGCTCGCGGGTTTCGTCCATGAAGGCTTTCACGCCGGGGTAGCGCAGGAAATAGGTGTCCATGTAGGCCTGGGCCTCGGCCCGGCCGATATTGAGCTGCCGCGCCAGCCCGAAGGCGGACATGCCGTACATCAGGCCGAAATTGATCGCCTTGGCCGCGCGTCGCTGATCGCCGTCGACTTTTTCATAGTCCGTGTCGAACACTTCGCCGGCCGTCGCCCGGTGAACATCGACACCGTCGTGGAAGGCTCGCAGCAAGCCCTCGTCGCCCGACAGGTGGGCCATGATGCGCAGTTCGATCTGCGAGTAGTCGCAGGCCACGATCAGGCAGCCTTCCGGCGCGACGAAGGCCTGGCGGATGCGCCGGCCCAGCGGGGTGCGGATGGGAATGTTCTGCAGGTTGGGGTCGGACGAGGACAAGCGGCCGGTGGCCGCCACGGCCTGGTGATAGGAGGTGTGCACCCGCCCGGTCCGGGGATTGATATCCTCGGGCAGTTTGTCGGTGTAGGTCGACTTCAGTTTGGACAGCGAGCGGTACTCCAGGATCAGGCTGGGCAGCGCGTATTCGTGCGCCAGTTCCTGCAGCACGTCCTCGGCGGTCGACGGCTGGCCCTTGGGTGTTTTGCGGATCACCGGCAGACCCTGCTGTTCGAACAGGATTTTCTGCAGCTGCATCGGCGAGCCCAGGTTGAACGGGCCGCCGGCCTCTTTGTGCGCTTCTTTTTCCAGCCTGGCGATCTGCGTGGCCAGTTCCCGGCTCTGCTCGGCCAGCCGCTCGCCGTCCAGCAGCACGCCGCGTTGCTCCATGCGGGCCAGCACCGGGATCAGCGGCACCTCGATGTCCGTCAGTACCTTCGCCAGCGACGGCTCGGCCTGCAGCTTCGGCCACAGGTGCTGGTGCAACTGCAGGGTGATGTCGGCGTCTTCCGCGGCATAGTGGCTGGCGTCGTCCACCGGCACTTCACTGAACAGAATCTGTTTCGCGCCCTTGCCGGCGATGTCCTCGTAATGCACGGTCTGGCGTCCCAGGTACTTGAGCGCCAGCGAGTCCATGTCGTGCCGGCTGCCGGTGCTGTTGAACACGTAGGACTCAAGCATGGTGTCGAAGGCCACACCGCTCACCTCGATGCCGTAATTCGACAGTACATTCATGTCGTACTTGATGTGTTGCCCCACCTTGGCGCTGGATTCGTTTTCCAGCACCGGCTTGAGGCGTTCGAGCACCCAGTCGCGGTCGAGTTGTTCCGGCGCACCCGCGTACTCGTGGGCGACCGGGATGTACCAGGCCTGGCCAGGCTCGATCGAAAAACTCAGGCCCACCAGTTCGGCCCGCATCGGGTTCAGGCTGGTGGTTTCGGTGTCGAAGGCGATGAGGTCGGCGGATTCCAGGCGCTGGACCAGCTCGTCCAGGGATTTCTCGTCGAATACCGTGGTGTAGTCCGCCGGTACGCTGTCGGCTGCTTTTTCCCCGCCGCCCAGTTCCTTGAGCCAGGTATTGAACTCAAAGCGCTTCAGCGCCTCGCGCAGACCTTCTTCATCCATCGCTTGTCGCTTCAGGTCATCGGGCCCGATCTCCAGTTCCACGTCGCGGCGGATGCGGGTCAGTTCGCGCGATAACGGCAAGGTCTCCAGCGCCGCGCGGAGGTTCTCGCCGATTTTGCCCTTGATCTCGTCCGCGTGTTCCATCACCGCGTCCAGGGTGTCATAGGCGTCGAGCCACTTGGCAGCGGTCTTCGGGCCGCATTTGGGCACCCCGGGAATGTTGTCGGAGGTGTCACCCGTCAGTGCCAGAAAATCGACGATCTGGTCCGGCCGCACACCGAACTTGTCCGCCACCCCGTTCGCGTCCATGCGGGTTTCGGTCATCGTGTTGACCAGCTCGGTGTGATCGTTGACGAGCTGCGCCATGTCCTTGTCGCCGGTCGATACCACGCACTTCATGCCGGCTTCCTCGGCCTGGCGCGCCAGGGTGCCGATCACGTCGTCCGCTTCCACGCCTTCCACCTGCACCAGGGGCAGGCCGAGCAGCCGCACAAAGTCGTGAATGGGCTCGATCTGGCTGGAAAGATCCGCCGGCATGGGCGGCCGATTGGCCTTGTATTCCGCGTACATCTCGTGGCGAAAGGTCGGCCCCTTGGCGTCGAACACGACGGCGACCCATTGCGGGTCGTCCTCGTTGATCAATCGCCGCAGCATATTGGCTACGCCGAGCAGGGCGCCGGTGGGCTGGCCGCTGCTGTTGGTCAGGTTGGGCAGGGCGTGAAAGGCCCGGTACAAATAGGACGAGCCGTCGACGAGGTAGAGCACGGGTGCCTGGGTCATGATGTCGTTGCGATGCTTCCTGGCCACGGACGGTCTGATATCATGAGAGTCAACAAACCGGGCGCGGCAATTCGGGTTGTGGGGTTCCTGAACGAACCGTTGAATGCCCAGTCTAACTTACAAGGAGGCGTGTGAAATGAACCAGAAGACATGGATGGCCATGTGTTCGTGCAAGGTCATCCTGAACGGGCTCGCAGGACTGCTGGTGCTGGCGCTGTGGTCACTCCCGGCAGCCGCCCAGGAGGACCTGGAGCGTCCGCCGGAAATTCCGGCCATCGACGCCCCGGAACAGCCGCTGCCGCCCAAGGTGCAGGATGAGCAGATTGAGCCCACGGTCACGATCCGCGAGGAAGAGGACCAGCGGGTCGAGGAATACCGCTACAACGGCCGCGTCTACATGGTGAAGGTCACGCCCAGCGTCGGCCCGGCGTACTACTACGTGGATACCGACGGTGATGGCAATCTGGAGACCTCGCCTGACTACGGACTCGAACCGGTGAAGCCGATTCACTGGAAGATCAAGGAGTGGGATTGATCCCATGAGTTCCGGCAGCGACGCGACATCCGTCTCGCCGACCTGGCCGGAAGTTTTCATCGCCTGGATCGGCCGCACCGTGGCGTGGCTGGGGCTGCTCATGGTGCTGCTCAGTTTCACGGTGGTGGTGCTGCGTTACGGTTTCAATCTCGGTTGGATCTGGATGCAGGAGACGGTCACGTATCTGCACGCCACCATCTTCATGCTGGCCGCGGCCTGGGCTCTTCAGACCAATGACCACGTACGCGTCGATATTTTTTACCGCGAACGTTCCCCGCGTCAGAAGGCCTGGGTCAATGCCATCGGCACGCTGCTGTTCCTGGTGCCGGTCTGTGTGTTCCTGCTGATCAAGGCCGGTCCGTACGTCGCCACCGCCTGGTCGATTCGCGAGTCGTCGAAGGAAGCCTCGGGCCTGCCCTGGGTCTACCTGCTCAAAACGTTGCTCCTGCTGCTACCGGCTTTGTTGCTCATCCAGGCCGGAAACGGTCTGTACCGAAATTACCAAACCCTCCGGGGCAAGAACGCCTGACCCGCACCCCAGTCTCCAACTGACCCGCACGACTCAACCAATGCTTATTCATGAGCAACCCTGTTCGTTAAATGCCAACTCAACGCGCATTTACACACGTCGCAACGCAACAAATCGATTCACTCGTTGCGTCAAATGAGGTACCGACTATCCTCGAATCGTTAAGCGCTGCGGTTCATTCTCCTTTGGCTCTGGCGAAATAGCCTGGAGACCTTGCGGGTTTCGCGTTAGTTCAAATTCGCTTATCTGGAAGGTTTTTGGATAACCGTGCCCTCGAGCAGGCAGGTGCTGCGGCACATTCCCCTCGGGGGACGGTGCAAGTACTTCCCTGTAACCTTCGCGCCGCCGTCCTGGCGGCGAGACCCCTGAGGGGAACGCGCCGCATCACCTGCCTGGGCAGATGTGGACCTGAGCGGTGGCTCTCCTCAACCCCGTACCGCTACTACGGCGCTCAAATTCACTTCTGCCTTTCTGTTCGCCCCGCCAACGTCGCTGCAGCCCAGCCGGGTGATGTGACATGCCCCTTCCAGGACTGTCGAAAACAGGACGTTTTCGATCAAGGCCCCAGGGACGGGTTTATGCCGGGTCCTGGAAGGGGCATGTCACAGCGCGCGGCGGACCTCAGTGGCACCCAGCCCCAGATTTTCATGGGGCAAAGACTAACTTCCGAGCGAAAAAGCAGGGATCGAGCCCGGGGGCCATGTGTTCTGTAAGGGGTATGTCACGGCGCGCGGTGGCCTGGCCACTTGCGGCACTTGACGCCACAAAACGTTGAGTTGACGGTGGTGGTTGCCCCAGCTGCTGCCGTACCTGTGATGACAGTGCAACTCAGCTGCCAGGCGTGCCAACTTTTGAGCGAAGGGCTTTGAGTACGGTTCTGCAATCCGGCGTGTGCCCGGTCCAGAGCGCAAACGAGAGGCCGGCCTGCTCGACCAGCATGCCCAGACCATCGGCGTGCATGACTTCGTGATCGGCACACCAGCGGGCCAGGGCGGAGGAAGCCGCGCCGTAATTCAAGTCGTAGCACAGGGCGCCGGGGGCGAACAGGTCGGGAGTGAGCTGGGGGCCCTTGCCGGCATGACCGGCCGAGGTGGACTGGATGACCAGATCGTAGGGTGCCGCTGGCGCTTCATCCGGTGACAGGGCTTCGGCCAGGCCACTCCAGCGCACGGTGCCGAGGTCGGCGTGGTGTTCGGCCAGCGAGCGGGCCCGTTCCGGCGTGCGATTGGCGATGTGCACCGCGGTGGCGCCGGCTTGCAGCAGCGGTCCCAGTACGCCGGCCGCCGCGCCGCCCGCGCCGAGAAGCAGAATCCGCCGGTCCGCGGGGCCGCCCGGAAGCAGACGCTTGAGGTCGCGTACCAGGCCGCGGCCGTCGGTGTTGTCGGCGAACCAGTTGGAGAAGGACTCGAACACCAGGGTATTGGCGGCCCGGGCGCGATCAGCCTCGTCGCTGCTGCGGCCGGCGGCTTCCCAGGCGAGGGTCTTCAACGGGAGGGTGATGTTGCAGCCGGTGGCACCGGCCTTCGCGAAAGCGCCCAGCGCATCGGGAAACGACTCCGGCGCCGCGTCGATGGCGTCGTATTGCAGATCCAGGCCGAACTGGGCCGCGAAGCTCCGATGAATTTCGGGAGACAGGGAATGGCTGACCGGATGGCCGAACACGGCCAGTTTCATCAGCCCTGGTCCTGCAGCCACTGGGCAGCCTGGGGCGCGTAGTAGGTGAGAATGCCGTCGGCGCCGGCGCGGCGGATGCCGGTCAGCGCTTCCAGCACTACCTGTTTCTCGTCCAGCCAGCCGTTCTGGGCCGCGGCTTTCAGCATCGCGTACTCGCCGGACACCTGGTAGGCGAAGGTGGGCACGCCAAAGCGGTCGCGCACGCGGCGAACGATGTCCAGGTACGGCATGGCCGGCTTGATCATGACCATGTCGGCGCCCTCTTCGAGGTCCAGACCGACCTCCCGCAGGGCCTCGTCGGTGTTGGCCGGGTCCATCTGGTAGGAGTATTTGTTGCCGCCGGCGAGATTGCCCGCCGAGCCCACCGCGTCGCGGAAGGGACCGTAGAAACCGGAGGCGTACTTCGCGCTGTAGGCGAGAATCCGGGTGTTGGGAAAGCCTTCGGTTTCAAGGGCCTGGCGGATCAGGCCAATGCGTCCGTCCATCATGTCCGACGGGGCCACCACGTCGGCGCCGGCCTCGGCATGGGACAGCGCCTGCTTGACCAGCACGTCCACCGTCGCGTCGTTCATCACGTAACCGGTGTCGTCGATCAGGCCGTCCTGCCCGTGCGTGGTGAACGGGTCCAGCGCCACGTCGGTGATCACGCCGAAGTCCGGCAGCTGATCCTTGAGCGCCGCCACGGCCCGCTGCGCCAGGCCTTCGGGATTCCAGGCCTCGCGTGCGTCCTCGGATTTGAACTCTGCCGGCACCACGGGAAACAGGGCGATTGCGGGAATGCCCAGGTCCTGCGCGCGCCGTGCCGCGGGCAACAGGCGGTCGATGGTCATGCGCTCCACTTCCGGCATCGACGGCACCGGTTCGACCGCGTCATCACCTTCGAGCACGAACACGGGCCAGATCAGGTCGTCCGGGCTGAGCCGGGTTTCACGGACCAGCCGGCGGCTGAATTCGTCGGCGCGCAGGCGCCTCGGGCGGGTGGCGGGAAAACTCATGCCTTGTCTCCTGCCGGGCTGTCATCCGGCGTCTCTGCGTCGATTTTATCGTGCCGGGACCGTGTTCGGGAATCGCGGTCCCCGTTGGCTTCTGCGTCGGGTTCGGGAGCGTAGCCGTACCAGGGTGCGAGGTGCCGGGCCAGTTCGGTTACGCCGTCGCGTTTGCGTGCTGAAAACAGTTGCGCCGTGACCCCGGGCGGCACCTCGCGCCGCACTTTCAGCAACGCCGACTGGGCTGGTCCGCGCTTGAGCTTGTCGGCCTTGGTCAGCACCGCATGCGCCGGTACGCCGTGATGCACGCACCAGTCCAGCATCTGCCGGTCGAATTCGCTCAGCGGACGGCGCACGTCCATCAGCAGCACCAGGCCGCGCAGGGAGCGGCGGCTGCTGAAATAGGCATCGATGGTTTCGCGCCAGTGGCGGCGCAGTGCTTCGGGCACCTTGGCGAAGCCGTAGCCTGGCAGGTCGACGATACGCCGATCATCGTCCAGCTGGAAATAAACGAGTTGCTGGGTGCGGCCCGGCGTCTTGCTGGTGCGCGCGAGGGCGTTCTGTCCGGTCAAGGCATTGATCGCGCTGGATTTTCCGGAATTGGACCGTCCCACGAAAGCGACCTCTCGGCCTTCGTCCGGCGGCAGATCACGCAGATTGTGCGCACTGCGCAGGTAATGGGCGGCTCGGTAGGGTGCCTGCAGTCGGCTTGCGGAAGTCATCTGGGGGTCCGGTTGGCTGGAACGTCGCGGGCGAAACCGCGATAATGACGCCCCATTATAATGCTCGCTGCCCAAAAGGGTGGTACCGCGCATCTGGCGCATTTCCGAAACGGATTACTCGGGAGAACGATTTATGAACGCATGCGTACGCGCCGCGGCTTGCCTGCTGATCGGCTTCAGCCTGCACGCCGTGGCCGACGGTGACGCCGCCGCAGGCCAGGGCAAGGCCGCCATCTGTGCCGCCTGTCATGGCGCCGATGGCAACAGTGCCGTGCCGCAGTGGCCCAAGATCGCCGGCCAGCACGAAGACTATTTGTTGCGCCAGCAGTTGCTGATCAAGTCCGGAGCGCGGCCGGTGCCTGAAATGGTCGGCATCGTCGCCGGCCTGAACGAACAGGACATGGCCGATCTGGCCGCCTGGTTCTCGGAACAGGAACCGCAGGACGCGGTTGCCGACGAGGCGCTGGTCGAGGCCGGGCGTTCGTTGTGGCGCGCCGGTAATGCCGAATCCGGCGTTCCTGCCTGCATGGCCTGTCATGGTCCGGCGGGTGAAGGCAATCCGCTGGCCGGTTACCCGCGGCTGGCGGGGCAGCACGCGGTGTATACGGCCAGTATGCTGACCCGCTTCCGCAGTGGCGAAAACTGGGGTCCGAAGGACGCCAACAGCCACGTGATGAACGGTGCGGCCAGCGAACTCACCGACGAAGAAATCGAGGCGGTCTCCAGCTACATTCAGGGGTTGCACCTGACCCTCGAGTGAACCGTTGCCGCATACCGTGGTCTGTATTGGGCCAGGAGTGGTAACAGAACCGACGACCCAGGAGTCTTGCAATGCGAAATGGAGTGATCCGTCTGCCCGTGCTGTCCGGCCTGCTTTTGTTGATCAGCGGTGCCGTGTTCGGCCAGTCGCCTTCGGGGACGTACCAGGAAGGCATTCACTATTCCGTGATCCCGGATGCCACGGTCAAGTCCGACGGTCCGGTCGAAGTGGTTGAGGCGTTCAGCTATTTGTGCACTCACTGCGCCACGTTCGAGCCCTACGTGCAGAGCTGGAAGAAACGGCTGCCCGAGCACGTCGAATTCAAGCGAATCCCGGTGGTGTTCGGCCGCAGTTCCTGGGAGCTGTACGCGCGCGCTTACGCGACCGCGGAAATGATGGGAATCGCCGATGAATCTCATCCCGCCATGATGGACAAGCTGTGGAAAGAGCGCGACGTGATGCGCGACATGGACGCGCTGGGCGACTTTTATGCTGAATTCGGGGCCGATCCGGCCGAGTTCAAAGCCATGTCCGAATCGTTCGCGGTGGACGCGAAGATGCGGCGTGACCAACGCCGGGTTCAAAACGCCGGCGTGCGCGGCACACCCAGCCTGATCGTGAACGGCAAGTACCTGGTGGCCGGCAATGCGGCGGTGGCCAATTTCGACGTCATGCTCGATGTCGTCGACTACCTCGTCGCCACCGAAGCGGCGGCGATGGGTGCGACCGCCGAAGCCAGTGCCGAAGGTGCCGAACCCGAGCTTGCCGAAGCCGAGGCAGTGGCCGCGGACTGAACCCCGAACGCCGCCGATCGCGGTTTTCCCGGCCCGGTATCCGGCCCGGCGCAGCGTAGCGCCGGACCGGACTGCGGTATCATCCCAAAGTGCACTTCGTACCGCCATCCGCCGACGAGCCGCAGAAACTGCGTCTGCTCAGCTTTAACATTCAGGCTGGAACGTCCACCTCACGCTATCACCACTACGTGACCCATAGCTGGAGGCAGATACTGCCGCACTCCCGGCGAACCGAAAATCTCGATGCCATCTCCGACCTGGTTGCCCGTTACGACATGGTGGCCTTGCAGGAAGCGGACTCGGGCAGCCTGCGTTCCGGGTTCATCAACCAGTCGCGCTACCTGGCCACCCATGCCGGGATGCCGTTCTGGTGCCATCAGTCGAACCGGCGGGTGGGCACCGTGGCCTACGCGGGCAATGGATTCCTGAGCCGCTTCGAACCCGACTCGGTGGATGAATTCCGTCTGCCGGGGGCCATTCCGGGGCGCGGATCCCTGGTGATCCGGTTTGGCGCCGGTGAGGATGCCCTGGTGGTGGCGGTGGTTCATCTGGCGCTTGGCAAGCGGGCTCGGCGGCAGCAACTCGAGTTTCTGACCCGCCAGTTCGACGGCCATTCCAACCTCGTGGTCATGGGGGATCTCAATGCCCAGACCCACAGTCGGGAAATCAGTGCGTTCTGCGCCGCGCTGTATCTTGAAGCACCGACGCGCAGCCTCGCCAGCTATCCCTCCTGGCAGCCGCAAAGGGCCATCGACCACATTCTGCTCAGCCGTTCCCTGCCGTCTGCTTCGGCCGCGGTACTGGATGTCGATTATTCCGACCACTGCCCGGTGGAAGTCGAGGTGGCGCTGCCGGCGGATGTCAGGCTGAGGCCCGCTCTGCGACCGGTGGTCAGTGTTCGCGCGCGCGCGGGTGGCGACGAAGACGACTAGCGGCTGACATTCGGTCCGCCGGTGGCGCCCTTGCCGGGATCGCTGCATTCTCATAACCTGAAGGGGTGAGCCACGCGCATCCAGACCACGGCAGGACAGGGCGGTCCGTCGTCATCGGACGGCCGGGGTGGTTTACTGCCCTCCTGTTGCTTCCCATGCTGCTCCTGGCGGGCCTCGCCCACGGCGACGGCGATCTCGCGGTAGAACGTGATGCCTTTGAACGTGCCTGGAAAGCCGCCAGCCGCGGTCAGCGGGCCGAATTCGAGCGTCTGGGTTCCGGGCTGGGCGACTACGTGCTGTATCCCTATCTGCGCTACGAGCACTATCGTCACGAGCGCGGGTCGGTCCCCGCCGCCGAGATGGCGGATTTTCTGAACGCACACCGTGACTGGGCCTTTACCGCCGGCCTGGAGACTGCCTGGCTGCGTACTCTCGGAGAGCGCGGCCGCTGGCGGGACCTCCAGCGCCATTCCGCCAACAGCGACGATGCCGAAGTACGTTGCCACCGGGCCCGCGCGCGGCTGGAACTCGGACTGACCGAAGGCCTGGAAGCCGAGGTTCAGGACCTGTGGGCGGTGGGCCATTCGCAGAAAGATGCCTGTGATCCGGTATTCGCCTGGCTGCGCTCGGAAGGCGGCATCACGGCGGACCTCGCCTGGCTGCGGGTGCGCCGGGCCATGGAATCACGCAATCCGCGCCTGACCCTGTATCTGACCCGCTTTGTTCCGGTGAACGAACGGATCTGGGTGGAGCGCTGGCAACAGCAGGACCGTACCGGTTACACCCGGCTGGACCAGGCCCGAAACTGGAGCGATGGTGCGAAGGCGCGCGATATCACGGCGTACGGACTGGCCCGGTTGGCCCGGCGCGATCCGGATCGCGCCTGGTATCTGTTCGAGCGGCTGGACGGCCGTATCGAGTGGGGAGCGAATCGCCGTGGTGAACTGATGGCCGAACTGGCCCTGTGGTCGGCGGTGTCCAATGCTCCGGACACGGCAAAGCGCATGCGGGCGGTGCCCGAGGCGGCCCGCAGCGATCGTGTGCTCGAGTGGTGGGCCCGCAACGGTCTCGCTACCGGCACCTGGGCGGATGTCGTGTTGTCGGTGGCCGCCATGAGTGACGAGACCCGGAGCAGCGAACGCTGGCGCTACTGGGATGCACGTGCCCGCCTGCAGTTGGGCGACCCGGATTACGCCAACGAGTTGCTCGAAGGCCTGGCCCGGTCGGCCAGCTACTATGGATTCCTTGCCGCTGACCTGCTGGACCGGCCCTACGCGATCTGCCCGCATCAAGCCGGGGTGGAACCACAAGCGCTGGCCGCATTCAGCCTCGAGCCCGTGGTACGCCGCATCATCGAACTCGATGCAGTCGGTCTGGAGAACTGGTCGCGCGCCGAGTGGGGTCTGATGACCCGGGGCGCAACGCCGCGCCAGCTTCGCCTGGCCGCCGCGCTGGCCACCCGGGAGGACTGGCCGGACCGGGCCATTGCGGCGCTGGCCGCCAGCGGTGACCGGCAGTGGTACGACTGGCGATTTCCTGTCGCTTACGCGCCGCTGGTCGAACAACACGCGCAGCCGCGCCGGCTCGATGTTTCGTGGGTGCTTGGCTTGATGCGCTCGGAAAGTGCGATGGCCGAGGATGCCGTGTCGCCGGCCGGTGCGCGAGGCCTGATGCAGGTGATGCCCGGAACGGCGAGCCGGATCGCGCGCCGGCACGCCTCGCTCACCTGGCACGGCAGCGCGCAGTTGATGCGGGCCGAGGACAACATCGTGTACGGCACGACCTTTCTGCGCGAGCTGATGGATCGCTTCGGCGATAATCCGGTGCTGGTTTCGGGCGCCTATAACGCCGGACCCGGCGCCGTGAAGCGCTGGCTGGAGGATCTTCCCGGCGACGACCCCACCGTGTGGGTCGAGATTCTGCCGTTCTACGAGACCCGCGATTACATCCCGCGCGTGCTGGCTTTCGCGACCATTTACGACTGGCGGCGACAACAACCCGTGCAGCGACTCGCCTCGCGGATGCCGGCTCTTGATTCCGGTACCATGGGGCCCATTGTGGACGCGGAGGGCGTCGCCGACGTGGCCTGCCCTGCTCCATCCGTGAGCATCGTCCCCGGGAGCTGAACATGCGAATCGTCCTGTTGGGCGCGACCGGCTTTGTCGGCAGCCATCTGCTGCCGCAACTGTCGCGCCGAGGCCACCATTGTCGGGTGATCTGCCGTAACCGTGAACGGGCACGCCACCTGCGCCTGATTCCGGGCGTGGAACTGGTGTCTGGCAATGCCTTCGACCCCGATTCGCTGGAACGTGCCCTCGACGGTGCCGATGCGGTCATCAACGCAGTTGGCATTCTCAACGAGCGTGGCCGCGGTGGCAGGGGCTTCCACCGCGCGCACGTGGAAACGGTGGAAAACCTGCTGTCGGCCTGCCGCGCCACCGGTGTGCGCCGATTCATCCAGATCAGCGCCATCAACGCGGGCAAGGGCGACAGCCATTACCTCAGGTCCAAAGGCGAAGCGGAGCAGCGCCTGCGCGTGGCCGGCCATGTGGATGAAACCATTCTGCGGCCGTCGGTCATTTTCGGCTTTGGAGATTCTTTCTTCACTCGCTTCGCGAAGCTGGTGCGCTGGCTGCCCGTGTTGCCGTTGGCCTGCCCGCAGTCCCGGTTGCAGCCGGTGTGGGTGGGCGACGTGGCGGCCGCGGTCGGCGAGGTCCTGGTCCGGCCCGAAACCGTGGGAGAAGTGCTGGAACTGGTCGGGCCGAGGGTCTACACCCTGCGGGAACTGGTCGAGCTGAGCGCCCGTCTGAGTGGTGCCTCGTGCTGGATCGTCGGCCAGCCCGACCCGGTCTCCCGGATCCAGGCCTTCATCATGGATTTCGTGCCCGGCAAGCCGTTCTCGACCGACAATTACAAGTCGCTGCAGTGGGACAACGTCAGCGATGACAATGCGCTGCCGGGTCTGGGAATCGAACCGCAGCCGGTGCGGGCGATCGTGTCGGCCTATATTGGCGGTTCGCCGCGGCAACGTCGCCTCGATCGCTGGCGCGATCTGTCGCGGCCGTAATGCCGGCGCCGCGGTGGCCTGGCACTTGAGCCGGTCATGACAACGGCTACCTATTTGGTCGGTGGCGCGGTGCGCGACGATCTGCTGGGGCTCCCGGTCCACGAGCGCGACTGGGTGGTGACCGGCGCGACCCCCGATGATCTTCTGGACCAGGGTTACCGCCAGGTGGGTGCCTCGTTTCCGGTGTTTCTGCATCCGGAGACCGGTGAGGAGTATGCGCTGGCCCGCACAGAACGCAAACAGGGTCACGGCTATCACGGTTTCGCGGTGGATTTTCATCCCGGGGTCACCCTGGAACAGGATCTGGAACGCCGCGACCTGACCGTCAACGCGATGGCGCGGGACGAGGAGGGCCGGCTCATCGACCCGTTCGGCGGCCGAGCCGATCTGGAAGCGCGCGTGCTGCGGCATGTGTCGCCTGCGTTCGTCGAGGATCCGCTGCGCGTGTTGCGCGTGGCCCGATTCGCGGCCCGCTTCGCCGGGCTGGGTTTTCAGGTGCATCCGAATACCCTGGCGCTGATGCGGGAAATTACGGAATCCGGTGAATTGCAGCATCTGGCCGCCGAACGCTGCTGGAACGAAATCACCGGCGGACTGGCTGCCGCCACGCCCGGACGTTTCGTCGAGGTGTTACGCGAGGCGGGCGCGCTGGCCGTGCTGCTTCCCGAGGTGGACGTGCTGTTTGGCGTCCCCCAGCCGGAACGCTGGCACCCGGAGATTGATACCGGCCGGCACGTGCTGATGGCGCTGAACGCCGCCGCCGATCTGCAGGCGCCGGTGGAGTCGCGCTTCGCGGTGCTGGTGCACGATCTGGGCAAGGGCCTGACGCCGCGCGAGACGTGGCCGTCGCACCCCGGTCACGACGAGGCCGGCGTGGCGCTGGTGCGTGCGGTCTGTGAGCGCCTGCGCGCCCCGGTGGCCTTCCGTCGCCTGGCCGAGGCCGTCTGCGCGCTGCACCTGCGGTGCCATAAGGCGCGGGAGATGCGGCCCGGCAAGCTGCTGAACCTGTTGGAACGCGCCGATCTGCTGCGCCGTCCGGAATCCCTCGAGCCCTTCCTGCTGGCTTGCGAGGCGGACTACCGCGGCCGCCTGGGACTGGAACAGCGGTCCTATCCGCAGGGTGATACCGTGCGCCGTGCATTGGAGGCCGCGCAGGCCGTGCGCGCCGGAGACCTCGAACTCGAAGGGTTGCACGGTCCGCAGATCGGCGAGCTCTTGCGGCAGGCACGGATCGAAGCCGTCGCCATGGCCGTGGCCGGAGCGGAAGGGTCTTCCTGAGTCGCGAGCCCGGCGCGGCCGGATCAGAGCCGGTAACTGAGATCCCGTAACGAGAAACCGGACCACGGCTGATCCAGCCGGTGTTCCAGATCGCGCTCCAGCGCCATCACCTGGAAGCGTTCGCCCATCATGCCGGGCAGGGTCAGTTGGCGAGCCTCGGCGTTGAGCTTCAGCCCGCCATCATCGGTATCTTCGATGTGCTCGGCCAAAATCCGGTCGAGACCACAGCCAAGCAGGAACAGGGTTTGGCTGGTGTAGCCGGCGAGGTTCAGGCCGCAGGCTTCGCCCGCTTCCGCCAGCGCGGTGAAATCCACGAAGGCCGTGAGATCCTGCAGGCCGGGCCAGAAGAACGGATCGGTGTGCGCGCGGTGGCGGTAATGGCACATCAGGGTGCCGGTCCGGCGTTCGGGCAGGTAATACTCGGAACGGGGGTAGCCGTAGTCGATGAACAGCGCGAGTCCGGACGACATCCGTTCGGTGACGGCCCGCAGCCAGTCGGCGAGTTCCGGCAATATCTCGGACTCGTACGGCTCGGGCAGGTCTGAATCCAGCTGGGCCACTGCCTGCGACAGGCGCTCTGGGGCGGGACGGTAATCCCAGCCGAATCCATCGGCGCCGGACTCACCGGCCGGTTGCACGCCGACCTGTTGGATTTGGCCGTCCACTCGCCGGAACCGTTCGACCGCCAGGGCGTCGATCACCTCATTGGCGATGAGTACACCGCGCCAGGCATCCTCGGGCGGGGCATCCAGCCACTCCACCCGCCCGCACCGGCCGGGTGCCCGCTCGTCCAGCGTGCGGCGCTGTTCCGCGCGCAGATCGGCGCTGCGTTCGAGGATGAAGTAATGGTCCGGCAGCGCGGCTTCGGGCAGTGCGTTCAGCAGGTCGGCCGCCAGCTTTCCGCTGCCGGCGCCCGGTTCCAGGATGTCGTAACGGCCCAGCAGCGCGCCGGCTTCGGAGACCTGGGCGGCCAGGCAGGCGGCGAACAGGCCGCCGATTTCAGGAGCGGTGACAAAGTCCCCCGCGGCGCCGAACTTGTGCAGCCCCGCGCTGTAGTAGCCCAGCCCCGGCTCGTACAGGGCGCGTTCCATGAAACGGGCGAAGGGGAGGAAACCCGTTTCCGCGTACTCGTCGCGCAGCCGGTCGCACAACGCGGTGCTGAGTGCCTTGAGCTCGTCCGGGGGTTCGGGCAGGATGGATCGGGTCATGGCGGGAAGTGTGTTGGACGGGAGACATGATGTCCAGAGCGACGAAAACGAGTGGCAAGGCGCTCGTCACCGGCAGCGCGGCCCGCATCGGCCGGTCCATCGCGCAGGCCCTGCATGGGCGTGGTCTGGACATCATGATTCACTGCAACAGCAACCAGGATGGTGCCGGTGAACTCGAGGCCGAACTGAATCGCGAACGCACCGGCAGCGCCTGCGTCGTGAGTGCCGACCTGACCCGCGCCGACGAGCTCGACCGCCTGTGCGCGGCCTGCCGCGAGTGGTGTGGCGGCCGCCTTGACCTGCTGGTCAACAACGCGTCGCGCTTTTATCCCACCGCCGTGGGTGAAACCCAGGGCTACCAGTGGGACGACCTGCTCGACAGCAACCTGCGCGGCCCTTATTTCCTCAGCCAGGGCCTGTTGCCGGCGCTACGGCCGGCGGGCGGAGCTATCGTCAACATCGTCGACGTACACGCAGAACGGCCGATGAAGGGCCATGCCGTGTACTGCATCGCCAAGGCCGGCCTGCGCATGATGACGCTGGCATTGGCCCGGGAGCTGGGACCCGAAGTGCGGGTCAACGGGGTTTCGCCGGGCGCCATTCTGTGGCCGGAAGCGGAAACGGACGAGCGCGCGCGCGAAGACATTCTGGCGCGCACGGCCCTGAAGCGCACGGGAGAGCCTGACGATATCGCGTCCGCCGTGGCCTGGCTGGCGCTGGATGCGCCGTACGTCACCGGCCAGATCGTGGCTGTCGACGGCGGCCGCCTGCTCAATATCTGAACCGCGAATACGGGGCCGCGGGTCCGCTCCGGTGCGCCGGAGCGGCGAGGCCCTGATGGGACTACCGCGGCGGTGATATGCGGTGCCGTCCGGGCAATCATCGGCCCGGCCGGCACCACGTTCAGGCATTACCGGCTCAAGAGGCTGGCTGCGCGCCTGTATCCGCGTCGGGCACGATCAGGTCTCCGTTCCCGGTGGTATTGCGGTGGTAGCAGTGAGCGCGTTTGATGTTGGAGCCCACCCGGGATTCCTTCTTGCAGTAAACCCCGGCGGCTTCCATGCCGTAGATGCCCGCATACTCCCGCGCCAGGCGTTCG
Source organism: Elongatibacter sediminis (assembly GCF_037892215.1). Lineage (NCBI taxonomy): Bacteria > Pseudomonadati > Pseudomonadota > Gammaproteobacteria > Chromatiales > Wenzhouxiangellaceae > Elongatibacter > Elongatibacter sediminis. Next base: position 11,233 of record NZ_JAZHOG010000015.1, on the reverse strand, counting down.
GCCTGCGCTTTTTCGGCGTCGCTGAGGGCCTGGCCGGCACGCTTGAGCGCACGCCGGAAATCACGGTCAGGCGCTTCGGCGGCCACGGTCAGCCAGGCATAGCCGCGCACCGGGTCGCGGGCGACGCCTTTGCCTTCGTTATACAGTTCACCCAGCACGTACTGCGCCCCTTTGTGGCCCCAGCGCGCGGCCTGATCGTAGAGGGCGAACGCGGCTTTGAATTCCTCCCGCTCAATGGCGTTCCGGGCATCGAGCAGGGTCTGATCGAGGGTCTCCTGGGAGATGACTTCACTGGCTGCCAGCGGCAGCGAGAGCAGGGACAGGGAAAAAAATGCGGCGTGGATGATTCGCACCTTCGGGAATCGCATCGGCAAACTCCTCCAATTCGGACGGTCGGGTTGGCGCCAGGTCATGCCTGGCCGTTTCCCCTGCGATGCGGCCGGATTCGTTCCGGCTTCTGCTGCCCGGATTTCGGGCCGGTAACCGGTTCCGCCTAAAAAGCACCGGTGGAGGCGGGACAAGCCCCGCCAACCACCGGAGTGCAGGGGAACCGGTCGGGCGCGCGTCTGGGCGCGAACCTTGTGCCAATCACTTGGACTCACCTTACTGACGCCGCGAGGCGCCAAAGGGTTACAACGGAATCAATGATCTACGAAAAGACTTCCGAGTACATGTGCCCATGGTCACGGGCCCGGGAACGTGGCGGGGATCAGGGAGAAAATGCGGTGGGCTGCAGGCCGGAACGGTCGCCGGTGAAATCCGCCCAGAGTTGGCCAACGCTGACGCCTGCGACCGGATGGAGGGCGTCGGGGGCGAGGTCGGCCAGCGGTCGCAGCACGTGGGCGTGCTGGAGAATTTCCCGCCGCGGCAGTTCAAGTTCCGGTGAAATCAGCCACAGATCCGCGTACAGCAGGATGTCGATGTCCAGGGTCCGGTCCGAGAATTTGGGGACGTCGCGCCGCCGCCCGTGACGGCGTTCCAGGGTATTGAGCCAGTGCTTCAGTGCCAGCGGAGGCAGCGCGGTGTTCACCGCTACCGCCAGGTTCAGAAAATCGGCGCCTTCGAAGCCGACGGCGACCGATCGGTAGACCGGTGAAACCGTGACGGCACCGAATGCCTCGCGCAAAGCGGCGATGCCGTCCTCGACATTGCGTTCGGCATCCACGTTGCTGCCGATTCCGAGGTAGACGGTGACCGGCTGCTTCAGGGACGTCATGAGCCCGGGCTTCCGCGTTCGATGATGACGCCCACGGCGCTGGAACCGCGAACGGCGCCCGGTTTGGACAGGCGTAATTTCAGCCAAGCCACGGGAAATTCCTCCAGCACGATCGCCGCACAGCGCTCGGCCAGGGTTTCGACCAATTGGAACTCGCTGCGCTCGACGAAGCGGATCAGACGCTTGGCCACGGCCTTGTAATCCAGGGTGTCCTCGATCGCATCCGACTGCGCCGCGGCCCGGATGTCGAACGCCATCTCGAGATCCAGGCTGACGACCTGTTTGATTTCACGTTCCCAGTCGAAGATTCCGATCACGGTTTCGACGCGTAAGTCCTCGATAAATACACGGTCCAGTGTCATGCGATATTTCCGGTTGTCGGGATGAAGGGGCCGGTGAGCGGTTCAGGGCCGCGAGGCTGCTTCACCGGGCGGCCGCAGTTCGTCCATGGGCCAACGGGGCCGGGCGAATATGCGTTCCGGTTCGGTCTCGCCGGCGGCCAGGCGGTGATAGCCGGCGAAGGCGATCATCGCGCCGTTGTCGGTGCAAAACTCGATGCGCGGGTAATGGGCCTGCCAGCCGGCTTTTTCGCCGGCCCGCCGCAGGGCCTCGCGCAATTCGAGATTGGCGCCCACGCCGCCCGAAACAATCAGGTGTCCGCAGCGCGTTTCCTGCATCGCGCGGCGGCATTTGATCACCAGGGTTTCGACCACGGCTCGCTGGAATCCGGCCGCGATATCCGCTTGAGCTCCGGGTGAGTCGCGGCGCTCGGCCCACAGGTTGCGGGTGTGGGTCTTCAAGCCGCTGAAACTGAAATCCAGACCGGGGCGATCGGTCATCGGCCGCGGAAAGCGGTAGGCGTCCGGCCGGCCGTCGGTGGCGCATCTGGCCAGGGCCGGACCGCCCGGGTAACCGAGGCCGAGCAACTTGGCTGTCTTGTCGAAGGCTTCGCCGGCCGCGTCGTCCAGGGTTTCACCCAGCAGGCGGTAACGGCCGATGTCCGTCACTTCGATCAGCATCGTGTGGCCGCCGGACACCAGCAGCGCGACGAACGGGAACGGAGGCGGATCGGGCTCCAGCAGCGGAGCCAGCAGGTGGCCTTCCATGTGGTGGACTCCGACGGCGGGGACGTCCAGGGCGGTCGCCAGGGCGCGGCCCATGGAAGCGCCCACCAGCAGCGCACCGATCAGTCCCGGACCCGCCGTATAGGCCACGCCGTCGATGTCGCCGCGTTCGCAGCCGGCCTCGGCCAGACAGGTGTCGAGCAACGGAATCAGCTTGCGCACGTGGTCGCGTGAAGCGATCTCCGGCACGACTCCGCCGTAGGCCGCATGCAGGTCGACCTGCGAGTGCAGCGCGTGCGCAAGCAGGCCGCGCTCGCCGTCGTAAATGGCAATGCCGGTCTCGTCGCACGAAGTCTCAATGCCCAGTACGCGCAGGGTGATCTCCTTGTTCCATCAAACGGCCGTTTCGGCGCGTCCACACAAGCGCGGCCGGGCCGACCGCCTATGGTATCGTGACCCGCTCCACCGCGCAGCATCCGGCGAATTCGGACCCAATCGACGTGACGACCAGCAAAGGGATGGCGGCCTCCGGGCATCCAGCGACTTCCGCGGCCGCGGCCGATGTGCTGCGCGCCGGGGGCAATGCCTTCGATGCCGTGCTGGGCGCGATGTGCGCGGCCTGCGTGGCCGAACCGCTGCTGGTCAGCCTGGGCGGTGGCGGCTTTCTGCTGGCGGCCGGCACTTCCGGGCCGCCCGTGGTCTACGATTTTTTCTGCCAGACGCCGTCACGCAAGCGGGATGCCGACCAAGCCGACTTTTATCCCATCCTCGCGGATTTCGGTGCCGCCACCCAGGAATTCCACATTGGCATGGGTTCGATTGCCGTGCCCGGGCTGGTCGCCGGTCTGTTCGAGGTGCATCGTGACCGGGGCCGCATGCCGCTGGCGGATGTGCTGCAACCCGCCATTGCACTGGCCCGCGACGGCGTGGAGCTCAATGCTCTGCAGCGGTACATCATGCGCATCCTGGACGCCATTCTGAAAGCCGACGAAGCGGCGTTTGCGCTGTACGAATCACCATCCCGACCGGGATCCCCGGCTGAAACCGGCGAGACCCTGCGCAACCCCGATCTGGCGAACGCGCTACAAGCCCTGGCCGATGAGGGTTCCGATCTGTTCTACCGGGGCGAGTGGGCGCAACGGCTGGCCCGGGACAGCCGGGAGCGCGGCGGACACCTGAGCCGGGAAGATCTCGCCAATTACCGGGTACACCGCCGTGAGCCGCTGGCGTTCCGTTACCGGAACGCGGAATGCCTGATCAATCCGCCCCCTTCGCCGGGTGGCTGCCTGATCGCATTCGCGCTGAAACTGTTCGAAAACTGGCTGCCGGCGGACAGTCGGTTTGGCGACGCGGAACATGCCCGGGCGCTGCTGAGGGCGATGCGTGCGGCCAGCCTGGCGCGGGCCCGTTACGGTCTGGCCGAGGGGCTGGATCGCGATACGCCGGACCGGGTCCTGGCGCCCGAAACGCTCGCCGAGTGGCATCGGGGGCTCGAGCCGGAGTCGCTGTTCAGCCGCGGCACCAGCCACATCAGCGTGGCCGATGCCGAAGGTAATGTCGCCAGCCTGACAGCGTCCAACGGTGAAGGTAGCGCTTACGTGCTGCCGGACACCGGCATCATGCTCAACAACATGCTCGGCGAGGAAGACCTGAATCCGGCCGGTTTCGGCCGCTGGCCGCCCGGCATGCGGCTCGCCTCGATGATGTCGCCGGCCATAGTGCGCGATGGCGACCGGGTCATCGCCCTGGGCAGTGGTGGCTCCAACCGGATTCGCAGCGCCATCCTGCAGGTCACCCTCAACATCGCCGGTTACGGGCTGGGTCTCCAAGAAGCCGTGGAAGCGCCTCGCATGCACCTGGAAGGTCACAAATTGAGTGTCGAGTCCGGGTGGGACCCGGCCGTGGTCAGGGAACTGCGGCGCCTGGTGCCCGAGGTCGAGGAATGGCCTGAACCGAACCTGTTCTTCGGTGGGGTTCACACCGTGGCGGTCCGTTCGGGCGGCCGTTTCGAAGGAATGGGCGATCCGCGTCGCGACGGCGTTGTTTCCGCGGTTTGAGATGTCATTGCGCACCCCGCGCCAGAATTGGTACAATTAGCGGCTACGTCAACGAAAGGTCCGGATGGCGTCCCAGGCGCCGGGGCCGAACAGGAAGAGTGAAACGTAATGCCAAGTGTGAAAGTTCGCGAAAACGAGCCTTTTGAGTACGCGCTGCGCCGCTTCAAGCGCTCCTGCGAAAAAGCGGGTGTGCTGGCCGAAACGCGCCGCCGCGAGTACTACGAAAAACCCACGCAGGAACGCAAGCGCAAGGCGGCCGCGGCCGTGAAGCGCAACCTGCGCAGAATGTCTCGGGACGCGGTTCGTCGCACCCGTCTGTACTGATTTTCTCTTCCGGCTGGCCCGTCCGGGCCGGCCTGTGAAAAGGTCCGCAGCCTGTCCTACACTGAGTGGTGACTCTCGCACCGGGTGGGCGGGCGAATCCCGGCGCTGACGGGCGGTGGGCCGGAATATTCGCCAGATTGCCCGGCCTGGGCATCGGCTTCCCGTATGACCAAGGGGTGGAAAAACGTCAATGGCTCTGAAAGACCGAATCCAGGAAGACGTCAAGGACGCCATGCGTGCGCGCGACCGCGATCGCCTTGCGGTGCTGCGCCTGGTTTCCGCGGCCCTGAAGCAGAAAGAAGTGGACGAGCGCATCGAGCTGGACGATGCTGCGGTGCTGTCGATTCTCGACAAGATGGTCAAGCAGCGGCGCGAATCCATCGAGCAGTACGACCAGGCGGGCCGGGAAGAACTGGCCGCGCGGGAGCGCTACGAGCTCGAAACCATTCAGTCTTATCTGCCGGAGCCGCTCGACGAGGCTGAGCTCGACGCCCTCATCGCGCAGGCGATCGAGGCGACCGGCGCCAGCAGCATGCGTGATATGGGGCCGGTCATGAATGCCCTGCGTGAGCAGGTTCAGGGCCGCGCCGACATGAAAGCCGTCAGCCAGGCCGTCAAGGCCCGACTCAACGGCTGATATGCCCGGTTTCGGTCTGCGTCCACGGCGCCGGCCACGGAGGGGTATGTGGGTGGATTGATTCCCGAGTCCTTCATCGAGGAACTGCTGGGTCGTCTCGACATTGTCGAGATCATCGAGCGCCACGTGCCCCTGAAACGGGCCGGCAAGGAATACCAGGCCTGTTGCCCCTTCCATGACGAGAAAACCCCTTCGTTCACGGTCAGCCCGCAGAAACAGTTCTACCATTGCTTCGGCTGCGGCGCCCACGGTTCGGCCATCGGTTTCCTGATGAACTACGAAGGGCTGGAATTCCCCGATGCGGTCGAGGAACTGGCACGCCATGCCGGGCTGACAGTGCCGCGCGAAGGGGGCGGCTCGTCGCGTCCGCGCGTGGCCGATGCGATGTACGAGATTCTCGATACCGCCTGCGGGTTCTACCAGGAGCAGCTGCGCGAACACGAGGTGGCTCGCGATTACCTCAAGTCACGCGGCCTGTCCGGTGAAATCGCGTGTGACTACGGCATTGGCTTTGCTCCGCCGGGTTGGGACAACCTGGTTGGCCGTATCGGCACAGACGCGGCGCGCCAGGCCCTGCTGGACCGGGCCGGCATGCTCAGCAAAGGCAAGAAAGGGTGGTACGACAAGTTCCGCGAGCGGATCATGTTTCCCATCCACGATCGCCGTGGGCGCGTCATAGCCTTCGGTGGCCGGGCCATTTCCGACAACGGTCCGAAGTACCTGAATTCACCGGAGACACCCCTGTTCCACAAGGGACGGGAGCTGTACGGCCTGCACCAGGCGCGCAAGTCCGCGCCAAAGCTGGACCGGATTATCGTGGTCGAGGGTTACATGGACGTGGTCGCGCTGGCGCAGTTTGGTTTTTCCAGCTCCGTGGCGACCCTGGGCACCGCGGTGACCGGCGACCAGGTGGAACTGATGTTCCGTGCGGCCGACGAAGTGGTGTTCTGCTTCGACGGTGACCGGGCCGGCCGCAAGGCGGCGTGGCGGGCGGTGGAATCCACCCTGCCGCGTTTGCGCGAAGGTCGCCAGGCGCGTTTCCTGTTCCTGCCCGAGGGCGAGGATCCGGACAGCATGGTGCGCAACGAGGGCGAGGACCGGTTCGCACAACGCCTCGAAACCGCGCAGCCGTTGTCGGAGTTTTTCTTTCGGCACTTCACGACCGGGGTGGACATGGATTCGCTCGACGGCCGCGCGCGCCTGGTCGAACTGGCCCGTCCGGAGTTGCAGAAGCTGCCCGAAGGTGTGTATCGCGACATGATGATGGAACGCCTGGAAAAACTGGCACAGCACCGGTTCGAGACACCGGCGCCGCGGCAGCCGGAATTGCGCCAGACCCGCCAGGCGGGCCGGGCATCCGGTCAAATGCAGCGCACGCCGCTGCGGTTGGCGCTGGCCCATCTGGTGCAGAATCCGGGCCTGACCAGCCGCCTTCCGGTCCGTCCTGTGCTACCGGAATGCGACGTTCAGGGCATGGATATTTTTCGCGAAGTTGTTGACTTCTGCGACAAACACCCCAATATGACCACGGCTCAGCTATTGGAACTTTGGCGCGACCACCCGGCTCAACCACACCTGAGAACGTTGGCGACCTGGCCCCTTGAAGGGGAGGCCGGGCATCAGGTGCAGGAGTTTCGGGATGCGTTGACTTCGCTGGAGCTGCAGTGGACTGAAGCGCGCATCGAAAAAATGCCCCGCCGGCTCGCCGATCTGGGGCCGGAAGACAAACGAATGCTGCTGGATTTGCAGCAAAGAAGGCAGGCCCTGAGGCGGACCCTGGCCGGCGATTCCGATTCCGAGTGAACCGGTTCGCTGCATGCAGGGTCTTGGACTATAGTTAACTAACCCCGACGTATTCCTATATGAATCAGAATCAGCAGTCCCAACTCAAGGATCTGATCACCAAGGGCAAGGAGCAGGGCTTCCTGACTTACGCCCAGGTCAACGATCATCTGCCCGATGACATCGTCGATCCGGAACAGATCGAAGACATCGTCAACATGATCAACGACATGGGGATTTCGGTGCACGAGGAAGCACCGGATTCCGATGAGCTGATCCTGAACGACGGGGCCACCACCGACACCGACGACGACACGGCGGCCGAAGAAGCCGCCGCGGCGCTGGCCGCGGTGGAGACCGAAATCGGCCGCACCACCGACCCGGTGCGCATGTACATGCGCGAGATGGGTACGGTGGAGCTGTTGACCCGCGAGGGTGAAATCGCCATCGCCAAGCGTATCGAGGACGGCCTGTTACAGGTGCACGAAGCCCTGTCACGCTTCCCCGGGTCCATTGCCACCCTGCTGGTCGAGTACGGGCTGCACCTGGAAGGCCGCCAGCGGCTGACCGAGGTGATGCTGGACTTCATCGACCCCGAGGAACTGGCCAAGCAGGAAATTCCCACGCCGGTGCGGCCGAACCAGGAGTCCGACGATAAAAAGGACGATTCGGACGACGACTCCGATGACGAGTCCGACGGCGATGACGATGATGATGACGACGAGGAGGAGGAATCCGAAGAGCAGGCATCCACCGGCCCCGATCCGGAGGAAGTGACCCGTCGCTTTGACGAACTCGCCTCTCTGTACAAGAAATATCTGGCCGCGTACGACAAGCACGGCCCCAAACACAAAACCGTGCTCAAGCTGCGTGAGGACATGGCGCACATCTTCCTGCGCATCAAGTTCCCGGCGCGCATGATCGATCACCTGATCGACCGGATGCGCTACACGGTGTCGCAGACCCGTGACCTGGAACGCCTGATCCTGCAGATGGCCGTGGTCCAGGCGCGCATGCCCAAGTCCGTGTTCCTCAAGAGCTTTGGCGAGAACGCGGCCAATCCGAAATGGCTGACCCCGATTCTGCGTGGCAAGCAGAAGTGGGTGCCGGCGCTGAAAGAGCATGCGCCCGAAATCAAGGCCGTGCAGGAGCGCCTGGCGCGCATCGAGGCCGAATCGCGCCTCAGCATCGCCGAACTGAAGGACATCAACCGCCAGATGTCCATCGGCGAGGCCAAGGCCCGCCGCGCCAAGAAGGAAATGGTCGAGGCCAACCTGCGCCTGGTGATTTCCATCGCCAAGAAATACACCAACCGCGGCCTGCAATTCCTGGACCTGATCCAGGAAGGCAACATCGGCCTGATGAAGGCGGTCGACAAATTCGAATACCGCCGCGGCTACAAGTTCTCGACCTACGCGACCTGGTGGATCCGGCAGGCCATTACGCGCTCGATCGCGGACCAGGCCCGCACCATTCGCATCCCGGTGCACATGATCGAGACCATCAACAAGCTCAACCGCATCTCGCGCCAGATGCTGCAGGAGATGGGTCGTGAGCCCTTCCCCGAGGAACTGGCCGAGCGCATGGAAATGCCCGAGGACAAGGTGCGCAAGGTGCTGAAGATCGCCAAGGAGCCGATTTCGATGGAAACCCCGATCGGCGACGACGAGGACTCGCACCTGGGCGACTTCATCGAGGACGCCAACATCTCCTCGCCGATCGACTCGGCCACCGGTTCCGGCCTCACCGGTACCGTGCAGGACGTGCTGGCCGGCCTGACCCCGCGCGAAGCCAAGGTGCTGCGCATGCGTTTCGGCATCGACATGAACACGGATCACACGCTGGAGGAAGTCGGCAAACAGTTCGACGTCACCCGCGAGCGCATCCGGCAGATCGAAGCCAAGGCGCTCAGAAAGCTGCGCCACCCCACCCGTTCGGAGCAGCTCCGAAGCTTCCTCGATCTGGAGTGACCGTTCACGGTTTTCGGTCGTGAAAAAGGCCCGCTTCGGCGGGCCTTTTTTGTCAGAGAGGTGGTCAGATCAGAGTGCACACCTCATTCCGAATCTGATCCTGGAATCGTCATCCCGGGCTTGATCCCAGAGCCGTCATCCCGGACTTGATCCCAGAGCCGTCATCCCGGACTTGATCCCAGAGCCGTCATCCCGGACTTGATCCGGGATCCATCGGCCCAGGAATCATGGACCCCGGCTCAAGGCCGGGGTGACCCAGGTTGAGCATTCCGGGGAAAGTGGGGTCGGGCCATTCCATGGGGAGCGGGTGGCTTGCCTGTTCAGTAACCGTTCGGTGTTGACCCTGCGATTAAACAGGGCGGAACTGGAATTCGGTTCACCCGCGCTCGGCTTCCACCTGAGCGGTGTCTCGCTCTGCGCGGTGCCTCTCAGGGACGGCGGGTGATTCAGGGGGGCGGGGCCGACTCGAATCCGTCTGCGAAGAAGCCTACCGGCTTCTCGTAGGCGCCGATGTCGCAGTGTTCGCCCTGGGGCCGGGGTACTCCACGCTGATCGGTCGGCAGGCAGGTCGCGTCGTCGCCGGCATCGAACGCCGAACCGCTTTTCGAGATCGGCATGGTGGGTGTGAGGCCGCCGTGGTCACCCAGCGCTCCCAGGAACGGGTCCGTCGAGACCAGGTTGTTGCAGGTGCTGCCGGTCGGGCAGCCACTCTCGATGACGCTGTTGTTGATCTCTGCCACGGGGTGCAAATCGGCGAACTGCTTGTCATCGCCGGTGGGATTGCCCCAGACAATGATGTTGTTGAACGTCGGTGTGCCGCCGGTGCTCCCCTCGGCGGAAATCGTGATTGCACTTCCGGAAATCCCCGAAGTATTGCCGCTAAACGTGGCATTGTTCATGACCAGGCATGCTTCGGTAACATTTTGGATCAGGAGAATGCCGCCGGCGAAGTCTTCGGCGTGATTATCGACGAATGTGACATTGTTCAGCGTGGGACAAGCCGCGGCGCCATGACCATCGATGTACATGGCTGCGCCGCTTAACGCGGTGTTATTGATAAATGTGACATTCTCGAAGATGGGACTGGAAAAGCCATCAATCGTCGCGTCGATGAATACGCCACCGCCGCCCGTGCCCGCCGCGTTCCCCTCGATGATCAGGTTGCGCAATATGGGGTTGCACTCCCTTTGAACCCCGATGTGCGTACCCGCATCGATGTAAATACCGGCACCAAACTCGTTGATTGATGAGGTGACACCGCCGGTGACGGTAAAGCCGTCCAGAACCTGGGGCGCAGGGGGGGGATCCTGATCATGGTCAAACCCTTCAAAAAAAACCAGCGCAATGGAGTGTATTCCATCCCCCAGATCGCCGGACAAAATGGTGGGGTTGGCCCGCGGGTCGCGCTGCTCACGTTCCGTTTCGGTGCCCGCGAAGCCGCCATACACTTCAATCCCGGGCTGGAGGATGAAGCGCCCCTGGGGGTCCTGACTATCGGTGGGCGTATACGTCCCCCCCGCGACCCACAACTCATCGCAATGTGAATGAAGCATAGCTCCCGCCAGATGAGTGTAGGCGTCCTCCCAGGTCGTACCGTTATTCGCGCCGGCCGCGTCCTTATCCACCAGGCACAAGCCGGCCTGGGTGACGCTGGACGCCAGGCACCCGGCTAGCAGAATCAGCCATGAAGCGCGCTGGCGAAAGGTGCTGGCGCGAGACAAAACCAAATTGCTACGAACGCGTAGGGAATTCATGCGCGCAGAAGATATGAATTTTCGGTTGGGTTTGCAGCCCGGGTTCAGGGCCTGGTAATACCCGCAGATGTTTATGGAATGCCGGAGTGATTTGGTGGCCACGGCCTGGCTGGTTGCATAAAGTGGGGTCGGGCCATTCCAACATGCTGAAGTTATGCAATTTTTGCCCTCCAGGTCGCTTGTTTTGCACCTTAGAGCGTGATTTATCGTTCGAAAACGCGGCTGATAACGAAGTGTTGGAGCTGCTTGCGCTTCAAGCCGCAATTCGTGCCTAAAAAAGACCTTCTAAGTGCAAAGTGGGGTCGGGCCATTCCAACATGCTGAATTAATGCAATTTTTGCCCTCCAAGCCGCTTGGATTCAACTGCGAAGCGCAACGGTGAGTGATTCCTGAGTGTTGTTGAACACTTCATAAGGCGTCAAGTAGTCG
>NZ_JAZHOG010000014.1:0-118584 GCF_037892215.1 Elongatibacter sediminis | reverse complement strand
CTGAGGGGAATGTGCCGTAGCACCTGCCTGCTCGAGGGCACATTTTCCACGAGCTCATCAGATCAGCCGAATTGAACTAACGATAAACCTCCAAGTTCTCCTGGATGTCGCACCAGCGGCCTGAGGGGAATGTGCCGAAGCACCGGCCGGCCTGACGACAGACGATGACGGTATCCAGCACCCACGCGGATTGCGTACCATGGAGCCCTGTGACCAACGTCGAGAACACGGACAAGAACAGCCCTTCAGGCTCTCAGAAGGGTCAGATCGATGACTCGGTGGCGCGGTCGGGTTCGGTGTTCCCAGAGGTAGATTCCCTGCCAGGTGCCGAGCGACAGACGGCCCTCACGGATTGGCAGGGTGAGTTCGCTGGCGGTCAGCACCGAGCGGATATGGGCGGGCATGTCGTCGGGGCCTTCGGATCCGTGGGTCCAGTCCGGGTCGCCGTCGGGTGCGATCCGGCTCATGAAGCGCTCCAGATCGGCTCGCACCGCGGGGTCGGCATTTTCGGTGATCAGCAACGAAGCGGAAGTGTGGCGGATGAAGAGATGACACAGGCCGGTTCCGATGCCGGCGGACCGGACATGACCGGTCACCTCGTCGGTGAGTTCGTGGAACCCCCGGCCCGGCGTCTGGAACTCGATCCGGAACACCGGCATCTTCAGGGGTAGAGCTTACGCTGAGCCCAGTTCCCGTCCGTCCAGCGATACTCGGTGCGATCGTGCAGGCGGAATTCCCGGCCGTGCCAGAACTCCACGGAATCGGGCTGCAGACGATATCCCGACCAGTGAGGTGGTCGTGGCACGTCTTTTCCCGAGTAGCGCTCCTCGAATTCTGCCACCCGGGCTTCGAGCGTGTCGCGACTGTCCAGCGTGCGCGACTGCAACGAGGCCCAGGCGCCGATCTGGCTGCCGCGGTCCCGCGTTGCGAAATAGGCATCAGCCTCTTCCGCGGTCACCGGGCGAACGGCGCCCACCAACTGTACCTGACAGTAGGTGGATTTCCACAGAAAAGTCGCCGCCGCGCGCGGGCATTCATCGATCTGCCGGCCCTTGCGGCTGCCGGTATTGGTGAAGAATACGAAACCGTGCCGATCGAGCCCCTTGAGCAATACCGTTCGGGTGGTCACCCGGCCCTGGCAGTCACTGGTCGCCAGAACCATGGCCGTCGGCTCAGGCTCTCCGGCCTCGCGTGCCGCGTCCAACGCGGCATTGAAGCGGTCGATGATCGTCTGCGAAAGTATCGCGTCAGTCATGGGTCTGGGCTGCTCTTGCCGTCAATAACGGGCTGTCCCTGACGGATCAGCTCTTCGACTCGCCGCTTTCCTGCTGGCGGCGCAACTTGGCCTGCGGCAGGGTACGGAGCCAGATCAGCCACACCACGAGCGCGTCCAGAATGATAAGTGCCTGCCACAAGTACAGGTGGAACCACTCGAAAGCCACCTGGTTCCACTGCCCCAGGTAAAACAGGCTGACGATGCGGATCAGGTTCAGTATCTGGATGGCGAAGAAGCCGACCACGAACCCGACCAATTTGTTCTTCAGAGGCGCGGGAAAGGCGAAAATGGCCGCAAACAGGATGATCATGGCTTCCACACCGTTACATCCACGTTCGATACGCACGCCAAATCCGCTGGCCTGGTCGCGGATTACATTGGCGTAGGAAACGACGCCGTCGTCGAAAAACGTGATCAGCCACACACTGACGTCCGCAATGAATGCAGTAAATGGCAGGATGACGTACTTTTCCGCCGGCTGTAGAATTTCAAGCGTGAACAGCCCGACCAACAGCACAGTGAACAGAACAAAAAACCGGATCATCGGGGAAGGAGACTTGGAAGCCCAAAAAGTTTCGCCATGGTACCCAATGTTCGGTGTGCGTGCACCCTTCCGGCGCTGCTGATCGGTGGGATCCTCCATGCGCAATGTCTACCTGGTGGGGCCGATGGGCTCGGGCAAGACCACCCTGGGCCGGCGGCTGGCCGGGAAACTCGGCCTGGAATTCCACGACTCCGACCACGTGATCGAGGAGCGGACCGGCGCGAGCATCAATCTGATTTTCGATATCGAGGGCGAGGCCGGCTTCAGGGAACGCGAATCAAAAATTCTGGAGGAACTGGCTGCCATGCAGGGTGTGCTGATCGCCACCGGCGGCGGCGCCGTCCTTGCCCGGCGCAACCGCGACCTGCTCAAGCGGACCGGCATCGTGGTCTATCTGGAGACACCGGTCCGCCAGCAATTGCGGCGGCTGCGCCGTGATCGCTCCCGCCCCCTGCTGCAGACACCGGACCGGGCGCAGAAACTCGAGGAAATGGCCGCGCAACGCAATCCCCTTTACGAAGAAGTCGCGGACCTGGTTTTTCCAGCTCGCAGCGGCCCCATTGACCGCACGATTCATTCCATTTACGAGGCGTTGAAAAACCAGCAGTCCGAACCGCAGGACCCGCCATCGCCGCCTCCAACTCGCGAGTAAGCCTTCATGACAGAGCGCCTGACCGTACCCGTCGAACTCGAACGTGGCTCCTACCGGGTGGATATCGGAACCGCCATCCTCGATGACCCGCAGTCGTGGGGCTCCGTGCTGGGCGACGAGACCGTTCTGCTGGTCAGCAACGACACCGTGGCCCCCCTGTATGCCGATCGGCTGGAATCAGCGCTCGGTGAACGCGACGTGCACCGGCACATCATTCCCGACGGCGAACCGCACAAGAACGTGTCCACCTGGTCCGGCATCATCGATCGATTGATTGAAATCCGGGCGCGCCGCGACGCGACCCTGATTGCGCTCGGTGGTGGTGTCGTGGGAGATATCTGCGGCTTCGCGGCAGCCAGCTACATGCGCGGCATTCGCTTCGTACAGGTGCCGACAACCCTGCTGGCGCAGGTGGATGCCTCGGTGGGCGGCAAGACCGGAATCAATCACACCGCGGGCAAAAACCTGATCGGCGCTTTTCATCAGCCGGCAGCAGTCATCATCGACACTGCGACCCTGGATACGCTGCCCCGGCGTGAGTACCTCGCCGGGTTGGCGGAAGTCGTCAAGTACGGAGCCATCATGGACGCGGAATTTCTCGATCGCATCGAGTCCATGATCGACGCCGTCACCGCGCGGGACCCGGAAGTCCTGCGCGAACTGGTGGCCCGCTCGGTCCGCAACAAGGCGAAAGTCGTCTCTGCCGACGAACGTGAGGGCGGCATCCGCGCCATTCTGAACTTCGGCCACACCTTTGGTCACGCCATCGAATCGGTGACCGGGTATGCGCGCTATTTGCACGGCGAAGCGGTCGCGATCGGCATGGTCATGGCCGCAAGCCTGAGTGAACGCCGCGGTTTGTGCGAGGCGGGCACGGCGGCTAGACTGGAACGGTTGCTGGCTGCCCTGGGGCTGACCACCACGCTGCCGGACGATATCGCCACCGCCCCGCTGATCGAAACCATGGGCCTGGACAAGAAGGCCGTCGCGGGTGGATTGCGGCTGGTGCTACTGACCTCCACCGGCGAAGCCGTCATCGACCAGGACAGCAGTGAAACCGAAATCGCGGCCGCCATCGACGCGTGTCGCGACCCTTCCCGAGCCATCTGAATCCGAGCCGTCAAACCGGCTCCGCACCACCGGAGACCCACCACCATGAAGCCTGCAAATGACCTGCTGATCAGGGCCCTGTTGCGTGAACCCACGCCACGCACACCGGTCTGGATCATGCGCCAGGCCGGGCGCTACCTGCCCGAGTACCGTGCCGTTCGCGCCGAGGCCGGCAGTTTCATGCAACTGTGTCAGAATCCGGAACTCGCCTGTGAGGTCACCCTGCAGCCGTTGCGCCGCTTCGCCCTCGATGCCGCGATCATTTTTTCCGACATCCTGACGATTCCCGACTCGATGGGACTGGGCCTTTACTTCGTCGAAGGCGAGGGGCCGAAATTCGAACGGCCATTACGCACGGAAGCCGACATCAAAAAACTTCCCCGGCCCGATATCGATTCGGAATTGCGCTATGTCACGGATGCCATCCGGCTGACTCGGCGTGAACTGGACGGCCAGGTGCCACTGATCGGCTTCAGCGGCAGCCCGTGGACCCTGGCCACCTACATGATCGAGGGAGGCTCCAGCAAGACCTTCGGCCGCGCCAAGAAACTTCTGTTCGACGCCCCCGAACTGGCGCATGACCTGCTGGCGCGCCTGGCGGATTCGGTCACCGACTACCTCAACGCCCAGATCCGTGCCGGCGCGCAGGCAGTGCAGATTTTCGACACCTGGGGCGGTGTACTCGGGCCGGAGCCCTACCGTGAATTCTCGCTGCGCTACATGGCCCGGGTCGTTGACGGCCTGGATCGCGAACACGACGGTGAGCGGGTTCCGGTCATCCTGTTCAGCAAGGGCAGCCAGCGCGACCTGGAGGCCCAGGCCGATACGGGTTGCGATGCCCTGGGCGTCGACTGGACGATTTCGCTCGAGGAAGCCCGCTCACGCGTGGGCGACCGGGTTGCGCTGCAGGGCAATCTCGATCCGGCCGTGTTGCTGGCCGGCGAGAGCGTTATTCGGCGGGAAACGGCGCGCTGTCTTTCCAGCTTCGGTACCGGACCCGGACATGTTTTCAATCTCGGGCACGGCATCACCCCCGATGTGGATCCGGAACATCTGCGAATACTGATCGAAACGGTCGGCTCGGTCAGCGGCGCCGGTCAGCCGCCGGGTTCCGCTCCCGGCTGAACGCCGGCAGACGCCAGGGACGCTTCCAGCAACAGCGCTTCCATGGCGGTTCGCATCAACGGCCGCGGAAGGGCTCGCACCCGCAGCGGCGCGAAATCCCTGATCTCCCTGTCGATGGCCGGTGGGCCATCGGCCGTACCCCGGTCGGCCCGGTAAACCAGAACCGGGGCGTCCGCTGGCCGTCGCGCGGAACCGCCACCGATTCGCCGGGGCAGGTTTCCCTGGTGACAGATCACGACGTTTCCCGCCGATTCGACCCGACTCCAGTCGGGGGACGCCACCTCGAGGGCCGACACGCCGATTCGACCCAGAATGCTGCCGGCGATCCCGCGTTCCGGACTGTCCAGCACCAGTTGACAGGCCACGGCGCGAAGCAGGCGGCTACGGTGGCGCATGTGCACGGGCATCGGCCCCACGGGCAGTCGCAGGCGAAAAACCGAACCACCGCCCACTCGGGGTCCGTGCTCCAGGTCGCCACCCAGTTCCCGGGCCAGCCGTCGGCACACGTAGAGGCCGATGCCCGAACCGTCCGGACGCCTCAGGGATTCGCCCGGCCCGCGCCAACCCCAGGCGTAAGCCTGATCCGGCATCTCGGCGACCCCGGATCCGGTATCCTCCAAACTGCATTCGGTCCGGCCGTTACCGGCCGGGCGCACGCGCAGGTACACGAATCCTTCACGGGTGGCATGCAGCGCGTTCGACAAAAGGTTATCGAGCACGGCCCGCAAGCGAATGCCATCCACCTGCCAGAATTCCGCGACCCGCGGATCGATCTCGAGATACAGGCCGAGGTGCCGCGCACGCGCGTTCGGCCAATGCGCAGTGAGCAGGCTGTCGAAAAACCGGTCCACGGCTAAGGGCCCGTGTACTGGCCTGCTGATTCGTGCAGGTGCCTGCCAGGACAGGGAGTCGATCATTCCTGACAAATGTCGGGCGCTCGACTCCAATGCCTGCACCACAGCCCGGCTGCGGGTCGGCAGGGGCACCCTCGAGAGTTCGTTGGCGAGGGCCAGCAAGCCCGCCAGCGGCGTTTTGAGTTCGTGTCGGAGCAATGCCAGGATCCGCGACGAATCGCCGCCGGTGGCTGTCATGGCAGTGCGTTCGGATGACTTGAAATCGGACTTTCTGGACATCGCGGTCCCCGCTGGAGGGCGGGGACACGATGATGAAACCGCGCGGACGGTTCAGGAACATCTACTCTACCGTGCCGGCCTGGCCTGCGCAAACGCCCGCCGCACATGCAGCCGGACGAAAACCGTGAACCGGTTGGCGGAGCCTGCCGGCCCGGCTGTTAGAATAGGGTGACCGGAATGGCGGACGCGGACCGGGTTACGGGCTGTCCGCCAGAATGGTGGACTCTTCGCTGCGAACCTGCCGGAACCGTACCCATGCCTTTGAGGCTCCTGGTTTCCATTGTCATTCTGCTGGCCGCGTTGCTCACGCTGTTCATATTTCTGTTGGCAACCGACACGGCCCTGTCGGTGTGGAGTTATCTCAGGGAAGCTCCGGCCTGGCTGCGGCTGGCTTATTTCGGCCTGGCCATCGCCGTTCCCCTGGTCACGGTCGTCCTGTTCTGGTCCTGGTTGCGTCCGGGCAGGAAGCCGGACAAACCGGACCGTGCCGCGCCGGCGGACTACGACTCCCTGCACGATGAACTGACTGAAGCCGGCCAGGCCGGCGTGGATGTGGGTCCGGCGCTGGAGGAAATCCGCGAGCAACGGCGGCGCAAGGCCAGCGGCGAACTCTACATCGCCCTGTTTGGTGAAGTCAGCAGTGGCAAAAGCAGCCTGGTGAATGCGCTGGTGCCCGAGGCCAACGTGGAAACCGACCCACGCGCGGGCACCACAGCCTGCATCCGGCGGCACGAGTGGACGGCGCCATCGGGCGACCGGATCGTGGTATCGGACCTGCCGGGGTTCAATTTCGAGGACGACACGGCTGCGATGGAAGAAACCCGGCGAGCCCATCTCGTCATCTTCCTCTGCGATGCCGATCTGACCGGCAGTCAGGCCGAACCCCTGCGGCGGCTTGCCGCGGAGGGCAAGCCGGTGGTGCTGGCCCTGAACAAATCCGATCGCTACACGTCCGAAGAAATCGACGTGCTCACGCAACGGCTGGCCGAACGATCCGGACTCCCGGAACACGATGTGGTGGCCATCCGAACCGGGGGCCGCGAGGAAGTGGTCCGTCTGCTCGGCTCGGGAATCGAGCAGCGGGAAAGCCGCGACCGGGAGCCACAGATCGAACCGCTGCTCGTCGCCGTGCAACGGCGCCTGGACGAGAACCGTGACCTGATGGAGTCCCTGCGTGATACGGCGGTACTGCTGCTGGCCAGCGAAAAGCTGGATCGTGCGCGGCGCGAACATCGTGATGAGCAGGCCGCCGAGCAGATCACCCGCTATTCCCGGCGCGCGGTGGTCGGCGCCCTGGCCGCGGTCGCTCCCGGTTCGGACCTGGTCATTCAGTCGGTACTGGCCACGCAACTGATCCGCGAGCTATCGCGCATCCATGACGTGCCGGTCAAGGAGTTGCAGATCGACGCCTTTCTGCAACTCGCCGGCAGCCGGCTCAAAAACATGACCGCCATCACACTCGCCATCGCCGGCAACGCGATGAAAGCCTTCCCGGGAGTCGGCACCATATCCGGAGGCGTGGTTCACGCCATCGCCTATGGCATGATTTTCGACAGCCTGGGCAAAGCCGCGGCCGCGACTCTGGCGAGCCGGGGAGAATTGAGACCGCTGCCGGCAGCGGTCGCCTTCGAGGAAGAACTGAATGCGAATCTGGAATCGGGTGCGATCCGCTTTGCCCGCCTGGTGGCGCAAAAAGGCCGCAACGGAAAGCAGCGGGACCGCTGATGCCCGCCGGCACTGGCTGGCCGCGAACCGGAACCTCAAGTCCCTTCTGGAGGACACATCCATTCCGTCGGGAATTCGCGCCGAACTCGCCGACGAGTTCGAGCAAATCGAACGCATTACGCAAAAACTCGACCGCGACGAAGTGCACGTTGCCGCATACGGCCGGGTCGGCGTCGGCAAATCGTCATTACTCAACGCTCTGTTGGGCCGCGAAGCGTTTCGCACCAGCGCACTGCACGGCGAAACCCGCCGCGAGGCACGAGCCGATTGGCAGTCCCTGAAGGACGGCCAGGCCGTTCTGCTCGATACGCCGGGCATCGACGAGCTGGATGGCGGCGCGCGCGAGCGCCTGGCGCGGGACGTCAGCCTGCGGGCGGACGTGATCCTGATGGTCTGCGAGGGCGACCTCACACGAATCGAGCATGCCGCGCTGGGCCAGCTGGCCCGGCTCGGACGCACCGTGGTACTGGTCCTCAACAAGGCCGACCGGTATACCCGGACCGAGCTTTCCGCTTTGCTGCAACGCCTGGCCGAGCGCACCCGTGACTGGCTGCCGGCCGAGCACATCATCGCCGTCAGCGCGCACCCACGGCCGGAAATCATCCTACGAACCGGACCTGACGGCCGCGAGGAGGAAATGACCCGGCCGCGCGAGCCGGACGTGAAGGAACTGCGGGCGGTGCTGTGGCAACTGCTGGAACGTGAAGGCAAGGTCCTGGCCGCACTCAATGCGTCCCTGTTCGCCAGCGAACTCGACGCCCGGGTCGCGCAGCGCATCGTGGCCGCCCGCCGGGACCTGGCGGAGCGCTTGATCCACAAGTACTGCCTGGCGAAAGGCCTGCTGGTGGCCGTCAACCCCGTGCCGGTGGCGGATCTGCTCGCGGCGGCCGGCACGGACATCGCCATGGTGACTCATCTCGGCCGAATTTACGGTTTTCGCATGCAGCGCTCGGAGGCCTCCCGGCTGCTCATGACCATTTCCGCCCAGCTCGTCGCCCTGATGGGGGCGTACTGGGGTCTGAACCTCGTATCCAGCGCCCTGAAGACGGCCAGTGCCGGCCTTTCGACCACGCTGACAGCGACCGCACAGGGTGCGCTGGCCTGGTACGCCACCTACCTGGTGGGGCGGATGGCCCAGACCTGGTTCGCACGCGGCAAATCCTGGGGCGGCGACGGGCCGCGGGAAGTGGCGCGGTCGATTCTCGCCACGCTCGATCGCGACGAACTGCTGCGCGAGGCCCGCACCGAACTGCGCAACCGGATCCAGAGGTCTTCCGCTTGACACCGGCGGTGATCAACGGGAAAGTCACCCTGTTCCTCAAACAGCGAAACTCATGAGCGCAACCGCGTCGAAGCCGGAAATCAGGCAATGGGGCAGCCACGCCACCCCCGTTTTTTCCACCCGCTATCCCAGCGAGGGCGTGCTCAACCGTGAGCTCAGAAAATTCATTCTCGACCAGGAATCCCAGGGCGAGCGCTATCGCAACCCGGATTACATTCCCAGCAACCAGGTGGGAATCTTCGAGAGCAGTTTCGATCTGTTCAAGGACCTGAACCGCGCCATTCAGGAACTCAAGGGGTTTTTTCTGCACGGCATCCTGCATGCCGTGATGGAGACCAACGGCTATTCGGCCGACGAGGCCGGCCGATTACGGGTGATGACGGATGCCTGGTACCACGTCACGCGTTTTGGCGGCTATATTTCCAGCCACATTCACTCGAATGCGACGTGGTCCGCCGTGTACATGGTCGATCCCGGCGTTCATCCCGACGACCGGCCCGCGGGAGGGGTGCTCAATTTCAAGGACCCGAGGGTGACCGCCAACATGTACCTCGACCCCGGCAATCAGCAATGGCGTCCTCCCTATCACCTGGGCTCGGTCAATTACGAGATGAAACCGGGTGACCTGCTGGTGTTTCCCTCCTTCATCCAGCATGAGGTCACACCGTACTTCGGCGAGGCGCCGCGCATCACGGTTGCGGCGAATTGCAGTTTTCGCTGGCAGGACAGCTGAACGGTTTCAACCGCCGATCGGGTCTTCACCCGCCATCAGCGGCTCCACCGGCACATCCCTCAAGACGGTTTCCGCCCAGCGCAGCGCGCCTGCGACAGTCTCGCCGTGACGTTGTTCCATCGCCGCGCTTTCCACGCGCCGCTGATCCGGACCGTATGCAGCGCCCGATTTCGCATGCCGGGTAAACGCACCCTGCTCCACGACGTCCTGAATCAAGCCGTCGCCCAGACCGAGCGACAGGTGTGCGCCGACAGCGGCCAGCGACGAGGCGGGTTCGGCCAGAAAGCGTTCCATGGTCAGGCCCAGCGTGACGGCCTTTGCCGCACGGGAGACGGCCTGAAACTGATAACGCTGGCAGTGCCAGAACACCACGGCCTGCCGCAACAGGTCCAGGTCGGCCACCGAATGGATTCCGGTTCGCTCCGCGTAATCCGTGTCACGCAACAGCGCGTCGGTAAACGATGCCAGAAGACGCTCCGCTTCGTCCTGCTTCTTGAGTACGGACAGCAACAGGGCACGCAGGCTGCAGCTCATCAGAACACAGGAGCGCGGCGTATCGTCTTTCCCAGGGCCCGTGGCGAGTGCCGGCAACAGGGCATTGGCGTAGTTGGACGGTTTGACCACGACCCGTTCACCGGCAAACGGACGCTCGGACAGGCATATCACGCGCTGAAGCAGCGTGGTATCAACCGCAGCGGCAGACTCGCGGCACAGCGCCGCCAGGCGTGACAGAACCGCAGGTTCACGCAGCACCAGGGTTCGCTCCGGGTGGTCGAGACAGTGCGCCAGCAACGTGGAACAGCAGAAGGCGGTGTGGAAAATCCAGCCCGCCGGGGGCGGCGGCGCGCTCGCCAATGCCCGGTCCACGGCCTCGCCCGCAACGGTTCGCACCTCGGCCGGACGCGGCCGGATGCGGTGATCCAGAAAGGCGGAATCCCGATAAGTGGCTCGCGAAACCGCCGCGAACTGAAACGCGTCGTGGGCGGGATCGATACCGGCAAGAAGCCATTCAGGCCCGCCCGGTGGCTCCACCGGGGGCCCCCTGTCCCGGCGCGGGTCGAGGTTCGCATCCGTCTCGCTCATACGGCGGCGTTTCCCGGCAGCTTTCCGACGCATGGCGCGACCGGGCGTAAACACGGATGGTTTCGGGGCACGCCCGATTCGCAAGCCCCGGGCCCGGTCCGGTCCACGGTGCCCGCCAGCCTCACTGCTGCTCGTTCTCCTGCGCCGTCTTGCGTCGTTGCTGGTGCAACTGGGTGATGATGGTGTACTTGGGGCCGGTAACGGGTGCGTTGCCGCGGTGATAGTAGGGCCAGCCCACCGGACAGATCATCAGGCGTCCTTCGACCGGTTTTATCGACTGGCCCATCCAGCGGTACTCGGTTTCGCCGCCTTCCTCGACCGTGTTCAAATACCACATCGCCGTCATCACGCGGGTGAACGAACCGGCGATGTTGTCGGAGTGCCAGTTGAACTGCTCACCCGGGTTGTACCGCGCCATGCGAAAGCCCTCATGATGCACTTCCACCGACTGAAAGGCGTCACCCCACTTCTGCATGTATTGCCGCAGGTAAAACGTGAGGCTCTGATTGACCGTGTTGATCACGTCTTCCCAGCCTTGCCGGATATCCGCGAAATCGATTTCGGTCGTCCCCTTGAATTCCGGACGGTAGGCGCCGTCACCCACCTTGCCGCGTGATTTGCGCGGGTCGTTCTCGAACCGCTCGACCACGTCCCGGCAAAATTCGGGGCTCAGTGCACGGTCGTAAATTCCGAAGAAATTTTCCATTCTCAGATTGCTCTCAAGCCGAGGCATGACGGGACGAATTATACCGTTCGCAATCATACGATGGTCCGGCTTCGCTCACTCGTCATACCCCAGAGTCATCAGGACGTGGCGGTATCCGGGCAGCGCCTGAAATGCCGCCACGGTTTGTTCATCTGCCTGCCGGCGCGGCAGGGATTGAATTTTTCCGTCGGAACGGCCGGGCAGAACATCCCCGGTCATGTTGTCGTAATCCGCCCACCGATTCCGGTACCCGGCATCGAACGGAATTTTCAGATGCCGGCAGATGCGCTCCAGCGCGGCGTCGCTGTCCCGGGTGAAATCCTCATACCGGGTAAAACCAATGGCGGCGGCGGAGTCCGCGAAACGGGCTGCGCCTTTGAGGAACCGGCGCGGCCCCAGGTGTTGCCGAAACACCGGCTTTCCGGACAGGCTCAGCCACTGGTCCAGCGGGTGACGGACCGTTGCGTGGCGCAGCAGCGTGAAATCCGGGGCCACCGCTTCCACCAGCCTGGAGTGCTCCGCCGGCCCCGTGAAAGGCACTCCGGTGTAGTCGAGATGGCTCCAGTCCCGAATCACCAGCAGACGTCCCTGCTCGGAGCACCGCGTGGCGATCAGACGAATCGCCGCGCGGAAGTTCAAGGGGGCGCTGCGAATCGACTCGAGGTCCTTCGGTGTCAGCAATCCATACCACTCATGTGCCTGACGCAGCGGATCAAACATCTTCAGGCCCAGGGGGTGAATTTCACTCAGCAGCACGACTCCTTGCATGCTGGCCAGGCAGCGGCAGATCACCGTCCCGCCGGTGCGAGCCATCTGGTGCAGGATTCGCAGGGTGGGGGCGCCGCTGGATTCAGAAGGCATATGCAAACTCGCGGAGTTCATCGGCGAACGCCCGCGCGACCCGATCCCGCTGCGACTCGTCGAACCATTCCTGGTAGGGGCGCGGGTCGGTGCGGTAGCCGGATTTGGCCCGGACACCGAGTCGCCCTTCCCAGGGCACGCCGAGCCGATCGAAAACCGCACCGAGTTCGGTATCCAGGTTCTCGTACCGCAGCACCTGGTCCACCAGAATCGTTTGGTTATCCATGTCGGTGTACAGCTCCCAGCTACGGGGGAACCGGCCGCGGGCCAGGTAGTCTTCGAACGACACCCGCCCGCCGCTGCGATGCCGCAACATGCAGTAATCCGAAACCGTCTTGTCCCAGGGATTCCGCTCCACGCACCATTTGAAGTAGGTATTCCAAATGTCGGCTGGCACCGCCTGACGTATGCCCCAGGCCGAAAAATGATTGTAGAAGCGTCCGAAGTTTCGCGGCTGATGGCCGCTGACCGGCGGATTCAATGGCGTGAAGACGTCCTGGTCCCCGCAATGCGGCGACAGGTAGGCCTCGATGCTGGTGCCGGCCGTTTTAATCGTCTTGACGAAGATGAAACGGTAGGTGTGGGAAATGATCATGTACCGGACCGGTCGAAGTCGAACCGCTCGAAATCCTCGGCGAAAAACTTCCGGATCAGTCGCCGGGAGCGGGTGTCGAACCGATCCAGACCGGAATCCGAACCGGTGCTGTAAACCTTCGAATGATCCTTCATCAACTCGGGGCAACCCGTCCGCTCGGCGATGACCGGCAGCCACTCCGGGCGACGATCGTAGCGGAACACCTCGGAGACCAGGACTTCGCCCTGATCGTCGCAGACGTAACCGGTATTGCTCAGGTAATGGCCGTGGTAATCGAATTCCCGCCGGGTGAGCCGCTTCACATATTGGCTGAGACTCATCCCCGGGAGTTTGCCGTTCTGCTGCAAAAAACTGAATAGTGAAAGCACACGTTCGAAGGGATTGCGAACGATGGAGAAGGTATACAGAGAGTCCCACAGATCGGGTCCCAGTGCTTCGCGCAATTGCGCTGCCGGAACGTGCGGCGGAATGAGGCCCAGGCCGATACCGCTGCTCGCGGACGGCTTGCCGAACAGACGGCCGTATCGCCGGTAGAAGGCCATGCGCAGAACCGTGCTGGACGTTCGCGGAACGTCGACGAACCAGAAACCGATTTCCGGCAGCCGTTGCCGGACGTAGTCCGGACGCTTGATCTCAGTCGTCATGGCGGCCCATCGTACGGTAAACCACTCCGTCACGCGACAGACAGACGGGCAGGATTTACTCTGTTTGCCAACGAAAAAGGCCACCTCTTTCGAGGTGGCCTTTCCGTATTACCTTAACGCAGTAACTGAGCCGTCAGGCTTAGAAACTGTGCTTGAAGTTGACGAACCAGGAACGTCCGAAGGCACGGAAGGTGTCTTCGTCGGTCGTCGCGTTGAAGCCCTGGTTGATGAACGGCAACTCCTCGTCGGTCAGGTTGGTGATACCCACAGTGACCTGCGAGCCCCAGCCTGGAACGGTGTACCGGCCGACCAGGTCGAAGTAGTAGACCTCGTCGGTAGTTCCGGTGTACGCCCGATCGATGAGCGGAATACCGAAGTAGGTATCCGCCGGGTCGACAGCAACGATTTCGGCGTCGTCCGGGCAGTACATCGTCAGGTACGTGGTGTCTGCGTTCGGGTTACCGCAATCGGTGACGCTGTCGATGAACTCGACACTCAGGCTCACGCCCCAGTCACCCAGCGACCAGTCGGTGTCGAACCTCCAGCGCCATTCCGGGAATGACTTCGGACGACCCAGGCCACGGTGCTCGAACAGGCCAACCACATCCGCCGATTCCGCCGTTGCAAGGCCGTCTCCGTCGAAGTCCTTCAGCACCAGCTGTTCACGCTTGATGTTGTAGGTTCCGTACCAGGAGAAGTCCCACAGACCGATGTCGGTATTCAGGTTGTAGTTGAACGACCAGTCGATACCCTCGGCGGTTTCGGGACCCACTTTCTGTACCAGCGTCAGCACCGACTCGAGGTCACCCTGCGGGAAGCGGCTGATGTTGTCGCAGAAAGCCGGCACGCCACCGGAGAAGCAGCCCGCCAGCACGACATTGGAGGACGGGATATTGATCGCGTCGTCGATCTCGATCTCCCAGTAATCCAGGGTCATGCTGAAGCCAGGCAGGAAGGTCGGTGACCAGGCCAGGCCGACGGTCAAGGTATCGCCTTCTTCCGGCGTCACGTTCATGTTACCGCCGATCCGGGCGCGGGCCTGCGTGTCCGACTGAACGTAGCTGGCCGGAACGCCTTCGCAGCCCGGGGTACCGCCACGGCCCGAGCACGGGTCAACCGTGTTCGGGAAGCTGTCACCCACGCCGGCGAACAGTTCGGAGATGTTCGGTTCGCGATACACCTCGCCAGCCGTGGCGCGCAGCAGCAGGCTGCGGACCGGCTGCCAGCGGATGGCGCCCTGGAACGTGGTCGAGGAATCGAAGATCGAGAAGTCGTCGTAACGGCCACTCAGAGAGACTTCGAGCAGTTCCGCACCGGAAACTCCGGACAGCAACGGGATGTTGATTTCACCGAAGAACGAGTCGACATCGTAGGATCCCTGGGTGCCTGTGCCGGTATTACCGGTGGTGGCATCGGTGACCTTGGAGGAGTCCGGAATGAACTGGTAATCCTCTTTGCGGCGCTCGTAACCGAAGGCCGCCGCCAGCGGACCGGCCGGCAGCTCCATCAGGTCGCCGACCAGGGTCAGGTTGGTGATCTGGCGCTCGTTGATGTAACGGTCGTTCAGCGGAATGGACACGTAATCCAGCATTTCCTGGGTAATGGGATTGGTGTCCGGATTGGTGAACGGGTTGAGCGAAACGCAATCGGCAATCGGGTTGTCCGGTGTGCCGCAAACGACCTGACCGGTGGTCGGATCGAGGAATGACGGGCCAAGCGCCTGTCCGAGACGGGTGCCGTTGAACTGACCGAAGTCGGTATCGGTGCGGTCGTTCTTGCCGTAGTTGTAGCTCAAGTCCCAGGTCCAGCTGGTACCGACATCGCCGGTCAGGCCGACAATGATCTGCCACTGGTCGACATTCTGCTGGAACGAACGGCCACCGGTTTCACTGACGCGGCGACGCCATTCCGGGATGTCCACACCGAACGGGTTGTAGTAGTTGTCCGCGGAAATCGCGGCGGTGCCGCCGGCATCCACCCAGCTCGGGTCGAAGCGGGAATCGTATGGCTGAGGTGCCAGAAGCTGCTCCGAAGTCCGGTTGGCGAAACGCGCTTCCGTGTAGGCGGACACGTTATCGAACAACTCGTAATCGCCTTGGAAGAAGAAGCTGGAACGCTCGTACGGGTTCTGCATGTAGTTAACGGGCGCGAAATCGTACGTCGCCTCGTTACAGTCACCGCCACGCGGGCCGTAGTCATCGACCGAGGCGCCGCCGGTGGCGGAATCGCGGCAGATGGTCCAGCTGTTGCCCAGACCGGCGTTGGTGAGATCGAAACGGCCGTAAGGAACACGCGAGGAACCGAACGTGCCCCAGTCCGCGATGCCGTTGCCGTCGCCGTCGGTCCACGGATCACCCGAGAAACCGAACTGTGCGAAGCCCACCGGATCGTAGACCGTCACGGCCTGCCGGATATAGGTTTCGTCATACGCCGACAGGAACACCTCGTCCTGTTCGGTGTATTCGATACCGATCACGAAATTACCGCGGTCGGTATTGCCACCCGTGATGAAGCTGGTGGTCTTGTTCGTCCCGCCTTCATCGAAGCTCTCGCCGATCTGGAATTCGAACTCGGCGCCTTCGAAGTCACGACGGGTGATGATGTTCACTACGCCGGCCACGGCGTCAGCACCGTAAATCGCCGATGCGCCATCCTTGAGGATTTCGATGCGCTCGACCATCACGACGGGAATGACAGAGAAATCGTTGAACAGCGAAGGCAGACGTTTGCCGTTGACCAGCACCAGCGTGCGGTTGGTGCCCAGTCCGCGGATGTCGACAGCGACCCGGCCGCTACCGCCGTTGTTGCGCTGGCTGGACGTCGGGGAACCGCTCATCATCGGCAGATCCTGCACCAGTTCGCCGAGATCGGTAATGCCCGTCCGCTTGATGTCGTCGCGGTCCAGAACGGTGACAGGGTTGGCACCCTCGATGTCGATACGACTGATGCGCGAACCGGTAACCTGTACCCGGTCGAGATCAGCCGCCTCCTCGTCGCTGTCCTGTGCAAAGACTGGCGAAGAAGAGAGAGCGAAGCCTGCCACAGCGCTGGGAACCAGCGCGAACTGCACCGCCTGGTACAGAGGATTACGGCTGTGTTTCATTGAACTCTCCAAATTTTATTTGGTTTGGTTGTCTTTCGATCGAAGTCAACCCGGATCAAAAGTGGCGTTGACGCAGGTCATGTGACATGGGTCAAGCTAATGGGCCATGTCCGAGCTTGGGCGGGATAGTATCACCATTCGGAACCGATTGGAAAGGCTTTGTTAACCGCGAATTAACAATGTGTTAACGGAATTTCGCAGGCTGAATTCATGCCTTTTCCGGCAGTTTAGGTGAGAAATACGACGGTTGACGTAGCCGGCCGGCGCGACCCGGCGGAACGCGGGCCGTGATGAGGCAGCGATGTGTGGGTCGGCGCCCGGGACCGGGCGCCCAAGCCTGGTCAGCGGCGCAGGATGCGAATGTCGCCGCTGAAGTTCTCGATTTCGATGATCGCGCCGCCATCGCCTTCACGGTGGTTCAATCGGCGCCCCGGTCCACGCGATCCTGCGTCGACCGCGCCGAAATCGGTCCGAATGTCGCCACTGTACGTCTGTGCGGAAAAATTCCCCTGCTGCGCATCATCCAGCACGATTCTCACGTCGCCACTCATGCTGTCGGCACTCAGACGCCCGCCGCCGGCGACATCGACATCGGCGTCCAGGTCGCCGGATACCGTTTCAAAACGCGCCACGGTGACCGTACCACCTTCCAGTTCGGCGTCGCCGGAAACGGTCGTCACCTGGACTTCGCCATCCACCCCGGCCAGATCGATCTCGCCGCTGACGGTCTCCACCGAAATGCGCGAAGTGCGCCCGCGGAACGTCACGTCTCCGCTCACCGACTCGACGTCAACCCGGGCCGCCCGGGCCTCGACATCGATATCGCCGCTGACGGTCGACAAATCGAAACGCCCGCCGTCGAGCCCCGACACCGAAATGTCCGCACTGACGCCCTCGGCGATGATGCTGGCCGCGACCGGCACGGTCAGATGCAGCCGCGTTTCCTCCACATAGCGCTGATTTCGCCGGTTGCGCACCACGACCGTCACACCCTGCGCCGATTCACCGATTTCGAGCTCTTCGACGCCATCACCCAGTTCACCGGTAATGCGGACTTCATTGCGGTCCCACGCATTGATGTCGATCGAGCCGGCCAGGTTGTCCACCTGAACCCGGCCGTCTGCCGGCATGGACCGGGTTTCGTCGATCTCGGTGCCCGCCAGAGCGATGCCCATGGGCAGCAGCGCCAGAACGGCGACGATCCACGGGTTCCTGTTCAGTAGTTGTTTCATATGGTCTGCCTCCGTGAGGCGAGGTCCGCCGAAGCCATCTGCCTCAGCATTTCCACCTGGCGGGTGCGAAGCTGCACCAGCCGCTCATTGATATAAGGGTCATCCGGATGCCGTCGCAACGCGGTGGCCAGTTCGCCCTCCGCCTTGCTGAGTGCGAACCAGCCCCGGTCCAGATAAACCCCGATCGGCGATCCGGACGACGCGCTTTCCAACGTTCCGCGGAATTCGCGCAGGGCGGCCCGATATTCACGCTCGGTGCCCTGCATCGCGCTGGCCCTTCCGGGCGCCTGCACGGGCACACCATAACCCACCCCGGCCAGAACGGGCGGGCTCTCGTCCGGCAGCGCCACCGTCGGCGTATCGCGGCCACCCAGCAGCGCAACGCCAATGGCGGCGACCGCGACCGCAGCCGCGGCCAGAGGCCAGTAAGCGCGACGTCGCTGCCGTTCGCCACTTTGCGGGGACCGGGCTGAAATCCGCGCCTCGATGCGCTCCCACGGATCACGGGGTGGCTCGAGCCTGCGCGGCAACCCCCCCAGCTTTTCCCGCCAGTAGCGATCGTCCTCGTGCATCTTCATGCCTCCAGTTCCGCGCGCACCAGCTTGCGCGCCCGGTGCAGTTGCGCTTTCGACGAACCCACCGCCATGCCCGTCATGCGGGAAATCTCGGCGTGCTTGTAGCCCTCGATATCGTGTAGCACCAATACCGCACGGGCCCGCTCCGGCAGGCCGGCAATGGCCCGCTCCAGATCACGACCGACTCCGGCGCCCACATCACGGGCACCGACCGCGCCGCGCTCGGCGGCATCGTCCATGGGGCTCTCCCAACGCGACCGCCGCACACGGCTGCGCCGGTCGCTGAGGGCCACGTTGGCGGAAAGACGATGCAGCCAGGTGCCGAAACGGCTTTCGCCGCGAAACAACTCCAGTTTTGTCCAGGCTCTCACGAACGCCTCCTGCATCAGGTCTTCGGCAACGCCGTGGTCGCCACCGCACAGACGCCACACCAACGCGTAGATCCGATCGCGGTGCCGGCGGTACAGCTTTTCGAACGCCGCAACGTCGCCTCCCCGGGCAAGCAGCACCAGGGGCCGGTCATCGTCCTCATCGTGGTTTCGATCGTTCACCATCCACGACGCAGCGGTGGCTGCTCCTCCCATGACTGATTAGACCTGATGGAGCGGCAAAGAGTTTAAACGCCCGGCCGCCGGCCCGGATCATGGTACCGCCGATCCGGCCGGCAATCCCGGAGCGTTGGGAAAGAATCGCCCCGCGGGGCTGCTGATTCAGGGAATCCAGGCCAGGGAAACAAACACGGACCGGCTGGCTCCATTGAAGCCGAATGCCGGCTCGTAGTCGTCGTCCAACAGGTTGTCGGCCCGCAGTTCCGCGCGCCACTGCGGCAGGAACTGCCAACCCGCGCGCAGATTCAGAAGGGTGTAGGACGGCAAGGTGACGCTTCCCACGTCCTGCCGCTTCCCGGACACGAACCACTCGACGCCGAGCCAGGAATGCCGGCCCAACCGCCGATCCAGGGTCAGCGAACCCTTGCGGTCCGGCCGGCGCAACAAATCCGCCCCGCTGTCGCGGTTCTCCGCCTGCTGCAGGGTCGCATTGGCCCGCAGGCGCCAAGGTCCGGCGTCATACCGGTATTCCGCCTCCACCCCTTTGATATCCACCCGGGCGATATTCACCGCCTGGAACGCCTCACCCTCGAAAGCCACCAGGTCGTCCACGCGGGTACGGTACACCGACACTTCGAACGCCGATGCGTCATTCACCCACCGCAGACGGGCTTCGGCCGAACGCGACGACTCCGGTTCCAGTTCCGGATTGCCCGCGAACAGGCCGCCGAAACCCGGAGAAAACTGCTCGTTCAGATTCGGACCGCGGAACCCGCTGCCCCAGGAGGCCGCGAGTTGCCACGAATCCGTGAGGTCGTAGCCGACCCCCAGTTGCCCGGTTACTTCAGTGCCGAATTCGCTGTTGTCGTCGACCCGGGCCGTGGCCTGTAGCAACCAGCGCCCGACCGGGCGGTCGAACCCGGCGTAAACGCCGGTGTTGGACCGACGTTCGTCAAACGCGACTCCGTCCCTGCCGACTTCATGGGTGTAGTCCACACCAAACCTCAGCGCACCGGCGGCACCCAGGTCGGCAGCATGCTGCCAGGCGAATTCCGACCGCTCGGAGCGAAACCCGGTGGTAAAGAAGCCGAAATCGGACTCCAGCCGGTCGCCGGCATAGCCGGCCACCAGGTGGTGTGTCCAGGACGGCGAAAAGGCACCCTCGTAGCTCAGGCTGGCCAGCAGTTGCTCGGCATCGGAGCGACCCTGATCGAAATCGGTTTCGGTGTCGGAAGCAAGCACGCTCAGGCGCAGTTGCCCGCCACCCAGATCGTGGGCGGCGTTGAGTCCGAAATTAACGGCTGTCAGGCCGTCGTCGTCGGGGTCGAATCCAAACCCGTCCGGATTCTGCGCCGAGAACCCCCCCGAGTCCCGATACCCGGCGCTCAGGTTGAACCTGCCACGCTCGCTGCTGGCACCCCAGCCGCCGGCGAACTCCGTCGAATCCCAGCTGCCAACGGTCAACCGGGCGTACGGCTGCGGACGGCTGCGCGTGAACACCTGGATAACGCCTCCGATGGCGTCGGAACCCCACACGCTCGCCTTCGGCCCGCGCACGACTTCGATCCGCTCGATCTGGTCGAGGGGCAACAATTCCCAGGCGTAGGCACCGGTGTTGGTCGAACTCACCCTGATTCCATCGACCAGCACCAGTACGTGATTCGAATTGGTGCCGCGCAGAAAAACGCTGGTCTGAGCGCCGGCCGGTCCTGTTCGGACCACGTCGACACCTGGCAACAGGCGCAGCAGATCGGGCAGGTCCTCGGCCGCTGAACGCTCGATGTCGGCGCGTGTGATGACACTGACCGCATCGACGATACGATGGATCGACTGCTCGGCCCGGCCCGGCGTGATGACCAGGTCGGGCTTGAGTTCATGGGGTTGAGCCGCGTCGTCGGCACCGACGGGCGGAGAAGCCAATACAAGCAGCAAAACCATGGAACAGGACCGGCGGCCCCGCAGAACTGTGGAACAAGACATGAAAACTCCCTTCGCGCACCCGCGTTACAGTCGCCGCGGTGGTCAGGGAGTCAGTGATGGGAATCACCAGCCCCGGGTTGCCCGCCGCAACGAGGTTACTGTGCGTTTCGGGCCGGTCTCCGGACTCACGAGTGGCGTAATGCCTGTACGGCGCCTTCCCACACTGTGTGCAGTGGCCTGGTAGCCGTAATGACTCGATTACCGTTGCGGGGGCAGTGCCGGATTCACACCGGCTTCCCGTTTCACCCGCGCCAGGGCGGTTTTACGCCATGTCGCGGACACCCAAAACGAATCGCACCCCCGGAACGAGCATGTGCCGGGGGTGGCGAAAGTATAACAGTGGGCCGGACGAAACGCCCGGCCGTTTTTCGTTGCGCTCTAGGCCGCGTGCTGGGTACCCAGGTCGGCGTCGCGCCGCAGGCCGAGTTGCAAATCCCCGGTCTCGAATTCATCGACCGCGATGATTTCCAGCACGAGTTCACGGACCTTCGCCAGAATGGCCGCTTCGTCGTTACCGAGCACACCCATCGCTACGGCGGCGGCGACCTGCTCTTCCCAGGTGATGCCATCGACCTGCCCACTCTTGATCGCCTTGATCAGTTTTCGCTCCAGCGGTTCGGCCGCGATCACCTGCGGCAACGCCTCCTCGAGCAGTCCGATCGGATTTCCGGTGCGGGCCGACCGGTAGATACCGTGGGTGAGTCGATCACGCGTCTCCGACGGGGCGAGCAACAACTGCGCAACTTTATGAGTCAGGCGATCGCCGGGTGCGCGCTCACGCCGTCCCAACGGAAACACAACCACGCGGAGCAGGGCCCGCATGGGCCGGTTGGGGAAGTTATCGACGACTTTGCGCAAGGCGAGCTGAATCTTGTACACCGCATCGTGAAACGCCCAGGACAGGATGGCCTGATCGGCGGCCGGGCGCCCGATCGCCTCGTATCGTTTGAGCATGGCCGAACAGATGTACAACTGGCTCAGAACATCACCCAGGCGCGCCGAAATATGTTCTTTCTGCTTCAATTTGCCGCCCAGGGTGAGCATGGCAATGTCCGAAACGAATGCCAAATTCGCCGAATAGCGGGACAGTTTCTGGTAGTAGCGCGAGGTCTGGCGGTCGCTCGGGACTGCGGCGAACTTGCCGAAGCTCATGCCCAGCACCAGGCTTCTCACGGCATTGCGAATCGTGTAGCCGACGTGACCGAACAGCACTTCGTCGAACCGGCGCTCCCGTTTCTCCGAATCCTCGATGGCCGCTGCTTCCAGTTCTTTCAGCACCCAGGGATGGCACCGAATGGCGCCCTGGCCAAAGATCATCATGCTGCGCGTGAGGATGTTGGCGCCCTCGACGGTGATCCAGATCGGCATGCCCTGCCAGGCACGCCCCAGGTAGTTGCGCGGACCGAGAATGACACCTTTGCCGCCATGTACATCCATGGCATCCTGGATGACTTCGCGCGCCTTCTCCGTCGCGTGGTACTTGGCGATGGCCGACGGTACCGCAGGCCGCTCACCGAGATCGACGGCCGTGGCCGTCATGCGGGACAACGCTGACGTGCTGTACGCATTACCGGCAATGCGGGCAAGCGCCGCCTCGATGCCCTCGAAACGACCGATCGGCAAGCCGAACTGCTTGCGAATCCGTGCGTAGGCCCCGGTGGCCAGCGCGCCGGTCTTCGCCCCGCCGGTTTGCGACGAAGGCAGGGAAATGGCCCGGCCGACCGATAACTGCTCGACCAGCATGCGCCAGCCCTGACCGGCCCGGTCCACGCCGCCCAGCAGCGTTTCCAGCGGCACGAAGACGTCTTTGCCGCGAAGGGGTCCGTTCTGGAATGGTACGTTCATCGGGAAATGACGCGCCCCGATTTCAAGGCCGGGCGTCTCGCGCGGCACCAGGGCAATGCTGATGCCCCGGTCTTTTTCGCCCCCCAGCAGTCCGTCGGGATCGTACAACCTGAACGCGAGTCCAATCAGCGTGGCCACGGGCGCCAGGGTGATGTAGCGCTTGTCGAAGTTCAGGCGAATGCCGGTGACGGTTTCACCTTCGTATTCACCTTTGCAGACCACACCGTAATCCGGAATCGAGGTTGCATCGGAACCCGCGGTCGGTCCGGTCAGCGCAAAGCAGGGAATTTCCTCGCCGCGGGCCAGCCGCGGCAGGTAATGCGATTTCTGATCTTCCGTACCGTAATGGAGCAGCAGTTCAGCCGGGCCAAGAGAGTTGGGAACCGCAATGTGGGTACCCGCCACCGAACTGACCGAGGAAACCTTCTGCAGAACCGCCCGGTGCGCCATCGCGGAGAAGCCCAGCCCCCCGTAGTCCTTCGGAATGATCATGCCGAAAAACCGGTGCTCCTTGAGAAAAGTCCAGATTTCCGGGCTCAGGTCGGCATCCCGGTGGGTGATTTCCCACTCGTTCAGGCGATCGCAGAGTTCCTCGACCGGCCCGTCGATGAAGGCCTTCTCCTCGACCGTCAATTCGAGATAGGGCTGATCCTGGAGCTTTTTCCAGTCGGGTTTGCCGGCGAATAGCTCTCCTTCCCAGCCCACGGTTCCGGCATCGAGCGCCGCCTGCTCGGTGGCCGACAGGCTCGGAATCATCCGCAGATAGGTTTGAAGAAACGGAGCGCTGATCAGCCGGCGACGCCACGGCAGCACATTCAGCGGCACCGCGATGATCGCGAACCCGAGCGCGGTGAACACAAGCGCGCCGAGGCCCACCTCACCGCTCGCCGCGAATGCGACGATACCGGCGGCGATTGCGGCCGTCCAGGTGCGAAGGCGCACACCGTAAAACGCGCAACCGATGGTAATAATCAATAATGTCAATAACATGAACCAAGCCACTTTGGAGTCTCCCGAATCAAATCCTGGTCAGTGGACCGGGTAAATTACACCCTTCCACACACTGAAGACCGGAAATTTCACGATTACCATACGGCAGAGTATGGAAAACTGGCTGACATAAGTCAATTCTCGCCGCCTGCGGCGCCCGATCCGGCGATTTGACAGGCCGGAAACGGGCCTAGACAATCGCCGGACACCCTTTTCCGGCCACCGCATGATCGCCCGAAACGCACCCTGCCCCTGCGGGAGCGGGAAGAAGTACAAGCGCTGCCATGGCCGAACCCGACCGGGCGCGGTCGCGACACCCGGGTTGGCGTCCTCATCCGGGGCGGCGCGACAGGCCCCGGGGGAAAGAAGGTGGAGCGACGCCATCCGGGCCGCCGAAGCCCTGCCGGCCGGCAGCGGGCGTAGCCGCGCCCTGGCGCACGCCCTGATCACCCGGCGTGAACCGGGCGACCTCGAACGGGCCCGCAGGGCACTGCGGGACTGGGCGCGCCGCGAACCCGCGAACCCCGGGCCGTGGCGCAGGCTCCTGGAAATCGATTTTTTCGAAGACCGGCTGGACGAGGCCGACAAGACCCTGACCGCGTTCGGCCAACGGCGAACCGGACCCGGCGAAACCTCCTACTTTGCCGGCATTCTGGCGCAACGTCAGGGCGATGAGGACTCCGCTGCCACAGCCTATCGAGACGCTCTCACGGCCCGTCAGGCGGCCACCGGTCAGCCGCCCCTCGGCGAAGCGGCGCTGGACGTCGCCGTCGCGATGCAGTTGCTCGATACCGCCTCCGGCAGTTACCCGGGCTCGCCCGGCCGTGAATCCGAGGGCCTGTTTAATCAAGGCCCGCTGATCCGGAGACTGGAAACCTCACTCGACCGGTGGGAAGACAGGGCGAGCACCGCGGAACGGCGTGATCGTTCGTTGTGCCAGGCCCACGCAGACGCCTGGTACAACCTCGGCTGCGCCGCCCTGGCCGGCCTGGCGGGCCACGAGAATTCCATCCCCCGGTTTCAGCGTGCCCTGAAACTCGACCCCGATCATGAACTGGCGCGTTTGAATATCGCCTTCGCCCTCAATTACAGCGAAACGGCGACGCCGGGTGAAATCTTCGACGCACACCGGCAGGCCGGACGCTGGCTGGAGGCGCGGGCCGGAACGACACCAACGGCATTTTCCGTTTCCCGGGATCCCGGACGGCGCCTGCGAATCGCCTATCTGTCATCGGACTTCCGGCAACACTCGGTGGCGCACTTCATCCTTCCGGTGATCGAGGCGCACGATGCCGGATCGTTCGAGGTCATCGCCTACCACAACCACACCCGAACGGACGCCATGACCCGGCGGATTCAGACTGCATGCCACGGCTTCCACCCGGTGGCGTCACTCAGCGACGAGGCGCTGCGCCAGCGGATCATGGATGACGGCATCGACATACTCATCGACCTGAACGGGCTGACCCAGGGACACCGCATGGCCCTGCTGGCAAGGCGCGTGGCGCCGCTGCAGCTAACCTGGCTGGGCTACCCCAACACGACCGGACTGTCGACGGTCGACTACCGGATTGTCGATGCCGTCACCGATCCCCCCGGGGACGCCGACGGCCTGGCCACCGAACGACTGCTTCGGCTGCCAGGGAATTTTTCGGTGTTCCGGCCGCCCGCGGCGGCACCGGACGCAGGTCCATCCCCCTGCCTTCAAAGCGGCCAGGTGACCTTCGGATCCTTCAACGCCATGCCCAAGCTCAACCCACCCCTGCTGCAATCGTGGGCGGCGATACTGCGTGCCGTTCCCGCATCGCGGCTGTTGCTCAAGAACCTGGCGCTCGGCCACGAGGCACCACGACGACAGGTAGCCGAAATCTTCGCCCGCTCGGGCGTGGCGCCCGAGCGATTGGAATTCGCCGGTCCCACCGCAGACCAGGCCGGACACCTGGCGCACTATCACCGGGTGGACATCACTCTCGACTCGTTTCCCTACAACGGCACAACAACAACCTGCGAAAGCCTGTTCATGGGCGTGCCCGTGCTGAGCCGGGCCGGAACGGACCACCGTTCCCGGGTGGGTGCCAGCCTGTTGTCGGGTATTGGGCTGGAATCTTTGGTGGCGAGCGGAGAGAATAGCTTTCTGGAGCTTGCCACGGAGGTGTCCGCGCACCCCGACAGGCTCGTCGCGATGAGGGCCGGTTTGCGCAAGCGCCTGTTGAACTCCTCGCTGGCGAACGCACAGCCATTCACCACCGAACTGGAGAGTGCGCTGCGCGAAATTTGGGCGCGGTGGTGTAAAGATGAGGGCAGAACATGAGCGCACGAGCAGCCGCAAACGGCATGGAACGAAACCAGCGCTCCACACTGTCCGCCGCGGACTGGGAACGCGCCGCGCTGGAACTGATTTCCGAGAAGGGCGTACAGGCGCTTGCCGTGGAGCCCCTGGCCCGCCGGATGGGTATCACCAAAGGCAGTTTCTACTGGCATTTCTCCAGCCGTGAATCGCTGCTGGAACAGGCGTTGCAGCGTTGGGAGGATCACGACAGCCGCAACCTCAATCGGTCACTCGGTGAAATCAAAGACCCCCGCGAACGGCTCATTTCCTTTTTCCGCCGGGTAGGCAAGGAAAAGCTGACCCATGAGGTGTACAGCGAGTTGTGCGCAGCGGCAGGCCACCCCCAGGTAGAACCGGTTCTCGAGCGCGTGGCGAACCGGCGTATCGCTCACCTGTCGGCGGCCTTTGAAGAACTGGGCCTGCCCGAGACCACCGCAATGCACCAGGCCAGGCTGACTTACTCCGTGTATCTGGGATTCCTGCAGCTGCAACGCCAGCACCAGACGCCCCAGCTCAGCAGCGAAGCCTTCGATGCGTACATCGAGCACGTAATCCAGACCCTGATACCCGGGGTCCAATCCGAAAGTCAGCGCTGATTCAGGGATTCGTCCGGTCCATTGCTCTCGCCCCGCCCCGCCCGGCCCGAGTCCGTTGCAATCGAACCGGCGCCCCTCTATTCTTCCGCCCCCGGGTCACCGCGCGCCCATCCCCGGGAGAATCACCTGAGGAAACAATGACGTGACGAGCCACGATGAACTGAAAGCCTGGGTCGACCAGGTTGCGGCCCTGACCCAACCCGAACACATCCACTGGTGCGACGGTTCGGATCAGGAATACCAGGACCTGCTGGACCGGCAACTTGCCGACGGCACGCTCATCGAGCTCAACCAGCAAACCCATCCCGGATGTTATCTGCACCGCTCCGACCCGGATGATGTCGCCCGGGTCGAGCACCTCACCTACGTTTGCAGCGAGCACGAAACCGACGCGGGTCCCAACAACAACTGGATGCCTCCCGACAAGGCCCGCGCCATGATGCGCGAACACTTTCAGGGATGCATGGCGGGCCGAACCCTGTACGTGGTCCCCTATTGCATGGGCCCGATCGACTCACCGATTTCCCGCTGCGGCGTAGAAATCACCGACAGCCCGTATGTCGTCGTCAACATGCAGAAAATGACCCGCATGGGCACGGCGGCGCTACGCCGGATCGAGCGCGAAGGCACGTTCATCAAGGGCCTCCATTCCACCGGGCAGCTCGACCCCGAAAATCGATACATCATGCATTTTCCCGAGGATCTCGAGATCCAGAGCTTTGGATCCGGCTACGGGGGCAATGCACTGCTGGGCAAGAAATGCCATGCCTTGCGTATCGCCAGCCACCAGGCACGCACCGAAGGCTGGCTGGCCGAGCACATGCTGATCCTGGGCATCGAAAATCCGCAGGGCGAAGTGCACTATATCGCCGCGGCGTTTCCTTCGGCCTGCGGCAAGACCAACCTGGCGATGCTGATTCCGCCCGCCGAGTACGAAGGCTGGAAAATCCGGACCATCGGCGACGACATCTGCTGGATGCGGCCCGGCGAAGATGGGCGCATGTGGGCGATCAACCCGGAAGCGGGTTTCTTCGGGGTGGCACCCGGCACCAGCGAGTCCACCAATCCGAATGCACTGGCGATGCTCAACCGCGACACGATATTCACCAATGTCGCGGTGACCGCGGACATGCAGCCGTGGTGGGAAGGACTGGACGAAGGCACACCCGCGTTTGACTGGCAGGGCCGCCCCTACGACCCGGCAAACGGCCCGGCGGCCCACCCCAATTCCCGTTTCACGGTTTCCAGCCGGCAGTGCCCTTCTTATTCGCCGCAGGCCGAGGCCGCGCAAGGTGTACCGCTGACGGCCATCATTTTCGGCGGCCGGCGTGAACGCCTGGTCCCTCTCGTCATCGAAAGCGAATCCTGGCAGCACGGCGTTCTGCTCGGAGCGGCCATGGCGTCGGAGACGACCGCTGCCGCGACCGGGGCCGTGGGCGATGTGCGCCGCGATCCGATGGCCATGCTGCCGTTCTGCGGATACAACTTCGGTGACTACTGGACGCATTGGCTGGGCTTTGCGGACCGGGCTGACCAACTGCCGCGGATATTCCACGTGAACTGGTTCCGCAAGGATGAAAACGGGCGTTTCCTGTGGCCCGGTTTCGGACAGAACATGCGGGTACTGGAATGGATCATCGACCGCAGTACCGGTGACGCCGGGGCGGTCGACACACCCATCGGCAAGATGCCGGGCCAGGGCGATCTGCGGGTGGAAGGCGCCGACGTCACCCTCAGCGACCTCGAAGCAATCCTGCAGGTCCGGAAGGACGAGTGGAAAACCGAGCTGGATGAAATTGCCCGATACCTGGATTCATACGGCAACCGGACTCCCGAGAAACTCAGGCAGGAATGCGAACGCGTGCAATCCGCTCTGGAGTCGGATTGAATCCGTTTTCATTCAAGGCGACCCGGCCTGATCTCAGGCGAGCTCTCGCCGGCACCCTGGTCTTTCTGGCGCTGTCCCTCGGTGCCTGCACCGAATCCAGCACGAAGGATGCCGAATTCTACGTGTTCGGCACCCTGGTCGAGGTGAAGCTCGCCGGCGTCGATGACGACCTCGCGAGCGACGCCTTCGGCGAACTGCAGTTGGCGCTGCAGAAAATGCACCGCGACTGGCATCCCTGGGAACCCGGACGCCTCACCGCCATCAACCGGGCATTCGCCGTCGGCGAACCGGCCAGGGCCGATCAGGACATCATCACCCTGATTCACGTTGCCCAGGAATTCGAGATCAAGACCGGCGGGCGCTTCAATGCCGCCATTGGCCGTCTGGTTTCGATGTGGGGATTTCACACCTCACAATTCCCGATCGTCGGACCCATCCCGCGTCCCGGCGAGATTCAGGCCGTCGTGGGACGACACCCGAGTGCTCTGGACATCGAGATTCACGGCGACACCGTGGCCAACCCCAGCCGTGCGGTGCAGTTGGATTTCAGCGGCCTGGCCAAGGGCTATGCGGTTGACCAGGCCTGTCACATCCTCCACAGCCTCGGAATCGACAACGCACTGATCGGCGCCGGCGGAGACCTGCGGGGCTTCGGAAAGCGGGGAGACAGGCCGTGGCGAATCGCCATTCGCAATCCGCTGGGCGGCGTGATCGGCACGATCGAAATCCAGGGCGACGAATCGGTTTTCACGTCGGGAAACTACGAACGGTTTCATCTCGACGATCACCAAGAACGTTATCCCCATATTCTCGACCCGCGCACCGGCTGGCCGACCCGGGACATCATGTCGGCGACGGTGATCACTCACGAAGGCGTTCGGGCGGATGCGGCCGCCACCGCCCTGGTCGTGGCCGGTATCGAAGACTGGGAGAATGTGGCCGCCCCGCTGGGGATCAGCGAGGTGCTGATCACCGACGAGCGTGGCCAGATATTCGCCACCCGCCCCATGCTGGACCGGGTCAGCCTGTCCGCGGGGCTGAAGGCCCACGTGATCGGCCGGACCGAATCCGGAACCTGACCGCACCCAGGCACCCGGGCCGTTTCGATTTGATTCGGTTTCTCGCAATTTCTGAAACCGTGGTCCGGGCGGGTCGGCCGAATCGGGCACCGATGCTGAACCCGTGCCGCCGGGAATGCTTGCAGAGGTCGGCCTAGTAGTACATCCCGGTTTCGAGCCGAGCGGCCTCCGACATCATGCTGTGGTTCCACGGCGGATCGAAGGTCAGTTCCACATCGACCCGGGAGACTGTCGGTACCAGTTCCAGCTTGGAGCGAACATCGTCCACCAGAATGTCTCCCATCCCGCAGCCGGGAGCGGTGAGCGTCATCTGCACCTCGACATGCCGTCCGCCGGACTCGTCAGAAATCATCTCGCAGCGGTAGATCAAACCCAGATCAACGATATTGACGGGTATTTCAGGGTCATAACAGGTCTTGAGCTGATCCCAGAGCAGTTTTTCCACATCGTCTTCGGTGGCATCGTCCGGAAGGCTGGGCGGAGCCACGGGCTCTTTGCCAATCGCATCCGCATCGATACCGGCAACGCGAAACAGGTTGCCGTCCACAAACACCGTGAAGCTGCCCCCCAGGGACTGGGTGATGTAACCCACGGCGCCTGCCGGTATGGTTACCTCGTCCCCGGACGGAATCATGACGACATCGCAGTCGCGCTCGAAGGTACAGGGTTGGCTGGTGTGACTAAACATCGGACGAGTCTCGCTTGCCTTGGCGATGGCAGTGCCACCACTGATGGGGGTGTCGCTCGCTCGCTGGCCTTCTTGACGCTGCGCGTCAAACCGGCTGCGCTCGCTTACTCCGGCCCCATTGTCATTAAATCTCCTGGCGCCATACCGGGAGACCTGAAACCCGGGGTGGCCCGCGCCATTCTGTGAACGTGAGGGTTGGACGGCGGGATGTCAATGACCGCCGGAGCGCGAATCGAGCTCAGTCGCCTGCCATGTGGGATTGCTGGTAGTTCTCGATGCCGACCTTGCCGATCAATTCGAGCTGGGTTTCCAGCCAATCGACGTGCTCCTCTTCCGATTCGAGGATGCTGTCGAACAGGTCGCGCGAGACGTAGTCGCGAACTTCCTCACAATGCGCGATGGCCTCACGCAACAGCGGAATGGCCTCCATTTCCAGGCGCAGATCGCATTCCAGCATTTCCTGGGTGTGTTCACCGATCATGAGTTTGCCGATGTCCTGCAGGTTGGGCAGCCCTTCGAGAAACAGAATCCGCTCGATGAGTTCATCGGCGTGCTTCATTTCATCGATCGACTCTTCGTACTCGTAGTCGGCCAGGCCCTTCAGCCCCCAGTCCTTAAACATGCGGGAATGGAGGAAATACTGGTTGATCGCGGTCAGCTCGTTGCGCAGCGCACTGTTGAGATATCCGATGACCTTCGCGTCGCCCTTCATGTGTTTCACGCTCCAATGATTCTTGAGTTTGAATCAATCATTCTAACGCGCCGGCAAAAGCGCTACCGGAATGAGAATCATTGACGGGGCAAGCGCCGAAATACCGGCAGAAACGGGTTTCAGGCAGCGCTGACGACGTGGAGTTCGGGCGGGCTGAAGTGGGATTCCGTCTCGCTCAGGCATTCCTGAAGCAGCGCACGGGCAACGGGTACGCAGCTGCCGCACGTGGTGCCGCAGCCGGTTTTGAAGCTGAGCTCGCGATAGGTACGGACCCCCTCGTCGACCGCGTTCCGTATCGCGCTCTCGGTCACACCGTTGCAGAGACAGACATACATTTTCGTATCCGTTGGACGCTCGTTACCGCACGTTGATCCATTTTGTGACCCGAACCCGGCGCAGTCGCACGTTTCGGGTCATTCTCGCCATCCCGATCATAGATGCAAATGAGAATGATTGTCAATACCATGAAATTTCTCTACAATGCCGCCTCTTGAATAAGAATCATTCTCACTCAATTGGTTGTAAACTTCAGAGAACCCTCATGCACAACGATCGCAGATCATTTCTCGCCGGCGCACCCGCCCTGCTGACCTTGTCAATGTCGCTGGCGTTCACCGCGCCCTCCGTACTCGCTGCTTGCGATCCGGACGAGAACGCCGGGAAGGAGACAGAAACGGCCGGCCTCGAGGGCTGCACACACCTCGAGTCTCTGACCATCTTCGGCTCGGCGGAAGCAGCCAACGAGGTGACCGGGGGGGCCGGCGTGGTCACCCCTGGCGACATCGAAGCCTTCGAGTCCACCGATGCCATTCGCGCACTGCGGCGGGTGCCGGGCCTGTCGATGCAACTGGAAGATGGCTGGGGGCTGCGCCCGAACATCAGCATCCGCGGAACCGCGGCTGAAAGAAGCGGCCG
This sequence comes from Elongatibacter sediminis, assembly GCF_037892215.1. Taxonomy (NCBI): domain Bacteria; kingdom Pseudomonadati; phylum Pseudomonadota; class Gammaproteobacteria; order Chromatiales; family Wenzhouxiangellaceae; genus Elongatibacter; species Elongatibacter sediminis. Next base: position 86,635 of record NZ_JAZHOG010000014.1, on the reverse strand, counting down.
GATCACCCTGATGGAAGACGGCATCCTGATCGCCCCGGCCCCCTATTCCGCGCCGTCGGCCTATTATTTCCCCACCTTCGGCCGGGTTCATTCGATCGAAGTCCTCAAAGGTCCCGCATCCATCTCACAGGGACCGTACACGGTCGGCGGCGCCGTCAACCTCAAAAGCACACCGATTCCCCAGGAAAACCGCGGGTACCTGCAGGGTGAATTCGGTACGGACGACACCTGGCGCGTCCACGGCTGGTACGGTGGCGGCAGTGAGCGCGCGGCGTTCCTGGTGGAAACGCACCAGTGGCAGTCCGACGGCTACCAGTCCATCGATCGCAGCGACAACCAGACCGGCCTGCAGAAGGAAGATTACCTGGCCAAACTCGGATTCTGGTCAGATGCTTCCTCATCCGTGTACCAGAGCCTCGAGATCAAGCTGCAGTATTCGGAAGAGGACTCGCAGCAAAGCTATCTCGGACTCACCGACACCGACTTCAGCGGTGACCCGCTGCGCCGCTACGGGCTCTCGTCCGAGGACGAGATGCACAACGAGCACCAGCAGGTGGCGATCACCTGGCGCCTCGAGAACCAGGCCGGCAACGGTGTCACGATCACCGCCTACAACAACCAATTCGAACGCGCCTGGTACAAGACCGAAGGTGTCGATTTCGACGGCAGCGCCGACCCGGAATCGTTCAGCCGCACCGGCTGGGCCAGCGTCATCGATGCGATCAATCGCGGACAATCACTGGGCGGACTGGGACCGGATACGCTGCAGGCCATTCTGGACGGCGCCGACACGGCCTACGGGTCCATCCAGGTACGCAACAATTCCCGCGAGTACGACTCGCGCGGGGTGCAGATCGTGGGCGATCTGGCTTTCGATGCTGGCGCAACCCACCACCAACTGGAAGCCGGCCTGCGTTATCACGAGGACGAGGAAGACCGGCTGCAACGCAACGACAGCTACCAGCAACTCGGCGGCGAACTGGTACTCAACGCCATCGGACTCGAAGGCAACGCGGGCAACCGGATTCAGGACGCTCGCGCCTGGGCCGTCTATGTGCAGGACCGCATCGACTGGGGCGACTGGACCGTGACCGCCGGCCTGCGTTACGAAAACATCGAACTCTCGCGCATCGACTACGCCAGCAGCGGACCGGACCCGTCGGATCGCAGCGCCGCCAGTGAAACCGGCCGTCGCAGCAACGAGGTCGACATCTGGCTGCCCGGTATCGGCGTGCTGTATGCCCTGACCGACAATACCCGGATCGTCGGCGGGATCCACCGCGGCTTCGCAGCACCCGGCAACCAGCCGGGCGTCGATCCCGAGGAGAGCGTCAATTACGAATTGGGATTGCGCCATGAGACGTCCCGACTGGCGCTGGAAGCCATGCTCTTTTTCAACGACTACGAAAACCTGGTGGGACAGTGCACGAATTCTTCAGGGTCGGATTGCACACCAGGCGATGCATTCAATGGCGAGGGCGTACACGTTCCCGGGCTGGAACTGTCGCTGACCACGGGGTTCGATGCACCCGGCGGCTGGCGGGTACCGGTGCAGATGACCTACACCTGGATGGATGCCGAGTTCCAGACCTCATTCGATTCCGATTTCTTCGGGGCGGTCAGCGAGGGTGATCCGGTACCGTACATCACGGACCAGCAGCTCTGGGTGTCGACCGGCCTGGACCGCGGTTCCTGGTCTTTCCGGCTGAGCGGAAACTACCTGGATTCGGTATGCACCCAGGCCCGTTGCGGCCAGTACGAGAAAACGGAGTCGGCGACGATTTTCGATCTCTCCGCCCACTACCGGTTCAATGCCGACTGGACCCTTTACGCCGTGGCCGAGAACCTGACCGACGAATTGCACCTCGCGGCCCGCGAGCCGTACGGCGCCCGGCCGGCCAAGGCACGAACCGTTGTCGTGGGAGCGAAACTGAACTTCTGATCCTTGCGCGCGCGGGTGCCCGTGGACCGGCACGGCGCCCGTGCGGCGAACAGGGCCCGGCCTCAGCCGCCTGAACCGCTTATCCGGTTTCCGGTCCGTTCCGCCCCGTTCCCGTTTGCCTTCCCGGTCATCGGTTCGAGCAGCGTAAGCGCGCGCCGGTAAACCCGGCGCTTGAATCGGATCACATTGTCCGCCGGGTACCAGAAGTCGACCCAGCGATACGCCTTGAACTCCGGATCTTCGACGGTCTGGAGATTCAGGACCGAGTCCTCGGCCAGGAATCTCAGCAGGAACCAGACCTGCTTCTGACCGATGCACAAGGGTTTGCTGTACTGGCGCTGGTAGCGGCGGGGCAGGCGGTAGCGCAACCAGCCGGGTGTACTGCCCAGCAACTCGACATGATCGGGGTGCAAGCCGGTTTCCTCGCGCAATTCGCGATACATGGCTTCTTCCGGCGTCTCGTCGGTGCGCATCCCACCCTGGGGAAACTGCCACCCGTCGTTGTTCGACCGCTTCGCCCAGAATACGCGGTGCTCACGATTCAGAAGCACGATGCCCACATTGGGGCGATAGCCGTCGGGGTCGATCATGATTGACTTGTCCGGTTCACGGCACGGCGGCGCGCGATGCGCGGCAACCGTGCCTTGCCTGCCAGAAAACACGGTGATACGTTGCTGGCTTCAGCCTCCGGATGTTAATCGTTTCCACGCAATGATGCCAACAGCACGCAGACGCCTGCTCCTGCTGTCACTGCTGCTGCTCTCGGCCGCGGCAGTGCTGGGCGCATCGGCTATCGGTTCGGTTTCGCTGTCCTTGTCCGAGTGGCTGGCGGCGCTCGGCGATGCTTCATCCCGGAACGGGGAACTGGTTTGGCGGCTGCGCCTGCCGCGGGCCATAGCGGCCTGGACCGTGGGCGCCCTGCTGTCCCTGTCCGGCTGTCTGATGCAGGTATTGCTGCGCAACCCGCTCGCCGATCCCTACATTCTCGGCGTGTCAGGAGGCGCCGCCTTCGCGGCCCTGCTGGGCATGTCGGCAGGCCTGGCCGCTCCGTACATTCCCCTGCTGGCATTGACCGGCTCACTGGCATCCATCGTTCTCGTCTTCAGCCTGGCTCGGGGAACCGGACCGTGGAGTGGCACACGGCTGCTGCTGACAGGTGTGGTGACGGCGTCCGGCTGGGCGGCCCTGATCAGCCTGGTACTGGCACTGGGCTCGGACAGCAGCCTGCGCGGCATGCTGTACTGGCTGATTGGCGACCTCGGCTACTCGCGAGCGCCTCCCTGGTCCCTCATTGTGCTGGCCTTCGTGTTCACCGCGTGCCTGGGCATGGCGCGCAGTCTCAACGTGCTGGCCATCGGTGAAACCACGGCCCGCCTGCTGGGTGAACCCACGACGAAACTGCTCTGGGTGATTTATGTGCTCGCTTCATTGCTGACGGCGTCCGCCGTGTCGATCGCCGGCAACATCGGCTTCGTCGGCCTGATCGTACCCCACCTCGTTCGCCTGATCGTCGGCTCCGACCACCGCATACTGCTGCCGGCGGCAACCCTGTTCGGCGGCCTGTTCCTGGTGGTCTCGGACACCCTGGCCCGAACGGTCCTGGCGCCCCGCCAGCTCCCCGTGGGCGTGGTGACCGCACTGCTCGGCGTGCCGCTCTTTCTGCTGCTGCTCAATCGGGCGAGGCTGAGGCAGTGACGACGCTCACGTGCTCCGGACTGCGGGTTTCCATCGCCGGAATCCGCGTGGTCGACGGCTTCAACCTGACGCTGGCCCCGGGGACGTTCTGGGGCCTGTTGGGGGCGAACGGCGCCGGCAAAACCACCTTGCTGCGCTGCCTGGCGGGGCTCGTACCGGCCGAGCGCGGTCAAATCGAACTCGATGCCAGCCCGCTGGGCGAACTGCCGCGCAGAGCCGTGGCCCGCCACATCGGCATGCTGCAGCAGCACACCGCCTACGTATTCGATTCCACGGTCCTGCAGACCGCCCTGACCGGCCGTCACCCACACCTGTCCTATTGGCAGCGCGAGGGGCCCGAAGATATCGCCGCAGCCCGGAACGCCCTGAGCGCCGTCGATCTCGACGGATTCGCCGAACGCAGCGTTACCGGACTCTCCGGTGGCGAAGCCCGCCGCCTGGCCTTCGCCGCCCTGCTTCTGCAGGACCCGGACATCCTGCTGCTGGATGAACCGACCAACCACCTCGACCTGCGCCACCAGATGCATATCATGCGCATGATCGACGAGCGCGTGCGCGGACGGAACGCTTGCGCCCTGTCGGCGCTGCACGATGTCAATCTCGCGGCGCGCTACTGCACGCACGTGGTCATGCTCTTCGGTGACGGGCAGTGGTGTTGCGGCCCCACCGCGGAGATGCTAAACGAAAACAGCCTGGAGCGGCTTTACGACTGCCCGATCGAGCGGCTGGACAGCCCGGCCGGACCGCGTTTCTACCCGGCGGGCGGAGCCTGAGGCCTTACGGCGGAGCCGCCTCTTCACGGCCCGTGAGCCGATCCTCGAGCAGACCGTTGTACAACGTGCCCAGCCGCCAGGCTCCCCAGGCCCACAGCCCCATGACCGGCACGTAAACCCAGGCAACCTGACCAATGGTCAGACCGGCACCGGTCAGGCCGCGGAAAATCCAGCTCGCGGTCACGTCGCTGCCGCGGTAGATCGCGGTGTCGATGAAGTTTTTGCACTTGTACCGGGTTTCACGATCCACCACGGTGAACAACATTTCCTTCGCCGGCCCCAGGATGCCGTAGTTCATCGACCGCTGAGCCACCTGCAGCGCGGCGAGGAGCACCAGACCCAGGGCGCTGCCCAGAAACACGAACCCGGCCGCCAGCAGAGCCGGCATGATCACCAGGGTGCGGGGCATGCCCAGCGCGGTGATCAGGCGTGATGTGATGAAGAACTGGAACACGAACGCGATGACCTGCACCACCAGATCGACCCAGCCGAAAAAGACCGTGCGCTCGTTGAATCCGACGATGTGGGTATCGACCAGCACCGCGAGCCCGTTGTACAGAAAAGTCGAGGTCAGGTTGTGCACCAGCATCAGCAGGCAAGCGAACAACAGGTATTTCGAACGAAATACCCTCAAGGCTCCTTCCCATACCCCGCCACCGATCACCGCCGCGGGATGGTGTGTGGTCCGGCGCTGATAGCGTCCGAGCAGAATCGCCATCAGGGTCGCGAGCCCCAGACAGGCCAGCGCAATGGCCATGATGCCCGCGGCCCCGCTGCCCGCCACCAGGCCCGCCGTGACCAGGGGACCGAGAACGGCGCCGAGGCTGCCGCCGGCCATGATGAATCCGAACAGTCGCTGCGCCTGGTCCGGGCGGAACACATCGGCCATGAAGCTCCAGAACACCGAGACGACGAACAGGTTGAACACACTGAGCCAGACGTAGAACACGCGCTGAATCCAGAGCGGAGTTTCCGACCCCTCGAAGGCCACCAGAAAACCCGCGAGGTTGAGCATGAAGAACAGGTAAATCGCCGGAACGAAACGGCCACGCCGGAAGCGCGAGACCAGGAATCCAAACAGGGGAACAATGGCCAGCATGGTCAGAAAAGTGGCCGTGTAGAGCCAGTGCAGAACGTCGGTGTTGTAGGCCGCCACGGTGCCGCGAATGGGGCGCAGCATGAAGTATCCGCCCAACAGGAAGAAGAAGTAGGCGAAAGCCATCGACAACCGCGCCCATTCACCCCGTTCGACCCGGGTCAGTCTCTCGAAAAGCCCCGGCGGCGCGGCGGCGGTCGTCGAGTCGGCAGGCACTAGGGCCTGTTAAAACGACGTGGTTCTGCGCTGCCGTCGGCCGCTTTGGCGGCTGGCAAGGCAGAGCGAGCGTGGGGTAGCACCGCTACCTGAGTGAGCGATAACGCCGCCAGGCGGAAAAGCGACCACGGCCCGAAGGGTTGGGTCTGAAAAAGCGCCATTCTGCGTTGCTCGTCATTCATCTGGAGTCACCAAACTTCATTCCTCGCGCCTTGATTGGCGCTTTTTCAGTCACAACAGCGCGGATCCACGTCGTGTTAACAGGCCCTAACTGTCCATGATATTAACGGACTGGCCCGGCTGGAGACGTTCGTTGCCGCGAATCACGACCCGGTCACCGGACGATATCGCGCCGCGCACCTCGATCTGCTCGCCGCTGCCGATACCGGTGGTGACATCAACCTGGCGGGCCTCGTTGTTGCCGTCCACCACGAAAATGCTGAGACCTTCCGGGCGCAGTACCAGCGCATCCCGGGGCACCGTCAGCACGTCACGGCGATCGGATGTGGGGATGCCGACCCGCAGAGTTTTTCCGATGGGAAACGGCGCTCCCTCCAGGTCGATTCGCAATTCGAACTGATGGGTATTCTCGTCACCCACGGCCACGACCGTGCGTACCTGGCCCAGCACCGAAGACGGCCCGGACCTCAGGTTTATAAGCTGACCGGCCGCACTGAAGTCCAGGTATTCCAATGGAGCGCGGGCGATGACTTCGAGATGGTTCGGGTCCACGACCCGCACCACCTTGCTGCCCTCGACGACGCGTTCACCCGGCGTCATGAGACGCTCCACAACCACCCCGCCGAACGGGGAGCGGATGCGTGTGCGCTCCAGCTGATCCTCGTTTTGCGCCAGCCGGGCCCGCGCCACCTCGAGATCGCCCTGCGCGATGTCCCGGTCCGAACGAAGCTGTTCGAGCTGGGTGATCGCGGCCAGGTTGGATTCAGCCAGCCGGGAAATCCGGTCCACTTCGTTGGCGAGAAACCGCAGGCGCGCCTCGGCCCGCCTGACCTCTGCCTGAAGCTCAGCGTGACGCAGCTTCAAGGCCCGATCCTCGATCGTGGCGACGGTATCGCCTTCGTCGACCCGGGTGCCCACGTCAGCAACCTCGACCAGGCGGCCCTCGACTTCGGCCGCCAGTCTGGCGTCGTTGCGGCTGACCACGGTTCCGGGCACGAGTGTCTCGGACGCCAGGGATTGCATACTGGCCAGCGCCACGCGCACCAGCGCGGGGCCGCCGCCCGGTTGCGCGAATGCTGCGGCCGGCAGCATCAGCACGACCAGCAGGGACCAGATGCGGAGTTGGCGAGCGATAGAGTCCATGATGTTCATTCAGGCGGTTTCCACGGCCGGCAGTGTCGCGGGCCGGGCGTCCTCGTTCATGCGCAGAAGGCTGGGCAACAGGATCAGGGTGAACAACGTGCTGGTGAGCATACCACCCACAATCACGGTGGCCAGCCCGCGGTACAGCTCGGTGCCCGAGCCGGGAATCAGCATCAGCGGCATCATGCCGAAGATGCTGGTGGTCGTGCTCATCAGAATGGGCCGCAGCCGCAATTTTACCGCAGTGTGCACGGCCTCACGCCGCCCCATGCCTTCGCGTTCGGCGTCGCGGGCCCGATACACGAGCAGGATGGCGTTGTTGACCACGAGCCCCAGCAGAATCACGAAGCCGATCATGGTCAACAGGTCCATCTGCTGGCCGCCACTGGCGAACAGCGCGATGTCCATCAGGCGCAGCGACACAACCCCGCCCACGGTCGCCATCGGGATGGTCAGCACCACCAGCAGTGAATCGGTGAATGAACGGAACAGCGCCGAAATCAGCAGATACAGGATCACGATGGCCAGCAGAAAACTGCCCGACATGCTGGCCAGCGCTTCATCGAGTGCCTCCGCGGTTCCGCGATAGTTGACCGAACCTCCGGGCGGCATCTGCTCCCAGATGGCGGGCGTCACGCGCTGCTTGATGATGTCCAGTGACTCCTCCATCGCCATGGACGGTGGTGGCGTCACGGCCAGGGTCAGGGTGCGCTTGCGGTCGATTCGGCGAATTTGCGACGGGCCCGCCGTGCGCACCAGGTCGACCATTTCACCGATGGTCAGCACATCGCCGCTGGGCGTGGCCACGGGCAGGGCGATCAACTCCTCCGGGGTGTACCATTCCTCGGCGCGCAATATCACGTTGTAGCGGCGCGAGCCGTCGAAATACTCGCCCAGGAACGCACCGTCTCCCATGGCCCGTATCGCTGTCGCCATGCGCGACCGGTTCCAACCCACTTCCGCGATCTTGCGGTCGTCCGGCACCAGGCGTAATTCGGGTTCGGCCAGTTCCAGCCCGGGCACCGGCCTGACATTCGCGCCCGGCAACTCTTCCATCACCTTCTGGAAGCCCACGCGGCCCGCCTGCAACAGTGAACCGAACGAGTCCGAAGCCAGGTCAATGTCGATCCGCCGGCCGCCGCGGGCGCCGCCGAACAGGGGGTCACGTTGCGCGAAACCGAAGGAGTCGGGAAAACCGGTGATGATCTCGCGATTCACGATGCCCACCAGTTCGTCGAGCTGTCCGGGATTCGCCGCGCGCCCGCCGAAGAAGGTGCCGAATCCACGCGAAAGGCCCAGGAAGTAATTCTCGAGATGGGGCGCGCGTTCGTCATTCAGATACGGTGTCAAGCGCTGGTCAATGACGTCGACCAGTTCCTTCTCGGCATTCTCGATGCCCATGCCGGGCGGTGTGACGATGAAGCCCATGAAGAAGTTCTTTTTCCCTTCGGGCAGATAGTCCGCCGGCGGCAGCAGCACCAGGGCCAGGGCCAGCGGCGCCACGGTCAGGGTCCCGACCCAGGTCCAGCGTTTCACCGGATTGTCGGTCCAGGCCATGATGTGGTTCGTGATCCACGACCACCAGTTCTGGTGATGATCTTCGATGGCATGGCCGCGAACCCAGTTTGCGGCCGCGGTCGGGAGCACCGTTACGGCGACCAGCAGAGAGGAGATCACCGCCGCCGAAATCGTAACCGCGAGGTCGCTGAACAGTTGGCCGGCTTCGTCTTCGAGGAAGACCACCGGCATGAAGATGGCCACCGTGGTCGCCGTCGAAGCGAGCAGCGCACCCCAGACCTGGCTCGTTCCGCGCATGGATGCCTCATCACCGTGGCGTCCCGCTTCACGCTGGCGGAAAATGTTTTCCAGCACCACGATGGCGGCATCCAGCACCATTCCGGTCGCAAATGCGAGACCGGCCAGCGAGATGATGTTCAGGGTACGCCCGCCGAAATCCAGCACCATGAAGGAACAGAAAAGGCACAAGGGTATGGCGAGCGCCACGACCAGGGTGGCGCGGAACTTGCGGAGAAACCACCACAGAACCACGATCGCCAGGGTCATCCCGAGCAGCAGGTTGTTGCGAACCATGCCGATGGACTGGGTGATGTATTCCGTTTCGTCGTAATCGCCCACCATCGTGAGGCCCGCCCGGCGCAGTTCGTTGGCCGACAGGTCCTCCACCGCCGCGTTGAGCCCCTGCATCACCTCGAACACGTTCACACCGGATTCAGGCGTGGCGTTGATGGCGAGCGACGGGCCGCCGTTCTGGTGCAGAATTCCGGATGGATCGACCATCGTCATATCCACCCGGGCGACGTCCCGCAGCCGAACCGGCCGCCCTTCCCGCCAGGTCAGCACGAGGTCGCCCAGCGACTCGACTTCGTACTTGCCGCTGAAGCGCAGGGTGTACTGCCGCCGGCCCACGTCGCTGATGCCGGCCGACACGTCCGCGTTGGACCCCAGTTCGCCGGCGATGGCGGTCAGGTCGAGCCCGATGTTCGCCGCCTTGTAGGGATCGAACGTTATACGGACCTCGTGCCGCTGCCCGCCGAAGGAACCAACCTGCGCCACACCGGGGACCCGCTCCAGGCGGGTCACGACGACGTCCTCGACAAAATCCTGGTAACTCGCGATCGACCGCGGATTGCCTTCTTCCGGCAGAATGGCCCACCAGGCGATGATCTTCTCGAAGTTGTTGCCCCCCACCCGGATCACGGGTTCATCGGCATCGACCGGGTAACGCGGCACCTGATTGAGGCGATTGAGCACCTCGATCAGGGCCCGGTTCATGTCGGTGCCAATGGCGAACTGCAGGTTCAGGAAACTGCTGCCGAAATTCGCCGTCGACTGCAGCCGCAACAGGCCAGGAATACCCCGCAGAACGTCTTCCTGCGGTTCGACGATTTCGGATTCGACTTCGTTTGGTGCCGAAGCGCGCCAAACGGTCGCGATGGTGATTTCGGGGCGTTCGATGTCCGGTGCGAGCTGAATCGGCAGGCGGCTCAGACTGAGCGACCCGAAAATGAACACGAGGATGCACGCGACAACGACCGCCACGGGGTTGGAGAGTGAAATCTTCGTCAGGGTCACGTCCGAACCTGCCTCCGTGATGCCCGGGGTGGCCGGTTCGGCACTCGAGCCGGCGCGGAATCGGCCCGTTCCCCATCAGATTGATGCAAGCAACATAGATTAACATCGGGGCCTGCACCACGTCCCGAACGGGCCAACCGGGATCAGCGCCGTGAGCCGCCGCGAGTGGACATCACCGGCTGCACAGACTTGCGCGGAACCCTGTATGGGATATGATGCCAAAATTACACAATACGCAATCGTATGGAACATGATTACCTCATCGTAGGCGCCGGTTCGGCAGGCTGCGTACTGGCCAACCGTCTCAGCGAAAACCCGTCGAACCGGGTGTTGCTCCTGGAAGCGGGTGGCCGCGACTGGCACCCGTTCATCCACATGCCGGCCGGCCTCGCCAAACTGGTCGGCCAAAGTTCGATCAACTGGGGATACGAGACCGAACCCCAGGCCGGACTGGGCGGACGCCGGCTGTACTGGCCGCGCGGCAAGGTTCTCGGCGGATCGAGCTCCATCAATGCCATGTGTTACTGCAGGGGCCATCGCAAGGACTATGACGAATGGGAAGCCGCAGGAAACAAAGGCTGGGGCTTTGAGGATGTGCTGCCCTGGTTTATTCACTCCGAGGACCAGGAAAACGGCCCGTCGCCCTGTCATGGCTCCGGCGGCCCGCTGAGCGTTCAGAACCTGCGACACGTCAATCCGCTCTCCGGCGTGTTTCTCGAAGCCGCGGCAGAGGCCGGTCTGGGCTTGAACGACGATTTCAATGGACCCCATCAGCGCGGATTCGGCTTGTACCAGGTTACCCAGCGCAACGGCCGCCGCTGCAGCAGCGCCGTGGCCTACCTGAACCCGGCTCGTGGCCGCGAAAACCTGCGGGTTATCACCGGCGCACACGCCGAAGCGATCGAATTCGACGGAGACCGCGCCTCGGGTGTGCGTTACCGGCAAGGGCGAACGGTCGCCACCGCTCGTGCCGGGCACGTGATTCTCGCGGCCGGCGCCATCAATTCACCCCAGCTTCTGATGCTGTCCGGCATCGGCCCCGCCGACCACCTGGGAGCCCTGGGTATCCCCGTTCGACTGGACCTGGCCGGGGTGGGCCGCAACCTGCAGGACCACCTCGATATCTGCACCCTGGTCTGCTGCAATCACCCGGTCACCTACGACCAGTTGAGCGACATCGTGGTCGGCCTGCGCTACCTGCTGGGCCGCAAGGGGCCGGGCTCCTCCAACATTGCTGAGGCCGGCGGTTTCGTGGTCAGCCGCCACGCGACGGACGACCGCCCCGATATCCAGATGCATTTCGTACCCGCCCTGCTCGACGATCACGGGCGCAACCGCCTGTCCGGCCATGGCATGACGATACATGCCTGCGCCCTGCGGCCGGAAAGTCGCGGTGAAATTCTGTTGCGATCGACCAACCCCGCCGAGGCGCCAATGCTGCAGCCACGCTACCTGAGCACGGAATATGACCGTACGGTGATGGTGGAGTGCGCGCGGCTGGCGCGGCGCATATTCGCCCAGCCGGCCTTCAGCGACTGGGTGGCCAGGGAACTGCTGCCCGGCCCGGACTGCCGCAATGACGCGGACCTGCTCGAATTCATCCGGCGCAAGGCGGAAACCATTTACCACCCCGTGGGTACCTGCAAAATGGGCATCGATGAAATGGCCGTGGTCAACCCGCAACTCGACGTACACGGTGTACCCGGCTTATCCGTGGTGGACGCGTCCATCATGCCCCAGCTCATTTCGGGCAACACCAACGCGCCGACCATCATGATCGCGGAAAAATTCGCGGCGGAACGGCTGGGTAGCCGGTTAGCCCGGGGAGGTCCCGCCGACGGCGCGGCCACCACCCAGCAGCGGCAGCGGGACGTGGATCAGGTCGCAGACCGCGCGTAACAACTCCAGTTCAACCGGCGCCATTTCCCCATCGTGGGTGACCGTGGCGGTCAACGCCCGCACCAGGCGTTCCTTGTCGGCGGTGCGCAGCCGATCGAGGCGGGGAAGGTCTTCATCCAGCGCAGCCATCCAGTCCGGTACCGGCGGCAGGTCGTCGACAGCGCCGATTTCCAGCTCATCCGCACCGGCGCGAAACGCGGCCGCCGCCAGGTCATCATCCCCGTGTCCGTGCCGCGCCAGTACCGCCAAAACGCGACGTGCCGCATCCGCACAAGCGTCCAGAGAAGCACGGCCCGAGACGCGCACGGTATGCGGATTGCGGGACTCCCAGACATGTTGGGCAATCACCCGCGACAGCAGAAATTCGAAGACGTCGATGCGGCCGTCAGCCTCCACCAGTTTTTTGACCGTCGCCAACACGCGCTGGACATACTCGTCCGGCCGCCGTTTGAGCGCCGGAAACGCCAGCTCCAGCAACGGCAGTCGCTGCTCGGGCACCGGCGGTCCGGCGGCGGACAACAGGGCGCGCACACTCGATTCCTGCTGCGCCCCCATGTGCCTGGCCACCTCGAGCAATTGCTGTTCTCGCACTTCCGGATCCGGATCGAGCAAGGTGTAGAACAGCACTTCGGGTGCCCATTCCGGCGATTCCGCGGCGCGCCGCAGGTCCAGCGGAATCGCGGCTGCCAGGGTCGCGGCCATCAACAGGCGCTCCCATCCGGGCTGACCAATTTCGGAGATCAGGCGGCCGGCATCGAAGCCACCCGGCCCGGCCGCCTTTCCGGACGCGGCGTTCGCTTCGCGCGCCCGGGCCTGCTCCCGCTCGGCCTTCAACTGCTGCGCGCGCTCGATGTCCTCCTGCACCATTTCGGCGGCCAGGCGATCCAGTTCGGACGGATCGAAGCCCGGATCGACCCGGCGGATGCGCTTGTCGATCGGCGGGTGTGTCGCGAACACGAACATGCGGCCGCCGGGACTGAACAGCATGTGGCTGATTTCCTCGGCATCCGTCTCCAGGCTCGAGCCCGGACGGTAGGCGGCGATCTTCTTGAGTGCCCCGGAGATTCCGGTCGTGTCCCGCGTGAACTGAACGGCCGAGGCATCCGCCAGGTACTCGCGCTGGCGTGAAACCGCCGCCTTGATCCAGCGCCCGAAGAACTGTCCGACCGAGCCGACGATCATCACCCCCAGCGCAATCAGCAACACCGCCGCGACGCCCTTGTCCCGGGACCGGCCGAAATGCCGCGAGTGCAGCAGAATACGGCGGCCAATCAGAGTCAAAACCATGATTCCGAACAGCGCGCCCATGAGCCGGATATTCAGACGCATATCCCCATTGAGGATGTGGCTGAACTCGTGGGCGATCACCCCCTGAAGTTCGTTTCGGTCGAGCCGTTCCAGGGTTCCGCGGGTCACGGCCACCGCCGCATCCGCCGGCGTGTATCCGGCAGCGAACGCATTGATGCCCGCTTCGTGCTCCAGTACGTAGATTTCAGGGACGGGCACACCGGACGCGATGGCGATTTCCTCGACCACGTTGCGCAGGCGCCGGCGCAGGGGATCGCGCACATCGGAATCCACCAGTGTGCCGCCCAGGTCCCGTGCGACCTGGCCGCCGCCCGCGCGCAGGCGCACGCTGCGGTAGAGGCTGGCAATCAGAATGAGGCCGCCCGTCACCGCGGCACCGGTTGCCAGCAGCGCCCAGTTCTGCCGCAACGCGGTACTGCTCAGAGGCACGGTGACTCCGGTTTCATCCGCGCTGAAGCCCAGCACCAGCAGCACTACGAGATCGACCGCGGCTACAACCGTCACCACGGCCATCACGAACAGAACCACCAACCAGCGCGTCTGGCGCCGCGCCTTAGCCTGATGCCCGAAGAAATTCACTCAGCTTGCGCTGCGAATCAGAATGCGACGCGCGGCACTTCCCGTTTCGTCTCGTCTTCGATTTCCAGCAGTTCGGCGGCCCGGAACTGGAACCACGCCGCGAAGAAATTGTTGGGGAAGGACTCGCGGTAGGTGTTGTACTGCATGACGGCGTCGTTGTAGGCCTGACGCGCGAACGCCACCTTGTTCTCGGTGGTCGTCAACTCCTCGGAGAGCTGCATCATGTTTTCATTGGCCTTGAGATCCGGGTAGGCCTCGGAAAGCGCGAACAAACGCCCCAGCGCACCACTGAGCCCCTGTTCAGCCTGGGCGAGTTGCTTCATCGCATCGGGGTCGGTCGGATCCTTGGCGGCCTGTTTCAGTCCTGAAACCGCTGCGTTTCGCGCATTGATCACGGCTTCGAGCGTTTCCCGTTCGTGCTGCATGTAGCCCTTGGCGGTCTCCACGAGGTTGGGAATCAGGTCGTGGCGCCGCGTCAGCTGCACATCGATCTGGGCAAATGCGTTCTTGTACTGGTTCCGGCCTGCGACCAGCTTGTTGTAGATCGCAATGGCATAAAGAACCGCGAAGACGATCAGCGCGAGAATGATCCAGCCCATGGCATTCCTCCCCCATCCGTGAATTCCCAGCCCGATTGGCTGGTAGCAGTCTAGCAAAATCGAGCGGGCTCAGCGGTTTAAGGCAAGCCCGCCACCCGTCCCGGCCAGGTTTCAGCCGCCGGCTTTTCTCAACCTGGCCCAGGTGTCACGCAGGGTGACCGCGCGGTTCAGTACCGGGCTGCCCGGGCGGGAATCCTCACTGTCGTGCACGAAGTAGCCGGTGCGTTCGAACTGGTAGAAATCACCCGGTTCACCACGCGCCACCTCCGGCTCGACCACGGCATCCGGAATCACCTCCAGCGAATCGGGATTGAGAAACTCCAGAAAATCCCGTGATTTGTCGCCCAGCGGATTCGGAACGGAGAACAGGCGGTCGTACTGGCGGACTTCGGCACGAACGCCGTGCGCGGCCGAAACCCAGTGAATCGTGCCCTTGACCTTGCGCGACGCACCGGGCAGGCCGCTGCGGCTTTCGGGATCGAAGGTGCAATGCAACTCCCGTACCGTGCCATCGGCATCCTTGATCACGTCGTCGCAACGGATGATGAATGCGTGGCGCAGCCGCACCTCGCCGCCGGGCTTGAGACGAAAATACTTGCGGGGCGGATCCTCCATGAAGTCCGCCCGTTCGATCCAGATTTTGCGGCTCAGGGCGACCTGGCGGGTGCCCATGCTTTCGTCCTGGGGGTGAACCGGGGCTTCCAGCCACTCTTCTTCACCCTCCGGATAGTTCGTCAGCACGACCTTCACCGGATCGAGCACCGCCATGGAGCGCGGAGCACGCACGTTGAGATCGTTGCGCAGTGCATTTTCGAGCACACCCATGTCGATGATGGATTCGCTCTTGGAAACTCCCATCTCGTTCCAGAAAGCCCGAATGGATTCAGGCGTGTAGCCACGCCGGCGCAGACCCGAGAGGGTTGGCATGCGTGGATCGTCCCAGCCGTTCACGTGCCCCTCTTCGACCAATTGCCGCAACCGGCGCTTGCTCATCACCGTGTAATCCAGGTTACCGCGGGCGAATTCGATCTGCTGCGGGTGGCAGGGCGCCGGAATGTTGTCCAGGAACCAGTCGTACAAGGGCCGGTGATCCTCGAATTCCAGGGTGCACAGTGAATGGGTGATTCCCTCGATGGCATCCGAAATCCCGTGGGCCCAGTCGTACATCGGGTAAATGTGCCAGGCATCACCGGTCCGATGATGTGGCGCGTTGCGAATGCGATAGATCACCGGATCACGCAGATTGATGTTCGGGGAACTCATGTCGATTCGGGCGCGAAGCACGTAACGGCCGTCCTCGAACTCCCCCGCGCGCATCCGGTCGAACAGGTCCAGGCTCTCTTCGGCCGGCCGGTCCCGCCAGGGGCTGTCGCGCCCGGGCTCGGTCAGGGTGCCGCGGTATTCGCGGATCTGCTCCGCCGAGAGTTCTTCGACATAGGCCTTGCCGTTGCGGATCAGGTGGACGGCGTAGTCGTACAGTTGTTCGAAATAATCCGAGGCGTGACGCAACTCCTTCCACTCGAAGCCCAGCCACGAAACATCCGCCAGGATGGCGCGAGCGAAATCCTCACTCTCCTTCAGCGGATTGGTGTCGTCGAACCGCAGGTGGGTGCCACCACCGAATTCGGCCGCCAGACCGAAGTTCAGACAGATCGACTTGGCGTGTCCGATGTGCAGATGGCCATTGGGCTCGGGCGGAAAGCGGGTCACTACAGTGGAGTGCTTCCCTGAATCGAGATCGTCGATCACGATATTCCGGATGAAGTTCGTGGGACGGCTGGTTTCTTCTGCGCTCATTCGACGGCTCGGTATCTGCGGTATCCACCGGTTTGGTAATCTCCCGGCGAAAACGCTAAATTCTAGCGCATCGACCCGGTCCACGGCACGGTCAACGCCGAATCCACGCCGGCCCCGTCCGCCCATTCCATGGAACCTGACATGCACACGATCAAGGCCTATGTCCTCCCCGGCGCGCCCGACGACGCGGCTCAGCTGATCCGGCCAGCCCGGCCGCGCCGCGACTGGATGAACCGCACACCCGATCGTTATGCCTATCGCTGCATACCGTTGTCGGCGGCCAATACCATGGGTTGGGAAATTCTGAACCCGGTCAATTGCGAGTTCCGCTGGAACGGATTGACACCACACACGCAATTGTTCGTCTACCGTGAGAAGGAGTTGCGGTTCGGACCCAAATCACACTTCGGCAGCGGCGTGGTTACCTGGGAACTGCCGTTTCTGTTCCGCACGCCGCCGGAATACGGCCTGGTCGTCACGGGTCCGGCCAATCACGACCGCGCGGACATCGCGCCCCTGGACGGCTTCATCCGCACCGACTGGCTGCCGTTTCCATTCACGATGAACTGGCGCATCACCCGCCCCGACCAGACCATTCGTTTCGAGGCGGGAGAGCCCATCGCCCGGGTTTTCCCCTACCCGCTGGGTTTGCTGGAGGAGTCGGGAATCGAACTTCACGACCTGGCCGAAGATCCGGACTTCGAGCGGCAGTTTCGCGAATGGGGCGCCCGCCGGCAGCAGAATTACCGCGAGCGTGAACGCAAGGCCAAGACCGCCAGTCCGGCCGAAAACCCGGATCTCGACACCCTGTGGAATCGGCAGTACGCGCGCGGCGCCGGCTCCGACGAGGCCGATCAGCAGCACGAGACGGTGTTTCGCTGCCGGCCGGTCAGCGACAACCGCGGTGACGCGAACTGAGAATCCCGGGGGTTCGGATCCGCTGCCGCAACCCGGACAAATGCTGGCTCAGGCCAGCGCCCGAACAAGCATGCGGACTGAAACCAACAGGAGAAACACTCCGAAGATCAGGCTCAACTGCCGCTGATTCATGGCGTGCGCCAAGCGGGCGCCGAACGGAGCCGCGAAAACGGTGGTCGGCGCAATCAGCGCGAATCCGAGCCCATTGACGAATCCGATGCTGCCCGCCGGAAGCAAGGGGTTGCCGTAACCCGTCGCCATGAATCCGAGGGTGCCCGGCACGGCGATGACAAGCCCGAACAGGGCCGCCGTTCCGACCGCGCGATGAATCGGTTCACCCATCAGGCTCATGGTCGGAACAGTCAATGAGCCGCCGCCAATACCGATCATGGCGGAGACGAAGCCGATCAGGGCCGGTACCGGCGCCAGGGCCGGGCTGGTGGGTACGGATTGGGTCAGGGGCCGTGTGCGGATGTTCAGCATCATGCGCATCGCGACCAGCACCGCGAGGCAGGCAAACAGGATCGCCAACACACGGCTGTCGACCTGGCTGGCCACCCAGGTGCCGGCCAGGGAGCCCAGCAGGATCCATGGCGCCCAGCGGCGAGCGATCACCAGATCCACCCCCCCGCGTCGGTAGTGCGCCCGCGAGGAAGCGATGGAAGTGGGAATAATGGTGGCCAGCGACGTGGCCACCGCAATGTGCATCCGGATCGACGCATCGACGCCGATGACCCCCAGTGCAAACTCGAGCATGGGTACGATAACGACCCCTCCACCCACGCCGAGCACCCCGGCCATCAGGCCGCCGACAAGCCCCGTTCCGAGCATCGCCAACGCCAACAAGAACAGCTCATTCACCCGCCACGGTCCTCACGCTGTTTCCATGCCGCTACAGCCATTCGATGGCACCGATTCCATCCCGGTCACTCCATTCACAGAAAGTCGGCCAAGTGTAGCCGCTGCGAACCAAATGCACACCGCTGTGCCGCGGCGCACATCGCCACTTCCCGGAAGCCCCATAAAAAAAGCCCCGGCAAAACTGCCGGGGCTTAAAAGCGCATCGCGTAAGGCATAGAAGTGTGGGGACTGCCTGTCTAGAGGGGCGACGCGCTAGGCACAGTCAACTTACGGTTCATAGCTTACCGATCGGGCGTTAAAAATCTGTGAATTGATCGTTGGCTAATCGTGATTTAAATGGAATTATTTCGACCGCTTCATGCGACCCTTCTGGCGTGTCGTTTCAGGTGGACGAGCAGCAGTGATATCGCGGCCGGGGTAAGTCCCGGAATCCGCGCTGCCTGACCCACGTTCGCGGGGCGAACTGCCGCGAGCTTTTCGCTCACTTCGGCCGACAGACCACGAACGGATGAAAAATCGAAATCATCAGGAATTTCAACAGCTTCATTAATTCTCCGCCGATGAATTTCAGCCTCCTGCCGATCCAGGTAACCGGCATAGCGGACTTCGATCTCCAGCTGCAAAGCCACCCGCTCATCGTCCACGCCCGGGCCGATACCCGGCACAGCCATGAGCCCGCCGTAGGCGACTTCCGGTCGCTTGAGCAGATCCAGCGCCCGCACCTCCTTGCTGACCGGAATTCCGAGCCTCTCGGCAACATCACTCCCCAACTCGTTGGCCGGACTGACCCAGATCGCCCGCAGCCGTTCGCGTTCCGCCGCCAGTCGCTCCTGGCGGCGGCTGAACGCCTCCCAGCGCGGATCGCCGACCAGACCCATCTCCCGGCCGACCGGCGTCAGTCGGGCATCGGCATTGTCCTCGCGCAATTGCAGACGGTACTCGGCCCGGCTGGTGAACATTCGGTAGGGCTCCAGCGTGCCCAGCGTGACGAGGTCATCGATCATCACGCCGATGTAGGCCTGGTCCCGCCGCGGCACCCAGGGGGTGTCACCTCGCACCTGGCGGGCCGCGTTGACACCAGCCACGAGCCCCTGTGCCGCGGCTTCTTCGTAGCCGGTCGTGCCATTGATCTGACCGGCGAAGAACAGACCGCGCACGCGGCGGGTCTCGAGATGGGGGTGCAGGCCGCGGGGATCGAAAAAGTCGTATTCAATGGCGTAGCCCGGGCGCGTGATGAACGCCTGCTCGAAACCGGCAATGCTGTGAACCAGTTCGACCTGAACATCGAACGGCAGGCTGGTGGAAATGCCGTTCGGATACAGTTCACGCGTCCGCAGCCCTTCGGGCTCGACGAAAATCTGATGACTGGTACGCTCGGCGAAACGCACGACCTTGTCTTCGATCGACGGGCAGTAACGCGGCCCCACACCTTCGATGGTTCCGCTGTACATCGGCGAGCGGTGCAAGGCGGCGCGGATGATCTCATGGGTGCGCTCCGAGGTGTGGGTGATCCAGCAACTGACCTGTGGCGGGTGGTCGTCGCGACTGCCATCGAATGAAAACACCGGCCTCGGGTCGTCGCCGGGCTGTTCGCTCAGCCGGGTGAAATCCACGGTCTTACCATCGATCCGGGGCGGTGTGCCGGTCTTCAGGCGGCCCACTGGAAAATCCATGTCTCTGAGGTTGTCCGCCAGCGCTCCGGCCGGGGCATCCCCGGCGCGGCCGCCGGGCGTCGATTCCTCGCCCACGTGGATACGGCCGGCCAGGAAGGTCCCCGCCGTCAACACCACCGCCGGCGCCTCGAAAATCACGCCGGCCGCGGTTCGGCAACCCGTGACCCGGTCGCCGGACACGAGAATCTCGTCCACGGAGGCCTGGAACACGGCCAGGTTCGCTTGACCCTCCACGGTTTGGCGTACGTAGGCCCGATACAGGTTCCGGTCGCACTGAGCGCGGGTGGCCCGCACCGCCGGACCCTTGCTGGAATTCAGGGTGCGAAACTGGATGCCGGCGGCATCGGCCGCATGCGCCATCACGCCGCCCAGCGCATCGATTTCCCGCACCAGGTGGCCTTTGCCAATGCCGCCGATGGCGGGGTTGCAGCTCATCTGGCCGATGGTTTCGATGTTATGAGTCAGCAGCAGGGTCGCGGCGCCGGCCCGCGCCGAGGCGAGCGCAGCCTCGGTGCCGGCGTGACCGCCACCGATGATGATCACATCGAATGTCCGTGAATGCTTCATGCGCGACTTGCCACGGGAAAGGGCGCGCATTGTACTAAAAATCAATCAGATAGTGCAGGCTTTCGGCCATTTTCCATCTCGGCGTGCTCCGCGCCCGGCTGCCTCGCGGCGAGCGGTCATCGCGGATCATGATCACGTCGTCCACGGCCTCCCGGTCGATTGGCAGCCGCCGGGGAACGACGATTCGTGGCCGGTGCGACGGGCCGTGGCCGTGGTGTCGCAGCCGGTCTGCTGCGCACCCGCGGCGCCGTTGACACACGACTCCTGGCCGCGTCCTGCCCTTTGGTCACGGGCTGTGTGCGGGAAATTCCGACCTTGTTGTCCCGGCCGCCGACGACGGTCAAGCCCCGCCCGTCGGTACGCGGCGAAGTCATGACGGGCCGCTGTTCAGTCGCCGCCCCGTTCCCGGACTCTCCCGGCCGGCCACGGCGCATCGTGTCGCGCCGTCGTTCACCATTCTCGAACCCGGGTCGATCACCGCCACTGATCCGCAAGCCGCCGTGCGAGTCGACAGGCCGGGGTTCCGGCCGGGCCGGTTTCACGGGGGAATCGTATCCGTACGGCGCGTAACCGACATGTCCGTACCAGGCGCCGTAAGGACCGTAGGGGCGATAAGGCCAGCCCCAGGCGTCAGCGGGAAAATAGCCGGCCCGATACGGATAACCGTAACTCCAGCGCCCGTAGCCCCAGGGGCGCCAGGGGTGGAAGCCGAGGTAAAAGCGGTCCATCGACCACCACGGGTAATACAGGGCATGGTCGTATGCCCAACTCCGCGAATCATAATTCGCGACGGCGTAACCCGGGACATCAACGGTTCCCCGCGTTCCCAGATCGTACGGCCGGGTCTGGCCCTGCGAGGCGCACCCGGCAAGTCCGACAACCAGGCAGGAAGCGAGCAGCAGCACGCGGTTGCGGGCATTCCAGCCTGGAATCGGGTTTTTCATCCATTCACTCATGCATCAAAGATAGCACGCCGGGACTGAATCACGACTGAACGGAACCGGTTCGCCAGGGTTTGCGGGCCGGTTCTTTGAAAGCCGCTAGAATGTCCGCCGGTCCCTACATCGACATACCACCGGCACACCACCCATACCCCTCGAACCGCAACGGGAGATTTCGATTCATGAGCGACAAAATCCGGGAAATCCAGGGCTATGCCATCGTCGTGGACAAGATACTGTTCGTCACCCGTGTATTCGAGGCGGAAGGCGAGGAAGGCTTCCAGTTCAACATCGCGTTCACCGGCGAGAAGCGACTGGCGCCGCGATTCTCCACCCGGCATGAAGCGGAACTGGAACGTGAAATGCTGCTGAAGGCGATTCGAGAGGCCTGATCAGCGCCGGGAAGGTTGCTCACTGAGAACCCGCGCGCCGGCGTTACCCGGCGAATAAACGACAATCTGCACCCACACGGGTTTACGGGTATCCAGCCCCCGGGGTGGCTCCAGTTCGAAATCCTCGATCGACCGGGGCTCCCCGCGCTCTTCCCACGAGACACTGATGGCATCGCCACGATATTCCCTGAGCGGGAAGGAAGTGGCGCAGGAACTGTCCGGAAACACCGTGCCACAGGAAACCAGGCCCCCGGTCGCATGCACCAGAACCTGCACGTCGGTCACCGGGTAGTCAAGTTCGTTGCGAATGTCCACGCCGGCGATCTCGAACCGGACCGGCGGCTTTTCCGGAACCGGGTCCGGCGCCGTGGCGCAGCCAGCGAGCGCGCAGGCCATCCAGGCGGCAGTCGTCACCACCCGCAAGCGGTTCTCAGGCATCGTCCAGTGCGTTACCGACGATTTCGCCCACATCCGCCGACAGGGGCGAAGCCGACCGGATGCGTTCGAGCTGTGCGCGCATGAGTGATCGGCGCGACTCGTCGTATCGTTTCCAGCCATTGAAGGCGGAGGCGATACGGGCCGCAACCTGCGGATTGCGCGAATCGAGCTGCAACACCACGTCCGCGACCTGTGCGTAACCGGCACCCGAGTCGGCGTGGAAGCCCGTGGGATTGAGCATGGCGAACGCCCCGACCACCGACCGCACCTTGTTGGGATTGGACAGGCTGAAGGCCGGATGGTCCAGCAGTTCCGCCACCCGCTCGACGGTATCGGCGCCCGGGCAGGTGACCTGCAGAACGAACCATTTGTCCATGACCAGCGGATCGCTCGCCCAGCGCTTCTCGAACTGCTCCAGCGCCTCACGGTGGCCCGGGGCCTTGCGGTGTACGAGCGCCCTCAAGGCGGCGACGGTATCGGTCATGTTGTCGCTGGCACGAAACTGCCGCTGAGCCCGCTCCACGCCGGACGGGAGATCGGCCAGATAACCCAGGCAGACGTTCTTCAGGCTGCGCCGCGCCACCGATGCCCCGGAATCGTTGTAGGCGGCGCCGTCGTCCAGCAGGTCGTATACCCGGAGAAACTCGTTTTCCAGGCTCCTGGCCAGTGTGGTGCGCGTGAAATTCCGGGCCGCATGCAGACCGTCGACATCGACTTCGGCCATCAAGTCACCGAGGTAATCCTCGCCCGGCAGACGCATGGTTTCCGCCAACTGGGCCGGATCGGTCGTCCGGTCCGACAGCAGGGCCTGAAACGCGCGTTCCAGGCCCGCGTCCGGCTGCATCTCCCGCCCCTCCCGGAACGCCTGTCGATTGTTCATGATGGCCCGCTGGGCGAGCAGTTGCGCCGCCTCCCAGCGCACGAAAGCGTCCGTGTCATGGCGCATCAGAACTTCGAGGTCTTCCGGGGCATAATCGTAGGTGAGCTTCACCGGCGCGGAGAAGTCCCGCAGCAGCGACGGCACCGGACGGCAAGGCACGTCGACGAACTCGAAGCGCTGTTCACGTTCGTCGAGCACCAGCAGACGGCTGGTTCCGGCCGCGGCCTCTTCACCGTCCAGCCGCAGAGGAATTTCCGCCCCTTCCGGGGTCAGCAGACCGATGCCGAATGGAATGAGCAGGGGCTGCTTTTCACTCTGGTCGTGAGTCGGGGGCGTTTGCTGTTCCAATTCCACGATGTAGCGGCCCTCGTCGGCCCGGTACTCGGTGCGCACCCGGACTTCGGGCGTTCCTGACTGGCTGTACCAGCGGCCGAAACGATCGAGATCGACCCCGTTGGCATCGGCCATGGCTGCAATGAAGTCATCGCAGGTCACTGCCGCGCCATCATGCCGTTCGAAGTACAGGCGCATGCCTTTCTGGAACCCTTCCTCGCCCAACAGCGTGTGGCACATGCGGATGACAGCAGCACCTTTCTGGTACACGGTCATGGTGTAGAAGTTGTTGATCTCCTGGTACCGGTCGGGGCGGATCGGGTGGGACATAGGCCCCGCATCCTCAGGAAACTGACGGGTTCGCAGGTCGCGCACGTCCTGGATGCGCTTGACCGCCCGCGACTGCATGTCGGAAGTGAACTCCTGGTCGCGGAAAACCGTGAGCCCTTCTTTCAGGGTCAGCTGGAACCAGTCCCGGCAGGTCACCCGGTTGCCGGTCCAGTTGTGGAAGTATTCGTGACCGATGACGCCTTCTATGGACTGGTAGTCCATATCGGTTGCCGTGTCGGGGCGCGCCAGTACGTACTTGGAATTGAAAATGTTGAGAGACTTGTTTTCCATCGCGCCCATGTTGAAATCATCGGTCGCGACGATGTTGTAGATATCGAGATCATATTCCAGGCCGAAGCGTTCCTCGTCCCACTGCATGGAGCGTATCAGCGCGCCCATCGCGTACGCACATTTGTCCAGGTTTTGCGGTTCGACATAGATCCGGAGTGTCACCTCACGTCCCGAACGGGTCGTGAACCGGTCCTCCACGTGCTCCAGCCTGCCGGCGACCAGCGCGAACAGGTAGGCGGGTTTGCGGAAGGGATCGCACCAGCGAACCCAGTGCCGCCCGTCACCGGAATCACCCGATTCCACAGCATTGCCGTTACTGAGCAGCACCGGATAGCGGTCCCGATCGGCCTCCAGCGTGACCTCGTAGTTCGTCATCACGTCCGGGCGATCCGGGAAGTAGGTGATCTTGCGAAAGCCCTCCGCCTCACACTGGGTCAGCAGGAATTCGCCGGAAGCGTACAGGCCTTCCAGCGCGGTGTTTTCCTGTGGACGGATACGGACCTGGGTGCGCAGACTGCACTCGCGCGCCGGTTCGTGTATGACCAGGCTGTCGGCATCGACCGTGTATTCGCCGGCCCGCAACGGCCGCCCATCCAGTTCGACCCCGACCAGTTCCAGGCACTGACCATCGAGCCGGATGGCTCCGACCTCGCCGTCGCCGAGCCATGCCAGGTCCATCTCGGCGGTCACCGTGGTAATGCGGTGGTCGATCTCGAAGCGCAGGCGCAGGTCGGTGATCTGCCACGGATAGGGCGTGTAATCCTCGCGGCGTACGATTTTGGGTGTCAAACCTTCTTTCATGATGGATGTTTCCGGAAGCTGCCGGACGGCACGAACCTGTGGCCCCCTGACCGGCGGGAGCCGTATTATACGGGTCTTGGGGCCCGGTCCGCATCGCCAAGGAGCGCTCACTCACCATGCCGCAGTCCAAAGACTCCGGGGATCTGCCCGATTTCGCCGATGTGCAGCTCGCCGCAGCGCGCATTCGCGACCGGGTCCGGGAGACTCCGGTCATTCACGAACCCGAACTGGATGATGCGTTCGGCTGCCAGCTTTTCTTCAAATGCGAAAACCTGCAGCGGACCGGCGCGTTCAAGTTCCGGGGCGCCAGCCATGCACTGGCGAGGCTGGCCGAGGACGGCATCACGGGAGACGTGGCCACTCACTCATCCGGTAATCATGGTGCCGCACTGGCGCTGGCGGCCCGGCTCGAAGGGCGGTGCGCACACGTGGTCATGCCGGAAAATGCCTCGCGGGTGAAAATCGAGGCGGTGCGCCGTTACGGGGGTGAAATCCACTTCTGCGCACCCACCCAGGCCGCCCGTGAAGAGGGCCTGGCGAGCCGGGTCGAGTCGGGAGCCATCGCCGTTCCCCCGTATGACCATCCCGACATCATCGCCGGCCAGGGCACGGCCTGCCTGGAATTGCTGCAGCGCATACCGGACCTCGACAGCGTTCTTGCGCCGATCGGCGGGGGCGGACTGATCAGCGGCACGGCTCTGGTGGCGCGCGAACGCGGTCTCACCGTGTTCGGCGCCGAGCCCGCCGGCGCCGACGACACGGCCCGGAGTCTGGAACTCGGCCGGCGGGTGGCATCCAGCCAGCCGGACACCATTGCCGACGGCTTGCGGGCCCTGGTCGGCGTGCGGAACTTCACGTTGATCCAGCGCCACGTCAAGCAGGTCATTACCGTGTCCGAGAATGAGATTCGCGAAGCCATGGCCGTCGCCTGGCGCCATCTACGCCTGCTGATCGAACCCTCATCGGCGGTGGTGATCGCCGCGCTGCGAAGCTCGGCCGACACGTTCGCCGGCCGGCGCGTGGGGGTGATCCTGAGCGGTGCCAATATCTCGCCGGCCGACTGGCTGGCGCTGACCGCCAACCCGGCCGGATCGCACGAAGCTCACGACGCCGCTACCTGAACCCGGAGCGGTTCAACGGCCCGCTTCGCGATCGACGGCGACGCGCAATTCGTCCGCACGCTCGAAAAACCCCTCCACGCTGGCGCCAGTGCGCCCCTGGAAAGCCGGCGGCCACAACAACGGCTCCAGGTACGGCAGGGTGCTGAAGGCATTGCGCTCCAGAATGTCGCCGGTCGCCGGCGCACCGAACAACAGCACCGCGGCCAGCCCGGCGGCGGCAGTCATCCGTGCGGAATTGCCGAGGGCGGCAAACCGGAGATGGGCGAGAATGACCAGGGCGGCGATCGTCACGTCCGCGACCAGTGAGGCCCACCAGACAGCGCCGTTCCAGGCCATCGCGAAACAGGCCGCGGACACCACGTGGGTCACCAGAAACAGGGCCGTGACACCGAACAGGGTTATCGCGAGATGGACCGGAAAATTGGCGCGATGCGCCAGAATCCGATTGAGCAGGGCCCAGAATCCGGCCCAGGCCAGAACCCCGATGACCGGATACAGCAGGCCACGTGCCATACCGAGCACCGTGGGTCGATCCACGCCGGCAAGCAGTTCATCGAGGACCAGCACCGCCGTTGCCAGTACGGTACCCAGCAGCAGCGCCCAGATCGAACCGAGCCGGCCGAGCAGGCCATGCCGGGCCGTGTCACGCAGGGTCGGTGCGAGGGTGCCGCCGGCCGCGTGGAAGCGGAGCTGACTGTGGCCGAAATGGACTACCAGACCGTCGCGTACCGGCAGTTCACCCACCCGTTGCCGGTGTCGCCCCGCATAGCTGCCGTTCACGCTGTCCAGATCGCGGGCCCGCGGACCATCCGGCCCCAGGTCGAGTTCGAGGTGGTGCGGACAGACATAGGGGTCCGAGACGACGATGTCGTTGTCGTAGGCACGGCCGATGCGCAGTCGATCTCCGTGCCAGGCGATGCGCTGCACCACGTGGCCGCCGCGACTCAGCACCTCGACCGCGCCCAGCGGTTCGCCGGTCGCGGCAACGGGATGACCGGATTCCATACCCGATGCGTTCATGGTCGATCCCCCACCCAGGACAAGGCGGAAACAAAGCGGCGGGACAGCGCGTTGAGATGATCCCAGTCAAAACCCGCGAGCAGCAGGGTGGATTGCAGTGCGCGGCGATTCTCGACCAGGCTGGTCGAACTCAGGTAGGCGTCGTAGAGACCCGGATAACTGAGATACGTGCGTACACAAAAGGTGACCTGCAGGGCCGTCTCCGGAGCGTCAACGAAATCCGACCGGCAGCGGTAGTTGGTCACCGTCGATTCGTCGCCGTCGAGCGTCAGTCGCGGGTAGTAGCCGCGATCTTCGAGCTGCTTGTAGAAACGCAGCGGATGCAGGTCGTCCGAAGACAGCAGTTCATGCTGGTAGCGGATGATCCCGGTACTGAGCGTGGTGGACAGGAATATGTCGTCCTGGCTCTCGCACCGATAGTAGATCTGGTCGAGATCGTCAGGCACGTCTTCCTGGCGGCTGCCCCAGCAGTTCAGCCAGTCGGCCAGCGCACCGGGCACATCGAATCCATCCAGGCTCGTCACCGGCATGGGGCCGTTCAACAGGCGCTCGGCGAGCGCGGACTGATTCGCGGTCAACTGGCCGGCGATGGTCTCGTCCAGGGACCGCGTCGCGGCCCGCGGTTCCGAGGTTTTCTCGAGCAAATTTCGTACGAATACGGACGGCACCAAAAAACCCACCTGGTTGCCGGCGGTGGCGACGTTCGTGCCCACGACTTCCCCCGCCCGGTTCAGGGCCGGTCCGCCGGACATGCCGGGATTGATGGAACCCGTGAAATGGAGCCGATCGTACAACGAGCGCTCCATCATCCCACTGTAAGTGCCCTCGACGATGGTGAGACCAATGTCGTACGGGTAACCCATCGAATAAGCGCGCGCGCCCTTGCGCGGCGCCTCCCGCGCCAGTTCCAGGGGCGTGGGTTTCATGCCTTCGGCACGCAGCACGGCCAGGTCGTGAACCACGTCAACCGACAGCAGTTCGAGCCGGCCTTCGCGTCCCGATTCGGACAGGTAACGCGCCTCGTGCCGTTCCGGCTGGTTCGCCAGGTCGGCGACGACATGGTAGTTGGTGACGATCCACCCGGGCTGACCGGCGAAATAACCGGAGCCCAAAGCGGAACGAGAACGGGACTGGCGATCCAGGACCTGCACCTGGACCGTGCGATCGCGCCAGCGCGCATACAGATCCGCCGTATCCTCCAGGGTCACCTGCGCCTGCAACGGGCCGGCGCCGGTCACCAGCAGCGGCAGAACCGTTCCGGCGAGAAGCCATCGCAGCGTGTGTTGGCGCCATTTTCGGCAATGCATTCGTATCATTTTTCCATTATTGCAAAGGCCTGCGTCCCGGAGGAGATTTCACCCTTCGCGTCGGACCGTTAGAATGGAGCCGGCGGGACATCGCCCCGCGACCGTCAGCATTGTCGACAAGACGCGATCAGCAACGGACCGAAGCCATGCAGCAACTGAGCGTACTGCGTCACGCCAAAGCCGTGCCCTGGACCCCCCGGCAGGATGATTTCGCCCGGTCGCTGCGACCCATCGGCGCCGAACACGCCCGGCGCATCGCCGACTGGATGCTGGAACACCTGGAGCTGCCCGGGCGCATTCTGTGCTCACCGTCACAGCGTACACGGGAAACCCTCTCGCCCCTGCTGCGAAGAAACCCCGACCTCGAGGCCGTGACGCAATTCGTCCCGCAGATGTACCAGGCTGACGCCGCCACGCTCTGCGAACTGCTGGATGCGGCTTTCTCTGAGACCGACCGGGTCCTGATCATTGGCCACAATCCCTCGTTCGAGCGGCTGGTGGGCGATGTGATCGCGGAACGCCATCGTGACGAATTCCGGCGTCTGCCGACCGGCACCCTGGCGGTGGTGGACTTCGACCCGGACTGGTTCGGCGCACGCACCACGGGCCGGCTCGCTCACCTCGTCCGTGGCAAACACCTGTCAGTCGATTGATTCCAGCCAGATCTGCGCCACGCGCTCGAGAATGGCCTGGTCTTCGGCGCTGAAACGATTGGGCTCGGGGCTGTCGATGTCCAGTACCCCGAGCAACTCACCCTCGCGCACCAGCGGCACGACGATCTCCGAGCGCGAGTCCGCGTCGCAGGCGATGTGTCCGTCAAAGCGGTTCACATCGTCCACCCGCTGCGTCTTGCGTGTCTGCGCCGCGGTGCCGCAGACCCCCTGCCCGAGCGGAATGCTGACACAGGCCGGTTTGCCCTGGAACGGACCCACGAGCAGGGTGTCGCCCCGGAGGAAATAGAAGCCGGCCCAGTTGACGTCCTCCAGGCTCATGAACAGCAACGCGGACAGGTTGGCCGCGTTGGCGATGCGGTCGCGTTGACCGGAAAGCAGGGCGCGCGCCTGCGCCGCAAGCCCCTGCTCCCGGCGCCAGGCGTCTTCGTCGTGTTCCATGCTCATGCCGGTTTTCCGTCAGTTCGGGTGGATGCGGATTCGGGCCGGCGAACGAATACCAGCAGCTGATTGTTGGCCGGCAAGGGGAAACGCTGCTGCAAGAACAGGTGATGCTGACGACCCAGGGTTTCAAGGTCGGCCAGGTCCCGCAACCCCATGGACGGATTCCTCTGGCGGAGCTGGCGGTCGAATGCCGCGTTGCTCGGTGCCGTGAATTCCCCGTTCTCGTTGAACGGACCGTACAGGCAGAACAAGCCCTCCACCCGCAGCACGCCTCCGACGCCCGCGAACATGGCCTGAACCTCGGGCCAGGACATGATGTGGGACGTATTGGAAGAATACACCGCGTCGTACGGACCCTCCGGAAAGTCCCGGGCGACATCGAGTGTGATCGCCGGCTCGATATTCACTCCACCCTCTGCACGCAAGCGTGCCTCCAGGTCCGGCAGGTAGGCGGCCTGATCGGAAGGCTGCCAGACCCACCCTGGCAAGGCGGCTGCGAAATGCACCACGTGCTGTCCCGTGGCCGACCCGATTTCCAGAATTCGGCCACGCGACGGCAGCACTTCCAGCAGAACCTCGAGGATGGGTTGTTTATTGCGGTCGCAGGCTTCCGACCAGGCCAGCGGAAGATTCATGCCAGCGCCCTCATGGCTCGACGGAACGGCGGTTCGAGAACGTCGCGGCGCAGGTGCCGGCCGGCCTGTACACAGGGAATTCCGGCCACCCACACGGTGCGGATCATGTCACGCGGGTCGGCGAATATCCAGGTATCGAGAACCGTGTCTCCGTCCCGGCCCGCCAGCAGGGGATGCTCCCCGTCCAGTTCCACCAGGTCGGCCCGCGCGCCCGGCCGGATCTCGCCAACGGGTTGGCCGAGCGCGCGCGCTCCGCCGCGGGTGGCGCGTTGGTGCAGGCTGCGGCCGCAACCGAGCCCGGCATCGGCCAGCACATTGCGGCGCAGCCCGCGCAAGCGGGCCTGAAATTCCAGAAGGCGCAGTTCCTCGGTGACCGAGATCCGCAAGTTGCTGTCGCTGCCGATGCCGAATTCTCCGTCGGCGGCGAGCCAGGCCTGCGTGTCGAAGAAACCGTCACCGAGATCCGCTTCGGTCGTCGGGCACAACCCGGCGGCGGCACCCGTTGCGGCGGCGGCCTCGGCTTCGGCCGCTTCCATGTGGGTGGCGTGAACCAGACACCAGCGGTCATCCAGTTCATACCGGTCCGTCAGCCACGCGACGGGCGCCGTGCCCAGCTGCTCACGGCAGGCCGCCACCTCCGCAGGCTGTTCGGCGACATGGATGTGTATCTGCCCGTCAGACGGTGCGTCGTTGAAAACGGCGTCGAGGTCATCCGGCGACACGGCGCGCAGGGAATGCGGCGCGATGCCCACGCGATGCAGAGGTGCGCCCGAAACAGCCTCGCGGCAGCGCCCGAGCAGGTCCAGGTAGCGCTCCGGCCGATTGAAGAACCGACGCTGATGCGGCTCCACGCCAGGGGCTCCGAATCCGCTGCGGCAATACAGCACCGGTAGCAGGGTCAGGGCCATCCCGCTGTCCCCGGCGGCGGCCAGAAGCCGCAGCGACATCTCCGCGATGTCCGCGTAGGGTTCGCCCGCGGGACCATGATGCAGGTAGTGAAACTCCGCGCATGAGGTGAACCCCGCTTCCAGCATCTCCACCTGAAGCCAGGCCGCGATGGCCTGAAGCTGTTCCGGCGTAATCCGGCTCGCCACGCGGTACATGCTCTCACGCCAGGTCCAGAAACTGTCGTCACCGACGGCGAACTCGGTGAGGCCGGCCATCTGGCGCTGAAAAGCATGACTGTGCAGGTTGGGCATGCCCGGTACGATGAATCCGGACGACCCGGCTTCCGCGGCGCTGATGGGATGCAGGGACGAGATGTGGCCGGCCGGGTCGACCCCGATGCGCAGCGGGCCGGTCCAGCCATCGGGTGTCAGGGCCGCCCGGCAGTCAATGGTCGATTCACGGTGCATCGGGTTTCCAGGTCAGCAATTCATCCACCAGGCGTCTGAGCACGGCCTGCAGTCGTTCAGAGAGTTCGGGCTTCCAGGCCGGTGGTTCTTCCTGCATGTAGGCACGCTGTGCGATTTCGAGCTGCAGGGCGTGGACGCCTTCATTCGGCCGCCCATAGTGCCGGGTGATGTAACCGCCCCTGAAGCGACCATCCAGCACCCGTGTCAGGTCCGGTTCGTCGAGCGTCTGATATGCCCGGCGGCGCAGGTTCGAATCGGCGCTGGAGCCACCGTTGCTGCCCAGGTTCAGATCCGGAAGCGAACCGTCGAACAGCAGTGGAAGCTCATGCCGGATGGAATGCGCATCGAGCAGCACGGCAAATCCGTGCCGGGCGCGAATACGATCCACCTCGGACCGCAGCAGAGCATGATAGGGCTGCCAGAACCGCCCGATGCGGTCCGTGACCTCATCCGCGCCGGGGGCCGCACCAGGGCGGTACAGCGGGCGACCGCCAAAATCCTGTGCGGGCGCGATTCCGGTGGTCAGCAGTGTGGTGTCCGCGTCGTACAGCGGCGCATCGTCCGGGGGCCGGTTGAGGTCGACCACGTAACGCGAGGCCGTGGCGGTCAATACCCCGGCCCCGGCTGCGTTCGCCCAGTGGTACAGACGGTCCACAAACCAGTCGGTGTCCGGCAGGCCGAGAGCAACGGGTGTCAATCGCGGACGCAAATCGTCCGGCAGCCCGGTCCCGGAGTGCGGAATGCTGATCAGCAGTGGCGAGTCGCCGGGTTCGAGGCGGGGTTCGAGTTCGTTCGTCATCGGGTGCACAGTGTAGGAGGGTGCGGCCGTTCATGCACCTGCCCACCGGCCGGAATCAGGAAGCCTGGATCGCGCCGGCCGGCGCAAAAACGACGACGCCCGGTAGAACCGGGCGCCGTCGATCGAATGAAGTTGGCGAGACGCTAAAGCGTGGGCCGTTCCTCGACGATGGTCGGCGTCACGAAGATGAGCAGTTCGCGCTTCTTCGTTTCGTTGGCACGGCGCCGGAACAGAGTGCCCAGTACCGGCACATCGCCCAACCAGGGCACCTTGTCCTCGGTGCTGGATTTCTCGTCCTGGAAGATACCGCCCAGCACCACGGTGTCGCCGTTGTCGACGAGAACGGTGGTATTCAGTTCGCGGGTGTCGATGGAAGGCACCGAACCGCCGCGAGCCGTCTGGAAGATTTCACCCACCGTGTCCTGCTTGATTTCGAGGTCCAGCTGAACCCGGTTATCCGGCGTGATCAGCGGAGTGGCGCGTAATTCGAGCACGGCTTCCTTGAACTGCACCGCGGTGGCGCCCGAGGAAGTCGACTGCTCGTACGGAATCTCCACACCCTGCTGGATAAAGGCTTCCGCCTGGTTGGCGGTGATGACACGTGGGGTCGAAATGACCTCGCCCTCGCCCTCGCTCTCCAGCGCCGACAACTCCAGATCCAGGATCAGGTCATCGGTGAGGAAGGACAGGCCGATTGTGCTGGCATTCTGGCTGGAAGCCGGCAGATTGACCTGGTAACGGTTGGGGAAGGCCGGAATGTCCAGCAATCCGTCATCGCGCGGATTGATCGACGGGTTGACGATGTCGGCCGCGCTGCCGTCCGCCGCGATCACGCCGATGTTGCTGCCATCGTGCAGATAGGTCACGCCAAAACGGACGCCCAGCTCATGCGCGAAGTCCGAACTGGCAATGACGATGCGCGATTCGATCTGTACCTGCCGGACGGCGAAGTCCAGTTCGGTCAGAAGTTCGCGAATCTCCACGATGCGCTCGGCGGTATCGGTGATCAACAGCGTGTTGGTTCGCTCGTCAACCGTGACCGATCCACGCTCGGACAACAGGCCGTACTCGGTGTCGACGGCATTGGTCGATTCCTCGATCAGGGACTTCATTTCCGAGGCCTTGGCATAGGCCATCGGCACCAGCACCGTCTGCAGGGGCTCGAGAATGCGGCGATCCTGCTGTGCCTTCAGCAACTGCTGCTCGCGCGCGGCGATCTCGGCGGTGGGCGCAATCCAGATCACATTGCCGTTTTTGCGCATGTCGAGATTGCGGGCATCCATGACGATATCGAGAGCCTGATCCCAGGGTACGTTGGTCAGGCGCAAGGTCAGATTGCCACCCACGCTGTCGGCAACCACGATGTTCAGGTCGGAAACGTCCGCGATCAGCTGCAGTACGGACCGTACCGGAATGTCCTGGAAGTTGAAGGTTACGCGGGTGCCTTCATACACCTTGTCCTCGAAGAACTTGATCTCGGCTTCTTCCGTCGCCGTGGATATCTGGGACAACTCCTCGACCTCGATGACGACGGTGTCGCCCGACTCGTAGGCAAGGTGCTCATAAACCCCAGTGACGCGCAAGGCGATCCGGGTGCCGTTGGCGATGGGACTGGCGTCGATGTATTGCACCGGCGTGGCGAAATCCACCACGTCGAGCCTGCGATTCAGATTCTGGGGCAGGGACGCGTTGTACAGATCGACCACGAGGCTGTCCACGCCTTCCTCGACGGCCATGCTGGTACCCTGGCGCGCCATGTCGATGATGACACGGCCCTGGCCTTCCTCTCCGCGGCGGAAATCGATGCCCGTGATGCTGTTACTGCCACCGCTGCTGCCGCTGCTGCCGCTTCTGCCACTGCTGGCGACGGGTGCAGACGATCCCTGATCACCGGCCACCGACAGGACCACCTGCCCGGGGCTGGTCGTATAGTCGTAACCCGAAGAACGGTTGAGGTCGACGACCAGGCGTACCCGCCCGCTCGCGCCGACCGCTGAATACTGTTGTACCGGCCCCATTCCGACGGAGACGGAATCACTGCCGGCCGAGTAGGACGTCTCGGCCAGATCGAGCACGATCCGGGCCGGGTTCTCGGTAGCGAACACGCTGACGCTGGGTTCGTCGCCGGTCGTCGACAGCCTGATGCTGACGCCGCCATCCGAGGTGCTGCTGTGGCTGATGCCGGTGACCTCGGTGGCGGCCATTGCCACCGCCATTGGCGCCAGCGCCACAAGAACGCCGAGACACCGCAGAAATCCATTTCTAAAAATACGCATACTGCGCCCTCTTTCCCAGAATTGCGGCTCAATCGAAAGCCTATCCTTGTCGCTGTTCATGGCACTGCCTCTCAAGATGTTCCGCTCCGCGCGATTCATGGCCATCTAACCTCCCAGAGCCATTGACGCATCACGGACGATCCAGCCGCCCGTTCCGTCGGGAATGAATTCACTCAACTGAACTTCGTCGGGGTCGATCCGGCCGACCTGACCGTGGTTCTTACCAATGTAGTTGCCCACGGCGACCCGGTGTATGACTCCGTCCGGATCTCGAATCAGCGCCCACTCGTTGGTTTCTTTCTCAAAGGTTCCGACCATGGTCAGGGTATCCAGCTCAAACCGCTCCAGATATTCCCGGGTACGTTGCAGGTCCGGTCGCGGACCGTCACCGCCGTCACCGGCCACCTGCTGCTCCGCGCCTTCGCTGGTCGACATCCGGAACGGGTCGCGGCCGGCCAGGCCGTCGTACTCGTACGGCGTGTAGGTGCGGACTTCCGGGATCGGAGGTATGGGTGCCGCGGGACGCGCCTTGACATCGGCGATGTAACGATTCAGGTCGTCCTGCTCAGCGGTACAGGCCGCCAGGGACACCACCGCCAGTGCCGACGCCGCGAGGCTCTTGAAGGTGCGGGACATCGTGCTCATTGTGCCGCCCCCTTTTGGGCCTCGGCCCTTTCCGCGGCTTCCTCCTCGTCGATGTACCGATACGTCTTCACGGTGCCTTCCAGAATGAGGCGGCCGTCGTTACGGCTGACGCCGACGTCTCGATTGGTGGCCCGACGTAGCGCGATGTCGTGCATGGTGAGAATGACCACGCGCGGCAGCGATGCCACGCCGCTCACGAACTCGCCGAACTGATGATAGTCACCCAGCATCCGGACCGATATCGGCCGCTCGGCGTAGAAATCATGCAGGGCTTCGGCGTTGGGCTGGAACAGTTGAACGTCGATGCCCGAGCCCAGTGCGGTCTGCGAGATATCCACCAGCAGCTTGTCCATCTCGGTTTTGCTCGGCAACTGCCGGAACATCGTTTCCAGCAATTCCTCCATTTCAGCGAGCTGCGCCTCATAGGCTTCGAGATTGGCGGCTTTCTGCTGCTTGTACTCGAAGTCCGAACGCAGGGTCTGCTCCTGCGCCTGCACCCGCTCGAGCTGCTCTATCTTGTTCTTGATGAGCAGGAAATATCCGATCGTCAGAATGATCGCCAGCAGAATGCCGAGAATGAAATAGCGAACGGCCAGCGGCGCGCTGCCAATGTCATTGAAGTCGAGATCCCTCAGTTCATTCAGCATCAGTTTGCCTCCGCCGTGCCGCCGGTCTCGTCCACGCCCTGTTCAGGCGTCTTTGGCTTGAGCCGGACCCGGATGGCGAATTCGTAGGGCTCGGTGCGGGTCGCGGGATTATCAGCGGCCCGGACGTACTGAAGCTCAGGATTCAAGAACAGGTCCATCTGCTCAAGGCTGTTGAGATAAGCCGATACGCGTGCGTTCGATTGGCTCGAACCCAGCAGGGTCACGTTCGCCCCCTGTTGTCGCACGTTACCCAGGGTGACGCCGACCGGAATGGTCTTGGCCAGCTTGTCGAGCAGCTCGACCGTCAAAGAACGGCTGGCCTGCAACTCCTCGATGATCTGTTTACGCGACAACAACCGGTTTCGCGTGCGTTCCAGTTCGGCGATGCGTTCGATCCGGGCCTGCAGCCGGTTGATTTCCTGCTGGATTTTCTGGTTGCGCGCTTCCTGCTGACTGATGCGCTGGTCGTAGAACATGCCCACGATCAGGACCAGTATCGCGCCCAGCACCAGGGTTCCGACCAACGAGAAGAGGAATTGGCGCTGCCGCTCCCTGCGCGCCTCCTCTCGCCATGGAAGGAGATTGATTCTAGCCATCAGTCAAACCCTCTCAGTGCCAATCCCATTGCCACCATCAGATTGGGCGCGTTGGCCGACAGCGCCGATGCGGCCACCGAGGGCGCCAGTTGCAGCCCGGTGACGGGGTCGGCGACGTTGGTCTTGATGCCGAGCTCCTGCTCGACCACATCCGTGAGTCCCTTCAGCATGGCCATGTCGCCAGCCAGGTACAGCGTCTTGATGTTCGCGAATTCGCTGCTTGAACTGTAGAACTGCAGAGCGCGGCTGATCTGGTGCACCACGTTCAGCATGAACGGTTCCAGCACCGCGTCTTCGAAATCTTCGGGCCCCGGCTCGCCGCGCTTGAAGAAAGAGGCCTGCTCCGCCGTCATGTCGTAGCGCCGCATGATTTCTTCGAGCAGTTGATGTGCGCCGAACGGATGATCGCGGGTGTAGAGCACGCGGCCGTTACGCAGGATGAGGAGGGTCGACAAGTCATAGCCGATATCGAAAATACCGACGGTCTCGGTATTGCGTATGCCCTCGCGCTCGCGGATCAGCTCAAAGGCGTTGGCGATGGCGAATGCCTCGACATCAACGACCTTGGCCCTGAGTCCCAGGGATTCGAGCGCATCCTGGCGGCTTTCGACATTTTCGTTCTTGCTCGCGGCCAGCAGAATATCGACCATGTCGGCGTTGCGCGCCGAAGGCCCGAGCACTTCGAAATCGAGGCTGATCTCATCCAGTGGATACGGGATGTACTGATTGGCCTCGATCTGAACCTGGCTTTCGATATCGGCGTCGGCGAGATTGGCCGGCAGGCTGATCGTCTTGGTGAACACCGCGGATCCGGATACCGCCACCGAACAATATTTCGAGTTTGAACCCGACTTGCGCACGGCGGATTTGATCGCATCGGATATCGCTTCGATGTCCTGCACGGACTTTTCAACGATCACGCCCTGGGGCAGCGGCTCAATCGCAAAATGATCGACGCGATAGTTCGATCCATGGTGGGAAAGTTGCACCAAGCGAATGCTGGATGCCCCTATGTCCAACCCAATGATGGGCGGATTCTTTGTGCCGAATAGTTTCAAATTGCCCTCAATCCTTTGTTCGACAATGGTTTATTGACACTTCCTAGACTAGTTTTTAACAGAAATCGGCAGGTAACTCAACGACTGATCGTCCCTGTCACGATTTCCGAAGCCAACCAATCGGCCACTGTCAGACGGCAGGTTTTGTTATTTGAACCACACAGGAGGGAAGAACCGAAGACGGCAAACGCTGTCCAACGCGGAATGAATCGGCCGCCTCCCTGCCTGCCTGTTACTATCGCACCTGTGGTTTGGTTCGCTGCACTCCGGACCGATTCCACGGCGATAGAAAGTTCCGTCTTCTGCAAAACAGCATAACAGGAAATTCGCGTGAAGAAAGCAATTCGCTGGTTGTTGACCGCGTTCCTGGCGGCGGCCGTGCTGGGTTTCGCGGCCATCGGCATCACCTATCTGATCGTCGCGCCCGACCTGCCCGAGGTCGACAGCCTGCAGGATGTTCAGCTCCAGGTGCCGCTCCGGGTGTACAGCCGGGACGGACGCCTGATCGGGCTGTTCGGGGAAATGCGCCGCATACCGGCCACCCTGGAACAAATACCGGACCGTCTCGAACAGGCATTCCTCGCCGGCGAGGATGCGCGCTACTACGAACACCCCGGCGTGGACTACCAGGGCATCTCGAGGGCCGTGTGGATTCTGGCCACCACGGGTGAGAAATCGGTGGGCGGCAGCACCATCACGCAGCAATTGGCGCGAAATTTCTTCCTGACCTCGGAGAAAACCTTTACCCGCAAGATCAAGGAAATATTCCTGGCGCTGCGGATTGAACGCGAGCTGTCCAAGGACGACATTCTCGAGTTGTACCTCAACAAGATTTTCCTCGGATACCGCGCCTACGGCGTCGGTGCGGCCGCGGAGGTCTACTACGGCAAGGACGTGGCCGAACTGAGCCTGGCCCAGGCCGCGATGATCGCCGCGTTGCCCAAGGCCCCTTCGCGCATCAATCCGATCAACTCTCCTGAACGTGCGCTGGAACGGCGCAACTACGTTCTCGGTCGCATGCGCGAACTGGAATACATCACCGACGCTGAATACCAGGCCGCAGTGAACGAGGAGGACCAGGCTTTCTACCACGGGGCGAAGGCGGAAATATCGGCACCGTACCTGTCGGAGATGGTGCGGGTCCGCGCCTTGCAATTGCTGGGAGAAGAAGCTTACACCGGCGGTTTCGAAATCCACACCACCATCGACTCCCGGCTGCAGATGGCGGCCAACCAGGCGGTTGCCGGCGGACTGGCCGAATACGACGAGCGGCATGGCTACCGGGGACCGGAAGCCCGCGTGGACCTCGGTGACGCGGGCACGCCGGCGCGCTGGAACGAAATCCTGGAACCGTACCGGCCCGTTTCCGGCCTGATGCCGGGCCTGGTCACCGAAGTCGAAGACGAACTGGCGCTGGTGTATCTGCGCGATGGGCAGACCGTGGCCGTACCCCGCCCCGACTGGGCCGCGCGGTTCATCAACCGCAACCGCACCGGAGCCAAACCCGAGACGATGAACGACGTCGTCTCGCCGGGCGACGTGATCCGGGTGCGGCTGGACGACGAGGGCAACTGGCAGCTTGGGCAGATACCCGAGGTCGAGGCGGCTTTGATTTCGCTGGATCCGAAAACGGGCGACATCCGGGCTCTGGTGGGCGGCTACGATTTCAGCCGCAGCAAGTACAACCGGGTGGTGCAGAGTCGGCGCCAACCCGGGTCCGGATTCAAACCGTTCGTTTATTCGGCGGCCCTGGAGCGCGGTTTTACCACTGCCAGCCTGATCAACGACGCCCCGATCGTGTTCGACGACCCGGAACTGGAGCGTACCTGGAAACCGCAGAATTTCAGCGAAAAATTCTACGGCCCGACACGGATGCGCGAAGCCATGGTGAATTCACGCAACCTGGTGTCCATCAGGCTGCTGCGGGACACCGGAATCGAGTTCACGCGCGAGCATGTCGCCCGCTTCGGATTCGATCCGTCGGAGCTGCCCCGTGACCTGACCCTGGCCCTGGGCAGTGCCTCACTGACGCCGCTTTCCCTGGCGCGCGGCTACGCGGCATTCGCGAACGGCGGCTACCTGGTCGATCCTGAATTCATTCGAGAGATCCGCAACGCCGACGGCGACGTCATCTACCGAACGATTCCGCCGTTGCTGTGCGACGATTGTGCCGAAGACCAAATCGAATTGGCCGCGCAGCAACCGACCGAGCCGGGCGAGCCCGTATTCCGTCCGCTTGAAATCTCTCGCGAAGAAGAAAACGCGGACCCCCTCGGCGTGCCGGAGCAGGGCGTTCTGGCGGACACCGAGACGGAAGCCCGCCCCGCGCCGCGAGCCGTTTCCGCACAGAATGCCTACCTCATCCGTTCGATGATGATGGATGTGGTACGGCGCGGCACGGGCGTGCGTGCCATGCAACTCGGCCGCTCCGATCTCGCCGGAAAAACCGGCACGACCAACGAACAGCGCGATGCCTGGTTCACCGGCTACAACGACCACCTGGTCACGTCGGTTTGGGTGGGCTTCGACAATTTCGAACCGCTCGGCCGCCGGGAAGTGGGAGGACGGGCGGCATTGCCGATCTGGATGGCGTTCATGGAGGTCGCACTGGAGGGTCTCGAAGACAGGCAGCCGGTCATGCCCCCCGGCCTCGCCCAGGCGCGCATCGACCCCGACACCGGTTTACTCGCCAGACTTGATAACCCGGACGCAATCATGGAAGTATTCGAGGTGGGTAAGCTTCCCCCCATGGAAGCCGAAGCCGAAGGAGAGCGCGAAGATGCCCCGTCAGCGGAAGACCCGTACGAAATCTTCTGATTCCCTTGCGCCACGCCAGAACCGCGGGTTCAGCCAGATCCGTCGCGAAATCGCCGCGGAAGCCGCGCGCATCATCGCCACCGAAGGGCAGCCCAACTACCACATGGCGAAGAAGAAAGCGGCCGAGCGCGTCGGCGTCAGCGAACGGCTGGCCCTGCCCAGCAACCTCGAAGTACAGGATGCGCTGCTGATGTACCAGGGGTTGTACGGCGGCAGTGCGCATGCCGACAACCTGGATCGCTTGCGCGGCGCCGCCGTCGAGGCGATGCGGCGCCTGGAAGTTTTTTCACCCCGACTGGTCGGGCCGGTGCTGGACGGCACGGCAGGCCCGCATTCCCGCGTATCACTGCACGTGTTCTGCGATGCGCCGGAAAACCTGGTTCTGTACTTTCTCGAGGCTGGCGTTTCCTTCGTCCAGGAGCAACGTCGCATCCGCTGGCACGACAGTGGGTACCGGACCATGCAGGTGCTGGTGGTCGAAGTCGACGGTACAACGGTGGAGCTGCTGGTATTCCAACCGGTCGACCTGCGCCAGGCGCCGCCTTCACCGATTGACGGCAAGCCGCAACGGCGTGCCGGCCTGACCGAGGTGGAGTGTCTGTTGAATCCGGTTGCCGAAGCGCGGCACGGAAGCTGAGCCCCCGTACGCGCTTCGGCGCGGTGTGCTTCAGCGTTTGTCGAGCGCCACGTAGTCGCGGGCCACGGGGCCGTTGTAAACCTGGCGGGGCCGGCCGATCTTGGTCGGAGTTTCCGATTGCTCCAGCCACTGCGCGACCCAGCCCACGGTGCGGGCGATCGCGAACATGACGGTGAACATGCTGACCGGGAATCCGAGCGCCTTGTAGATGATGCCGCTGTAGAAATCGACATTGGGATACAGCTTCTTCTCGACGAAGTAATCGTCTTCCAGGGCGATTCGCTCCAGTTCCATGGCCAGATCCATCAACGGGTCATCGACACCCAGTTCCTGCAACACCTCGTGGCAGGCCTTGCGGATGATCGACGCGCGCGGATCGTAGTTCTTGTAGACGCGGTGCCCGAATCCCATCAAACGGAACGGATCGTTGCGGTCCTTGGCTCGCTCGATGAACTGCGGCACATTCTTCACATCGCCGATTTCGTGCAGCATGTTCAACACGGCCTCGTTGGCGCCGCCATGAGCCGGCCCCCACAGCGCCGAGATACCGGCCGCGACGCAGGCGTAGGGATTGGCGCCCGTGGACCCCACCAGCCTGACCGTCGACGTGGATGCGTTCTGCTCGTGATCGGCGTGCAGGATGAACAGCAGATCCAGCGCGCGCACGGCGGAGGGGCTGACCTTGTATTCCTCGGCCGGCACCGAAAACATCATGTGCAGAAATCGCTCGCAGTAACTCAGGTTGTTTTGCGGGTAGGCGGTGGGCCAACCCATGTGGTGGCGGTAGCAGGCGGCGGCAATGGTGGGCATCTTGGCGATCATGCGCTTCGCCGCCAGCATGCGGTGTGCCGAATCTTCCATGTCCAGGCGGTCGTGGTAGAACGCCGCCAGCGAGCCCACCACGCCAGCCATCATGGCCATCGGGTGCGCGTCGTAATGAAACCCGGAAATAAACGTATTCAGCTGCTCGTTCACCATCGTGTGGTAGGTGATGTCACGCTCGAAGTCGCTGTACTCTTCGGCGCTGGGCAACTCCCCCTGCAACAGCAGGTAGGCAACTTCCAGGAACGAGCTTTTCTCGGCCAGTTGTTCAATCGGGTAACCGCGATAGCGCAGAATGCCCTGGCCGCCGTCGATGAAGGTGATCTCGCTGGTGCAGGCCGCGGTTGCCGTGAAACCGGGATCGTAGGTGAAATACCCCAACTCCGAGGGAAGGGACTTGATATCGATGGTCGGCTCCCCCTCGCTGCCACTGATCACGGGCAGGTCGATGGATTTGCCGGCTGTCTCGTCGGTCACGGTAACTTTTCTTTCAGACACTCGTATCTCCTGGAAAATGCACCTCGAAACAGGCGCAAC
Source organism: Elongatibacter sediminis (assembly GCF_037892215.1). Lineage (NCBI taxonomy): Bacteria > Pseudomonadati > Pseudomonadota > Gammaproteobacteria > Chromatiales > Wenzhouxiangellaceae > Elongatibacter > Elongatibacter sediminis. The sequence goes on along the minus strand of NZ_JAZHOG010000014.1, from coordinate 44,503 downwards.
AGCCGCTTCCACAATCCACGGCCGGGTTGGCGAACACAGCTGAACAGTATCGCATACGCGGCTCACAACCCGCCACCGCATCAGCGTTTTGACGGGTGTGGACCCGCGCAACGCAGCGACCACCGTTCCACACGCGGGTGCGGACTCGCAACGGGCCCGAACCCGAAAATGACAGCCACGAAAAAGCCCGCGTACCTGACGGCTCGCGGGCCTCGTGTCCGAACCATCGGAGACCGGGCGCACTCAGTGTTGCCCGAACTCCGGATCGACGCAGGTGCCGGCCGCCGGACGTGCGACCCCCGGTTGGAGTCGCTGCACGCGGCGCGGCGAACAGACCGGCTTACTTGCCGTAGCGTTTCTTGAATCGATCCACGCGCCCGCCCGAATCCAGCACCTTGTGCTTGCCGGTGTAGAACGGGTGCGAAGCGCTCGAAACATCGACCTTGATCAGCGGGTATTCATTACCGTCTTCCCACTTGATGGTGTCTTTCGAATCGGCAGTGGAACGCGTCAGGATCGCAAAATCCGATGAGAGGTCCTGGAACACGACTTCCCGGTACTCCGGGTGAATGCCTTTTTTCATGATAATTTCCGTCGGTTAACGCCCGCAAAAGACCGCCCAGTTTACGTTCAGGACCATCGGATTGCAACCGCACAAAGGGGTTTCAGGCCGGATCCCCGGGCAGAAACAGCGCCTGGGTTTCGTTGACGAAACGCCAGCCGGTCCCGGTGGGTATCAGCCGTTGCCCGCTCCATTCCAGCAACCCTTTCCCGATGGCCGCTTCCACCGCCTCCTCGGCCGCCGACCAGGGCAGACCGGTGCGCGGCCCGAAGTCCGTGGCACGCACCCCGTCGCGTAGGCGTAACTGGTTGAGAAAGAACTCGAAAACGCGCTCGGCGGCGGGCACGGCCCGGGTCTCGGCAAGCCACCGGCCCGTGTCGAGCGCCTCGAGGTAGGCCCGCGGGTGACGCTGCTTGGACCCGCGCATCACAACCCCTTCGGCTGGCAGGGTGACCTTGCCGTGGGCGCCGGCGCCGATGCCCAGGTAGTCCCCGTAACGCCAGTAATTGAGATTGTGCCGGCACTCCGCGCCGGAGCGGGCCCAGGCCGAGATTTCATACTGTCCGAATCCGGCGGCCTGCAGGCGATCCGCGGCCTGTTCCTGCATGGCCCAACAGGCCGACTCACCCGGCAGCCGCGGGGGGCGCGCGTGAAAAGCGGTGTTCGGCTCCAGGGTCAACTGGTAGTGCGATACATGCGCCGGGTCGTGCGCCAGCGCCCTATCCACGTCTTCGACCGCGGCCGCCACGGTCTGGCCGGGCAGGCCGAACATCAGGTCCAGGTTGAAGTTGGCGAGCCCGGCGCGGTGCAGGGACTCGACCGCGCGGTCGATCTCGCTCGCGCCGTGAATGCGCCCGATCCGCCGTAACGCCTCGTCATCGAAACTCTGCGCGCCCAGCGATACGCGATTGATGCCGGCGTCCCGGTAGGCCTCGAAGCAGTCGTGCTCCACGGTGCCCGGGTTGGCTTCCAGGGTGATTTCGGCCCCCGGAACCAGGTTCAGACGTGACCGCAGCCCGTCAATGATCCGGCCGATGGCGGCGGCACTGAACAGGCTGGGCGTGCCGCCACCGAAGAATACGCTGTGTACCGGGCGGCCCCAGACCCGCGGCAGATCGTTTTCGAGGTCTGCGAGCAGGGCCGCGACATACCGGTCGTCGGGAATGTCTCCGCGGGCCTCGTGGGAGTTGAAGTCGCAGTACGGGCACTTGCGCACGCACCACGGCAAATGCACATAGACCGACAGCGGCGGCAGCGCCAACTCCGCGGAGAATTCAGAGTTCGGGTTCATCCCCGGAACCGTTGCGCAGCCGGTCGAACAGCATGGCCAGTGCCCGCCCCCGGTGGCTGAGTTGGTTCTTGCGCTCCGGCGGCAGTTCCGCAGAAGTACAACCCTCCCCGGGAACCCAGAACAGCGGATCGTACCCGAACCCGCCGATCCCCCGGGGCGCCTCGAGAATACGGCCGCGCCACTCACCGACGGCGATCAGGGGCACCGGATCATCGGCGTGCCGCAGCAGCGCCACGGCACAGATGAAGCGCGCGCCGCGATCCGCCTCCGGAACGCCGGCCAGCGCCTCCAGAAGTTTCCGGTTGTTGGCCGCGTCGTCACCGTGCGCGCCGGCGTAACGGGCTGAATGAATCCCGGGTGCTCCGTCCAGCGCGTCAACCACCAGGCCCGAATCGTCCGCCAGCGCCGGCAGGCCCGTGTTGCGTGCGGCATGCCGCGCCTTGATCAAAGCGTTTTCGAGAAACGTCGGTGCATCCTCGACGGCTTCACCGAAATTCCATTCGCCCTGCGAGAGCACCCGCCAACCCAGCGGGGCGAGCATGTCGCCCAGTTCACGCAGCTTGCCGGCGTTGCCGCTGGCCAGCACCAGGGTCTGGCCGTCTTCAGCCACCAAGGGCCTCGCGTTGCAGCGACATCAACCGCTGTATCCCGCCATCCGCGAGGTCGAGGAGGACATCGAGTTCGTCCCGCCGGAACGCGTGGCCCTCGGCGGTTCCCTGAACTTCGATGAAGGCGCGCCCGTCGTTCATGACGACGTTCATGTCGGTCTCGGCCGCCGAATCCTCATCGTAGTCCAGGTCGAGAACCGGGTGCGTGTCGTAAATGCCCACCGACACGGCAGCCACCTGGCCGTGGATCGGGTCGGACTTGATCCGCCCGTGCTTCAGCAGCCAGCCGCAAGCGTCCCGAAGCGCCACGTAAGCACCGGTGATGGATGCCGTGCGGGTCCCGCCGTCGGCCTGGATGACGTCGCAATCCACCGTGATGGTGCGCTCGCCCAGCGCCGAGCGATCGACCACGGCCCGCAGGGACCGTCCGATCAAACGCTGGATTTCCAGGGTGCGGCCGCCCTGCTTCCCGCGCGCCGCCTCGCGCGCCATGCGGCTGCCGGTGGAGCGCGGCAGCATGCCGTACTCCGCGGTCACCCAGCCCTCACCCGAACCGCGCAGAAACGGCGGAACACGATCCTCGACGGACGCGTTGCACAGCACGCGGGTGCCACCGCAACTGATCAGCACCGAACCCTCGGCATGCCGGGTGTAGTGGCGGGTGATGGTGGTTTCGCGCAACTCGTCCGGCTGCCTGCCGCTGGGTCTTTGCATGGTGTCTTTCTCGTCCATTGTGGAGGTGGGATTGGAGGTTTTGCCGGCGTTTCGCAATTCGGCGCCGGGCCTGATTGCCGGAATCGGCCATTGCATGTCGCCCCGGTGCCGGTAACATGGGGCCTGTTACGGCGTTCGCCAACGTCAACGCCGATCATTATGCATCACGGAATCCTTCACCCATGACACACAGCATGACCGGCTTCGCCACCGCGGAGCAAATCGCGCCGGCGGGGCGTCTGACCTGGGAACTGCGATCGGTCAATCACCGTTATCTGGAAATTTCGCTGCGGGTGCCGGAGGAGTTCCGCGTGCTGGAACCCGACGTGCGCGAGGTGCTCGGCTCGCGGCTGAGCCGCGGCAAAATCGACGCCAACCTGCGTTTCACGCCCGACCCCGCGGCTCGCAGCAACGAACTGAACCTCAATGCTCCGCTGGCCGAACATCTGCTGGAACTGCATGACCGCCTGCAGGGCATGGCCGGGTTGAAGCAGGAACCCGATCTCGGCCGGCTGCTCAACTGGCCGGGTCTGGTGGTCGAGCAACCGCCCGACCCCGGGCCGCTGCACGATGCCGCCATGCAGGCCCTGGCCGACGCTTTGATCGGCCTGTCCGCCGCGCGCGAACGGGAAGGACGGAAACTGGCCGCCCTGATTCGGGAACGCCTCGACGGCGTGGCGGAGCAAGGCAAGGTGGTACGCGGTTTGCTGCCTGAAATTCGCGCGTCCCTGGAGGACAAGCTGCTCAAGCGGGTCGCCGACCTGCCGCTGCCGCTGGAGCCCGGCCGCATGGAGCAGGAGGTCACCCTGATGCTGCAGAAAATCGACGTGGCCGAAGAACTCGACCGTCTCGACGCACACGTTTCCGAAGCACGCCGGGCACTTGAACTGGACAAACCGGTGGGCCGGCGGCTGGACTTTCTGATGCAGGAATTCAATCGCGAATCCAACACCCTGAGCTCCAAATCGGTGGATGCCCGCACCACCCAGGCCGCCGTCGAACTGAAAGTCCTGATCGAGCAGATGCGCGAGCAGGTCCAGAACATCGAGTAATCCGCGTGGAACGTTCCCCCACCCTGTATGTCGTCGCCGCTCCGTCCGGCGGCGGCAAGACCAGCCTGATCGCGGCATTGCTGGATCGCGACCCGAACCTCAGCCTGTCCGTGTCGTTCACGACCCGCCCGCCGCGCCCCGGCGAGGTCGACGGCCGGCACTACCGCTTCATCGACAAGGAGCAGTTCATGGCGCGGGTGCGGGACGATGCGTTTCTGGAATACGCCGAGGTCTACGGCCACTATTACGGCACCGGCCGGGCCGCCGTGGAACACGAGTTGCTGGCCGGCCGGGACGTGCTGCTGGACATCGACTGGCAGGGCGCGCAACAGATCCGCACGACATTCGCCGCCTGCTGCAGCGTATTCATCCTGCCACCCTCGCTGGCGGAACTGCGGCGCCGTCTCGAATCCCGCGGCCAGGACAGCCGCGAAGTGATCGAACGCCGCATGGCCAAGGCGCGCTCGGAAATCGAACATTGGGAAGAATTCGACTTCGTCGTGATCAACGACGATTTTCAAGCGGCCCTCGCCGACCTGCACGCCATTATCCGCGAACGCCGGCCCGTGCGAACCGACCAGGCGGAAAGAATTGCCCCGCTTCTGGCGGAGTTGCTCGAAAATGAATAAAATGGCAGGTTCAGCCCGAAAAATTATCGCGTTTTTACAGGATTATTCACATGGCACGAATTACCGTTGAAGACTGCCTCGAAGTCGTTCCGAATCGCTTCGAACTGGTGTTGACCGCCACCAAGCGCGCCCGCCAGATCGGTCACGGGGCCGAACCCCTCATCGATGAAGAGAACGACAAACCGACCGTGATCGCGCTGCGCGAGATCGCCGAAGGACACATCGACGCGGAGCGGGTGGACATCATCCAGGCCGAAATCGAAGCAGCCGAAGCCTTTGACAGCCCGCCCGAAGAGGAAGATTTTTCCTTCTGAGCGCGCGCGGCATTCCCCAAGTCCCGGACCATGCAGGTTGCCAACGGCTATCCTGAACCCGTCCTAAAGCTCCGGGACCTGCTCAACACCTATCTCGATCCCGAAAAGGTCGCCGTCGTTCTGCGCGCGTTCGACGTGGGCGCGCGCGCCCACGAGGGTCAGACCCGCATGAGCGGGGAGCCCTACATTCTGCATCCGGTCGCGGTCGCCCAGATCCTGGCCAGCATGCGCATGGATCACGAGAGCATCACGGCCGCGATCCTGCACGACACCCTGGAAGACACACCGCTTTCCAAGGACGAACTGGTCAACGGATTCGGACCCGCCATCGCCGAATTGGTGGATGGCGTGACCAAGCTCGACAAGATGAAATTCCGCACCCGCAGCGAGGCGGACGCGGAGAGTTTCCGCAAGCTCATGCTGGCCATGTCGCGCGATCTGCGCGTGATTTTCATCAAGCTGGCCGATCGCCTGCACAACATGCGCACGCTCGGCGGACTGGCGCGGGATTCGCGCCGCCGAATCGCGCGTGAAACCCTGGACATCTACGCGCCCATCGCCGACCGACTGGGCATGAACAACATGAAACTGGAACTCGAGGACCTGGGCTTCGAGAACCTGTACCCCTGGCGTTACCGCACCATCGAGGAACATCTCGATACCATGACGGGGCATCGCCAGGAAATCGTCGAAAACATCAAGGATGCGCTGAGAGTACGGATGAACGATGCCGGCGTGCCCTGCCGGATCGGCGGGCGCCAGAAAACGCCTTACAGCATCTACAAGAAAATGCTCACCAAGGACCTGTCGTTCTCCGAGGTCACCGATTTCTATGCCTTCCGCATCATCACCCATACCGAATCCCACTGTTACGTCGCGCTCGGCGTGGTCCACAATCTCTACCCACCGAAGCCGGGCCGGTTCAAGGACTACATCGCTCTGCCCAAGGCCAACGGCTACCAGTCGCTGCACACCATTCTGAACAGCCCCTACGGCCTGCCGATCGAGATCCAGATCCGCACCGAGGAGATGGACATCATGGCGCTGAAGGGCGCGGCTGCGCACTGGCAGTACAAGACTCACCAGCCCGGCAGCGACGGCTCCGCCCAGGTGCGCGCCCGTGAGTGGCTGATGCAGCTCGTCGACGTCCAGCGTCACGCGGGTGATTCGCTGGAGTTCCTGGACAGCGCCAAGTCGGACCTCTTCCCCGACGAGATTTTCGTGTTCACGCCCAAGGGCAAAATCATCGATCTGCGGCGCAACGCCACCGCACTGGATTTCGCCTACGCCATCCACACCGACGTCGGCAATCACACCGACACCGCGCTCGTCGACAATGAGGATGTCCCCCTGTCGACCCGGCTGGTCACGGGACAAACCGTGCGGATCATTACCCATCCCGACGCGCACCCGCGGCCGGAATGGCTGGAATTCGTCGTAACGGCGCGGGCGCGCACCTCTATTCGCGCCTACCTGAAAAGCCTGCAGGACGAGGATACGGTGGCCCTGGGGCTTCGCCTGCTGGAGAAGGCCCTCAACGCACGCGGCAGTTCCCTCGAGGCCTTGCCGGCCGAGCGTTGGGACCAGTTCCTGAAGGAGAACCACCTCGCCGAACAGGAAGACGTGTTCCGCGACCTGGCCCAGGGAACCACCCTGGCCAATATCGTCGCCTCCAAGCTGGCCCCCGACGCAAGTGTCGTCGGTGCCCGGGTGGAGCCCGAGGAAGCCCTGGCCATCGCCGGATCCGAGGGCAGCGCGCTCAGCTTCGGCGCCTGCTGCCTGCCGGTGCCGGGCGACCGCATCATGGCTTATGTGTCGGCGGACAAGGGACTGGTCGTACACCGGGCCAATTGCGCCAACGTGCGCGAGTTCCGCAAACACCCCGACCGCTGCATCGACGTCACCTGGGCGCCGATCACCGAAGGCAAATTCCCGGTTTCGGTCAAAATTCTCACCAATAACGCACCCGGTGTGCTGGCCAATATCTCCACCAGCATCGCGGAAGCCGGAAGCAATATCGAGAAAGTGGTGATGATCGAATCCAATCCCGAAACCGCTACCATGCAATTCAACCTCAGCGTCGAGAATCGCGATCACATGGCGCGCGTACTGCGCCGGCTGCGGCGCAACAGCCAGGTCATTCGCGTCTCGCGCATCTGAATCCACAGGAGTCTCGCATGACCAAGGACATCATCAGCACCAGCGGCGCACCGGCCGCGATCGGCGCCTATTCCCAGGCGACCCGCCACGGACAGACGGTCTACCTGTCGGGCCAGATTCCACTGGATCCGGAATCCGGCGAGATGGTCGGCGACGACATCCGGGCGCAGATCCACCAGGTGCTGCGCAACCTCAGCGCCGTCTGCACCGCCGCCGGCGGTGATCTCGACCGCATCGTGAAGCTGCAGGTGTACCTGACGGACATGAATCACTTCGGCCACGTGAACGAAATCATGGCCGAGTATTTCAACGAGCCTTATCCGGCACGGGCCGCTGTCGGCGTGGCCGCTCTGCCCCGCGGCGCCCAGGTGGAAATGGATGGCGTTCTCGGCCTCTGATCCGTTCCGTGGCGGCCCGGAGATCCGGCGCCGCTGACATGCCGGCCGCCAACCCCCAGGATCTCCAGGGACTTCGTGGGGTCGGCCCGCGCCTGCTCGAAACCCTGAACCAGCGGGGGATCAGCAGCGTCTCCGACCTTTTGTTCCACCTGCCTTTCCGCTACGAGGACCGTACCCGCCTGCGTCCCATCGGCGGCCTGTACCCGGGCGCCCAGGTATTGATCCAGGGCGAGGTGGAACACAGCGCCATCGTGCGCGGGCGGCGCCCGATGCTGGTGGTCGTTATCGCGGACGGAACCGGCCGGATCACCCTGCGGTTCTTTCATTTCCGCAATGCCCAGCGGCAACAGTTCTCAACCGGATCGGCCGTGCGCTGTTTCGGCGAGGTGCGTGCCGGATACCGTGGCCTGGAAATGATCCACCCGAGTTACCAGCGCATCGTGGAAGGCCGCGACGAGCCGGTGCCCGACCGTCTCACCCCGGTTTATCCGTCCACCGAGGGATTGGCACAGGCGACCTGGATCAAGCTGACCGACCAGGCACTGGCGCGACTGCAGGCCGGCGAAATCGGGCTGGAGGAACTGGTCCCGTCCGAATTGTTGCGCAATCTCAAGCTACCCTCCCTGACCGAAGCCGTGCGCTATATCCATCGCCCACCCGCCAATGCGGACGTCGAGGCCCTGGTCGAACGCCGGCACCCCGCCCAGCAACGTCTGGCCGTTGAGGAACTGCTGGCCCACAACCTCAGCATGCAGTGGCTGCACCAGCGCCAGCGACGTCAAAGCGCGCCGGTGCTCGACCACGCGGCTGACCTGGAAGGCCAGTTCCTCGCCGCGCTGCCTTTCACGCTCACCGGCGCCCAGCAACGGGTGGTGGGCGAAATTCACTCCGACCTCGGGCGCGGTCATCCCATGCAGCGCCTGCTGCAGGGCGACGTTGGCTCGGGCAAGACCGTGGTCGCCGCCATGGCTGTGCTGCGCGCGGTAGGCAATGGCTGGCAGGCGGCCATCATGGCGCCAACCGAACTGCTCGCCGAACAGCACCTGCGCAGCTTCCAGGTCTGGCTGGAGCCGCTGGGCATCGAGCCGGTCTGGCTGAGCGGCAAGGTGAAGGGCAAGGCGCGGCAGGCCGTGCTCGAGCGCATTGCCGGCGGCGATCCGGTCGTCATCGGCACCCATGCGCTGATGCAGGAAGGGGTGCAGTTCCGCAAGCTGGGCCTGGCGGTGGTCGACGAGCAGCACCGCTTCGGCGTGCACCAGCGGCTCGCGCTGCTGGACAAGGCCTCGGCCTCCGACGAGCAGGCGCACCAGTTGATCATGACCGCCACACCGATTCCCCGCACCCTGGCCATGACCGCCTACGCGGGACTGGAAACCTCGGTGATCGACGAATTGCCGCCTGGCCGCAAGCCGGTCACCACGGTAGCCATCTCGACCGAGCGCCGTGGCGAAGTGGTCGAGCGCGTTGCCGCCGCCTGCGGCGAGGGCCGGCAGGCTTACTGGGTATGCACCCTGATCGAGGAATCCGACGCCATCCAGGCCCAGGCCGCCGAGGAAGTGGCCGGCGCGCTGCGGGAGTCTCTCGACGGCGTGCGGATCGGCCTGGTGCACGGCCGCCTGAAGCCGGCGGAGAAGCAGCAGGTCATGCAGGATTTCGCCGGGGGCGACATCGAATTGCTGGTCGCGACCACGGTGATCGAGGTGGGCGTGGACGTGCCGAACGCGTCGTTGATGATCATCGAAAACGCCGAGCGGCTGGGACTGGCGCAACTGCACCAGTTGCGGGGCCGGGTTGGACGCGGCAGCCAGCAGGCCTCCTGCGTGCTGCTGTTCGATCCGTCCGCCGGACAGTTGGCGCGCGAGCGGCTCAACATCCTGCGCCAGACCACAGACGGATTCCGCATCGCGGAGAAGGATCTCGAACTGCGCGGTCCCGGAGAAGTTCTGGGCACGCGCCAGACCGGTCAGCTGCAGTTCCGGGTGGCGGACCTCGCCCGTGACCAGGATCTGCTCGAACGCATTCCCCCGGCCGCGGCCCACATGCTGGAGACCGATCGCGGCCGGGCGCGCAAGCTGGTCGATCGCTGGATCGGACCGGCGGAGCGCTTTGCCGGCGTCTGAAGCGCGAAATACAGGACGGAGGAACCGAAGACATGGATCAGGACTTTCCCCGGGTGGGAATCACCTTCCTCGACGGGGCATTCGCGGTGCACCGTTTCGACGCCGCCGACCCCGTGCCGGACCCGCGCACGATTGACGGAATCTGTGCCTGTTTCCGCACCCCGGAGACGACCACGCTGGTGTGTGACGAAGCGGTTGCGGTGCACGCGAGCGAATCCACCCGCGGCTGGACGGCGATGGTGGTCGATGGCCCGCTGGATTTCGCGCTCACCGGCATCCTGGCCGGGATCAGCGAGGTGCTGGCCCGGGCCGGCATCAGCATTTTCGCCTTGTCCTGCTGGGAAACCGACTATGTGCTGGTGCGCTCAGAGGCGCGGGATGATGCGGCCGCGGCGCTGCGGGACGCCGGATACCCGGTCACCAGAGCCGACGGAGAGGGTTGAGACGTACGCCCGGTGACAGGCCCGGCTACTCCAGGGTTTGCAGAAAACGGGAATGGTCATTGGCGTCATGAACCGTTTTTGCCCTGTGCTCGTACCCGGATTCTGCAGCCATTCAGGCATCCACCAGCCCGATCATCACCAGGCTTTGCAGAAAACCCAGCAAACCCGCGAAAAACACGATGGCTGTAAATCCATCAAACCGCCTGCTCTTGTATCTCGTGCCAATCGCGAACAGGATCATGTACACCGTCAGGGTAAAAAACTGGCCCACGTTTAGCTCACTGCCCAGGGCCTGTTGTTCGAGCAGCCCGTCCAGGGCATCGGTGATGACCAGACCCAGGCCAACGGCATAGAAACGAACCCGGTTGTCTTCAAAATGCTGGTGAAAATTGGTTACTTCACCGCCTCGCACGGGGTAAAGCAATCCACTCATCAGGTAGATGAACATCGAGTACAGAATCAAGTTGAAAAAATGCCACAGGCTGAATGTGGACACCTCCGACAAGGCGAAATTGCCCACCCACACCAGGGAGGTGAAGAAGAGCATGTTGACCGTCCAAAGCATGTGCACCCAGTACACGCGTGTCGAAACGCGCCGATCGAGGATTAAGGACAAACCACCCAGTAAATGCACGACGGCCAGACCGAGGATCACTGATATGAAAACCGAGACGTGTTCAAAAATACTCATGAAAATTGGCTGTCCTGCGAGTCAATCCGACCTTGAAGTCTCACACATCCACCTGCTGAACGCTCATGCCGCCAGCAATACTAAATTCCAGGCACCGTTCACGTAAGCTTTTCGGGACATTTTTCCAGCCCCCAGGCAAGCATAAATCAAACGTCAGGTAGCCGAACTGAGTCAGCGCCAGGCCGTGAGATCCTGCCCCGGCAAAGCCTCGAGCCGGCGGCGGCTTCCCGCTGGTGCTGTCCCAGCCGGGCGCGTACGTACTGACCGGCAACCTGGACAACCCCTCCGAGAACACCATTGCAATCGAAATCACGGCCGAGCGGGTTCACCTCGACCTCAACGGCTTCCGCATCAAGGGCACCAACGTCTGCGGCGAAGACACCACCTGCCCATGAAAAGAAACCTGACTTTCGGGAGCAAGGTAATGAGAACGGGATATACGTACATGACCGTGGCTGCGTGCGCGGCGCTTGCCGCCGGCCCGGTGTCGGCCCAGGTCGAATCCGTGCAGGTCTCCGCGGACATCACCCTCGCGCTGGCCTCGGTCACGACGGCCGATCACGACCCCGCGCGGGACAACCTGGCGGGCAACGTAACGCTGCAGGACATTGGCACCATTCCCGCCGCGGCGGACCTCACGCTCTACCACGTTCTGGGCAACGGCGACCGCCTGCTGGGATTCGATACCACCGTCGAACTGCCGGGCGCCGTCCGGGCGAGCCCGTCGGATGTCGTGCGTTATGACGGCAACGCCTACAGCCTGGAATGGGACGGTTCGGCCGCCGGTGTGCCGTCTGGCGCACGGCTCGACGCCCTCAGTGTCGATGGCGCCGGCAAGCTGTTGCTCTCGTTCGACATTGCCGTGGCGCTGCCGGGCTTGACGGTCATGGACGAAGACGTCGTCCTCGTCGACGGGGCCAGCTACCTGATGTTCTTCGACGGTTCCCTTGATCTCGTGCCGGAAGCCGCGAATCTGGACGCGCTGCATTTCGCGCCCGACAGCGGCAGCATCTACGTTTCGTTCGATATCGCCGGCGAGGTCGGCGGCATGGTATTCAGCGACGAGGACCTGCTGCAACTCGATGCGCCCGGCGGAACCTGGGCTATGGCGTACGACGGTTCGGACCAGCATGCCGCCTGGAACCCCGGCGACCTCGACGCGGCCTTCGTCGCGTTCGTCTCCGGGTTCATCTTCGCCGACGGATTCGAGGACCTCTAGGCCGCGGATCCCAAGCCGGACCCGCCACCGACACCTGGCGCGGAAGCCAAAGGTCAAACCCCGCTACTCCAGGGTTCCTATCACCTGCAGCACGGCTGACCGCGCATGGTCCAGGGATTCACGCAGTTCGGCCTCCGCGGTCACGGCTTCGGGGGTGTGTTTTCCGCCCGCGCCGACATCGTCCACGGATTCGAAATGGGCCAGCCAGTCCGTGTGCAGCCGCGTACCCGCCGATGCCGCCGGTTCGGGCATCAGGCTCATCAGGTCCCTGCTGAGCGCGGCGTTGCCGTAACCCGACAGGTGCAGTTCCGCGCGGGTTAACCGATCCGCCGCCAGGGAATCTCGGAAATAGAAGCGGGCATCGACCACCTGCTGCAGGGTACCCAGCGCCTCGAGCACGCGGAAGGCCGCGTGCCGGATATTGCGCTGTTCCTCGCTGGTTTCGTTGCGCCAGGTGTTGTAGGCGAGTGCGGTGACGGCGATCAGCAGGCTGATCAGGGCCACTGAATTGCGCCGGAACTGTTCGGCGAGGGTTTCGACCGGCCCGGTGTTCCGTTCGGCTGCGGACTTCCGCGACCGTTCGGATCGAGTCGCCGGATTCAACGCATCGCCAGGCTCGTTTCGCTGATCATCGTGAGACATGCTTGGATATCTTCACCCATGCGGGCTTCCAGCGCCAGAAATTCCGGCGTCTGGCGCAGGGGCTCGAGGCGCCAGTCCATTTCCAGCAGCCAGAGTTCGCGGAATCCACGATCGTAGGCGGCAGTGAGCTCCCGCAGGGCCGCATCCGGATCGTCGCGCAAGGCCAGCAACGCCGCCTGGCTGTAGTGTAAATCCGCATCATCGACGCCGTTGATGCGGGCCCGGCTCAGCTTGCGCTCCACTTCAGCGAGCCAGGCAGCGGCCGCGGCGGCATCACCGTTGCGTTGCGCGATCATGGCCAGCAGGGTCAGCGCCAGCACGGTATCGCCCTCGTGCGCGACTTCATCCTCCGTGTCCACCGCGGCAGCGAGGCGACGCCTGGCTTCGAGGTCGTCACCGCGCGCCAGCGCCAGCATGCCGAAACGCAGGTTGAACACGCGTTGCAAGCCGGTTGGCAGATCATCACCCGCGCGCTGCATGGCCTCGCGCACCAGCCGTTCGGCATCTTCCAGCCGCCCGGCCACCACCAGGGTCAGCCAGCGCGTGTCCAGCAGACCGTAGTTCTGACTGTTGCTCTCGAGAGCCTCGGTCAGCAGCGCATCGGCCTGGTCGACCTCGCCCAAAGTGAGCCACAGTTTGGCCATGGTGGCGACCTGGGTGGGATCGGCGGGTTCCAGCACCAGCGCGCGGCGCGCCAGTTGCCAGCCTTCGAACAGGGCGCCGCTGTAAAACTCGTGCTGGGCCAGCGAACGCAACAGCATGGTGGAGTCCGGCCGGACTTCGACCAGGTTTTCGAGCAGAGTACGCCCGGCTTCCACATCGCCCCGGGTCCGCAGATTGTGCGCGAGGTTGACGGCCATCACCTCGTTCAGGGGATCGATGGCCAGGGCCTGTTCCAGCACCCGTCGCTGCTCCGGCAGGCGTCCCTGGTCCCCCAGCGTGTTCGACAGCCACAGGTGCGCGGGAATGTAGTCCTCGTTGATTTCGATGGCGCGCCGCAGCGCCGACTCGGCGGAATCGTTTTGCCCGATCTGCTGACGTGCCAGTCCCAGTGCCGCGTAGGCTTCCGCCGATGCCGGATCGATGGCCAGTGCCTTTTCGATCATCGGCATGGACTTTTCGATCGCGCGCACCGGGTTCAGGTTGCCGTACAGCGACAGCAGCAGCCAGGTATCCGCCATGGCGGCATAGGCCGGCGCGAAGCCGGCGTCCTGCTCCAGGGCTTCGGCGAAATAGCCGATGGCGCGCTCGAGTTCGGCCGGCGTTCGCCGCCACCAGTGCAGGCGGCCGGTGCGGTAGGCGTTGGCCGCGGCCAGGCTGTCGGTTTTGCCCGCGGAGCGGCGTTCGAGACCCGCGAAGGAGTCGACCAGGGACTTGGCGATGCTGCTGGCCACTTCATCCTGGATGGCGAACAGGTCGTCGAGCTCACGGTCGTAGGAATGCGACCAGATGTGGTAGCCGTCCTCGACGTTGATCAACTGCGCGGTCAGGCGAATCCGGTTGCCCGCGGTGCGCACGCTGCCCTCCAGCACGGTGCGCACATTCAGGGCGCGGCCGATTTCACGGATATCGGTCTGCCGGTCGCGAAACGCGAACGACGAGGTGCGGGCGGCCACGTGCAGACCCTCCACCTGGGCCAGCAGGTTGAGAATTTCCTCGGCCACGCCATCGGAAACATAGGCCTGGTCGCCTGCGGCCGAGAGATCGGCGAACGGCAGCACGGCGATCGAGTTCTGCGGCGCGGAGAAACTGCGCACCGCGGCCGCTTCCGCCCCAGCCGGCAGCAGCGGCTCGGCGAAAACGCCTGAGTAATACACGTAGAACACGTATCCCAGACCCGCGGTCAGTAGCAGCATGGAGCCGAACAGCAGGCCGGACTGGCGGCGGCTGAGTATTCCGGCCCGGGTCGCCCGGCGAATGCCGCCGCTGGTCAAATCGAAGTGCCAGGCGAGCAGGAATACGACCGGGAAGCCCAGAATCAGAAGGATCACCACCAGGGTCGGCAGCCAGTCGGGCAATCGCAACGGCTCGACCGCGGCATCCATCAACTGGAGCAACACGAAGACCGCGACTGCATAGCCACCCAGCGTGCGCAGCACCCGACGCCGCGTCAACTCGGCCAGGGTCGCCGACAGAAATGAGTGTTGCTGTCTCATGCTGCTCCAGAAATACCGCCCCGTCTGGGGGTCGGCTTACTCTATCCACATCCCGTGCCAAAATGGATTGAGCCGGTGACCTTCGTGCGAATCCGGCCCGGGGCCACGTGCAATCGGCGGCGTTACGTTACATAGACGCGCAAAACCCCGATTTGGTTTCTGGTGAATCCGCCAATTGGCATTCGGCCGGACACGTTTTCCTGTCCGCCGGACGCTTTCAGTTGGGCCTGGCGCGCAGGCATTGGCGGATTTCACCACCCACCCCGCCCCGCCCCGGCAGAACGCAGGAGGGCCGACGCCTGCCGACGATGCCGATTACAGGGCCTCGTCGCCCTCTTCGCCGGTGCGAATACGCACCGCGCGCTCCAGCGGCTGCACGAAGATCTTGCCGTCGCCGATGCGGCCGGAAGCTGCGGCATCGGCAATGGCCTCGACCACGGCATCGGCCCGGTCATCCGGCACGGCGACCTCGAGTTTGAGTTTGGGCAGAAAGTCGACCACGTACTCCGCGCCCCGGTACAACTCGGTATGGCCTTTCTGGCGACCGAACCCGCGCACCTCGGTCACCGTCATGCCTTTGAGGCCCGTCTCGGCGATGGCATCCCGAACGTCGTCGAGTTTGAACGGTTTGATGATGGCGATGATCATTTTCATGCGTGGATATCCTGTCGGTTTGCTGTCGCCGGGGTTCGCCCGATTGGCGCCGCATCCCGGGCCCTGTCCCGGGCCACGCGGCTGACTCTGGAACGCACGACTTTAATGTGCGCATAATGGCGCCGCAACCGGATTCACCCCCGAGGAACGTAATGATGATCGACATGCGACTGGTCGACGACCTCAGCCGCAAGCTCAGCGAAGCCCTGCCGCCCGGCTTCACGCAGATCCGAACCGAAGCCGAAGAACAGTTCCGGCTTGTGCTGGCGCGCGCTTTCGAGCGCATGAACCTGGTCACGCGCGAGGAGTTCGACGCGCAGAAGGCGGTACTGGCCCGCACCCGCGAGAAACTCGAAACGCTGCAGCAGCAGATCGCCGATCTCGAGCGCGGCTGAGCCGCCTAGCGCGGCGGGCCGAGCGACATCTCGAAATTGCACCCTCTTGCGTTGGCGGAGCCGCGCCCGACGGCTGCTGCGATCGGCCAACTCCCAGCTCCCGCGCCCGGATCGGGCGTTTTTCCTACACCCCATGAAGCCATCCTCCGACGGCCGGACAGCCTACGCCACGGCACACTGATACCTCCCGCCGCCAGCGCGGAATCGAGGAGGCCCGATGAATCTCGCCCAGGTATATTCGCGCGGCAGCCGTGGTGTCGACGCGCCGGAAGTGGTGGTCGAAGTCCACATCGGGCACGGCTTGCCATCGGTCACGCTGGTCGGCCTGCCCGCGACGGCGGTGCGCGAGTCGCGCGACCGGGTCAAGGCGGCCATCCTGAATTCGGGGTTCGAATTCACCCAGTGGAAAGTCACCGTCTCGCTGGCGCCCGCCGATCTGCCCAAGGAAGGCAGCCGTTTCGACCTGCCGATCGCGCTCGGCATCCTGGCCGCGAGTGGCCAGGTACCGGCCGAGCGCATGGACGGGGTGGAATTCATCGGCGAGCTTTCCCTGAGTGGCGCGGTCAAGCCGGTGCGCGGCGTGCTGCCCGCCGCAATGCGGGCAGGATGTGACGGGCGCGTACTGATCATTCCAGAAGGCAACAGCGCCGAGGCGGCGCTGGCCGAAGGCACCCGGGCACATGGCGCGGCCTGCCTGTCCGACGTGGCCGCCTGGCTGCACGGCAAGGGTGATCTCGAACCGGTGCGGCGGGTGGAGCCGGTTAACGACTACCCGCACGCCGACCTGTCCGACGTGGTCGGTCAGCCGCGGGCGCGGCGCGCTCTCGAAGTCGCCGCCGCCGGCGGCCACAATCTCCTCTTCACGGGCAGTCCCGGCACCGGCAAGACCCTGCTGGCCTCGCGCCTGCCGGGCATCCTGCCGATCATGGACGATGCCGAGGCTCTGGAAGTCGCCGCCGTCTCGTCACTGAGCCTGGGCGGAGTCGACCTCCGGCACTGGCGGATGCGGCCGTTCCGCGCGCCCCACCATACGGCCAGCGCCGCCGCCCTGGTCGGCGGCGGCACCCGGCCCCGCCCCGGTGAAATTTCCCTGGCACATCACGGCGTGCTGTTTCTCGACGAACTGCCGGAATTCAGCCGGCACGTGCTGGAGGTGCTGCGCGAACCGATGGAGTCCGGCAAAATCGCGATCAGCCGCGCCAACGCCCGCGAAGTCTTTCCGGCCTCGTTCCAACTCGTCGCCGCCATGAATCCCTGCCCCTGCGGCCACGCCGGCGACGCCAGCGGACGCTGCCACTGCACCGGCGAGCAGATCGACCGTTACCGGGCGCGCATCTCCGGACCGCTGCTGGACCGCATCGACCTGCAGGTGGAGGTGCCGCGCCCGGAGGCCTTTCTGGCGGAATGCGAAAGCGCGACACCGGAACCCAGCGCACCGGTGCGTGAACGGGTGATCGCAGCGCGGGCGCTGCAGCAGGAACGCGCGGGACGGCTCAACGCCCGCCTCGACTTCGACGACCTGAAGCGCCACTGCCAGTTGCAACCGGACTCGAAAAACCTGCTGGCGGCCGCAGCCGAAAAGCAAACCCTCTCGCCCCGCGCCTGCCACCGCATCCTCAAGGTCGCCCGCACGCTGGCGGATTTGGATAAAGCCGAGCACATCGACGTGCCGCACCTGGCGGAGGCAATCTCGTACCGAAGCGCCGCGGCGCATTCGCAACCGCAGTACGGCGCCTGATCAGTGTCGAAGCTGGCGAAATGAGGCTGCCGATGATACGTTATACGTACTATGTATCAGTGGCCGGCGGTCGATGATCCGGACATTTCGCGACCGGCGGACCGAGCGATTTTTCGCGGGGCACCGCGTGAAAGCCTTCGAGGGATTCGCACGCCAGGCAGCGAGACGACTCGCGGTGCTTCATGCCGCCGCGAGTCTGGACGATCTGGCGAAGCTGAGAAGTAATCGTTTCGAATACTTGTCCGGGGACAGGGCAGGCCAATGCAGCATTCGCATTAACCGCCAGTGGCGAATCTGCTTTCGATCGGAAGCCGACGGACCTCACGATGTTCAGATCGTGGATTACCATTAGTGGAGGTAGACAGGATGACCATGACGAATCGCATGCAGCCGGTCCATCCCGGCGAAATCCTGCGCGAAGAGCTGGAGACACTGGGAATGTCCGCCCGATCCCTGGCCCTGGCACTGGATGTCCCGGCAAACCGTATCACTGCGATACTGAACCGTCAGCGCAGCATAACCGCCGATACGGCGCTGCGTCTGTCCCGCTACCTGGGAACCACCGCCGAATTCTGGCTGAGCCTCCAGAATAACCATGATCTGAGGGTGGCCGAAATTGAATCGGGGGAGCGTATCGCGCAAACGGTGGAGCCTCGAAACGAAGCCGCCTGATAGGCTCCCTTTCCCACTGAGGTGTTTAGTTAAGTGGGTTAATTGGGGTCGGGCCAGCCCATGGGCGTGTAATAGCCTGAAATAAAAAGATTCTTACAAACATCAACAGGATAATCGTCCCTTAGAACAGCCATTTGGGCATCAGAATCATGCTTTTAAGACTTGCATGCCCAGAGCCAAGCGAAATTAGAACCCAGGCGGTGCCGGGCAGGTCCCTCAGAAGTCCAACCAGCACACGGAGCGCCAGGGTGATTTCCGGGAAGGCCGCTATTTCGCCACCGCGGTGTCGATGGTTCGGGCCGGCGTGGTCCGGCACCCGGACCGTGGAACAACGGCGGATATCTGGAAATTCAGACGCCGCCAACGCGCTACCGAATCATCGATGTTGGAGCTTTATGCCTTCTGACCGGTTTCGCTACAGCAGAAACGCTCAGGCGCCACCACCGGAGGTGGATTTTGGAAGCGCTCAGATCCAGAGCGCTCGAGCGTCAACCCAAATCGACAGAGGGCGTAGCGGTTCCGGATTCCTTTAAAGCACGGTTTTGCTCAAAAGAACTTGCCACCTAAGAGCACAAACCCAACCCCACAATAATGGAATACTGCATTAACTCAGTTAGTTATGACGCATTTTCTTGGCCCGACCCCATCCAGCCACCCATCCAGACCATAGACGACCCGGCCTCGACGATCCACTGACAGGCGTTTGGTGGCGATCGGCGGACGGGTGATGTAACGGCACAGACGCTCCAGCTTTGATCGCTGATGGGCTTCACTCACGGTCGCAGCATGCAGCGAGAAACCGGCCACCTGGGCCAGCAATCCTGGGCGTGTTTGGTTTTGCAGCGGCCGATGGAATGAGCGAACCGCCCTATGCGCTTATCCAGGTAACGACGAAGAATATTTTTCTCCGCAGGTGAGAGATTTCGCTCCCTTCGCGCACTACTAAGACGAGGGAAGCTGTACGCCAGCGAGGACCAAAGTACTTTCGCGCTAGCAGGATCCTAGCCGCCCGCAATGGGCGAAGCACACAGGATGCGTCAGGCCAACCAGCACTTCGCGCACCAGAGATGGGCTGCGATTGATGGCTTATCCGGATTCTGTGATGCCAATGCCAACCAACTCCAGTGCTTTACTTCACGGCCATACTACGGGTCCGAAATCGCGCTGTGCTCCGAATCTGAACAGCCCGAATAAGGTTCGTCGACTCGTTCGCTGGCGGCAGTTATCGCTTCCGGTGCTCTTTGCCCAGTTAGCCGCGTGTACTGCCATCCCTCTGGAGAAAGATGAGCATTCCTGGCGTTACTTGTGTGCAGGCATCTGCGTTTTCGAAGTTCCGGCAAAACCTACAGGCGGCACCAGTGTCGTTTCTGCCAGCGCGTTTGGTCTGATGGCAACGGATGCACCCGGTTTCAACGCAAGTATTGGCTATTCAACGATCTTGGCGACCTATTTCTCGCATCCCGTCCCGGCTCAACTGGTCGAGGTCAGCAAGACACCGGAATCGGGGCTACGTTTTCAAGTGCATATCCAGAATGCAACAGGGGAGGAAAGCAAATGAGCATGAAGATTCTGGGCGTCGCGGCGCTCGCGCTAACCGTGTCTGCGTGCACGAGTACCAGCGGCTTTTCCGTCGTTACGGTTACCGGAACCACCCTCGGACTGTCCGTGGGACAAAACGCTCAAGGCACGGGTGTCGACACGGTATTGGGGTACAAACGAGCGGAGTACGCCTTCGTGCCCACCAACCGCAGCTCGGGGCCTGGCCAACCCCACCATGGAGACGGCGCTGCAGACTCACCTAACGTTCTTATGGAGCTTTACTACGGCGGCACTGCCAATTCAACCATTTACCAACGCTTGGCCATTGGAGACAAGGCGGTCGAGCAAGGCGGAGCCACCGCGCTGTTCATCCGAGACAAGGATGGGAGCGTGGATGCGAAGACAGCGGCCGCGGTGAAAGCTATCGAGAACCTGGATGACGACTTCAGCGACAACTAGGCGGCTTGCACTGAACCAGCTTTGCTTTTCACATCATGCGATGCCTGGTCTGCAAGGGCGCCACGTATCGCTGAACATTGCCGAGGTGATGAGTCATGGCAGACGTTGAGCTGAAGAAGATTGACATGAGCGAGACAAGCGACCTGGAGCAGGATGTCCAGAGTATCGTGGACGCTGGTGCGCAAACCGGATATGAACTGCGATCGACCTTCACCGTCGAGCACTTTCTCGTGCTTGTGTTCCTCAAGGAAGGCTGATCCCTGAGCCGCACCAACCCGAAGACAACGCCGAGGAGACCGCGATGCCCACATTATCTAGTCACTATCAACGCCGCATCGAACGGTTTGTGCGCATTCAGAGACGTTCGAAACCGAACGCGGTGAGAGTGCTCGCTGAAGGTGATTCATGGTTTACCCATGGCCACCTGATGTGGAGCAGTAAGTCGCTGATCGGCAAGCTGAACGACTATGCCACCGTGAACATCGTCACGGTCGCCAATCCGGGGGCCGAACTGGAGGAGATGGTTAGCGCGCGCAATCGGGACTGGGGATTGGGTACAAATCCGGACTGGCTCGGTCGAGAGCAGTATGACGTCGTTCTGTTCAGTGGCGGCGGGAATGACATCGTGGGCTCCGAGTTGAAACGATACCTTCACCCAGGTGGCGGAACCAGGGAGGGAATCCAGCTGGTCAACAGGACTGCGCTGAACAGGACGCTCGACCGGATGCGAAACCAGTATCGTACGTTGAGAGGGACCGTCGACCACTTTGTGGGAGCTGCGGGACGATCGGTACCAATAATCACCCATGGCTATGACTATGCGTTTCCGTCGGGCGAAGGACTTTCCCTGATCGGTGGTTTGATTACTGCAGGGCCTTGGATACTACCCAGCTTCAAAAAGAAGGAAATCGATGACCTTGACGACCAGGTTCTGATCGTCAATTTCCTGGTCGACCAATTCAATGAAATGCTGGCCGACCTGGCGTCCGACGACGCTGCTGGCATCCAAGACTTCCATCATATGGACCTGAGGGGCACGCTAGCCAGGGAAGACTGGGCGGACGAGCTACATCCCACCTCGGGAGGACGTGACAAGCTGGCCGCGGTGATCAGGCGTCAAATAGTCACAAACGTGTAATTGGCTGAGGAAGCCCATCAAGGAGCCTACATCCGAACATGACGCGTGAATACCAAAAAATAACGCCCGCCACCGGTCAGCAGTCACATGCCAACCAGCAACTTCAGCAACAGCTGCAAGTCGCTGAACAAAGAAGAAGAGCTCAACTGGAAGAGGAGTTTTTCAATACTGAAGAATTCGAAAGGCGCCTTCTTGAAGTCGTGCACCTAGCCAGCTCCCGAGATCTCAATGACAAGGTCGCAGAGGCAATTAGGGAGCGACTCGACAGGCTGGAGAAAGATCCGAATATCGTCAATCAACATGCTGAAGGGCCATTTACATACGACGACGCTGTGCTGGCAACAAGCAAGTATTACCACGACCAAGGAATTCGAGCTGGAGTTCAAGGTGGCAACCTGGCCAAGTGGATAGCTACCGGAGTCGCTGCCTTACTCAACAGGGATGAACGCGACTTCATTCATCTTGCGGGACGAACGCCAACTGGCCCTGTCGTTCTCGACGACAAACCAGAACATAGGATTGCAGTGATAGGCGATGCCGGATTTCGATGCAAGGCGCAACAGCGCGTGGTCGAGTTAATGAAGGCGCAGACAACTGAGGAGACAACCTACGATTACGTAATACACCTGGGTGACACCTACTTTGCTGGAAGCGCAGGCGAGATGCTTGTCAACCTCCTAAGCGCCATCTTCGAAATGCCCGCTTCGAGGCGTGCAGCCTTAGCAGGGAATCATGACCTATACTTTGGTCCGGAACCCTTCATGCACGCATTGACGATATTGCAGCAACCAGGCCGCTACTTTTGCATAGAAGCGGGCGCGTGGAGGATAGCCTGCCTTGATACGTCTCTCGCCTCTGCCACGGTCCTGCGTGAGAAGGGATCACTTGATAGTCAACAAGTGAATTGGCTCTCAAAACTCGCCAACTCTGTTCAAGGCCGTCGTCTCATCCTCATGGGCCATCACCCACCAATATCTGCCCATGGCGAGGCATCTGAAGACTTAGTCGAGCAAATTGGTCAATCGGTTTTGCGAAAAACTGCAGCCTGGTACTGGGGCCATGAGCACCGATGCATAGCATACA
The DNA here is from genome assembly GCF_037892215.1 of Elongatibacter sediminis. Classification (NCBI taxonomy): domain Bacteria; kingdom Pseudomonadati; phylum Pseudomonadota; class Gammaproteobacteria; order Chromatiales; family Wenzhouxiangellaceae; genus Elongatibacter; species Elongatibacter sediminis. Next base: position 21,826 of record NZ_JAZHOG010000014.1, on the reverse strand, counting down.
AGCCATCGCCAGACGGCTGGGTCGGATCGCTCGTGGGTAACGGTGTGTTTCAGGAAGCCAGGGGTGGTGAGCCCATTGATGAAGAGATTGAATGGGAAGCACAAGGCACGTGTACCTGCTACGGGAGCGAGCGGGGAGGGGTGTCCGATTTGCCACATGGGTACATGGAGCTTGTCATTGGCCCCAATTCCTTACAAGAGCGATACATCCTCGAGAACGACGAGCGACATACAAGGAATATAGAACTTCAGCAGTAGGTATCCCGGGAATGTACACGCCTACGCCTAGCCGCGCCGTCCAACATCGAAGGTGTGAACCACAGTCCGCTTTTCGTCAGAATGTCGTGTGTGTTTTTTCGACTTTCTTCCAGGCTCCAATCACCCTAGCTAGCAATCCTTCAATTCCGATATCGCCCCAAGGAAACCTTTGAACAGTCAACGGTTTCGATCAGTGGCTGGACGTCATTCCTGAACTTGACCTGTGCTCGGAAAATAGACGCGACTGAGTCTTGGAATTGTCTTATGGCTCCCGAAAATGTCACTGGACCGATCGATAGCAACGCATAGACCTATCGACGAACCTTGTTTCCCGAGGCGAAAGCTGGTGGCGTTACAATCTCGGGCAAAGGGTTAATTGGGGTCGGGCCAGCCCATGGGCGTGTAATAACCTGAAATAAAAAGATTCTTACAAAGATCAACAGGATAATCGTCCCTTAGAACAGCCATTTGGGCATCAGAATCATGCTTTTGAGACTTGCATGCCCAGAGCCAAGCGAAATTAGAACCCAGGCGGTGCCGGGCAGGTCCCTCAGAAGTCCAACCAGCACACGGAGCGCTAGGGTGATTTCAGGGAAGGCCGCTATTTCGCCACTGCGGTGTCGATGGTTCGGGCCGGCGTGGTCCGACACCCGGACCGTGGAACGACGGCGGATATCTGGAGATTCAGACGCCGCCAACGCGCTACCGAATCATCGATGTTGGAGCTTTATGCCTTCTGACCGGTTTCGCTACAGCAGAAACACTCAGGCGCCACCACCGGAGGTGGATTTCGGAAGCGCTCAGATCCAGGGCGATCGAGCGTCAACCCAAATCGACAGAGGGCGTAGCGGTTCCGGATTCCTTTAAAGCACGGTTTTGCTCAAAAGAACTTGCCACCTAAGAGCACAAACCCAACCCCACAATAATGGAATACTGCATTAACTCAGTTAGTTATGACGCATTTTCTTGGCCCGACCCCATCCAGCCCATAGACTGGAGAGCAGCGAAAAAACGGAAATCACTCTTATCTCAACCGTCCGAAGAAACGGGGCCTAACCCAACACGACGGGTTAACATAAGTATCGTTTGCCTCTGGGCTTCAAATTAGGGGTGATTCATGCGCATTCCGGTAGAACATTCGTTATCGGGAAACTTTTGGCTCGCAACAAATGAAGGGCGGAAAGTGCCGGGCAATTTAACGGTTCGTGATGGTGGAAGCATAGAACTGGAAATTCTCGAAGCATTCAACGAGACAGGGAATGCTTTATTTGATGATCAGGAACTTCCGAGAATTTGTGGTCTGGTTGAAAAAGAAGGTTTTGTCACTCTGGAAAATTGTTTCTTCACCTCCTCCATGCACTCGTTTGGTGTGCCAGCAAAATCTGTCATCCATGTGGGTCAACTAATATGCGGGGTGGCATATGAAAAAAATGAACAAATTCTACTGAACTCGTTCTGTTTTTCAGTTGAGGGATTGGATGAGTGGATCGGTCTGTCAGGGATTAGCACTCAATATCACGAGAACTGTTCCGAGATGGACATCAAGTTTCGCCAAATTAACAAGGTCCAGTATGTACTGCCGAGCGAAATGAAGCTTGAAATAGCCTATTCGTACAATTTGCCGGGGCCGCCCTATTGGCGCGAAACCACAATAAAACAGAAAGCACATTTGGTGATCAAGTCTGAAACCCCGCGTCAATTATCGGAGTTTCAAGGCGTTGTACATCGGATAACAAACCTGTTGAGTTTGGCAATTGACGAGACTGTAGCCGTTGACGAAGCCTCTTACACGAGCGAGTCCATCACTGACGAACTAGCCAGCGGAAAGTTGATACCTCGGCAGATTAAGCTTATCTATCCAAGTATTTCTTTCTTGCAGTCACCACCACGAATCAACTTTCGATCAATGTTGTTCAGGCTTAAGAACATCAAAGACTTCAACAGAACGTTGAAAAACTGGTTTGAAGCATATGACGTTGTTTGGCCTTCATTGGGGCTTTACTTCAACTCCCGACTTCAGCCCAATAAGTACAACGAAGGTAAGTTTCTGGCACTGGCCCAAGGGGTGGAATCACTTCATCGTAGATCAGCTGACGAAACACATTTTGCCGATGCGGAATTTGATGAGCTCGTTGAAACTTTGATAGAAACCTGCCCAGACACTTATAAAGAATGGCTCAAAGGAAAAATGACCTACGCCAACGAGATTCCTCTTCGGAAAAGACTTACTAGAGTCATGAAACCATTCCAACGTCACTTTGGCAATGCCAAAAGCAGGTCAAGCCTAATCGCTAAAATCGTTGATACTCGAAATTATTTCACTCACTGGGATGAATCGCTGAAGAGCAAGGCAGCATCAAGCGGGCAACTTTACGGAATCTGCTTGAAATTAGAGGCTATGCTGCAATTGAGCTTTTTGGCAATTCTCGGATTCGATGAAGATGAGATCGATGCGATTGTTAAGAACAATCACCGTCTTTCGCAGAAGCTTCGTTTGTAATTTTCTGCTCTTCAAATATCTTTTGATACCCGGCAACAACAATGATTTCACGGTGCCACTCACTGACTTCTGAGGGATGTTCGCGCTCCCATGATTCGATGCCAGCATTTTGGATTTGCCGGAAAGCGAAGAATGCCTTACGCCCCTTGGTCTTTGAGTAACCCAAGCGCACAGCGATGTTCACAAATGTGTATTCAACTGGATTAACGCCGTAGAACTGTCGCACTTAAGTATTACGCCTTGTTGTTGGCTAAGTCTAGATTTCTTGCAACAGGCCGAAAGCGTCTAATTGGCTTGCTTCGACCATTCGGGAGGGTCGATAAGACGCCAAGTCTTGTAGGTTCCGGGCACAGGAATTACCGCCCCCTTCTCCTTCAATGCGCCCGTTCGCAAATCGTAGATGTCTGCGAGAACCGTCGGATTCCCGTAGTATGGCGGAGCCCCCCTGAACTCTCCGACCGAAGTAACCATTGCGCAGGTGTTACCCCATGTCGTACGGCGAAGCCAAAAGCCGGGCTTCTCACCGTTAGCCACATACATTTGAAACACGTTATGTTCAGAAAATTCGGACATTTTGTACCCCGAGCAGTGTAAAGCATCAACGAGAAAACCATTTTGGCGGCGTTTAGGAAGGATAAACAGCGTTTTTCGGGGCTGAGGCAGGTACTGTTTGTGCGGTGTTGTCCCAACGAGGATTGACGAATTCTGCTGAATCGGTGAAAAAGGATCTGCAAGCGCACCTGAGCGAGAGAATGGCGGGCGCTTATGGCGTGAATTTCCGGTCCAGGCCGAATGTGGCCCTGGGCGATTGCCCGTGGATCAGCTGGGAATGGAGAGTTGCGGTGAATCGGGCGATGCGCGCGCCACGCGCTAGTTTGAGCCCTGGCTCTCGAACTCGACTTGGTTCGCGTCACAGATCGAAGCAATCAATTTTCGGTGTCGACGATAGAGATTCGGCCTCCCCCCCTCCCACCGACTCCAATTCGCCGGGTCGACCCCAAGCTCATCCGCGGCCTGTTCAATCGACCACCCCATTTCATGACGTTTAGAGAGCAGGTGTTCTGCGCTTGATTTGGGCATTGGAAATGGATCGTAGCCAAGATACGACAGTATGGCTGGAATCGCTGAGATAGGTGGCTCTGTGGAGCCCTTTTCCCAATTCAACACCGTACCTGGATCGACTCCAACGTGCCTTCCAGGGCACGCTCTCTTGATGCTGCGCACTTACCACCGCCCCGATCAGCCGGGAGCAACGCCTCAGGTGATTATCTGCCTGCAGGGAGTAACCGCCTGAAGCGGGAGTTTCGCAGGTTGCGTGGGCGGTCCGAGGTTGAATTTGGTTACGCGGCGATGATGGCAATACAATGCTGCGGGTCGGATTCGGGGTCGGATACGGGGTCGAATAAAATATTGGAGTCTATTTGAATACTGGAGTCAGTCGCCGACTAAAAGCAGGCGCGTGGCGCACATTGTCAACACGCCTCGCCGAAGAGGCTGAAGCGGCGATGTTGCGCGGACCGTATTCGGTCCTCGACAAATCGGGTTGTGCGCCCAGCGGCGATCGTCATGACTACTGGAGCCCCTCGCCTTACTGGTGGCCCGATCCGGACTCGAAGTCCGGCCTTCCATATGTCAGACGGGACGGGCGCCGCGTTCCCGGGTCGAGGCTGTACGACGATCTCTGTGGGGAATTCGACCGAACGCGTCTGCAGCGTACTTTCGATGACGTAACCATCCTGGCTTTGGCCTGGGAGCATTTTGGAGAAGAGCGATACGCTGACCATGCGGCTCGTTCGATTCGAAGCTGGTTTCTCGACCCGCGTTCCGCCATGAATCCCAGTCTTGAATACGCCCAGGTCAGACGGGGGCACAACCGGAACAAAGGGTTTTCCAGTGGCGTCATTGAAATGAAGGACCTGTACTATTTTCTGGATGCCGTGCGGGTCATCGTTCGATCCGGGGCCGTTTCGAAGCAAGAACATGCGCAATTCAGAAAATGGCTGGGGCAGTACCTGAAATGGCTGACCACCAGCACACAGGGCAAGAAAGAGTGCGCAACAGCCAATAACCACGGGACCTACTACGATTTGCAGATCGCCGCCATCGGGTCGTTTCTTGAGCGCCGGCGACTGGTCAAGAAGACCGTTCGACGCAGCCGGCGCCGGCTGGCGGAGCAATTCGACGCTCGAGGGCGGCAGGTCTACGAGATTCAGCGAACCCAGTCACTGAGCTATTGCAGCTTCAACATGCAGGGCTGGATTCACCTCGCCAGGCTGGCGGACGGGTTCGGCCTGGATCTATGGACAGTCGAAGGCGAGCATGGCCGGAGTATTCGACAGGGCATGCAATGGTTGCTGGATTACGTCGACAGGCCATGGCCATACACCCAGATTGATGCCTTCGATACACAGCGCTTTCATCCCATTGCCTACACCTTTCATACGATCTACGGGACATCCGCGGACACGGCGTGCGTCAGAGTTCCCGAGCTGGACTCCATTGAGCCGTTGTTTCACCCCGGTGACGGCATTCGCCCGTTCTGGCAGTTGTTTTATTGATGTTGCAATCCACGGCCATGCAGAACAGACCCATCGGCGTTTTCGAAGTCACGCTTAAGCTGCAGGATAATCCCTCGATCGACTTGCTGGTGGGTGCCCTACGTGAGCATCCGGACATCGGCGACGTCACGTTGGGCCTCAAACGCTTCTGGAGGGGATCAATCGAGGCCGACATCGCACATTTTCACTGGCCAGAGGTGTTGTTCAGCTGGAAGCCGCCGAACCCATCGCAACTGCGCCGACTCGTTCGGTGTCTGCAATCCGCGCGCCGCACGACCCGCCTGATCGCCACGGTTCACAATCGATTTCCCCACTACCGCGATTCAGAAATTTCACGTCAACTGTACGCCGCTGTTTATTCCCACATGGACGGAATCATCCATCGTGGCAGAAGTTCGCTGGACGAATGGACATCTACTTACCCGCAAACGGCTGATGTGCCCCACGCCATCATTCCAGCCGGAATGCCGGTCAATTTTCCCAATACCGTCAGCCGCCAGGCCGCTCGCCAACACTTTCGACTGGACAATTCCGGCGGCGTCTACCTGTCCTTCGGCGACATGCGGCACATTGAAGAAGGAGAGCAGGTTCTTGACGGCTTTCGGTTGATGAAACGGCGCGATGCCCGCTTGATGGTGATTTGCCGATCAGACAAAAAGACCCGCGCCCAGAGGTTTCGCCGCCACTGGTTCCGGGCCCGGGCAGCCATCGATTCAAGGGTCCGGTTTCGGGTAGGGCGGGTGCCTGCGGAGCAGGTTCAGTATTACGTCAATTCGGCTGACGTACTGGTGATTTCACGCATCCATGTGCTGAACTCAGCCAATCTGCAACTGGGTTTCACATTCGGCAAAGTCGTAGTCGGCCCGGACACCGGGGTTGTTGGAGAGATGCTGCGCGAAACAGGCAATCCTGTATACGCGCCGGGTAACCCGAAATCTTTGGCAGCGGCACTGGAACGTGCGTATGCGCTCAGCCAGGACGGCCACGGCGAACTCAATCGCACTTTTGCCCGGCAACACTGGAATTGGCCGCAGATCGCCCAACAACACGTCGATTTTTTCAATCAGGTACTTGAGCGCGGCCCCGCGCATGCCCTTACCGGGCAGTGATGCCCCAGGGATCAATCACCTCAACCGTGGCCGGTACTTCCATCCCCCGGTAGGCATGGTGGGGTACGCCAACGATCACGATATCGCAGCGGTCAATCAGCTCATCCAGTGCGACGAAATCTTCATCGTCTACGTACTCATCCGAGCAAAGCACGCGGGCACCGAGGCTCTGGAGACGTTCCAGCAGCGCATAGGAAAGTGAATGGCGCGTGTCGTCCGTGTCTGCCTTGAATGCCATGCCCAGTATCCCGATGATGACCTTGCCCACATCATGTCGTTGCCGCAATTCGTCGATCAGGAACCCGGGCATTCCCTCATTGATCGCCAACGCCGATCGACCAAGCGGGAAGCCATCACAGCCCAGCGCGTCAAGGTAAATGGTGTCCTTGAACAGACAGGGTCCGCCTGCAAATCCCGGCGACGGCAATCGCTTGATCCTGGTGTAACCCTCGGTCATGGCATGGCGAATCCGGTCGTAGTCCGCACCGCATTCGCGGGCCATCATGTAGAACTGGTTTGAAACGGCAAATTCGATATAACGCCAGGCGTTGGAAAACAACTTGGCCAGTTCAGCTTCCTCGACCGAGACCCGAATGACGCTGGGGGATACTTGCCTGAACAATTCCTCCGAAGCGCTGATCGCCGTCTCGCTCAAGCCTGCAACGATCTGGGGCAATTCTCTCAATTCACGGATGGAATGCCCCTGGGCAATTCGCTCCGGGCAGTAGGCGATGTGGGCGTCGTAGCCGCCATCGGCCAGCGCCTCGCTGAGCCGTCGCAGGACGCCTGTGGCGATGGTGCTTCGGATGATGATGATGTGCTCGTCATTCAGAAACGGAATGAGAGCGCAGATGGCTTCGATGAATTCCTGGGCGTCCGGCTTCAGCCCTTGATCCAGGGATGTACCGATGGTCACCACCACGTATCTGCTTGACGCCACAGCAGCGACATCCAGCGAAACCCACAGATTGCCGCTGCCCATCGTCTGTTCCATCAGCGCCTCGGCGCCGTGTTCGACAAATGGCATATCAAGGTTGTTGACTGCCGCGGCTTTATCGGCGTCTCTGTCCAGCAGGCATACGCGCAGTCCCGCTTGCGCCAGAGTGATTCCAAGCGGCAGGCCCACGCGGCCCAATCCGCCCACGATGGTTACATCGGGCGTGCGTGTGGCGGGCTGTTCAGCTTCTGATGGCACACGGAAATTTACCTTTTTTGGGAGACGGTTTCCACACCCGGGTTAACTCCATTTCCGCCTTCATCGAGGGCGAGGAGAATCCGTAAAACCTGGCCCCTTGAGGATGTGGCGATCCATTTTCCCCGCCGGTGCCTGAGGCCTGCGGGCTACCAGGGTCCTGACAGCATGAGCCCGCACCGGACGATGCGGCAGGTGAGGGAATCCAGCAGCTTGACCCATTCGTCCGGGTGGGGTCGGCGGGCGCGATGAAAACAGGCCTTGCTGCCTCTCGAAGGCTTTCGGGAACTTGAAGCATTCTCTCGACGCTGCATTGAAGTCGGCCAGGCACGCAGTGAAATTCCAAAAGCCATTGAACCTGAGGCTGTTGCGAAAACACTACTGGCCCTGCGGGTCGCAATTCGGGTACTCAGCCGGGGCGTGTAAACTGAAAAAGTCCTGCAAACCAATTGCAGACGAGGCCAAACGACTCATTGGCGTGGGACGCCTTCAATTAAAACCGTGTTAAACCACTAAATGGACAGTAGTGATGCGGCATCATTGTGGTCATCGACCAACCAGCAAGCACCGGCCTGCATGAATGCTGAAATAGTCCACAACTGCCCCGCTTGCTTGTCCGATGAACATCGGCAAGTGGCATTACCTGACTTGAACGTTTGCAAAAACTGTTCGCTCTATTTCAGAACCCCCCGACCAACCCAGGCTGCCATATTGAAATCCTATGAATCCGGTTTAACCTTTTCCCGATGGCAGGACGAGTTGCCGGCCCGAACGTTTTTATGGGAGAAAAGACTACAACTGATTCTCCGCCACATGCAGTCAGGAAACCTGCTGGATATTGGGACCGGCGACGGCTTTTTTCTGCAATTTGCCAAGCGCCACTTTGATACGCAGGCCACCGAAATATCAAAAACCGGCGTTCGACAGGCGCAAGCACACGGACACCGCGTTCACCATGGGCAATTGGCCGATTTTCCAGACCGTTATCAAAACTTCGATGTCATCACACTATGGCATGTTTTGGAACATGTACCGGCTCCACGGCTTCTAATGAAAGACATCAGGCACCGTCTGACGCCAAACGGAATTGTTGCGGTAGCCATACCCAATGAGTTAACGCCCATTCTGCGGGACCGCGTAAAACGCACCCGAAAATCCCCGGCCGAGCGACACTCGCTTGGCCAGTTGGCATTTGGGGAAGAAATACACCTGACACACTTTACGCCGGCTGTATTCAAAGCATTTCTCAGGCAACTCGGTTTCAGAATTCTTGATTTCGGAATTGATGATGTGCACGTCGATCGACCTGCACGCAAAGTTGCCAAATACCATATCAACCGTGCAATTAATGCAGCATGCAAAGTACATTTCGATAGCGCAATGTATGCCATTTGTTCGCCAGCGCCGCTGGCTGGATAATCTCGGATAGCGACATCGCAGTCGCGGCCTGAAACGGCACTGCCACCTGGACACGGCAGCGCGTTGCCACCCCGCCGATGCGGCGGAATGGCCAACTGCAGCGGGTCTTGCCGCGCTGGCATGCCGGCGTGGCTCAACTCAGCCTGGTTGCGCCGTCACGAAAAGGCCAGCCGCAATCGGTGCTTGCGCTGCAGGACTTCCTGCAACCCGGCTACCGACCCATGGCCTCCAGCGTCGTGAACACGACGATGGCCAGTCCGACCAGTGCGAAAATCACCCAGGCCGACACGGGCAGCGATCGATCCGCCCCACCCCGCGCCGCCCGGCGGCCGAGCAGGAAGCCGCATATGCAAAGCGGCACCGCCAGGATCAGACCCGCAACTTCTATGGACCACAGCGCCTGGTTCATCGGGGTTGGCGACACCGGAAAAACCCGGGTCAGATCCAGTCCGTAAACGGCCAGGTAGGAAAGGCCGGCCAGCACCGGCAGGGACGGATGCAACGGACGCCTCAGCGCCAGGAACCCCAGCAGCAGAGACCCCAGGCCGAGGACCGTCAGATACGCATTGAACAGGCCCAGTATCACCGGTTGGATGTGCGAGAAATCCCGTGTTTCCACGGGACCTCCCGGTGCCAGCGTGGCCAGCATCAGCCCGGAAACGATCAGCATCACCGCCACAGCGGGGCCGGGTTTCGCAGTGGGACGGGCCGGCGTCACACCCGGGTCCACCGGGACATTTCCTCGGCCGAGGGACACGGCGTTTCCTCCAGCACGAAGCTGGGAATGAAGGCGTTGACGAAAGGCACCGCCAACCACTCCAGTTCTTCGTAGTTGGGCCGAGCCTCGACACACACGGTCTCACCGGGATTGACCTTGACCCGCGTATCCGACGAAACGCTACCCTGCGCCCGGGCCCTGAACTGGTGAAATCCGCCTTTGACTTCAACGCGGGTGTACTCGTCTTCGTCGAGCTGCAGAAAGTAGTCGTCGCCGGTTCCAATGTAGGCGTCGGCCAGGGTCGCCTGCAGGCTGTGGGTGCGATAGAAAACCACGCTGCCAGATCCGGGGCCTCCGCCATGGGGTGCTTTTTCGGGGTTGGCGCTGACACAGGCGGTCAGCAGGCTGGAAACCAGCAGAACGGAAAATGGAAAGTTTTTCATGATGTGCTCCTCTCGGTCGTGTCTGTTCGTCGAACGGCGATGCCGCCGACCGGGGAGCAGTCTGGAGATGTCTGGAGCCGAGGTCGTCCGGGCGTGAGTATCCGTACCCGAATTCCCTGTAAATCAGGAATCAGGACCCCGCAGACTCAAGGCCGGAATCAATTCAAGTTCATGTTTCTAAAGGGTTTTACGGTACTGACCGGGTGTCTTCCCGGCATGCCGCCGGAAAGCCGTGTAAAACGCCGATTTGGAATTGAAGCCCGCGTCCAGCGCCAGGTCGAGCACGGTTTGATCGGGCTGTTTGCGCATCAGGGCCTTCACTTCCTCCACCCGGTGGGCGTTGATGTAATCGAAGAAATTCTGGCCGGCGTGCTGATTGATGGCCTGCGACAGATAGTTGCTGGAAATATTCATCCGAGCGGCCAACTGCGGCAGGGACAAACTGCCATCGAGGTAGGGTTTTTCACGGTGCATCAAGGCGTCGACCTCCCGCATCAGTTGTCCGCTCATTTCCGCGGAAAGGGCCGAATTGCGGTACTTCTGCTCGTGATCGCGAGACACGCTTTCCACGGTGCCGATGTCGGGACGGGCATCGGCCGGCACCGCGGCGAAGATGCGCGGCTGACGCAGTCCCAGGATGCTCATGCTGTAGATCAGCAGGACCATGCTGAGTCCCAGCGCGAAATCGAGCCCGGCGTCCAACGATTCTTCCAGGTTCAAAAATTCCGCCGCCAGCCAGATGAAATAGACGGCGAAGGTGCCCACCAGCAGATTGCGCAACCAGGACAGATTGACTTTTTCGCGATAGGAAAAGGTCTGCGGCAGGCGTTTCTGGTGTCGGCGAATCAGCCTCAGCGACAGCCCCAGGTAAACCGTGAGCTGCACCACGGTAACGACGAGTTCCGCATCGCCCAGCAGCAGTGCCCAGGCCCGCTGCAGAAACTGCGGGCCCGGCTGGTCATTGAGAATGGCGAACTGCGTGTCGCCGGGCAGCAACAACAACGGCCAGGTCACGGCGACGTGCAGCAGGGGCAAAGCGAAATGCCACCACTGCCGGCCACGCAACACGTAGCGGCCGGGCGTCGTCATCTCGCGCGTGTAGAAGTAAACCAGTACGCCGTACAGGAATTCCTTGGGCCACAGCAGCGTCCGCAACCCGATCAGGGATCGTTCCAGTCCGGTCAGTTCGATGAAGTAATCGACCAGCGCGGCGACGAATACCAGGGTATAGCAACCCAGGTACCGATTGGCGCGTGCCGACCCGGGCGAACGGGTCAGCAGCACGAAGGCCAGAAACAGGCCATGCGCGGCGCCGAGTAGATACAGCACGGGAATCAGGGAAAACGAAGGTGTCATACGGTTCCGCCAACGGTGCGCGCTTATTGTACCGATATGCCGCCGGAATCGAGACGATGGCACATTCGCCGGCTCGCGTCGCGGGTTCTATTCTCCCAGCTGCTCCGGTCCCGAGGCCGGATTCTTGTACTGGCTGCCCGTGCCCGCCCGGCTCGACCGGTCAAAACAGATAGCTCCCGGACCATCGATTGTCGACACGACGGCCAACTGGCACTCCATGATTGATCGAATATCCGTTGATTTCATCGTTTAAAGAAAGACCGATTTCACCTGAAACAATCGCTCCACGTCGGGTATATCGCGTTTGTCCGGCACGAACAGAATGATGTGATCGTCGGTTCTAATGACGGTTTCCGAGTTGATAAACAACAACGTACCTTCGCGCACGATGGCACCGATGGCAGTGCCGCTGGGCAGCGGCAGTTGCTTGGCTTTGCGGCCTACGACCCGCGACGAAGTCTTGTCGCCGTGGGCAATGATCTCAATAGCTTCCGCCGCGCCGCGGCGAAGCGAATGCACGGCCATGACATCGCCCTTGCGAATGTGCGCCAGGATCGCGCTGATCGTGAAGAGTGCCGGGGAGATGGCTATGTCCACGGCTCCACCCCGCAACAGATCGAGATAGTCTGGGTGATTGATGATCGACAGGGTTTTGCCGACCCCATAGCGCTTGGCCAGCATGGCGGCCAGTATATTCGTCTCATCATCATCGGTGACGGCACAAAAAACATCCGTATCACCCACCGCTTCATCCCGCAGCAACGATGCGTCAGTCGCGTCACCATTAAGCACAATACACTGGTACAACATGCGGGAAAGATCCCGGCAACGCTCGTAGTCACGCTCGACAATTTTAGCCAGGTGATTGTTTTCGATGCTGCGGGCCAGTCGCTCACCGACGCGGCCTCCGCCGACAATGATCACGCGCTTGGCTGGCTTGGAAGATCGACCGAATGCAGCGAGAACTGCCGGGATGTCGGGAGTGGCGGCGAGGAAGAATACCTCGTCGTCGTCTTCGATCACGGTGGCACCGCTGACGACAATCGCCTGATCATGGCGGTAGACGGCAACGATACGAGTCGCCACATTGGGTATTTTTTGGGACAGACTCCGAAGTTCATGACCGACCAATGGGCCACCGCTATGTGCCTTGACCGCAACCAACTGCACCAATCCGTCGGCGAAGTCCAGTATCTGTAGCGCCTCGGACTGTTCGATCAAATGTTTGATCGAATTGACCAGCAGCGTTTCTGGATTGATCAGAAAGTCAATGGGGACCGCCTCGTGCCCAAACAACTCGGAGTGTCGTTGATAGGAACTCGAGCGCACGCGAGCGAGGCGGGTCGGGATGTGAAACAGTGTGTAGGCGACCTGGCAGGCCACCATATTGGTCTCGTCGCTGTCGGTGACGGCCAGAATCAGTTCGGTATCTTCCGCCCCCGCACGAATCAACACATCGGGATGTGACGCATGTCCCAGAATGGTTTTCACATCCAGGCGCCCTTCCATATCCTGAAGCGTTTTTGGATCCTTGTCGATAATCGTGACATCGCTGCGCTCATGGGACAAAGCCCGCGCAACGGTCTTGCCAACCTGCCCCGCGCCCAATATGAGTATTTTCATAGTTTCGAATGTTATGGCCAGGCCCGGCTTCAGTGACGCCAGAAAGCGGGCAGAAAAAGAATCAGCAAGGTAAACACTTCCAATCGACCCACCAGCATTCCGGCAACGCCGAGCCACTTGACTGCCGGACTGACCTCGGCAAAGGTCGTCGCCACATCCCCCAGCCCGGGGCCAAGCAAGTTGACCGTAGCCATGACCGCTCCGAAAGCCGATTCGAGATCAAGGCCAACGGCCATATTTGCCCCCGTCAACACCAATATGGTCACAACGTAAAGGACGAAGAAGCCTTTGACCGAGTACAAGACCTTTTCTGACACGGGCTCCGCACCGAGATTCACCGTCAAGACAGCCTGGGGGTGAGCCAGATGAAACAGTTCCCGCACGGCGATTTTCGCCAGGAGCAAAACCCGCACCACTTTAATACCGCCGGCCGTCGAACCGACGCAGCCCCCGATGAAGGACAGCGTCACCAGCACCAGGGGAATGTGCAGCGGCCATTCAGCAAATGGTGCCGTAGCAAATCCTGTGCTGGTCAGGATGGAGGCAACCTGAAATGCGCCCTGACGAAATGAGCCCATGAATGTGTCATAGGTGCCGACAAAATAGAGACTGATGACAACCACCCCGGTACCCGCTGCGAAAATCATCAAGTAAGCCCGCATCTCAGGCTGGGTGTGATATGGCTGCATCGTCACCTGCCGCAAGGCCGCGAAATGCAATGCGAAATTGGTGGCCCCGGCCAACATGAAAAAGATGGCTATGGTCTCGATAATGGGGTCATCATAGAAACCCAGGCTTGCGTCGTGGGTTGAGAAACCGCCCGTGGCCACCGTCGAAAATGCGTGACCGACGGCATCGAAGAGATCCATTCCGGCGGCCCAGAATCCCAGCGCGCAGAACAAAGTCAACAAAAAGTAGATGAGCCAGAGGGCGCGGGCCGTCTGGGCAATGCGCGGGGTCATTTTGTCGTACTGTGCAATCCCGGACGCCTCAGCCTTGTACAGCTGCATGCCACCGACACCCAGTAGCGGCAGGATCGCGACGGCGAGAACGATGACCCCCATACCGCCCAGCCACTGGATTTGCTGCCGGTGATACAGGATCGAAGGAGGCAGCAAGTCCAGCTGGTGGATGACCGTGGCCCCGGTTGTTGTAAACCCCGAAACGGATTCGAAAATGGCGTCGGTGAAGTCAAGGTGGAGGCCCAGCATGAATGGCAACGACCCCACCATGCCGAGAATCAACCAGAAAAGCGTAACAACCAGAAACCCGTCCCTGATCGAAAGTTCACTTTTTTGATGCCTTCCTGGAAACCAAAGGAAAAGCCCGGTCAGCAGAGAAAGTACGAAAGACGTCATGAATATGCGCCATTCTCCGTCCTGGTAGGCCAAAGCGATGCCAATGGACGGCAGGAAACTCAGGCTGTACAGGATCAGCAAGGCTCCAAAAAGGTGCGTTATCATTCGCCAGTGCATTTCGGGGCCGCCTTTCCCGGGACGGTTGCGCCTTGTGAATTCCGATTACATCCGAATGCAAACCGGACTGGAACAAGGACGCCGATTCGTTGTGATGAGAGTGACTCGAAATTGATTACCCGTCGGTTTGGATTGTACCGCGATAGTGTCTAAAATGATGCATCATCCGTATTGGCGCTCCCTTCCATGGCATTGAAGTTCGAACCCGCGTGCCTGCATGCTGCAACGGGGGCAATTTTGCTGGCCGCCGCGGCCATTCTGTCTTCCTGCGACGGTACTCACCATGCGAGCGTCTACACGCCGATAGAATCACTCGTCTTCGCGGACCCCGTTCTTGGAGCCTGCGTTCGGGAACAGGCCTTGCACCAAGGTTGGAAAACGTCCGGAGAGATGACGCGATTGGAGTGCACAAACCCCGACGGCAGACCGATCAGGTCATTGGACGGCATCGAGAACCTGGTCAACCTGAGTATTCTCGATCTGGCACATAACGCATTGTCCGACGTTAGCGCGATCGCGCGACTGGACCATGTGACACAAATCGACCTCACCTACAACAGAATCAGAAACGTCGATTTGAGCCGTGTGCGTATGGTGATGAATTCGCTAAACCTGGACCATAACGAAATTTCCGACATCACCTTTCTGTCTCACCTGAAGCGCCTGGAGTATCTCTCCATCAGTCATAACCAGGTGAAAAACATTGAAACAATCGCCGAACTGGAAACCCTGAAATGGCTTAATTTGAGCCACAACGAAATTGAATCAGCGGAACCGCTGACCGTTCTCGCGGAACTGCGTGAGCTCGACCTGGCCTACAATCGAATAGCAACTGTTGACCCCCTGGCAAACATACGTCAGTTGGCCGTATTGCGGCTGGACGGAAATGGGCTCGAACAAGTGGATGCCCTGGCCGAACTTCCCGTACTCAAGGAACTGGATCTTGCGGAGAACCAACTGACTGACGTGTCGGCGCTTTCTGGTGCCATATCGCTGCAACGTCTGAATCTGAGTGACAATCGACTGGTTGACGTTCGATCGCTGGAAAACCTGGGTGCAATCCAGATGCTTAACGTTAAGGGCAACCCACTGGAGTGCATGGGGCTTGAGCACCTGAAAACCTCTCTCGGAGCGGACGTCATTGTTGCCTCACCATGCACCTCCGTCCCGGGGAGTTGAAGTGGAATTGATCGCCTGGATGAATAAACGGGGCGAAATCCGGACATCCTTGACGACAGGACAAACAATCCCCACCCGCTTTAACGTCGCTCAATAACACTGAGCCCAGACGTAGAGCGGCGCACAGAGCGGACGCTATGACATCACCGTGCGCCTACCGCGATGATGTCACCGGAATCCGGGGCGACTCTCTCGATCTGTATGCTATGCTTTTGATACACACCGCGCCCAACCTGGCCGCAGTGCTTAGCCAGCTTCTTAGGTTGGCCAGCCAGCCTGGCCAAGATGCAGACACCCCGAACTATGCTGAGAACCCTGATTGTCGACGATGAAGCACTCGCCCGCAGAGGCCTGCGTCACCGCCTGCAATCGGTCCGGGACGTGCATGTGATCGGCGAAGCGCGCAATGGGCGTGAAGCGCTGAAGGTGATTCAGGAGCACCAACCGGACCTGGTGTTTCTGGATATCCAGATGCCCGGAATGGATGGCTTCGATGTGTTGCGCGCGCTGGAGCCGGACAAACTCCCTTCCATCGTGTTCGTTACCGCCTTTGATGACTTCGCCATCAAAGCCTTCGAAGCGAACGCCGTCGACTACATCCTCAAACCGATCGAGGGCGAACGCCTGCTGGATGCCCTGCAGCGCGTGCGTGACCGGCAGGGTGCCCGCAAAGCCAGGAAGGAACGGAGGTCGCTGCTCAACCTGGTCAGCGAAATCGCCGGCGAACCCATTGACAGCGTTGCCGCGCTCGGCGACAAGGATCTCGACCGGCTCAAAAAAAAACCGGCGCGGCTGGCGATCAAGGACGGCGGCAAGACCACCTGGGTGAAACAGGAAGACATCGAATGGGTTGACGCGGCCGGCGATTACATGTGCGTGCACGCGAACGGCGAAACGCACATCATGCGCAAGACCATGAAGCAGCTCGAACAGGAGCTCGACCCCAAGCTGCTGCAGCGGGTTCATCGCTCCGCCATCGTCAACATCAAACACGTGCGCGAGATGCAGTCGCACATCAACGGCGAGTACTTTCTCACCCTCACCAGCGGGCACACCCTGAAGCTGTCGCGCACCTACAAGGACAAGCTCAAGTACTTCAGCTAGTCCGGGCGATAACGCATTCATGCAGCGAATCCCGTGCGCCCGGGCGAAAACGCGGGTGCAACCCATTCCGTGTTCCTTCGTTCTGGCGCTCGCGCCCGTCCGGTCGTCGCAGGCCATGACTATTCGCACAACTTCCGCGCCCGTTGACGCTCTAACATGCCGCAACCCTGAATCAGGACACCCTCACCGGACGGCCCCGTAACCCTGGGACCGCCGTCGGCGTCGAAATAACAAGGGCCGGTAACGGCCCCGACTGCGGGAGCGGACATGAGCATCACCGAGAAGGCGGTTTCGAACCCGGCGGGCGTCGCGGTGGCGGTTGCCATCATCGTGATGTTCGGCCTGTTCAGCGTCAGCTCGCTCCCGGTACAGCTTTTTCCCGACATCGCCCTTCCGCAGATGAGCGTGCAGGCCAACTGGCGCGCCGCGTCACCGCGCGAGGTCGAGTCGGAAATACTGGAACCGATGGAGGACGTGCTGCAGGGCCTGCCCGGCATGCAGACGCTGGAGGCCAACGCGTTCAACGGCGGTGCATGGATCAACATGCAGTTCAGCCTCGATACGAACATGCAGGAAACGCTGATGGACATCATCGGCCGGCTGAACCGCCTGCCGCCGCTGCCGGCCGACGCCGATCCACCGGTGGTTCAAATGGGTGGCCAGGGCACCGCCAACCAGGCGTTGACCTGGTTCTTCGTGCAGAAGCTGCCCGGCACGCCAGGCAAGGTCGATGACTACGCGCGGCAGGTCGAGGACATTCTCAAACCGCGCCTGGAGGCCGTAGACGGCGTGGCCAGCGTGGATATTCTGGCCGGCGCGGCCGAGGAACTGCAGATCACCATCGATCCCTACCGGGCCGCGGAATTCGGACTGCCGCTGACCGACGTGGCCTCAGTGGCCAGCCAGAGCAATGATGTTTCGGGCGGCTTCGTCAACGTGGGCCGTCGCCAGTACACCCTGCGCTTCGAGGGCCGCTACGATCCGGAGCAGTTGCGCAACCAGGTGCTGGAATGGCGCGACGGCCGACCGGTTCGGCTGGGTGACGTGGCGGAAATCGGGGTCGGCCGCGGGGAGCGCCGTGATCTCGTCATCCAGAATGGCAATCCCGCCATGGGGGTGCGCATCAACCGGCAGAACGGCGCCAACGTCCTGGAGGCGCTGACCCGGGTGAAAGCCGTTGTCGCCGAAGCCCGCGAAGGGCCTCTGGCCGAACTGGGCCTTGGCATCGAACAGTCCTTCGATGCCTCGGTGTTCATTCAGCGCGCGGTGCGCCTGGTGACCAACAACCTGCTGCTTGGCGTGCTGCTGGCCGTGGGTGTGCTGTGGTGGTTTCTGCGCGACACCCGCGCCACCCTGCTGATCGCCACCGCGATTCCGGTTTCCCTGCTCGCCACCTTCGTGGTGCTGCAGGTGACGGGCCGAACCCTCAACGTGATTTCACTGGCGGGGCTGGCTTTCGCCGTGGGCATGGTACTCGACGCCGCCATCGTGGTTTCCGAGAACATCGTGCGCATGCGCGAGCGGGGCGAGGTACCCTTTGTCGCCGCGCTCAAGGGCACCGCGCAGGTCAAGGGCGCGTTGATGGCCTCCACGGCCACCACCGTGGCCATCTTCCTGCCAGTGCTGTTTCTGGAGGACGTGGAAGGGCAGTTGTTCGCCGACCTGGCGCTGACCATCGCCATCGCCGTGGTCGCGTCCCTGTTCGTCGCCCTGACCATTCTGCCCGCGGTGGCCGGCAGTTGGCTCAAGGCACGACGGCTGACCCGCGACGACGCCCCGGTCTGGTCCTCGCGCCTGTCGGGGCTGCTGATGCGGGCGAGCAGCACCGGCAAACGCCGCGCGCTCATCATCACGGTTCTGGTCGCGGTACCCCTGGCCCTGAGCTGGGCCCTGTTTCCACAGCTCGACTACCTGCCGCCGGTAAAACGCGATGCCGTGGATGCCTTCGTGCAGATGCCCCCGGGATCCAACTGGGAAACCCGGGAAAACGAGATCGCGCCGATCCTGGTCGAACGCCTGGAGCCGTACATGTCCGGCGACAGGGAGCCGGCCCTGAAGAACTACTACATCTGGCTGTGGCGGGGCGGCGGCGGCACGGTCGGCGCCCGACTGCTGGACCAGTCCCGGGTCAAGGAACTGGAAGAGATCATGCGCAATGAGATCCTTGCGGGTATACCGGATTTCCGCGGCTTCGCGGCGCAAGGCAACCTGTTCGGCGGTTTCGGCGGCGGGCGCGACATCGCCGTGCACATGCAGGCCGTGAATGAACAGGCACTGGTCAGCGCCGCCGCCACCGGCCAGGAACGCCTGATGGCGGCATTCGAAGGCGCCAATGTCCAAGCATTTCCACCGCCCGAACTGGCCGAGCCGGAATTGCGCATCCTGCCCGACGACGCCCGCATCGCCGAGGCCGGCTGGAACCGCATCCAGGTCGCCAGCGTGGTGCGCATGCTGGGCAACGGGCTGTGGCTGGGCGAATACTTCAACGGTGAGAACCGGATGGACATCATCCTCAAGTCCGGTCACTGGGACACCCCCGAACAACTGGAGGCGACCCCGGTGATGACTCCTGCCGGCGGCGTGGTTCCCCTGGGCGAACTGGTCGGCGTACAACGCACGACGGGACCTGGCCAGATCCGTCGCGTGAATGGCCGGCGCACCGTGTCGCTGTCGGTGAGCCCACCCGAAAACGTATCCCTGGAAACCGCGATCACCACGATCCGGGAGCAGGTCGAACCGGATCTGCGCGACGCGCTGCCGGCGGACGGGTCCATCATCTATGGCGGTAGCGCCGACAGCCTGCGCGAGGCCATCGGAACGATGAGCCGCAATTTTGCGATGGCGCTGGCCATTCTGTTCCTGCTGATGGCCGGCCTGTTCCGCTCGCTGCGCGACAGCGCCATGGTGGTTCTGACCATACCGCTGGCCTGGGTCGGCGGCATCATTGCTCTGCAGGCACTGAACCTGGTCAGCTTCCAGCCGATGGACCTGCTGACCATGATCGGCTTCATCATTCTGCTGGGCCTGGTGGTCAACAACGCCATCCTGCTGGTCGACCGCACCCGCAGCGCGGAGCAGGAAGGCATGAGCCGCGACGAGGCCGTCGAGCACGCGTTGCAGGTACGCATGCGTCCCATTTTCATGAGCACGTTCACCAGTATTTTCGGCATGTTGCCGCTGGTGCTGCTGCCCGGCGAGGGCAGCGTCATCTACCGCGGCCTGGCCACCGCCATCGTTGGCGGCATGGCCTGCAGCCTGATCTTCACCCTGTTGATGTTGCCGAGTCTGCTGCGGCTGGGCGCGGGCAAACATGCCACGACGCAGTCCTCTGATGCCGGGGTGCCACCGCGCAACCTGGAATCGGTCGCCTGACGGAGGAACCGGATATGAAACGCCTGACCGCCTGGACTCTGCTTACCATCTTTTTGCCGTGCAGCCTGTTCGCGCAAGGTGCGCCGCCCGCGCCGGTGTCGGTGGAGTCCGCCCGCAAAGACCTGTTCTCCGCCACCCTGTGGGTACCGGGAACGGTCATCAGCCGCAACGATGCCCGGGTGGCCGCGGAGACCGACGGCCGCATCACCTGGGTCGCCGAACCCGGCAGCCGGATCGAGGCGGGTGAGGCTTTCGCACGCATCGACGATACCGATCTGAAACTCACTTTGGGAGACAATCAGGCACGGCTGGAAAGCCTGCGCGCCCAGAAGCGTTTCCAGGAAGCCAACCTGGAACGACTGCAGCGGCTGCAACGCAGCGACAATGCCGCTGCCAACCAGATCGACGAAGCCCAGTCCCAGCTCGACATGACCCTGCAGGAGATCCAGCGGGCCGACATCGCGGTGGCGCAGACCCGGCGCCGCATCGAACAAACCCGCGTGGCGGCCCCGTTCCCCGCCGTGGTGGTAGAACGGCTGGTTCAGGTGGGCGAGTTTGTCAGCCGGGGCACGCCGGTCGCCCGTATCGTCGACACCGATAACCGGGAAATCCGTGTGCAGGCGCCGCTGTCGGTCTCCCCGTATGTCCGGCCCGGTCTGGAGGTGTCCGTCGACCATGCCGGCAGTGAGTCCCTGAGTCCGGTGGCCCGGGTGATTCCGGTGGGCGACGAGCGTTCGCGCATGTTCGAGATCCGGGTGGCCGCCACCGACCCGGCGTGGGTGGTGGGAAGCCCGGTGCGGGTGGCCCTGCCCAACAGCGACCCACGCGAACTGGTTGCAATTCCACGCGATGCCCTGGTGCTGCGAGGCTCGGAAATGTTCGTCCTGAGGGTGACGTCCGAAAACACCGTCGAGAAGGTCATGGTCGACACCGGCATCGGCCTGGGTTCGATGGTCGAGGTGATCGGTGCCGTCGATGCCGGCGACCGTGTCGTGGTGCGGGGCGCGGAACGGCTGCGGCCCGGTCAGTCGGTAATTATCACGAATGCGGCTGAGACCAAGCTCACCAACAGTTGATGGTTCGATCAGGTAACGGGTGGGGCGCGCGATTTTCTCCCTGATCATCGTCTGACCCGCGCTCCTTTCCCGTCCTGGCGGCCCGCTGGCTGAATTCAGTCGGCGGGCCGTTTTGATTGCCAACCATCTCAATCTTTTCTGGGCCGTGGCTGTATCCGGGCAGTCGGGTTTGATCACCGGGCCTGAAAGTCTTCAGACGTTTCCGAAAGACAAACGCTGCGACACAATCGCTTCGAGGCTTTGGTGCAACAGCCTGGAGACGCTGCTGGTTTCGCGTCAGTTCAATTCTCCTTACCTGGAAGGCTCGTGGAGAAACGTGCCCTCGAGCAGGCAGGCGCTGCGGCACATTCCCCTCAGGGGACGGCGTTAACCCTTCCCTGGGGCCTTCGCGCCGCCGTCCTGGCGGCGAGACCCCTGAGGGGAACGCGCCGCATCACCTGCCTGG
>NZ_JAZHOG010000013.1:59566-121314 GCF_037892215.1 Elongatibacter sediminis | reverse complement strand
GCATTTAAGTTCGTTCCGCCAGCAAGCTGGCTCCACCGGACGCGCACTACGTACGCGCCGCTTAACTAAACCGTTATGTGTTCATACCCGAATCCGATTATCCTCAAGCAAGTGAATTTCAGGTGATTTCGGCATGTCTACCGCAAAAGACGAACTCAAAGAGATTCTGGAAAGTCAGCCAGAAGACAGCACCAGTGAGGAGATCGTGCGAGAACTGGCTTTTCACGTCATGGTGCAGCGGGGCTTGGCAGATTCCGAAGCCGGCCGAGTGATCTCAAACGACGAATTGGGCCGCCGGATCCAGTCGTGGGCTCAATAGCCTGGACAGAAGAAGCCCAGCGCTGGCTCCAGGACATTCACGAATTTATAGCCCAAGATAATCCTGCGGCCGCAGATCGAGTGGTTCGAGGCATCTACGATCGAGCACAGGTGCTGTCCCAGCACCCTGAAATTGGCCACCGATATCGCGCGTCCGAGCGGCATGTGCGCGTGCTGCTCTACGGCCATTACCGTATCGCCAATCTCCTCAAAGCCAGCGGGGACATCGATATTCTTGGGGTGTTTCATGGTGCGCTCGATATCGAGAGGTACTCGCTGTGATGACACATAACAGATCATTCAACACGGACGCCTGCTACGCAGGCGCCGGTTAATTCAATCGTTATGTGAACAGTGCAAGGGTGCTACTAGAAAAGTATGTGCAACATTGAAACCATTTGGAACCGTATTTTGGTTCACGAAGGAGAGCAGTTCGAGACCATTTCTGGGCTGCCTTTCACATATGAAATCGCTGGCAATATTTTCCTCCCTGATCGCGCCAACCAGAATATTCCAAGATCTGAATTTGAGAAGGCCATTGCAGTTGGGTTGCCGATTGACGGTCCTGGGGAGATTAGCGATCTGGTGCGAGGCTCAGCCTATATTTGGGCGGTGCTGCATGATCGCCGCATCCGCCAAGCTGAATGGTAAGTAGATGAGCGAATTGTCACATAACTAAAACGTTAAGCTGCAGTTGGCGCCTTGCACATACCAAATTTGGTATATATACTAAATTCAGTATGTGGCAGGTATTCGAACACAAGCGTGTTTCCAAGAAGTTTAAATCTCTACCAATTGAAATCCTGAAGCGCTACGAAAAATGGAAAGACATCGTGCGGATCTCTGGCCCTGCCGGGTTGCGTGCCATTCGCGGATTTAGCGACGAGGCGCTCAAAGGGCAATGGAAAGGGCATCGGTCTTCGCGGCTCGGCCAGAAATACCGCGTGTTTTACAAGATCGAAGCACAGAAGGTGCTCGTAGAAGTCGTCGATTTGACGCCTCATGACTATCGGAAGAAATGAAATGAGCGACTACAGGCAAGCGAAAAAGCAAATTAATGTCTCTGTGGGTGAATCTGTGAGAATCATCCGCGAGCTTCAGGGTATGAGCCAGAATGAGGTTGCGAGTTTGTCCGGAATTCCCCAATCAACCATTTCGGCTATCGAAAACGATCGAATCAACTTGGGGGTCGAGCGGGCCAAGACCCTGGCACGGGTTTTAAAGTGTCATCCGGCCGTGTTGGTGTTTCCAGGCTGGGAAGCTGAGCAAGAGCATGCAGCTTAACAAGTCGTTAAGGCGGACTCCGTAAACGGCACCGCTTAACTCAATCGATATGCGCCACAATTGGAGCCCAAAAGTGCATGAAGGCGTGATGATAAAAAAAGCAAACCCTCTCTTGGAAATTGCGATCTTCTTGGCAATCGTGATTGCGGATTCAATCGGCCTTGTCCCAATTTCCCAAACCATATTCCTTGTGCCGTTCATCTGGGTTGTGTTGCGGTTGCGGAAGGAGCCTTGGTCCACGATCGGCTTTGTCTTGCCCGCTGGCACAAGCAAAATCATTGTCTTAGGCGTGTTTGCGGGCATTTTCTTGGAATTGCTCGCCGTATACGTAACGACACCCTTGATTAGTGGGGCTTTCGGCGTTGAGCCGGATTATTCCGAGCTCAGTGAGATTCAGGGCAACATCCAGCTTCTGGTCCTGTACTTGGCCCTTTCGTGGGTACTGGCCGCTTTTGGTGAGGAGATCTGCTTTCGTGGTTTTCTAATGAAGCGTATAGCTCAGGTATTTGGTGAAACACGGGCGGCATGGCTTGTTAGCTTGGTGCTCGCGAGTGTCTTGTTTGGGTGGGGGCATACCGAGCAAGGTGTATCTGGCTGGGTACAGGAGGGTCTCAGCGGTTTTCTGCTCGGTGTCTTGTTTTTGGCATCTCGCAAAAATCTTGCTCTACCCATTGTTGCCCATGGCGTCTCTAACAGCGTGGCCTTCGTGCTTATCTATTTTGGAAACTATCCGGGGCTTGGTGCAGGTGGCGCATAACAAATCGCTGCAGGTGACGTTTGACCCGCCACCCACTTTTGCTGCCGCAAAAGCAGGCGTCGCCTCAAACTCCGCTGAACTCAGGCGTTATGCGCCATGAGTGAGTACGAATACTTCGAAGCCTACTACATCCTTCAGGAGGGCCTGGTAGAAACTTCAATGAATGTGCTCGTGGCCTTGTTTGCGTACCTTGCGGCCAGCCACTTTGCAGGTGCAAAACTGAAGTCTGCCGCAGCAGTAACCTTGTCGGCGATCTACACAGTCTTCCTAACCAACCCCGTCATGGGCGTTTATACAGCCGCAGTATCGATGCACTCCCTGGCGGCGTCCTTTGCGAATGCGTATCCGGAATCAGAACTCCCCATTGGCGAGTTTTCACTTCCTCTTGCATTGGCATTTGTGTTGACGCCTATTTTTTTCGGTTGGTGTAGCAGCATCTGGTACCTGCACTTCATTGTGAGACATCCAGAGTATGAAGGTGGCGCATAACATGAAGTTGAAACTGACCTGGCCACCTGCCACTCCACTTGCTTTGGCAAGCCTCCGCGCCAGAACGTCCTGGCAGCTTAACCAGGTGTTAGCTCACACGAGAATGTCATGTCGGTAATGGAATTCGTTTTGGTTGCCCATGCGATTATTGTGGGCCTCGCGGTAGCGGAGATACTCAGGGGCTTTTCTGAGCTCTTTCGGTCGAGAAACAAAAACGTCAGCTACCGTTTGATACTAATTGCTGTCTGGACGCTGCTCTTGCTTCTGCAATTGTGGTGGGCTGTTTGGCATGTTAGCGACCACGAAGTTTGGAGTTTTGCAGAATTTCTGCTCTTCCTTCTGCCAGTTGGGGTTCTCTATGTCATTGCGCGGTTGTGCTTCCCGGCTGAGCTGACTGATGTGGACCTTGAGGCTTACTACGCTGGTGTTGCTGAGAAGATCTGGTGGCTCGTAGCTGCCACCTACGCTTCTTTTGCTTTTCTACTGGCACCATTCATATATGGTGGCATCCGCCCCGCGGTATTTGCCTCACAAATCGCTATTGCCGTCCTTGCGCTCATTGCGATTCGTT
Source organism: Elongatibacter sediminis (assembly GCF_037892215.1). Taxonomy (NCBI): domain Bacteria; kingdom Pseudomonadati; phylum Pseudomonadota; class Gammaproteobacteria; order Chromatiales; family Wenzhouxiangellaceae; genus Elongatibacter; species Elongatibacter sediminis. The sequence goes on along the minus strand of NZ_JAZHOG010000013.1, from coordinate 117,895 downwards.
TGAAATCCCCATCTTTTCAGGTTGTTGTAATTCTTGTTATGTTGGGCCAGGTCTTATGGCGAGGCTTCGCGTATTCGATCGGTGGTTGAGCTATATGAAGTATGGTTCTTCGACCATCGTGTGACTCAGATTGTCCGCAGCTCTTACATCTACGATTAAACTGCTCCAAGTTAGCCTACTGAGAGCTAACAAATCCTTAAAGGCGGACGCCTTAAACGGCGCCGCTGAACTCAGGCGTTAGGTGGAAAACACAATTTCGGCACGGGAGCAGTTGCGTTCGCCCACCAAGTGGACATTGTGGATCGATGGTTCCAGTACACTCAAACCATGTGATTTGCGGGGACGAACAGCATGGACACTGAAAAGCTGAATGACTGGGTACAGATTGTTGGCATTTTCGCACTCGTTGCCTCTCTGATATTTGTCGGTATCGAGGTGAGGCAGAATTCTACTGCGACGCGTTCGGCGACCAATGCTGCTATTAAGGACTCCTTTCGGGAGTTGAACCTTGTTATTGCATCCAGTCCCGAGCTTACTTTGGCATTGGTCGCCAACGCTGAGAATCCTGACGATGCGCCACCAGAACAGAAAGTCCAGATACTCGCGATGTTTCGTGCGTTGTTTCACATATGGTCAAACGTCCATCGTCAGTATCTAAACGGAACACTGGACCAGGCTCTCTATGATGCTGTAGTACAGGAAGTTTCGATGCATGCAGGAAGAGCTCGTGGCACCGAGAGCGTTGATGATGCTGAGAGAAGAGCTCGACAAATGCGCTGGGCGTGGGAGAGTGAGCGGTTTATCTTCAATTCAGATTTTCAATTGTTTATCGATGGTCTCCTGGGCATAGAGCGATAGTCTGATTCTGGTCATGCCTGTCTATTTGAAGCCGAAAGCGGGCATCCGCAGTTTGCGAGAAAATGCTCCCATGAAGCCCCAAACGACTCATCCGCCTAACAAGGCGTTGCAGCAGACACTCGACCCGGCCGTTTCTTTTGCTGTCGCAAAAGGCTCGTCCGCCTCAAGTGCGCCTGAACTTAGGCGTTAGGTTGCATGACATGATTTCGATTTCCGATGCTCAGCGCGACATGCGGTTTGCGTACTTCAATGGTGCTACTGGAGCGGTCACCTCGGCTACAGCCTGGCTTATCGCTGCGTTTGTGGCGACTTTCATAAGCGCAACGGCGGGGATCGTGACGCTGATACTCGGTGGCATGTTGATTTTTCCAGCGTCCATACTACTCTGCAAAATCATCGGACGGCCCGGAAAACATAGCAAGAGCAATCCCTTAGCTCCGCTCGCGATCGAGGGCACGTTTTGGATGATGCTCTCTATACCCGTAGCCATTGCTGCCGCTCTCTATAAGGTTGAGTGGTTTTTTCCAGCAATGCTGCTGTTTATAGGTGGCCGATACTTCACATTCGCGACGCTTTACGGAATGAAGATCTACTGGGCCTTTGGCGCGACGCTGGCAGCGTCAGCCGTACCGTTGGTCGTATTTGAGGCGCCAGTAGTTTCTGGCGCATACACTGGGGCGTTTATTGAATACGTCTACGGCATCGCGATTTTTTCGGCTAAACCGAATGCAACCTGATAAGGCACTGCAACGGTCGCTTGACCCGGCCACATTTTTTGCTGCCGAGAAAACGCGTCCGCATCAAACGCCCCTGAGCTCAGGCGTCAGGCGCAGTGAATGGTGAGTCACCAAGCTCGAAACTCGAGTACAGAAAAATGGCAGGTCATTGCTGGCTGGTTCCTCACGCTATCGTATGTCATAGGGGCGCCTGTCTACGCGATCATTGAGGCTAATTCGGGCTTGTTTTCGGAGCGCTTCGATTATTCGCCGGGATTCCTCTATCTGGTTTCTATTGTGCAGTTTGCTTGTGCACTCGTGCTTTTCGTTCGCTCTCTGGCACCCTGGGCCAGCGCGATTTTGACAGCGTTGGCATTGGGAGCTGTGTATTCTCACGTCAGTATCGGATCACCCCTGACATCGTTGCCAGCTATCGCATACGTTTTCATTCAGATTTGGTATGGAATTCGTATATATCGCCAAAATCAGGAAAAGTCGACATGAGCGACTACAGATCATTCGTTGATTCTGGTGTTTCGGTTTTGAGTGATCATAGGTGCACGCAGCGCCTGGCAAATCACAAAAGGTGGGCACCGTAAACGGCACGGGCGACGGCGCATCGCTGGCGCTTCTTTCGATAAAGCCGAAAGCCGCACCAGCGCTGAAAGCCTGCCCTGCTTGATTCCAACGGCAGGCAGCGCCAAACCCGTCTGTCAGCTTACGTCCCTGGGCGCCACGATGACGCAAAACGCACCACCGATGAACCCGGCCAATCTTCTACTTCGTTTTCTGCTTGAAATCGCAGCACTCACGGGTTTGGCCATGGGCGGCTGGCACGTCGCTTTTGGCTGGCCGCGGCCGTTGATGGCAGTCGGATTGCCCGTGGTAGCTCTGGCAATTTGGGGCATCTTTCGTGTTCCCAACGACCCAAGCTCGAATGGACGCGCCTTGATTTCGATTGGTGGAGTCGGTCGGTTGATCATTGAAGCCGTCGTCTTTGCAAGTGGGGTGGCCGGTTTTTTCATGGCCGGCCAGAGCGCTATCGGGATTTCGGTAGGAGGGGCTGTTGCAATCCATTACTGTTTTTCTTACCGTCGCATTGGCTGGCTCTTGGCCGCCTCGAAATAGAGCATGGGTGCCCTGCCAAACAAGTCGCTCAAGCCGACTCGTCTTTGGCTCGTGGCTTAGCTTAGAGCCGTTATATGGCACCACACTTCGAAACATCATTCGGGAGGCAAGCGTGATGTGGAAAACCATTATCGTTTTTTTTGCGCTAGCAGCATCAAGCGATTTTGCGATTTCCGCAGAAGAGCTCGTGCCGGAGGGGGAACGCGAAGCTGTACTGGGAACTCTCGAGTCCTGGAATAAAGGTTGGAGGACGAAGGATGCTGCTTTAGCGGTTGCCGATTATGCAGAAGACACGGACTGGACAAATGCTTTTGGGGACCGATTCCAAAGCCGCGGAGAATTGCAAAAAGGCTTGGAAGTTATTTTTGGCCTTGACTTCGTAATGGCCGGGGAATCTGCGGGTAATAGCTATCAGGATGTAACCTTTATCACGCCTGAGGTTGCAACGGTCAGGAGCCAACTGGTTCGCTCAGGACAGCAGACGGATTCCGGTCAAACAATGCGCGACAGGCACATCAATCACCTGCGAGTACTTGAAAAACGCAATGGGCGCTGGGTAATCACCAGCCATCTCATCTCGCAGGCCAAGGAAAAAGGAAGTTTGTAGCCTGATGAACGTTGACCCAGCAAGAAATCTTGCCCTTGCTATGCCGTATAACAAACCATTCAAGATGGACGTCGTAAACGGCGCCGCTTGCTTCGTACATTAGGTGGACGAATGGATGCATTAACGATTGCCGAAGCCCTTGAGCTTATTCGAGTTAATGAAGAAGCTATGGTCACCCAGTTTGAAACTTGGCTCACAATTACATTTGCCACAATTGTCGCTGTGTTCGTCGGTAGAAACCTTTTATCCAGATTGATGCGATGGCTGGTTACCATTTTATATTTGCTCGCGTCCCTTTCAGTGATCGCGATGAGCATCTATTTCGCAGAGAGCAATGCGCAACTGACATTACTGCTTGAATCTCGCGGGGTAACGGTAGTAGCCCCGGTATTTGCGGCTTTGGTGTTCTTCTTGTTATTCGTGGCAGGTGTTTCAACGACCGTATACTTCATACATATGAAGCCTGACAGAGAGACAACCTGACATGAATTTGAAGGCGGACGTAGCTACCTGCCATCAAAATTGCCACGCAATATTGCCACCGCAACGACTACGCGACTTAACTTGGTGTTGGGTACCAGAGACAGGAAATCATCGAACGTGAAGCCTATTGCGAAGAAATCATATGCGTTGGCGCTTGCTTGCTGGGTGGTTGCATCAGCACTTATGCCGGCTCCCGCATTTGCTGCGGCAAAAGGCAAGGTGCTTTTTGTCGCATCGAATGTGCTCGATATGGGCGATCCTGAGAAGCACGATGCCCGCAACAACCTCTGGGAGTATGCACCGCCCTACCATATCTTCGTAATGCACGGTTACGAGGTTGATTTCTTGTCACCTCAAGGTGGCCGCGTCGAGTTCATGATGGACCCTTTGGGCATAAGCAGCTATGCCATCAAGTATGAGAACTTTTCAGGCAAGACCGAAAATACGCTGAAACCCGGTCAAATCGATGTCTCCCAATATCTTGCCGTGTATGTCGGTGGTGGCTACGGCACACTGTTCGACGTTGCATCAAACGAAGAGCTGATGAGCCTGATCGGGGAGGTTTACGAGCAAGGTGGTGTCGTGGGCGGCAGCGGGCATGGCCCGGGCGGCTTTGCCAATGCGAAGCTGAAGAAAGGGGGCTATATGGTGAAAGGCAAGCGTGTGGCCGGCTTCCCAAATTCGACGGAACATTCCAAATCCTGGGCCAAGCAAGGCAGCCTGCTGCCCTTTCTGGTTGAAGATCAACTCCGTAAGAACGGGGCACAGGTCGAAAATAAGGAAACATTGGCCGACAAGCACGCGGTCGTCGTCGACAAACGCATTGTTTCAACGATGTTTTTGCCGTCGGCAGCGTTAGTTGCTGAGGAAATGGTGCGGTTGCTTGAGCGGCGAGATCCATGATTCCGGGCCTGGGGCCGGAATTGCCACTGGAGGCCCGGCAGAGGACTATGCCGGCGAGTATCACGTTCGTCATTTCTACGATAGCGGCAAGTTTTCCGATGAATAATCCATGAACCGACCAACCGCCCCGGAATCCGCACTATTCTTCCCCGAACCGGCCGACTTCCGTGCCTGGCTGGACAAGCACCATGCCACCGCCGTCCACGTCTGGGTGGGCTACTTCAAGAAACACACAGGTAGGCCATCAGTGACCTGGGAAGACACCGTCAGCGAAGCGCTTTGCTACGGATGGATCGACGGTATTCGAAAGTCGCTGGACGACGAGAGCTATGTCATCCGCTTCACGCCCCGTAAACCCAAAAGTGTGTGGAGCCAGCGAAACATCGACCTCGTCGAACAATTGACGATGGAAGGCCGGATGAAGCCCGAAGGACTGGCAGCCTTTGAGCACAGGAACGCTCATCCGGACAGCGGATACCGCACGGCAAATCTGGCCGCAGACCTCACACCCGAGATGATTGGGCAGTTCAAGGCCAGGTCCGTTGCCTGGGCGTTCTACGAACAACAGCCACCTGGCTACAGGCGCCAGGCGGCGAGGTGGGTCATGGGCGCAAAGCGCGAGGACACCAGGAAACGCCGGTTGGCAACCCTCATTGACGACTCGGCCCAGAGCCTTCGAATCAAGCAGCTCCGCAAGTCGTAAGCCCAGGGGCAGCGCCATGAAAAGGGAAAGGACCTTGTACGTATCCCGGTTCCAGTTCAATTTCATCGCCGTGGTCAGTACGCTTTTGCTGGCTTCATGCACACTGGAAAATACCGACCAGCGGGCCAACGTTGCGACCGCCGAGACGGCGGAGCAGTTGTTCGCGGTAGAGATCAGGACCGACCCTGAATGGGACCCCTCGATGACGGCGAGGACATTCACGTATGAAGTACACGTGCTTAACGTCTTTTACCCCGGGTTGGTGCAGCCTTGACCAGGCGACGGGAGCACCGCCCGACAAACGGTGGCTGCGGATGGCCGACCCGCCACCTGACCTTCTGGCTGGAATATGAAACTTTCTGAAGCTTACCGTACCCGGGCCATTCGATTCCTTGAGTTGTGGGATATCGACGAATGGAAACTCAAGGTTTATGGGATCACCTATACCGATGACCCACTGGCACCATCCCTGGTGCATGCGGCACGTGAAGTTGCCTCAGCCCGAATCCGGGAAAACGCATCTCAGACCCATCATTATGGCGTTGGATTCGTCGGAATACACCAGGGCAAAACCGGAAACTTTGTTTTTGTAGATTGGTGGGCTGACGAAAATGAACTGCACCACCATGTGTATGTGTCTCCGTCTGCCCAGCCTTCTGAACTGGAGTACAAGACTCCGTCAGGATTGACCGCTTGTGCCTGGGACCTGTTTCTGATCGGACACGAACGAGATGCCTGGGTCGGTCACGTGCTCAGGCAACATGAATCGCCTGATTTGGAAGCTTACCTGGGCGCAAGATTGAATGGTGATGTGTAACCCAACCAGAATTTCTGGAGCCTTCTGCAGCATAATGGATCAGTCGATACCGGCGCCCCGTCCGCAGGTTCCGGTCAATTCAAACTTCCGGCGAGGAATTCCGGGGAGGACATGTCATGAGCACAAAGAGCAGATGGTTTCTGGGAGCGGCATGCGCAGCGATGTTCCTGGCGCTGGCTCCAACCCTTACGGGGATTGCCGTCGGAAAGAACATTACCGACTTTGCATTGGGCTTCGGAGTCGCTCTGATGTTCGGTGCGCTGGTGACCTGGAAAAATCATCGGATTGGATAGTACGCGCCGTCGCAAACGTCGCAGAGGTCATGCCGCAATCTGAGCTGCATGATGAGTTGTTCGCGGCGGCCACCAGAACATACGGCCCTTGATTCAATTTTGGCAGGAACTCAATGGATCAAGGGAAGCCCAGCTACGGCCCGAAACGGGCGATTGGCGTGTGCTACGCTGCGTGGAAGGTCCAGAGCCATTGGCGAGTTGATTTCTCGCCTCACGACAGGAGAGCACGTATGAATTTTGGCCTTTCCAACAGTCTTGCCATCGCGCTACTCTTGATTTTGGGCCAGGTGGGGGACGCGGTCGCCCAAATCACGGTCGGCGATCGCAGCGTTGGCTGCGCCGAGGATCCGGCGTGCATCAACCGCCTTCATCCCGAAATCCCGATGGTGGCCACGGCCAAACCCGGTGAGCGCATTGTGTTCATCGGCCGCGATGCTTTCGATCTGACCCTCGACCCGGACAAGAGCTCCAGCGTCAATGCCATGCCGCGCGAGGGAGCAGGCATCGTCCACGCGCTCACCGGGCCGGTATTCATCCAGGGCGCCGAAGCGGGAGATGTGTTGGCAGTCACCATCGAAGCGCTCGAACCGGACGACGTGGGCTGGACCGAAGCTGGTCCCTTCGGCTTCGCCGGCGATCAGTATGGCAGGGATGAGCGTTTTATCGTCTGGCGAATCAATGCCGAGTATGCGGTCAGTGATGCACTGCCGGGGGTGCGAATTCCGAATGCGAGTTTCCCCGGCGTGGTGACGACACTGCCTGGAGAACAATTGCTCCAAGACGTGCTGGCGCGAGAGACGCAACTGCTGGAATCAGGCGGCGCCGTGATGAACCCCGACCCGGTCGAGGCGGAGCCGGCGGAATTGTGCGGAGTGGAGGGTACAAAACCGTCGGAGTGCCTGCGAACCATCCCGCCACGGGAACACGGCGGCAATATGGACATCCGTTACATCACCACGGGCACCACCGTGTATCTACCGTGTTACATCGACGGCTGCGGGCTCGCCGTGGGCGACTTCCACTACGCGCAGGGCGACGGCGAGGTGGCGGGCACGGCCATCGAAATGGGCGGAAAAATGACGGTCACCGCCCGCGTTGTGGAGGATCCTCCGGATCTGTCGCGCGGCCCGCACTATTCGGGCCCGGCATCGGTGTTGAGGATCCCCTCGGAGCGATTCTATGCCGTGACCGGTTTTCCGCTCAAAGAAAAAGACAGCGTGCCAGCCGACCTCGCCTACCTGGACTCCCCGAAGATCGCGGGCTTGAGCAACCTGTCAGCCGACATCAATCTCGCCGCACGAAATGCGCTGGCAGCAATGATCGACTACATCGTCTCGGAATACGGATACGACCGGACGCAGGCATATATGATCGCGAGCATTGCGGTGGATTTCCGGATCGGTCAACTGGTCGATGTTCCGAACGTCGGTGTGACCGCGGTGCTTCCACTGGATATTTTTGTCGGGCGGAAGTAAAGACAAGACCAAATTGAAAGGACCATAACCATGACAAGAACCCCCAGCCTGTCCCATATCGCGTTCATGACACGTCGCTTCGAGGCCATGAAAGCCTGGTACATCGACGTATTCGATGCGCACGTCGTGCATGGGGATCCCGCCCTCGCCTTCCTGGCCTTCGATGATGAAAGCCACCGGTTCGCCATCGCCAACCTCGATGTGCTGAAGCCCGGTGAGCCTGCGGATTCCGGCGCCGGCGAGATTGGCGTCAACCACATCGCCTTCACCTACGCTTCAGCGGGTGACCTGCTCGAGACCTACGCCCGGCTCAGGGACAAGGGGTTCAGCCCCTACTGGCCCGTTCACCACGGCTTCACACTGTCGTTTTACTACCAGGATCCCGATGGCAACCGCATCGAGCTACAGGTTGAAACCTGTAATTCCCAGGCCGCCTTCGACTTCATGCGCAGCGATGTGTTCGCAGACAATCCGGTCGGGGTCGAAGTAGATCCCGAAGCGCTCCTGGCGAGCTACCGCGCCGGAGCCAGCGAAGCCGAGTTGAAGGCCCGCCCGGAAGGGCAGACATCCCCCATTCCCGCGGCCCATGGCATGGTCTGAATTCCACCGCGCATGACCGGTCTTCTGAACCGGAGAAACTGGCGATTAATTGATAGGAGTTCGTATTTCGTATCCGGGGCCGGTATATACAGAAAGTCTCTCTGAAACCGAGGAAAACACACCATGGCCAGAATAATGCTTGCAACACTGGTGGCGGTTGCCTGCCTGACCACGAGTTTCGTGCACATCGACGCGGCCGAGCCCGATGTCCCGAACCAGGACATCGCGCTGTCGCCGGAGGTATCGGATCTGCTCAGGGCCGAAATGCGCGAACTGTCCGCCGGTATGCAGGGTATTCCCGTGTCTCTGGCGAACGCGGATTGGGCTTCCATTCAAGCAACCAGCAGCAAAATGCACGCCAGTTACATCATGGCGCAGAAGCTGACTGCCGCCCAGGCACAAGAACTGGAACAGGTGCTGCCGGATGGTTTCAAGCAACTCGACGCGGATTTTCACCGCCGGGCGGAAAAGCTGGGGCGGGCCGCGGCGGCCCATGATGCCGAAGGGGTGGCTTTCCAATACGCACGCTTGATGGAAAGCTGCGCGCGGTGCCACTCCACCTATGCCAAATCGAGGTTTCCGGGGTTTGCTCCCGCAGCGCCGGAAGACCACGCTCACTAGCGCCACGTCGGTTCGGTTTATCGTGTGCATTCGCACACATGGCCCCTGTCCACCCCGCCGCGACGATTGAAGCACCAGTTCGGCCGCGCGGCGGTTCCCTGGCAGTGGGATGAAAAAGCATGCACCTGCAGACTGAAAAAACGTCGGTGTTTTTTTACGGTCTCTTCATGGATGAGGCCGTTCTGGCGTCCAGGGGTATCCGCCCATCCAGTGCGGTTGTCGGCTACCTCGAGAACTATGGCTTGCGCATCGGGGAGCGGGCGACCCTGGTGCCGGATGAGGGAAATCGGGCTTACGGTGTCTTGATGCAGGTTCCAGCCGATGATTTGGCGGACCTGTACTCGCAGGACAGTGTTGCCGACTACGCTCCGGAATCGATTTTCGTCACTTTGCCCGATGGCAGGCGCGAGCCGGCGGTGTGCTACAACCTCCCCGCGAGCAGGCTGACGGGGACGAATGCACGGTATGCGACAGATCTGATGGTCCTGGCGAACCGGTTGGGCTTGCCGGAATCGTACCTCCGCCAGATTGAAAAGTACCTGCGCTGAAATTCAGGAATTTGTCCGCACCAGGTATCCGAAAAGCCACCCACTCCGGAAGACCACAGCGAAACCGGAAGGAGAAACTGATGATTGGATACGTCATTCCCGGCACCAATGACCTTCCCCTCGTCGCGGCAATTTACGATGCCCTGTTGGCGGAAATGGGCGGCACCGACGAAGGCTTTTACGCCGCCTGCTTTCGGGATCCCGATGGCAACAAACTCGACGCGTTCAGCTATGGCTGATCGCCGGGGCGAGGAAATCCAGGCGCTGGCTTGAACTCAAGAGACAAAGGCCACGTTCTGACCATGGGTGAGTACGTGAAGAGACGCAACGGCGTGCCTGCCGGAGCGCCCGGAGGGCTCCGCAACATGCTCGAGCGTTCCCTCGGCGCAAAGTCGTTTGCCGTGTTCTGGCAGTACTGGAATCCGATCTTCGGCTATGCTCTTGGTCGCTACGTTTTCGCTCCTCTCAAACGTGCCCTGCCCCCGGCGGTCGCTCTCGTCATCACCTTCGTGGTGTGCGGGGCCGTACACGATCTGGTCACGGCTCTGGTTCGTGGTTCTCCGGCCTTTCTCTTCACGCCCTGGTTTTTTTTCCTCGGTCTCGGCGTGGTACTGGCGCGTCTCACGCGCATGGACCTGAGCCGCTTGCCGTGGGGCATACGGGCGAGCGTTAATCTCGCCTATGTCGCAAGCTGTCTCGGTCTGGCGCTCCTGGCCCTGCTGAACTGGGGAATCTGGATACCCTGACGGGTCGGGTTTACCGGGTACGACGCGGTGTGCCGCGTCAGACTGTTGCGCCATGCCCGGAACGCAAGCTGGAGTAGAGATTGAACACCGAATCGAATTTTCAGAGCATCTGGACCTACGAAATCGACGGCCGATACCGTACGGAATTTCTCGTCGCCTACGGCTCGACCGGTTCGTGGGTGGAGCTGTTTCGTCAATGCGCGGGTTACATCGGGACCGAATTGAAACAGGATACCGCCAATCCCGATCGATTCCTCACCATCGACCGTTGGCAGTCGCAGTCCACGTTTGCGGCGATGAAACAAACCATCGGCGATGCGTACCGTGAGTTGGATGCTCGGTGTGAGGCGTATACTTTGTCCGAGCACCATGTCGGCTTCTTCGCCGACTGCTGAAGGTTTGCGCCACCGGGCTTCCGTGCCGTTGCATTCGAAGCCGGACCATCCAGGCGGCGCACAGCACCGCATGGGAACGTGCCATGAGACATGCAGTCACAAAAGAGGACCAGGCCTTCAAGCACCAGGTTGAAGCCTGCGAATACCCGGTGGCGGAGTTTGACCACCGGGCGCACTTGCGACTGGCCTATGTATATCTCTGTGCCCACGGCACGGACAGGGCGATCCGGCGGATGCGGGATACGATACTCGGCCTGCTCAGACAGGCCGGCGTCGATCCGGAAGGAAAGTACCACCAGACGATGACCGAAGCTTGGATACTCGCGGTCCACCACTTCATGAACAAGACGAAGTGCTCCGAATCGGCCGACGATTTCATATCGCAGAACCCCATGATGCTGGACTCGAAAATCATGTTGACCCACTACTCCGCGGAATTGCTGTTTTCCGAAGAGGCCCGGCGGTCTTTCGTCGAGCCCAACCTGGACCCGATTCCCAGGCACCCATCGTGAGTTATCCAGCAGCCAGCGACCGCGCCGCAGGTGAACAGCGTTGACGGTTACCGTGCGCCATGAGCGCTCCGCTGATCACGCGGCCATCGCGCAGGTCATCGAGCGCGCGTTCGCTGCTGCACCGCATGCTTCCGGCGCCGAGGCCCGCATCGTCAATGATTTGCGCCAGGCGCAGGCACTGACGCTATCGCTGGTCGCAGAACGCGATGGCGCTGTCGTGGGATATGTCGCCCTCTCGCCAGTGAAGGTTTCCGACGGCACAACGCGGTGGTACGGGCTGGGACCGATCGCTGTCGATCCGGATTGCCAGCGCACGGGTATCGCATCGCGGTTGATGACGGCCGCGATCGAAGAACTGCGGATACTCGGCGCCGCCGGCTGCGTGCTGTTGGGCGACCCCGGGTTTTATGTCCGGTTCGGCTTCCGTTCCCTGCCCGGATTGACCCTGCCCGGCGTGCCGCCGGAGTACTTTCAGGCGCTGGCTTTCGGTACCTGTTGTCCTCAGGGTACGGTCAGCTACCACCCGGCGTTCGGCAGCGGGCGTTCGAACGGAGACCCTGCATCGGCATCGGAACCGGAACCTGCGCCGGCCTGAATCGGCCGATCACACGGACTTCCCGCAATTCATCAGGACGATTGAAATGAAGCTCCCCGAATCCCTGTTCGCCGTCATCAATCCGTGCATCATCTGGCTGTTGCGTTCGCCCGCACACGGCTTGCTGAGTTCGGGCGTGATGCTGATCACCTTCACCGGCCGCAACAGTGGTCGTACGTTTACCACTCCGGTGCGCTACATCCGTGACGGCGGGGTCATTCGCAGCTTTACGGCACGCAACAATCAGTGGTGGCGCAATATGCGCGAACCGGTCGAAGTCACCTTGCGCATCGCCGGCAAGGACGGCCGTTACTTGATGCAGGCCGTCACCGACGACCCGACTCGCATCCGGGCCAAGTTGCTTCGCCTGCTCGCGCTGTACCCGCAGGACGCGCCCTATTACGACATCGAACTAGGGCCGGACAAGTTACCGAAGCCCGGTCACCTCGATCGCGCGGTGGAAGCGACGGCCATGGTTGAAGCACGGGCGGTATGATAAGTGGCCGTTTGCGTGACTGAGGAGGCTGTAGATGAACATTCAGGCATCAGCGAAAGACATCGCCGCCGCCAGGGCCTACGAAGACCTGCATGTTCCGGCGCTGTTTCGCCAGTTCGCGCCCGAGGTGCTGACTGCAGCCGGGGTCGGATCGGGCCAGCGGGTTCTGGATGTGGCCTGCGGGACAGGTATCCTGGCCCGGGAAGCCGAGGAGCGCGTCGGAGATACGGGAGTCGTCGCCGGTCTTGATGCCACTCCGGGCATGCTCGCCGTGGCGCAACAACTGGCGCCCTCGATCGACTGGCGTCTGGCCAGCGCCGAGTCGCTGCCCTGGGCGGACGAGTCCTTCAATACGGTCGTCAGTCAGTTCGGCCTGATGTTTTTCCAGGATCGGGTGAATGCCATCGCGGAAATGTTGCGCGTTCTGGTTCCCGGTGGGCGCCTGGCCGTCGCGGTCTGGGATTCACTGGAAAACTCGGCCGCTTACCCCGAAGCCGTGGCCCTTCTCGAGGATATGGCCGGGCCCGCGGCGGCGGATGCATTGAGGGCGCCTTTCGTGCTGGGCGACCAAAGCCAATTGGCCGCGTTGTTCACCGAGGCGGGGGTGGCTGACATTAAGGTCACCACCTGTCAGGGAACCGCGCGTTTCCCCTCCATCCGTGTCATGGTCGAGGCCGATTTGCGCGGGTGGCTGCCGATCATGGGTGTGCATCTCGAAGACTCGCGAATCGAGGCGATACTGCAGGCGGCCGAGGATGTGCTGGCCCGGTATGTAAACAACGACGGTGAGGTTGAATTCAATGCCCCGGCACACATCGTGGCGGGCGCCCGTCCTTGAAACGGTCCTCGTAACGGTCGAGCGGTTCAGAGTCGGAATGATTCCGGGTTGACTTGCATTTGTGTTTGCGTAATACTTGCGCCCGCAATTACACCACATACATATTACAAGGAATAATCATGCCGACAAAAACCAACAGCGCCGACCTGCTGATCCAGATCAACCTGCTGGCTGCACGGCTTTCACGGCGGGCGGGTAACCGCCTCAGCATGCACGGGCTCAGCCTGACCGAATACCTCGCCATGCACTACCTGGGCAACGCGCCGCAGGCGGCCGTCCCGCGTATTGTGCTCGCCGATCACCTGGGCATGAGCGCCTCCGGCGTCACCCGGTTGCTCGCGCCCATGATCAAGACCGGCCTGGTCGAGAAAACCGCCAATCCGCGTGATGCGCGTCAAAGCCTGGTCAGCCTTTCGACAGCTGGCCAGAGGGTGTTGCAGGAAACCGAGACGAGCTTTCGGCATATCGCCGACGACTTGTTGCACGGTCTCGACTCCGGCGATCGACAGACCTTGTCACGTCTTGTGACACGGGCCGGCTGAATCATGTCGGCCCGATATCTGGAACCCACTCAGGCAGCGGCGGCCGGACGGAAACAACAAGGAGGATTCATGAGCCAATTGACTGGCGGTTGCTTTTGCGGCGTCGTCCGATACACCATCGATGGACCCCTGGTGCGGGCCCGTTCGTGCCATTGTTCGCGTTGCCGCAAGGTGTTCAGCGGGGCGGGTTCGGCCTTCGCGGAACTGAGGAAACCAGCTGATTTTCGCTGGGTCTCGGGTACTGAGCACCTGAACCGATACGCCACCGATGGCGAGTTCGGCCTGGCTTTCTGCGCCACCTACGGTTCAACACTGTGTGGTTTGTACCGGGGTGAGGTCATGGGAATCACTCTGGGCAGCGTCGACGGCGATCCCGGTGTGCAGATCGAGGCCCACATATTCGTGGATTCGAAGGCGCCGTGGGATCACATCGGCGGCACGGCTCCCCAATATCCCGAGGGGATGGAGTAGCCCGTGGACGACCACAACCGTGGCGCTTGTATTAAATACGCGATGCCCCCACAACTGCTGACATGAACAACACCGCCCGGTTCTGGGACCGAATCGCCCAGCGTTATGCCCGCCGTCCCGTTGCCGACGAGGACTCCTATCAGCAGAAACTGCGGCTGACCCGGGAATACCTTCGCCCCGACATGCACGTGCTGGAGTTTGGCTGCGGGACCGGTTCGACGGCGCTGGTGCATGCCCCGCACGTGGCTCGCATCCGCGCTACCGACATCTCCTCGAACATGATCGACATCGCCCGCGCCAAGGCGGCCGACGCCGGCATTGGCAACGTGGACTTCGAATGCGTGGCGCTGGCCGACCTCGAGGCGGAACCCGCCAGCTTCAACGTGGTGCTGGGGCTGAGCATCCTGCACCTGCTGCCCGACTGGCGTGATGTCATCGCTCGGGTCCACGGATTGCTAAAACCGGGCGGAATCTTCGTCACCAGCACGGCGTGCCTGAACGACGGGTTCGGATTCATGCGGCCCATCGCCCCGCTCGGCCGCTGGCTGGGTCTGCTCCCCGACCTGGCGTTCTTCGGCAAGGACGACCTGCTCGGAACGATGACGTCTGCCGGCTTCGAAATCAAACACGAGTGGCTGCCGGGTCCGCGCAAGGCCGTGTTCATCATCGCCCGCCGCCGCTGAGCTCACGACCCAGACCCGCGCCTGCCTGAACCCGCGCGTCCGGTGCCGGGCTGCAGCCGCACTTCCTTGCGGCATCCACGACGTACAAGGACCCCGGGAAAATTTGGTATCCTGAACATCGCTGAGTCGGTTCGCTACCGGTCGAGTCACACCCATCTCCTGGCGTTGCAGGAAGCAAACTCCGGCCTTGAAAATTCTTTACGTCACCTACGGTTTGCCGGTGCCACCTTCCAGTGGTGCGCGATTACGTGACTTTCATCTGATTCGGCGGGTGGCTCGCCATCACGAAGTGTACGTGCTCTCGTTGCTGGAACCGCAAGATGATCTGCGCCGGACGGCTGAAGCTGGATCGTTCTGTGCGCAAGTGGACGGTGTCGCGGCAGACCGCGGGCCGGTGGGCTCCTCCCTGATGGCGATCAGGGGTTTGTTGCGGGGGCGGCCCGCGGCGACCGCGACCTACTACTACCCGGCACTTGCCCGGCGCATCCGCGAACTCACCCGCCAACACCGTTTCGACCTGGTGCAGTTCGAACATTCTTTCCTGGCCCCGTACCGGACGGCCCTCGACCCGGATTTCGATGGCGCGACCGTGTTGTCACTGCACAACCTGGGGCAGCATCAATACGACAGCATCTACCGCATGAGCTCGGGCTTTCAGCGCCTGGTGGCGGCGGGCAAGGCGGGCCTGATGCGTGGCTGGGAAAGCCGCCTGGCTGCTGATTTCGATCACGTGATCGTCGTCTCGTCACAGGACCGGGAGCGGCTGCGCCGCGAAGCTGAGGGCATCAACGCGACCGTGATCGGAAACGGGGTCGACTGCGGCGAGTTGCAAGCCCAGGCGCCGGTGGACGACGAATCCGAGGACCTGCTGTTCGTCGGCACTCTGGGCTATCCCCCCAATGAAGATGCGGTGCGCTGGTTCTGCGCCGAGATTCTGCCGCGGATCCGGGACCGGCGGCCCGCCTGCCGCCTGATCGTGGCGGGTGCCGGCGGTCACGAGCGGGTGCGGGATCTGCATGTGCCCGGGCGGATCGAAATCATCGGGCGATTCACGGATCCGCGCCCGCTCTACGCCCGCGCCCGGCTGGCGGTCGTGCCACTGCGCAGCGGTGGCGGCTCCCGCCTCAAAATCCTCGAGGCGATGGCGCTGGGCCGGCCGGTGGTGTCGACCGCACTGGGCCGGGAAGGACTGGATCTCGTCCCCGGCCATGACCTGATCGAAGCCGACCAGCCGGACCACTTCGCCGACGCCGTTTGCGACCTGCTGGAAAACCCCCGACGGGCTCAAGACCTGGCCACCACGGCGCGAAACACGGTGGAGCGGCACCACGACTGGAACCTGCTGGCGCACCGCCTGCTCGAAGTCTACGACCAATGGGTGCCGGAACGGCCACGGTCGAGCGTCCACGACGTGACGCAGACGCAACGGCGGCCTCGGTCGGACGGGCCACCCCGCCTCTCCGTCATCATCCCGGTTTACAACATGCGCGAAGATCTGGAACGGTGCCTCGACGCCCTCGCGCAATCGTCCCTGGCGGACCATGAGTCGATCGTAGTGGACGACGGTTCGGACGACGGCAGCGCCGAGGTAGCCGCTTCGCGCTGTGACCGGCTGATTCGCCTCGATCGCAACCGGGGCCAGTCGGAGGCCCGCAACCGCGGCGCCCGCGAAGCACGGGCACCCCTGCTGTTTTTCCTCGATGCCGATGTCCTGGTCGAGCCCGAAACCCTGGACCGGCTCCTGGAGGTGTTTCAGCAGCACGCAGATTTGGCGGCGATGTTCTGTTCGTATCAACACGACACCCCGGCTGGAAATTTCAGCTCCCAGTACAAGAATCTGCAGCACCACTACACGCACCAGGTGTCGCGGCGGGAGGCCGCGACCTTCTGCGGCGGCTTCGGAGCCATACGCCGGGAGCTATTCATCGACATCGGCGGCTTCGACAGCCGGCAGCGCTTCATGGAAGATGTCGACCTGGGCTATCGGCTGCACCAGGCCGGGCACCGGATTCTGCTGTGCCCGGACATTCAGCTCACCCATACCAAGCGCTACACCCTGAGGGGACTGATTCGCAGCGACGTTCTCCAGCGCGCCATTCCGTGGACCCGGGTGATGTTGGAGCGGCGAGTGTTTCGCAATGATCTGAATACCCGCTCCAACCAGGTTCTCAGCGTCGCGCTCGTGTGCCTGATGATCGTGCTGCCGCTGATTCCCGGCTGGCCGGGAGTGGCGCTGATCGCCGCTGAATCTGGCTTGCTGGCCCTTCTGCTCGTCATCAACAGCCGCTTTCTCGCCTTCCTGTACCGGAAACGCGGAAGTCTATTCGTGCTGCGGGCCGTACCGATGATCGTGTTGCAGTACGCATACAGCGGCGTGGGGCTCGGTCTCGGCGTCCTCGCCCATCTGCGCGACCGCATGCGGATAACGGCGCGCCCGGAACGGGTTTGAGACGGTGAGCACGAGTCACGAGCCATTACTCAGCATTCTGATTCCGACCCTGGATTCGCGCCGGGAGCTACTCGACGGGCTCGTCGGCGAACTGGAGCGCCAGGCCGAGCACCAGGGGGCGAGCACCGACGTCGAAATCCTGCTGCGGCGGGACGACGGTTCCGAGCCGGTGGGCGCAAAACGAAACCGGTTGCTGGCTGCCGCCAGCGGCCGCTTCGTCGTATTCGTGGACGACGATGACCGGGTCGGTGAGCAGTACGTTTCCCGAATCCTCGAGGCGATCCGTTCGCATCCGGCGGCCGACTGCATTTCCCTGCGGGGAGAAATCCGTTTTCGCGGACGGCATCCGCGCCCCTTGATTCATTCGGTCCGCTATCACGACTGGCGCCATTGTGCGGGACGTTACCTGCGCCCGCCCTGTCACATTACGCCGATTCGCCGGGACATCGCCCGTGAGTATGCCTTTGCCGAAGTCGACCGGGCCGAGGACATGGACTGGTCCCTGCGCATCAGCCGTGCGGGCGCGCTGCGCAACGAGGTTTTGCTGGACGATGTGCTGTACTTCTACCAGTGCCGCCAGCGTTTCATCACGCGTTGGTTTCTGGATGTCAGCCAACCGCTGCGGCATCTGCTGGGACTCAAGTCGGTCAACCTGTTGGCGCTGCACAAGCGCGCCAAACCGCGTGTGGATTCAGCGGGGCCCGGATCGTGATCGACGCGGTTTACACCTGGGTCGACGGTGGCGACCCCGAATTCTGCCGGGCGCTGCGGGCGGCTGCCCCTGAGGCCGGCGCATTCGATGCCCGGCAGCACCTTTATGAGTGCAACGATGAATTGCGTTACTCGCTGCGCTCGGTCGAGCGTCACTTGCCCTGGATTCGCCGTATTCATCTCGTCACCAATGGTCAGAAGCCGGACTGGCTGATAATGGGCGACAAGATCCGGCTGGTACCTCACCGGGCTGTTTTTCCCGACCCCCGGGTTCTTCCTACCTTCAATTCTCACGCCATTGAATTGAATCTGCACCGGATTCCGGATCTGTCCGCCAAATTCCTGTATCTGAACGACGATCTTTTTGTCGGCCGGCCAACCTCGGAGGATGTTTTTCTGGACAGTGCCGGCGATCGGTTTTTCCTGGAAGGGATTCATTTGGATCGCGACCTGGATGACGCCAACCTCACCGACCGGGCCTGCCGCCGAACACTGGCGATTGCCAGCGCCCGGTTGGACGCCCCTCCACCAGAATGGATGCCGACACACACGCCGCAGCTGTACGACACGGAAATCATCCGCGAGTTGGAACGCCTGTTCGCAGACGAGTTCGAGCGCACCCGGAAGAGTCCTTTTCGTTCGTCCAGAGACTTCCTGCTGCGCATCGCTTATGCGACCCACGTGATGGCGAATGGCGGGCGCCCTGTGCGACTGGCCTCGGGCGGACCCGACTATTCGCTGGTGCGACTGAATACCGGCTTCGCCGCCAGGCTGCGTGACCTGCAAACGGTTCGAAGCCAGCGGCCGCGGTTCTTCTGCCTGAACAACGAGCCCGCCGCCGGCTGGTCCGGCCGATTCGCAGACCGGCTTACTCCGGGATTTCTGCGGCTCTACTTTCCCGGCCGGTCCCGGTTCGAGAAACCGTCCCGCTTCCACCGGGCCGCGAGAGCCGAATCGTGAATCCCGGGCAAACCCGGGCCGAGCGCTTCTGGAATCAGCGCATCGGCAATGACCCGGACGAATCGAGCATTGGTTGTGCGGGCTTCGGCCGCAACTACAACCGCTGGCTGTACCGCGTACGTGCCAGGCGATTCCGGGCCGTCGTGAGAGAGCTGGCCGTGGATATCCGGCAGTGCACGATACTGGACGCCGGCTCAGGGACGGGGTTCTATCTCGATCAGTGGCAGCAACTCGGCGCAAGGCGGATTCACGGGCTGGATTTCAGCGAAGCGGCCCTGGATTATCTGCAACCGCGGTTTCCCACGATCACCCTCCATCATCAGGACCTGTCTGGCGTTACCAATCTGCCGCAAGCCGGGTTCGATCTCGTTTCGGCCTTCGACGTTCTTTTTCACATCGTCGACGACCCATGTTATGACCGTGCGATCGCGAACATCGCGCAAGCACTCAAGCCCGGAGGTTACCTGCTCTTGTCGGAAAACTTCACACACCACGTGCGTGCGCGAGGCGGGACTTATCACTACAGCCGAACCCTGACGGATATCCATGAGCGCCTGGCCCGCCAGGGGCTGGAATTGCTGTTTCGTCGGCCGATGTTCGTCCTGATGAACGCCCCGGACGATTCCACCAGCGCCCTGCTTCGGGCCTGGTGGCGGCTGGTCGGCCGCGTCGCGCGGCATAGCGAGATCACGGGTTGGCTGACCGGCGCCCTGCTTTATCCGTACGAGCGAGTACTGACCCGGCTTCTCAGGGAGAGCCCGAGTACCGAGATCGCGGTGTGCCGCCGGATGGCGGCAGAAGTGACTGCACCATGACCGAGACGTCGTCTGAAGCCAGCGTCAAGCGACGCCCCCTGCTTTTTCTGACACAGGCCATGGCGGCCTACGGAGGGGGGAGCTGCGTTACGGCATGGGCATTGCAAGCCCTGGAATCGAACTGGGATGTCACCATCCTGTGTGCTTCCCGTCCCGATTTCGCCGGGATCGACCGGCACTTCGGCACCGCTCTCGAGGGCAAGGCATTCACCATCTGGCAATTGCCGTTTCCATTGCGTCACCTGCACCGGCTCGATCCGGACCCGTTCAGCGTGCAGCGTCTGGCCTGGATGATGCGCTTCTGCCGGGCCCGTTCGGATCGCTACGATGTCGTCGTTTCATGTGATGACGAACTCGACTTCGGACGGCCCGGAGTGTCATACACGCATTTTCCGTACTTGACGCCACATTTGGCTACGCTGCGCAGAAACGATGAAGCGGCAACCCTGCGTAGATTCGGGCGCATGCTGACCGGGTCGTGCCCGCCGTGGATGTTCATTTCGGGCATACGATTATCCAGCTTGCGCAGCAATCAGATGATCTGTAATTCCCAGTGGACGGCCGACCACACGGGCCATATCTACGATGTGGAGCCGAAGGTGCTGTATCCGCCCGTGGTGTGGAGGCGCCCGGTCACAGACTGGCGGCAACGACGCTTCGCATTTGTGGCCATCGGCCGTCTGTCACCATCCAAGCGCTACCTTGAGATGATCGATATTCTGGAGCGGGTTCGTGCACGCGGCTTCGGTCTTGAGTTCGAGATCATCGGTGACCCCGACCGGTTGGCACGCGATGCCTACGTGAACCACCTCCGATCACGCATCGAAAGGGCCGGTGACTGGTGCCGGCTGCATGTGTCGGTCAGCCGCGATCGGCTTGAAGAACTCGTGTCCGGCTGTCGTTTCGGCCTGCACGGCTTGCACGACGAGCATTTCGGCATCGCTCCGGCGGAAATGCTGCGCGCCGGCTGTGTCGTATTCGTGCCCAACAGCGGCGGCCAAACCGAAATCGTCAACGCCGATCCGGCCCTGGTCTACGACTCGGACGACCAGGCCGTGGACAAGATCTGCCGCCTGCTGGCCGACGAAGCGGAACAGGAGCGGGTTCGCCGGCGCTTGCAGACTGCAGCGGAGCGGTTCAGCGAAGAACGTTTCATGGCGGGTTTTCGCGACATCGTCAAAGAATTCGCAGACGGCCGATAATCATCGACCGAGCCGTTTTGTCATTCGGGTTCCGGAACCCCGCCGGCAGCCAGGATCGGGCGCGGGACCGCCTGCCCCAAACCGTCGAAGGCATGCTACGCTTTGGAGGAAGGGCCGCGGGTACTGATCGTCTGTCCGATGAAATCCACGGCCATCCCGTTGACAAAACCATGAGGATTACCCCTTGAACATCGTGCCCGAATCGCTACGCGATCTGCTGGAAGGTCCTGTGACCATTTCCCTGGCCACCCTGATGGCCGACGGCACCCCGCAGGTGCAGCCGGTATGGTGCGGCTACGACGGCACTCATATCTGGATCAATACGGAAAAAGGCCGGCAGAAGTACCGCAATCTGTCGCGCAGGCGCAAGGCCACGGTTCTCGCAGTCGATCCGAACAACGACAACCGCTGGGTGGAAGTTCGCGGCGCGGTCGTCGAGGAGACCGAGGCCGGCGCCTTCGAGCACATCGACGAACTGGCCCGGCTCTACCTGGGACTGGATGATTATCCGTGGAATCGGGACGGCGACATCCGGGTGATCTTCAAGATCGCTCCGGAGCGCGTGAATTCCATGGAAACCACGATGCCGGAACGGGAATCCGACGATTGAATCGGGCCGGTCGCTGGTTCAGGACGCGGGCCATTTTCCGGTAAG
This sequence comes from Elongatibacter sediminis, assembly GCF_037892215.1. Classification (NCBI taxonomy): domain Bacteria; kingdom Pseudomonadati; phylum Pseudomonadota; class Gammaproteobacteria; order Chromatiales; family Wenzhouxiangellaceae; genus Elongatibacter; species Elongatibacter sediminis. Next base: position 96,073 of record NZ_JAZHOG010000013.1, on the reverse strand, counting down.
GTAGGCGCCCATGAACATCAGTGAACAATTCGCCGTACTCACGCCGGAACTGGCGGTAAAGTCCGTGCCGGTCGGCCCCAGCTTATACGACGATCTCGATCGGGACTTCGGCGGATTCGGCGGGCATGTGCTGATTTCATCGCATGCATTCGAATCCGACTTGTTCATCACACCGGGCGAAGGAACTCTAAACCGTGAGCAACCCGATTAAGACCGACGCGCCAGGTTCGGCTCCCCTCTCCCGCCGCCAGGTCATCGGCGGAATAACGGGTGCGGCGGGCGCCGGCATTGCCGCCGGCCTGGGATGGCCCGTGGCCGCTGCGGCGCAGGGTGCTGTTACGGATTTTCGCATTCGCACCATCACGGCGGGGATCTCCCTGGGCAGTGCAGCGGATTTTCATGCCGTGGATGGCGCGCTTGATTTTCTCGCGCAGGCAAGGCGCGCATTCACCGACACGGGATACACGGTGCAAACCGTTCGTATCGCCACCCAGCCAGTGGGCGAGTATCTGCCCGCCTGGGATTCCGCCGCCGGCATCGCCGCCTTGCGTCAGCTCGACCGGCACCTGGAACCGCACGGCCTGCCTGTCAGTATCGGTCAGATTCTGCGTGGGCCCGACGCGCATCCGGGCTTTGCCGACTGGATGGCGGAGCTGGTGACCGAAACCCGGCAGCTGAACGGAACGGCTGTGGTCGGTTCCATCGAGCACGGCGTGCATACCGGCGCATGTGACAGTGCGGCCCGGGCCATTCATGCGCTGGCCCAAACCGGGACCGGGGGCGAGGACAATTTTCGCTTTGCCGCCACGGCTTTCTGCCCGCCGGGCACACCGTTTTTTCCCGCCGCCTGGCATCAGGGCCAACCGGCTTTCGCTCTCGGGCTGGAGTCGCCACCCCTGTTGACCGCGGCCTTCACCGGGGCGGCCAGCATCAGCGAAGGCGCGGCGCGGCTGCGCGAGCGACTCGAAACCCAACTCGCTCCGGTGGAAGCGCAGGCCCGCGAATTGTCGCAGGCGACCGGTTGGCGCTATCTCGGAATTGACGCGTCACCCGCGCCGGGGATCGATGCCAGCATCGGCCAGGCCATCGAAACGCTGACCGGGGCACCGTTCGGATCCGCTTCCACACTGGCGGCCTGCGCCGCGATTACAGGAGTGCTGCAAAGCCTGAGCATTGAAACCTGTGGTTACTCGGGCCTGATGCTGCCGGTACTGGAAGACCCGGTACTGGCGGCCCGCGCCACCGAAGGGCGATACGGAATTCAGGAATTACTTCTCTATTCAAGCGTCTGTGGCACCGGTCTGGACGTGGTGCCCCTGCCGGGCGACACGCCGCCAGAGAAGCTGGCGGCGGCCATCACTGACGTCGCCGCCCTGGCGGCCCGTTATCGCAAGGCGCTGTCGGCCCGCCTGTTTCCGGTCCCCGGCAGACAGGCCGGAGAAATCGTAACGTTCGACAACCCATATCTCACCGACGCGACCGTCCTGCCGCTGGGCTGACTGGCGTCGTATCCTCTTACCCCTTTTCCCAAACCTGGAGCATTGACCATGAATCGGAAATCCACCCGGCTGGCCCGGACCACGCTGTTCTGCGGCATCGCCGCCTGTACCGTCTCCCTGACCACCGTCGCCGGGGAAATCGAGCAGATCGACCCGGTCGCCCTGTCACCGGACATGTATTCGCTGCTGCTGGAAAACGAACACGTGCGCATCGTCGAGTACCAGATCGCCCCGGGCGAGAAGGAGCCGTGGCACACCCATCCGGCCAAGGCGATGTACGTGGTCGACGGCGGGACCTTGCAGATCACCCTGCCCGACGGCACTTCCTTCGTCACCGAAGAGGAGGCCGGCGAAGCGCACTGGATGGGCGCCGTGGGACGGCATTACGGCACCAATGTGGGCGATACCACCGTGCGACTCGTGATGGTCGAGGTCAAGGGCGCCGATGCGGTGGCCGAGGACGCGGAATCGTTGAAGGAATTCGCCGAGCCCGGTTCCTGAACCCGGCTCCCTCCCGGCGGGTGGCCACTGCTCCCGCCGTTCCGGCCACCACCATCAGTCGACCGATTCGAAACCGTCCAGGAACAGCGGCAGGGTCGGTTCGTCGTCTTCATTGACCACCGGAACGTCGCTGCCGTCGAGGCCGTCGTAGACCGGATCGCCGCTGGTGGCCGGCGCGGTGACGATGAGGTAGGCGACGTCGCCATCGTCCACGGCGTCGTCCTCCCCGGTAACGGTGGCCTGCTGCGGTTGATCCCAGTCGCCGGTACCGAATTGCAGGCTGGCCGGCGCCACCGTGCCTTCCCCGGGATCGTCGCTGGAAAGAGCGATGGAAACCGAAGCGGTGGGTTCGGAGGCGAGCACCACGGTGAACGTCGCGGTGCCGCCGGCCTCGGTGGTCGGTCCGGAAATGGCCGATACCGTAATCCCGGCGGTATCGTCGTCTTCGTTGGTCACCGCCACGTCCGCGACCGGCAGCCCGTGATAACCGCCATCCGCACTGCTGACCGGACCGGTCAGAATCGCATACCCGACATCGCCGTCATCCACTGCGTCGTCTTCGCCGGTCACGGTCACGTCCTGCGGGACCAACCAGTTCTGATCGTCGAACACCAGTTGGCCCGGTTGCACGCTGCCTTCCGATGCATCACCGGTCGCCAGCGCGATGGTGACGTCCGCCAATGGCTGGCTGTCGAGCATCACGGCGAAGCTGGCCTGCCCGCCGGCTTCCGTGGTGTTGCCGGAAATCGGCCCGACCGAGATGCCGGCCGTGTCGTCGTCCTGATTCAGCAATACAACGTCGGGCGCATCCAGGCCGTCATAGTCAGTGTCGTCACTGATGGCCGCGGCGATGATCGCCGTCCAGCCCACGTCGCCGTCATCGACAGCATCATCGACCCCGGTCAGCGTAACGGTTCGCGGTGTGTTCCAGTCCGCATCGGTGAACAGCAGGGACGTGGGTGATACCTGGCCCTCAGTCGAGTCGGAAGTCGACAAGGCGATGCCGACATCGTGTGACGGCTGGCTGTCCAGCACTACGGTAAATTCCGCTTTCGCGCCGTCCTCGCTGGTGTCACCGCTTACCGGTGAGACCGTGATCCCGGCCGTGGAGCCCGGCGGCAGCACGGTGGTCTCGTCGGTGGCGTCGGAACTCGCGGTGTTCTGGATGCCGGCCGGCATGCCCACCGTGACCGTATTCGACAAGGTGCCGGTGAAGCCGGCGTCGACGGTCGCGTCGACCGTGTAGGTGACCGTCCCGCCCAGTGGCAGATCGACGGTGGTGTTCAGATCGCCGTTGCCGGCGGCGTCATCGCAGGCCGCACCACCGCTGGCGTTGCATACCCAGGTAACGCCGGTCAGCGCGGCCGCGAACGTGTCGCTCACACTGGCGCCGATCACGGACACGTCGGCGGGGCCATTGTGGCTCAGGGTGATCGTGTACTGGGTGGCCGAGCCCGCCGTGATGGATGCCCGTCCATCGGTTTTGCCGACCGCCAGTTCGACCATCGCGTTCCAGCCCACGTCCAGCATCAGGTGATTGGTCAGGCGGGTCGAGAAGATTTCCTGCAGAAACGGCTCCATCAGCTCGTTGGGGTCCACCGCCGTGTCCCAATGGCTGACCGATGAGCCGGGTGCCAGGGTAGTGGGCGCATACAGGCGCACCCGGCCGCTGGCGTGGCGGCCGGTGCTGAGCAGTCCGGCGACCTCGCCCACCCGCGCTCCGGCCCAGGTGAGGTTGCCGTCGTCCTTCGCGGAGTTCATACGACCGGTATCGTTCATTGCCGTCCACAGGGTCGGGCTGGGTGTCTCGTCAAGCAGGAAGCGGCTGTAGTGATCGGGTTGCTCGGTGCCCTGGCAGCAGAAAGCCCCCGACTGCTTGTCCACGAAGGTCAGGAAACCGAGTCCGTGGGCGATCTCGTGCAGGACGGTCGTGGTGAAGGCGATGGTGCCGGCCGGAGCCGGAGCGCCAATGACATAGGACCAGCCGAGGGCTTCGAGACAGCGGGGCTGTCCGATATCCTGGTTGAAGTTGGCACTGATGTCGGACCGGGCGGGATCGATATCCTCGCCGGACAGGGCATTGGCCAGGGCCTGGGGATACCAGGTATTGGCTTGCGGCGCGCCATCGAAGTCGCTGGCGATAAAGCCGCTGGGCCCGGCCGAGCCCAGTACCGCGCTGTCCTGGTCACATTCCAGCGAAGTCATTTGCGCGTCGATGACGATGGTGATGGGACTGACCAGGGTCGCGGCCCACTGCTGCGCGGCCGCTTCGAAAGCGTTCAGGCGCTGCTGACCGACGGTCGTGCCCGGGTTGCCCGTCACCGGGCTGACCGCAGTGCTGTCGTTGAATCCTTCGCCGGTACCGTTGACGTTGTTGACGATGACCGTGGCGGCGCCGGCCGGATTCGCTGCGAGCACCCACGCGAACGCGAGCACCCACGCGCCGGTCATGCTTCCAATTCGAGCCACGATGCCAGCTCGTGTCCGGCCGTCGGGTTGGATTTCAGTCATGGCTGGCGGGGCCGGCGTGGTCGTGATCCGCCGCCCGGGCCGGTGGATCGGCCGGCGTCACGGCGCGGTGGCAGGTGATGATTTCACCATCCACGATTTCGACCCGGGTCTCGGACATGAAACGATTACCAATGTCCGCGACGACCACACCATCGGGACGCCGGGTGACCACAATGGGTGCTGTCACACTCTGATCGGCAGACACCGAAGGAGGACCGGGCAGCGGCCGGTCAATCAATTCACCTGTCCGGGGATCGACTTGAACGCGGAGTGCGGGTGCCGAATCCTGCGCGTCCGTGGCGCCATTCGCCGCAGCCGCGCCACCACAGCCGGAGTCCGCCGACGCCGAATTCGCTGCGGCCAGAAGCAGGCCCAGGAGCAGACCGATCCATGCGCCCGGCCTGGCGTGCGCGCCGGGCCACGGCCGGGAGCCGGCTGCCAGCGAACAACAAGAGGGGCTGAAATCCATTCGATCCGCGAACACCGGCTTTCCTGTTCGGCGACTTCGCGGCGTGTCCGGTTTTACCCGAAAAAAACGATAACACACGCTCATATCCCACAAATTCCCTGTGAAATCGCATGGTAACCCGTTCGAACGTTCAAATCACGGAGTTCGTGCGCCCGGATACGACCCGTCTCAGGTGCCGGCAGCCGACAGCAGTTCCCGCAACGCGCCGGCGTCGGTCACGGGCGTCTGGCAGGTGAATCGCTCGCACAGGTAAGCGGCGGGCTGGCCTCCGACCAGCGATCGGTCGCGCAGCAGGGGCACCTGGTGCGCGGCGTCCGGTGAACCCGCGGCCACCACCAGGTTCGGCCGAAACAGCTCGTCGGCAGCCGCGAGAAAAGCGTCGATATCCGGTCGATCCCCGATGACCGCGAGTTCGCGCGGCCGGCCCTGCGTGAAACTGGCCACCTTGAGCCATTCGCCGAACCCGCCCGGATGACGCGTGGCGATTTCGCTCACCCGGGCCAGCGCTGCTTCCGCCATGGCGAGCCAACGCGACTCGCCCGACAGCAAGCCCAGGCGAAACAGCACCATTGCCGCCTTGGCATTGCCGCTGGGCATGGCGTTGTCCTGCAAATCCCGCGGACGCACGATCAGACGCTCGTGGTCGTCCGAGGTGTCATAGAACCCCGCGCCTTCCGGATCGGCGAAATGGGTCTGAATGTGCCCGGCCAACTCACGAGCCCACAGATACCAGGACTCGTCGAAGGTCGCCTCGTACAGCGCCAGCAGGCCTTCGCACAGACAGGCGTAGTCTTCCAGATAGGCATTGTGGCGGGGACCGACGCCATCCTTCCACGCACGCCACAGCCGGCCGTCGTCGCGCCGCAGGTGGGTGCGCAGAAAAGTCGCGTTCCGAATCGCCGTTTCCAGCAGATCCGGGCGACCGAGGAAACGCCCGGCCTCGGCGTAGGCGGTCAGCATCAATCCGTTCCAGGCCGTCAGAACCTTGTCATCCAGCCCCGGGCGGACCCGTTGCTCACGGGCATCGAACAGGATGCCGCGGCATTGATTCATCCGCGCGTCGAAGGCTTCCGGCGACAGGCCGGCCTGTGCAGCCAGCTCGGACGAATCACCAGCCCGGTGCAGGATATTGCTGCCTTCCCAGTTACCCTCTTCGCTCACTCCGTACAGGCGCATGAAGGCATCGGCATCATCGCCCAGCAACCGCCGGATCTCATCCGCCTGCCAGACATAGAATCGCCCTTCCTCACCCTCGCTGTCGGCGTCCTCACTGCTGTAGAAACCACCCGCTTCGTGACACAGGTCGCGGGCCACGTAAGCCAGCGTGGATTCAGCGACGGCGCGAAATCCGGCCTCTCCGGTCACCTGCCAGAGGTGCAGGTAGCTGCGAGCCAGTTGCGCATTGTCGTACAGCATTTTCTCGAAATGCGGCACCAGCCACCCGGCATCGGTCGCATAACGCGCGAAGCCGCCCCCAAGGTGGTCATGAATACCGCCGTCGGCCATTCGCTCCAGGGTGAATCGCGCCATGTGCAGGGCTTCGTTGCTCCCCGTGCGCACCTGCTCGCGCAACAGGAAATCCAGCACCATGGGTTGCGGGAATTTCGGGGCTCCGCCGAAGCCACCCTGTTTGGGGTCGAAGCTCTGCTTCAGGCCCTCCACTGCCAGGTCCAGGTCGGCGGAATCGATGCGGCCAGCGGCGGCGGTCTCGCCAGCCTGCGCCAGATGCCGGGTCACCTGCTCCGCGGTCGAGTCGACGTCCTCGCGCCGGTTGGCCCACGCATCCGCCACACCATTGAGCAATTGCCGAAAAGATGGCATCCCGTAGCGCGGCTCTTTCGGATAATACGTTCCGCAGTAGAACGGCCTGCCATCCGGGGTCAGAAACACGGTCATCGGCCAGCCGCCCTGCCCGGTCATGGCGGTGGTGGCGGACATGTAGATGCCGTCGAGGTCCGGCCGCTCTTCCCGGTCAACCTTGATGTTGATGAAGTGCCGGTTCATCAAGGCCGCGGTCTCTGCGTCCTCGAAGGACTCGTGCGCCATCACGTGGCACCAGTGGCAGGCGGCATACCCGATGCTCAGCAAAATGGGCCGGTTTTCGTCACGCGCCCGTTGCAGCGCCTCTTCGCACCACGGATACCAGTCGACGGGATTGTCCGCGTGCTGCTGCAAGTAAGGGCTGGATTCCTGGATCAGACGGTTGGTCATGAGGATCTCGTTGATTGTAAGCGCCGCGGGCTGGCCACGGGCGGGTCAATTCGCCTGCCCGGGCGGCCGGGCATCCGGCGCGGTCAGGAGCACCACACGCTCGCTGTAAAAGCCGTTGAAGCGGGTGCGACCCGCCAGGCTGTAGGCACCGAGACTGCCAAACTCGAGGTGGTCGCCCGGTCGGATATCGGCCGGCAGGGGAACCCTGCCGGGCAGAACGTCGGTCGAATCGCAGGTCGGCCCGTAGAGGCTGAATTGCCGGGTATCGCCGGAGTGGCTCGAACCGTCACGAAAAACCCGAACCGGGTAGCGGTCGTGACCCTTGAATCGCAATTCCCAGAATATGCCGAACATGCCGTCGTTCAGGTACAGCCGGTCGTCTTTTCGCAACAGCACTTCCACCACCGCCGACAGGCCGGGCGCCGCGAGGGCCCGCCCCGGCTCGGCCAGGATGGCGCCATCGTCCGCCAACGGCAGCCGCGCCGACATGTTGCGGATGCTGTCGAAGTAGTCCTCCAGTGGCGGTACCCGGAAACCGGGATAACTGCGCGGAAATCCACCGCCGACATCGACCAGGCGAACCCGAAACGGCAACCGGTTCAGGACCGTCTGCGCGACCTCCATCGCGTATTCGTACGCTTCCGGCCGGGTCACTGACGAACCCACATTGAACGCCAGCGCAGCTTCGGCGCCGCGGTCCGCCACCGCCTCCATCAGGCCGGGCACGCTCTCCGGCGGCGCGCCGAACTTGGTGGACAGGTTCTGCAGGGCCGCCTCGTGGCTGACCGCCATGCGCGTGAATACCACGACCTCTTCGAGCGGTACTTGGTCGGCCAGCAGATCGAGACCCGCGGTATGGTCAATCACGAAATGCCGCACGCCGAAGTTTTCGAACGCGGACCGCGCCGCGCCGCGCGGGCGAACCGGGATCATGAAGTAACAGTGGGCGTCGGGGCACAACCCGCGCACCTGTTCGATTTCCGCCAGGGACGCACAGTCAAAATGGGTGACTCCGCCCTGATTCAGCAGCCGGATCACCGCCGGGTGATCGTTGGCTTTCACCGCGTAGAGCACGTGGCCGGGAAACCCGGCGACGAAGGCGGCGGCCTGCTCGCGATAAATTTCCGGATACACGCAGTAGACCGGCTCGGCCGGCCGTTCGCGGGCCAGCAGCGATGCGGTATCGGCACAGGTCTCCAGGCCAAAGGCGGAGTCTTCGGGGAAGCCGAAATCCGGGCCGCGAGCGGAAGTGACGGACATGGCGGGATGATAACAGGCGGTGCCGGCGGGAACATCCACCCGCTTCGGCGTTGACGCGCACCGGCGGGACCGCTAAGTTGCGCCGAAGGGCCCTGCGCCGCCTGCGACCGGAACACCTCACTCCCGATGTCCCCAGCCCGCTATGACCTGCCCATTCACAGCGAGTCCCTGCGCCGTACGGCGTCCGCCTGGCTGATGCTTGGGCTCGCGGCCCTGGTAGGGGCGGGACTGTTTTCGTTGATGCTGGTCCTGGCTCGAACGCCGGCCATCCAGGACCTCCTTCCCGTCGCCGATTTTTTCCGTGTCGCGCTCGTCATCCACGTCAACCTGTCCGTACTGATCTGGCTGCTCTCGATCGCCGGCGTGTTCTGGGCGCTGGCCTGCCGCGACGACCGGCCGGTCTGGGACCGTTTCTCGTTCTGGATGGCCGCGGCCGGAACCGCCACCGTCGCGCTGTCGCCCCTCGCCGGTGCCGCCGAACCGTTGATGAACAACTACATACCCATTCTGAGGCATCCGGTGTTTCACACCGGCATGGCCTTGTTCGCGGCCGGAATCTTCATTCATCTGGCGCGCACCAGCCTGCCTTGGCGTGACTGCCCGGCGGAACCGCGTGGCCGGCTGACCGGAGCGGACGCCTTGCGCACCGGAAGCCGATTGGCCGCGGCCATCACCGGCATCGCCATCTTCGCCCTGCTCGCTTCCCTGACCAGCCTGCCCGCCGGCATGGGTGGCCTGGCATATTACGAATTTCTGTTCTGGGGCAGCGGTCACGTGCTTCAGTTCACCCATACCCTGCTGATGATGCTGAGCTGGGTCCTGCTGGCCAGCGCCAGCGGCTGCCGTTTTCCGTTATCCCCCCGCGTGACGATCAGTTTTCTGCTGATTCTCGCGATGCCGGTGATCACCGTCCCGTTCCTGTACCTCGCGCACGACGTAATGTCACCAGGGCACCGTCTGGCTTTTACCGAGCTGATGAAATTCGGCGGCCTTTCCTGCCTGCCGCTGGGTCTCGCCGTCGTCGTCAGTCTGTGGGGAGCGGCTCCGGCACAGGGTGAGGCGCGCTTTCTTCGCGCCGCGCTGGTGACTTCCATCGTGCTTTTCGCGACCGGCGGCGTCCTCGGCTTCATGATTTCGGGCCTGGACATCGTCATTCCCGCTCACTACCACGGCTCCACGGTGGGCGTGACCATCGCATTCATGGGTCTGACCTACTACCTCCTGCCGCGATTGGGGTTTGGCGCGGTACCGCAACGCATGGCTTTCTGGCAACCGATTGTTTACGGATCGGGTCAGCTGATGCACATCGCCGGGCTGGCATGGACGGGGGGATACGGGGTGCAGCGTAAAACCGCCGGGGCGGAACAGGGTCTCGACCGGATCGGTGAAATCGCCGGCATGGGGCTGATGGGCCTGGGCGGCCTGGTTTCGGTGATCGGCGGACTGCTGTTCCTGATCGTCGCCTGGCGCGCTCTGCGCAACCGGCACGCGGTGCCGGCCAGCCAAACTCAGGCAGAGGATGAAACAGAATGTCGGAACTGATCCTTTTCACGTTCAACGCCATCGTCATCTACCTGCTCGCCGATGCCGTGCTGCGCTGGATCGAACGCCGCCGCGGAGCCGTGCTGGAGCACCGCCAGATCGTTTTCTTCGTGATCTTCCTGGGCCTGGCTCTTGTGACGTTTTCGGCGCTCCGGCACTACCTGGGGCCAGGCTGACAGCTCAGCGGTATTTCCGCTCAGTGGTGGTGTGAATCGGGAAAGGCCGCGTGTAAACGGGCATCGAAACTGGCGAAGTGCACGGTGAACCAGTCCGCCAGCCGCCGTTGCAGTTCCTCACGCCCCTGCTCCGGATTCGCGGCATGGACATCCATCAGATCACGCATGTCGTCCAGTAGTTCTTCGTGATTCGCCTTGTGTTCCTCGTACTCGCGCCAGCCGACACGCCGCATCATCTGCTCTTCGAGCGCGAAATGCGCCGCGATGCCGGAATGGATTTCGCCCAGTGCATGCTCGATGGTATCGGGGTCCGGTGTTCCTTCCAGTTCCCGGTAAACGTCGTTGATCATTTCGATCATGGCTCGATGTTCCGCATCGACGGCGGGAACGCCGACTTCGTATTCGGGTTTCCAGTCGATCAGGGCCATGGGCTTCACTCCTCCCGAATCCGGAACCGGTCGTTGGCCGGGTCGAAGTCGATAACGACATGCTGACCGGGGCGCAGCGTGACAGCACGCTCATGCCGGTAGTCGAAACCGGTTTCCCGTCCCGAGTCCGCCATGCCGACGAACATCCGGTGCGTTCCGGCCGGCAACGTGAATCGGGCGTACACGGTGGATTCTCCGTCACTCCACAAACCACTCGCCTCCAGGGTTCTCTGGTACAGAACTTCACCGTCGGCGCGAAGTTCCACGCGCAGCGGCCGGCGTTCGCGCGGGCAGTCCATGGGTTTGCGCATGTTCGGTGGCAAGTCGTTCAGTTCGTCCTGGGTCAGGCGACGGCATTCGCTCACGCGCTGACCGGCATGCGAAAAACTCAGCGACAGGACGGATTCTTCGGGTCCCAACAGCTCGAATACCGGCCAGGAGGAAAAGGCGCCCGCCGCCACGGCGAACAGCGCAGCGCCCAGTCCGCGGGCGGTAATCCGAACCCAGCCGCGCGCCGGCGGCCGGGGTGCGGGCGCCTGGTCCGCTTGCAGTGCGGACAACCGGCCGCGCAATTCGGCCAGTGCCTGTGCCGGCGTCCGGGCTGGAGCGGACGCGACTTCCCAGGCCATACCCACCCGCCGCGAATCCACTCGCGCACGCAGGTGAGGATCCCGTTCCCGCCCGATACGTGCTTCGGTCCATTGCTGGCCCAGGCGGTAACGGCAGGTCCCGTCCGCGCAACCGGCGAACAGCACGCCGTCGGCCAGGTCACGGCTGAGTATGTAGTCCACGTAGGCGGGCGGGATATGTCCCGCGCAGCGGGGCATCAGCACCGCCGTCGCGGAGTCGGCCAGGTCCTTGAGCTGGCCGCTGCCGTCACAGCCGATCACGATCACGCGGCCGGTCCCTTCGAGGCCGCTGGCCAGTTGCTCGAGTTCCTCCCGCAGCATCAGTGCCGAGATGTCCGGCAGGTCGATTCCGGGCGACAGGGCACTGGCCTTGCGGAACGGCATGGCCGTTGGGCAGGCCCCCACGCAGATTCCGCAACTCACACACAGTGCGGGATCCACCACCGCTTCGACCTCATAGCGCGAACCGTCGGTACGCGGCTGCATGGTCACGGCGCCGTACGGGCAATCGTCGGCACAGCGGCGGCAGCCATTGCAGTTGTCCAGATCCACCCGGGCTACCGGCGGGGTTCGCCTCGGCGGCAGCCAGGGGGCGATGAACAGCAACAGGCTGCAGCCTGCCAGCAGGGCCCACACCGCGCCCGGCGACCAGGCCTGGGTGAGTGGATAGGCGGCCAGGTAATACCAGTCGAGCCCCAGCGACTGGGGCACCTCGGAGAGGTCGGCGCGGCCCTGGCTCAAGGCCGGGAAGGCGATCGACAGGGCCAGCAGGCCCAGCAGGCTCACCGCCATCAGGGTGCGTGGCGGATTGATGGACGGCTGGCTGATGCGAAATACGTGCAACCAGATGGCGAACACCAGGAACAGCGGCAAACCGATCACGTGCAGGAAGGCCATCAGGGTAAAGAAACGGTTGCTGACCGATTCGGCCAGCAGAAAATTGCGCGCCATCGAATCGGTGAAGATGGGCAACCAATCCAGCAGTTCGGCCGACGTCAAGGCCACGTACTGCGCCAGGCTGTCCCACACCAGCCAGTAGCCCGTAATGCCCAGAGGAATCACGATCCACAGCAGAGGCAGTCCCGTGATCCAGCTGAACCACTGCTTGCCGCGATACCGGTCACCGGCCCACTCGTGCACGATATGCAGCACCAGGGTCACCACAGCCGCGTCCGACGCATAGCGATGCAGGCTGCGCATCACCCCGCCGAAGTACCACTGCCCGTGGGTCAGGTACTCGACTGAATCGTAAGCGCCGTCGATACTGGTGCGGAAAAACAGGAACAGCCACACACCGCTGACCAGCACGATCCAGAACAGGAAAATCGTCAGCGCGCCCAGGTAAGCCAGCGGATTCCCCTCACCGCCGAGGACCCTTTCGAGCAGTAGGCCGATACGTTCGAAACCGCTTTGCACCAGGCGTTTGACCGGACCCGCCATCAGCCTTGTCCTTGCCGCCGCGCACGCCAGGTCTCGCGCACGAACCAGCCACCGAAGACCAGCAACACCAGCGCTCCGACGGCCATTCCGACGAACAGCGAATAATCGAAGCGGTACAGGCCGGTCGTGGGATCGTAGACGGTGCAGAAGAGCCGGACCCGGTCGGCCAGCCCGGAAAATACGTGGCGGTCAGCAGCCGGTGTATCGAAAACCAGTTCCTTGAGCGGCTCCACCAGCCAGGGCAGATCGAAATCCGCGCCGTAAACCTGGCGATAAATCACCCCGTCCCGATCGACCACGGTGACCTGATTGATGTGGTCGAATCCCCGCGGCGACGGGAAGTAAACGAAACCCAGGTTCCCGGTCAGCTGTTTCATGCTGGCGGCGTCACCGCTCAGGAACAGCCAGTCCGGATCGCGAATCTTCAACCTTCGCGCGAATGCGGCCATCGCCTGGGGGCTGTCATTGGGCGTGTCGAAGCCGACTGTGACAATGCGGAAGCTGCCCTCACCCAGCGCGTCCCGCGCCGCTTCCACGGCGTTGGCCAGGTGCCGGGTGATGGCCGGGCACACGTGATAGCAGGATGTGAAGATCATACTGATCAAAACCGGCTTGTCTCCAAGCTCGGAAAGCCGCACACTGCGCCCGGCGCTGTCTGTCAGACTCACATCGGCCAGCGGATTTCCCACCGCGGCCTGCGATATCGCGAGCGCTGCCTCGGCATCATAGCCAGCTTCGGAATCGACCTGCGCCAGGGCCGATACGGGAAGCAACACCGCCATCATGAACGCGGCACCCAACCGGACAACTGTCATCAGCACATCAATACCGAAGACGTCAGTTCTCAACGAACTTGTGGTTCAGGGCGGAACCCATCAGGACATCGGCCATACGGATGCCAGGTACTTCCAGTTGATCGCGTAATATATGACGAAGATCGCCAGGAAAAAGAGCGCGAACAGGAAGGTTCCCGGTGCCGCGAAGCCGAATTTTCCAGCGGCCGCGTGACCGCCTTCGGACAGCACATCCGGTTCGGCACGCTTGAGCATCGTCATGGCCGTGCCATAGGTCGACTCGGATTCAACACGTTTGCCGAAGAACACCGACAGCACAGTAATCATAACGAATATGGCGCCGCCGACAATGGCGGCCATTCCGCTGACGCCAACGATCCCCATCAGGGTGTAGGCGCTGGCCGGATAATCAAAGCTCAGCAGTGAATCGGTGAACGTCATGTCCCAATGGCGGCGCTGTACGCCCAGGGTGCCCGCCCCCATCATCGTCAGTGTGAACACCGCCATGCCGAAACCGAACAGGTAGGGTTGCCACCTGGCCAGAGCCGGAAACATGACCTGGCGCCGAAACAGCGTCGGAATCAGGAAATAGGTCAACGACATGAAGGCCAGTGTCGTACCCAGCACCACGGTCGCGTGGAAATGACCCGGAACGTAAATCGTGTTGTGGATGATGATGTTGATCTGTTCCGTTCCCATCACGACACCGGAGATGCCACCGATGAAGCCGAACCCGACCAGCGAGATGAACATGCCGGAAAACACGGGATTCCCCCACGGGGCCTTGCGCAACCACTCATACAGGCCCTTGCTGAAACCCTTGCCGCGCTGCGCGACTTCGATCGCACCGGGCACGGTGAGTCCGTGGATCATGCTCGCCAGCACCGCCAGGTACATCGCGTAACTGGTATTGAAGATTTTCCAGGAGGCACTGAGCCCGGGGTCCACCAGCAGGTGATGCGCCGATGCGAGTTGGAGAAAGGCGATGTACAGCAGGAAGGCGCCACGACTGACCTTCTCGGACATGGGGCGGGCGCCGAACACGATGGCCGCGATGGCATACCAGACAGACACGTGCGCGGCGACGTTGATTTGCTGCGAGGAATGCCCGAAGCCCCACCAGATCAGCCGATACATGGCCGCATCGATGTTCCCGATCAGACCGACCGACCACAACCAGGTGGGCACCAGGATGATGGCGCCGGCGGCAATCGTGAACACCGCGATGATGCAGGCTGTCAATGCGCCGAACGTCACCAGCGGAATGGATCCCTCATAGGTTTTTTCTTCGCGTGCAACCACCAGGGTGCCCAGGAAAATGAAGCAACCGATCAGCGCCCCCACCGCGAACAGAATCAGGCCGAGGTAGAAATTGGAATCGGCCGGCATGGGAACGTAGGACGTCATCATTACCGACGAGTTGCCACCCAGCACCGACAGGTTGTTGATGATGGCACCCACAACCATCAGCCCGAAGGCCGCCCACGCCATCCTCGGCATGGCGATCCGGCAGCGCAACAAGGTCGAACTGCAGAAGTACAGCACGGCGATCTCGAAAAAGATGATCCAGTAGATCAGCATGTTGATGCCGTGGATGGTCAGCAGCTGATAAAACTTGTCCGCGGGCAGGAGATGAACCGCCGGCCAGCGGGTCAGCGTCACCATCAGTGCGGTGGCCCCGCCGATCAGCAGGCAGACAACCGCGGCGACCGCGTTGGCACGCATCAGCCATTCGGCCGACTTGTGAAACTGCAGCCCCGACTCGGGGCAGGTCCGGTACAGTGCGTTGCTCATGTCCCGCTCTCCTTGACCAGGATTCGGCCAACCATGTTGTGGTGACCGATGCCGCAGAATTCGTTGCAGATGATGGTTTGATCACCCGATGTGTCCGGCGTGATGGTCAGTACCATTTCGTATCCCGGCAGGATCTGGGTATTGATGTTCACCGGTTGCAGCGAAAATCCGTGCTGCCAGTCCATCGAGGCGATGTGCAAGCGATAGGTCTGACCTTTTTCCAGTTCCAGGATGGGCCACCACTGCCACAGGCGGGCGATCAGGTAGACATCACTGCCCGGCGGCGGGCTGACGACCGGTATCTGCTGGTTGGTTTCGGTGCGAACGGTATGTTCGTTCACCATCGCCATGGTCTTGGCCATGAACGCTTCGGGCGTTGTGCGGTAGGCCTCGTTGCTCAGGTTCTGTTTACCGTACACATGCCACAGCGGCATCATCGCGAACATGATCAGGGACCAGACCAGCGCTATCGCGATCCACGTGCCCTCGACCCGGTCCAACGGCTGCTTCCACCAAATGGTTTGCGCAGGCGGTTGAATGCTGGTCATCGTTATTCTCCCGGACTGAAGTTCAGCGAGCGACGGGGATCGTCACCAGTTCCATGATTCCCCAGATGATGTAGAAAACTGCCGGAAAAACCACACCGATGAACAAGAGAAGAAAGGGGTTGTCCAGAATGCGCTGCATGACGGGAATGCGTTCGGTCTGCGGGTTGGGAGTCGGTTCGCTGGCCATGGTGGTTCGATCCCTCCTGGTTTGGTTTTATACGTGTTTGAATAAAAACACCGTGCCATATTAGCAGCCCGCAGGCGCGCGGGGTTGATGCAGGTCAAATACCTTTATTCGAAATCTGTTGTATTCTGCCCCGCGTCGAGATCAACCCGTCCCTGCCACCTGCCCACGATGCGAATTTCATTTAATCCATTTGAGGGCAATCGCCCCGAGCACGTGCGAAACACCCTGACGCAGCCTGGCTTTTGGGCCCCTTGCGCCCTGGCTTTGAGTCTCTGCGCCGTGCTCACCGGCTGCGGTGAAAGCGGGCCGGGACCGGAAATCCATGACACCAAGTATCGAGCTGTCACCGCAACGGGAACCGTGCTGGATGCCGCACAGGCGCCAGGTGTATGTGCACGCGACGAATTCACCGGACTCACCTGGGAAGTCAAAACCGACGATGGCGGACTGCGCGACGCACGGCATACCTATTCATGGTTCGATCCGGACGAAGCACATGGCGGCGAACTGGATTATCGCGGCCTCCCGGATGGCGGAACCTGCGATGGCAGCGCCTGTGACACCTCTTCCTACGTGGCGGCCGTGAACGAAACGGCGCTGTGCGGTCATGCGGACTGGCGCATGCCGAGCCGGGACGAACTGGGTTCGATCAGCGACCCGCGCCGCACCACCGCGCCGCCGACCATCAACACCCGCCATTTCCCGCTCACCCGCAACGCCGAATACTGGTCCGGCAACGACTATCAGTTCCAGTACGATGCCGCCTGGGTGTGGAGCTTCCACAATGGCATGGACCGGGTAGAATGGAAAAAAACGCCCCGCCATGTGCGGCTGGTGCGTGGTGAACCGCAACGGGTGGTACGGGTCAAGGATTGAGCGGCCCGCGAGCGCGCCGCATCCCTGATGGGTGTGACCTGGCACCAACGCTGCGGCCGGTTTGCCGATGGCTGCTACCGGGCTGCTGGCCGCGAGGAATCCGACCGTGAAAACACTTGCCGGTTTTTCCCTGATACTGGTCATCGTTCTCGTTTCACTGAGCGCATACCTGCGCCTGGCGCATTCCGGCATCGGCTGCGCCGACTGGCCGGCCTGTTACGGCCTCATCGGCACCCCGGCGGCCGGCGCGGATCCGGCCGGGTTACCGTCTGCCGCGCAAGCCGGTAGCGCCTACAGGAACCTGTTGGAACGCTCCGGCGAGTCCATGGCCTGGGCCACTCCGCTGCACCGCCTGGTCGCCAGCGTCCTGGGTCTGGCCATCGTGTTTTTGAACATGCTGGCGTGGCGCCAGGGCCGGCATCGCGTGATCGCTTTGATCCTGTTGGGTCTGACCGTCTGGCTCGCGCTGCTGGGTATACGTTCGGGAAGCCTGCACGACCCGGCCGTCGTCATGGGTAACCTGGCCGGCGGATTCGCCATGCTGGCATTGATCGGTTGGCTGCGGTTTCGTCTGGCCGGGCCCCACCCGGTCGTCCGATCCACCCCACCCTGGCTGACCGCCAGCGCCATCGCACTGTTATCGGTTCAGATCATTCTGGGTGGCCTGACCAGCGCGAATTTCGCCGCCACCGCGTGCTCCACCCTGCCGGATTGTCACGGGGGATGGTGGCCGGGCCCGGAATTGGGCGAAGCGATGGATCTGTCACGCCACCATGAAGTCACTCCGTCCGGGCGTGCCGTCGGCGGGCCGGAGCGAATCGCGATTCACCGGGCCCACCGCATCGGAGCCTTGTTGGCCGGCTTCGCCGCCCTGCTGGCCGGGCTGCTGGCGTGCCGCCATCGCCGGGCCCGGGTGACCGGCGGCTTGATCACGCTTCTCGCCGTGGCCGAGTTCGGCGTCGGCGTGGCATCGGTACGGCTGGACCTGCCCATCGGTCTGGCGGTGGCTCACAACTGGCTGGCCGGCCTGCTTCTGCTGGGCCTGCTCTGGTTGCTGGTGATCACGACCCGCGCCGACTCGACCCGCTCCGCTCCCGCCTGAACCGGTCAGTCCGCTCGCCCCGCGCCGAGTCGTCCGGCCGACTGCCCTACTTCACCCGGCGCACGAACCAGGCTGCGAACAACACGAACAGAACGAAACCCACCGTTGTCTCCAGCCAGTCCGGGCCCAGCCAGTCGGTACCGATACCCGCCGGCCGGGCACCCTGCACGAACGCCACGCCGGCAATCGCGACACCGAGCAATCCCTCGCCGCCGACGAAACCGGAACCGAGCAACACACCCTTGTCGCGGCGCTCGATCGCCTGGGCCTCGTCCCGGGCCCGGCGTTCCAGCCACAGCTTGAGCATGCCGCCGAAAAAAATCGGGGTCATGGTCGACACCGGCAGGTAGACCCCCACGGCGAATGGCAGGGACGGTACACGAAACAGTTCGGCCACCACGGCCAGGGCGACCCCGATGCCGACCAGCGCCCAGGGCAGGTTCTGCTCCAGCACCCCGTCGATGACCAGTTTCATCAGGGTGGCCTGCGGCGCCGGCAATTCGGCGCTGCCAAAGCCGAAGGTTTCGGCCAGCAGCAATACGGACAGACACACGAAGGTCGCCGAGGTCAGCACTCCGATCAGCTCCCCGGTCTGCTGCCTGCGTGGAGTGGCCCCCAGCAGGTAGCCGGTCTTCAGGTCCTGGGAGGTGTCGCCGGCGATACTGGCCGCGATGGCTACCACGCAGCCGACCGTCAGCGCCGCCGCCTTGCCGGTCATGTCGGTCCAGCCCATGACCAGGAATACACCGGCCGTGCCAAGCAGCGCGGCGATGGTCATGCCGCTGGTCGGGTTGCTGGTGACACCGACCAGACCGACGATGCGAGAGGCCACGGTGACGAAGAAAAAGGCAAAAATCACCACGCATACGGCCGCAACGAGCCGGTGGGCCACGTCCGGCAGGGCCCCGAAAGGTGCTTCGACGAAAGCCAGTACCGCGCCGATGATCAGGATTCCGATACCGACGACCTTGAGCGGCAGGTCCCGCGCGGTACGGGGAACGGTGGCCGCGGTGGCCACCGTGTCCGGGCCGTCGCCGTCCTCACCTTCGACCCGCTCGCGAAGTTCCCGCGCACCGATGCGGAAAGACTCGATCATTACCGGCAGACTGCGGATCAGGGTCATGATTCCGGCAGCGGCCACCGCGCCGGCCCCGATGTAGCGCACGTAGCGGCTCCAGATCTGCCCGGCCGACATTTCATTGATACTCAGGACCAGTTCCGGGTACAACGGCGGGCGCCCCTCGCCCCACCAGGCGATGCCCGGAATGATCACCAGCGATGCGAGCACGCCGCCGCTGACCATCACCGTCGCGATTTTCGGGCCCAGGATGTAACCGACACCGAACAGGGCGGGCGACAGGTCCATGCCCAACTCACCTTTTTTGAGAAACGGCAGGCGCAGATGCGCTTCGGCCGGAATCGCCTGCACCCAGCCAGTCAGGGCCTTGAACGCCGCGCCGGCACCCAGGCCGATGAACACGTTGCGTGCATGTCCGCCCCCGCTTTCGTTTGCCACCAGCACGTGGGCGCAAGCCGTCCCCTCGGGATACGGCAGCTTGCCGTGTTCGCGCTCGATCAGAAAACGGCGCAGCGGAATCATGAACAACACGCCGAGCATGCCGCCGGACATGGCCAACAGGGTCATCTGCAGCAACGAAGGGTAAAGCCCCCACAAAAACAGCGCCGGGAGGGTGAAAATCACGCCGCTGGCGACCGAACTGGACGCCGAGCCCACGGTCTGGGCGAGGTTCGCCTCCAGGATGCTGGCCGAAGCCCCGGCGCGGCGCAGCGCGTGAAAGGCTGCCACCGTCATCACGGCGACCGGGATCGACGTGCTGATGGTCAGGCCCGCGCGCAGGCCGAGGTAGGCATTGGCGGCGCCGAACAGAATACCGAACAGGATGCCGAAGAAAATGGCCTTGAACGTGAATTCGCCCGGTTGCTCGGTGGCAGGAACGTATGGCTGGTAAACCTCGCCCGGTTTCAAAGCTCGATGGGCGCTGTCCGGAAGGGCGCGGCCGGCTGCCGCGGGACCTGAACCCGAATGCTCGGTGGAGTCCATGCTGGAATCGCCTGTGTGAGGGCCAGCGCCCTATTCTGTCGGCAACTCGTTACCGCGGCAAATTCGCCCGATTCTGATCCATGTCTTGCCGGAACCCGGAGCACCATGGCAGGCTCTAACGGGACCTGGAACGAAAACACTGAATCGTCAGGGGAAACGATGGAATACAAGGACTATTACTCGATCATGGGCGTGGAACGGGACGCGACCCAGGACGAGATCAAGCGGGCTTATCGCAAACTGGCCCGCAAATATCATCCGGACGTGAGTTCGGAACCCGAAGCGGAGGCGAAATTCAAGGACGTGGGCGAAGCCTACGAAGTCCTGCGCGACCCGGAAAAACGGGCCGCCTACGACGAACTGGGCCGCAACTGGCAGGCCGGACAGGACTTCCATCCGCCGCCGGGCTGGGATGCCGGCTTCGAGTTCACCGGCGCGCCGGGTGGTCGTCCGCGCGGTGGTCCGGGCGAATACGGTTACAGCGATTTTTTCGAGGAATTGTTTGGCCGCGCACAGGCAGCCGGTTCCGGTCCCCGCCGTTCGGCCAACCTGCAGGGCGAGGACCACCATGCCCGCGTTCAGATCGAACTCGAAGACAGCTTTCACGGCGCTACCCGCACCATCACCCTGCGTGTGCCGGAACTGACCCCGGACGGCCACGTGCAGGCGCGTACGCGCAACCTCAAGGTGCGGATTCCGCGTGGCGTCCGGCCGGGACAGCAGATTCGTCTCGCCGGACAGGGCGGGCCTGGCCTGGGTTCTGCACCGTCCGGCGACCTGTACCTCGAGGTGGAATTCCGGCCGCACAAGCGCTATCGCCTGGACGGCGCCGATTTGTACCTGGACCTGCCCATCGCACCGTGGGAGGCCGTACTCGGCGCGACCGTGCGGGTACCCACACCGGGCGGAACCGTCGACCTGACGATCCCGCCCGGATCGCAAACCGGCAAACGCCTGCGTCTCAAGGGCCGCGGTTTGCCCACCAAGCCGGCTGGCGATCTCTACGTTGAGTTGAAGATTGTCGTGCCCCAGGCCGGTACCGCCGAAGCAAAAGAAGCTTGGGAAACCCTGTCCCGGCAGGCCGACTTCAATCCCCGCGCCCGCCTGGAGGAAGATAACGCATGAATACCGACCGCACCCTGGAGGGCGACGTGCTCACCGACGACGTCCGATTCTCGATCGATGATGTCTGTCGCGGCTGCCGCCTGGAAATCGAAGAACTGGAGGTTCTGGTGGAGGAAGGCATTGCCGAACCGCGCGGAGCACGCCGCGCCGAATGGCGGTTCAGCCTGCGCAGCGTACGCCGCGTTCGCACCGCCGTGCGCCTGCAGCGTGACCTCGGCGTGAATGCCGCGGGAGCGGCGCTCGCTGTGGAACTGCTGGAGCGGATCGCCGAGCTCGAACGACGCCAGCGCTGAATATCGAAACAATGGGCGCGGATTGCCCCCAAACGAAAACGGCCCGCCGGGAGGCGGGCCGATCGTGCAGCGGAATCAGAATGGGTCAGAGACACAGTTCCGCGGGGAACAACACCTGGTCGATGACATGTACCACACCGTTGCTCGCGCTGATATCGAACAGTCCGGTCACGATGTTCGCATCAGGTGTATCCGTGTTCTCGTCAATAATCATCAGGCCCGGCGTAGCCAGCACGTAGCTCCCGTTGAGCATTTCGATGGGCTTGCTGTTATTGCGATTGATGACACTGTTCGAAAAGCGCCTTCCGTCGGTGACGTGATACAGCAGCACGTTGGTCAGCGCTGCCAGTGCCGCCTCCTCGCTGCCGCACACGCCCGTTACAACACCGATCAGAGTGGTAGCGTCCACGCCGAAAGCGTCATCGGTTGGTGCAAATACGGTGAATTGCCCCGCGGAAGAGAGTGTGTCTGCGAGCCCGGCCGCGACCACGAGATCAACCAGGGTCGTGAATCGACCGTCGCTGACCGCGATATCCACGATGGAATCGCCGCCCGGGCGCTTGCCGGGTGCCGCCGTCGCAGTCGCGGAAAGAACAAGCGCCAGGCCTGCAAGCAAACATGTAGTAAATCTGTTCATCGGTAGCGTCCTCGTCGTTGGTTTCGATGCGTTATCCGACCTGGTTACGCCGGAATTCGCGGGTGCCAGTCAAGTCATGGCATGCACACTCTACGGGCAGGTTCGTGAAGGCGGCGTTCAGGGGGTCTGCACGCAATTTTCACGCTCGATCCACCCCGAAATACGGCCCTGACCGGTTTTGTTCACTTGCATCTGGCTGATGCAGATTCCGTTTGGAGTCGCTGCGCTGCGCTAAACTGGAAGCGTTGCCATGCATTGGAATCGGCCGCGAAATGACCCGACTTTCAACCATCGACGCCGGATTTCTGCTGACGGAGTCGCAGAACAGCCCCAAGCACATCGCCGGGCTGCAAATTCTGCGACTGCCGCCACGTAAGCGGTCGGCCTGGCTGCGTGATCTGGTTGCCGGCATGCGGGAAGCGAAACCGGGTTATCCGTTCAATCAGCGGGTGGACATGAGCAACCCGGTGCAACCGGAGCTGACGACGGACGCCGATCTGGACATCGACTATCACGTGCGGCACACCGTGTTGCCCGCGCCGGGCAACGACCGGCAATTGCTGGACCTGGTCGCCCGTCTGCACGCCAACCTGCTCGACCGTGATCGGCCACTGTGGGAATTCCACCTGATCGAAGGCCTGTCCGATCGACGTTTCGCGTTTTATACCAAGGTGCACCATGCGCTGTGCGATGGCATCACTTTCGGACGCTGGTTCATGCAGTCGGGCACGGCCGATCCGGCGGAACTCGATTCACCACCGATCTGGCAGCGGGACCGCACCCCGCCGGAAACTGAAGACGGACCGGGCTACACGCGGCTGGTGCGCGAGGGAATCAAAGTGCTGGGTGGTGGCGTGCAGACAGCGGTCGGCCTGTCGCGGCTGTCCGCGCGCCTCCTGGCCCGGCGACTGTGGGAGGGTGACACCCGCGTGGCCCTCCCGCTGTCGGCACCCCGAACGTCGCTGAATATCGTTCCCGGCGCGGCCCGATCCGTCGGCATTCTCGAGTTTCCGCTGCAGCACATCCGGGCGATTGCCAAAGCCCAGGATTGCACCGTCAACGACGTGGTGATGACCCTGTGCGACCTGGCCGTGAGCCGGTATTTCACTGAACACGGTGACGACACGCGCGATCCGCTCGTCGCCTACATGCCGGTCAACCTGCGTGCCGCCGGCGAAGCCACTGACGGCAACCTCATCTCGCTGCTGCAGGTCCGGTTGGCCAGGGACCACGTGAATCCACTCGACACGCTGCACCAGATCAGTGAATCGGTGCATTCGGCCCGGGAAGTGTTCGGGGGTGTGTCCCGCCCGGCCATCCAGATGTACTCTCTGCTGGTCGCGCTGATCGCGCAGATCGAGGAGACCTTCAAGCTCGATGCCGTATTACCGCCGGTCACCAACCTCGTCATTTCCAATGTTCCGGGCCCGAAGGAGCGGATGTATTACCGGGGCGCCGAATCGCTGGCCATCTATCCGATCAGCGCCCTGCCCCCGCTGACGGCCCTGAATGTCACGGCCTGCAGCTATGCCGGCACCCTGTTCTTCGGCCTCATCGCAGCCCGTTCGTCCATCCCCGACATCTCGACCCTGACCCGGTACATGAGCGAGGCCTGTGATCAGCTCGCCGAACTTGCGGGCGTCTCCCGCGACTGAGCCTCAGACGTGCCGCCGAGGCGGCACCACGGTGTTGCCGATGAGCAGCCCGCCAACCAGTGAAACCAGCAGAATCGCGACCGTCAGCGCGGTTTCCTGCGGATTTGCCGTTCCGTGCAGCAGCAGGTTGGTGACCGCCCGGTAGCCGAGCGCGCCCGGAACCAGCAGGATAATGCCCGGAACGCGCACCAGCGATGCCGGCAGGCGCAGCAGCCGGCCCAGTGAGTTGCCCAGCACCGCTACGGCAAAGGCCGCCACCAGAACGCCGAATTCAACGCCCCCCATGGCGGATGCAAAACGGCTGACGACATAGCTGGTCACGGCCGCCAGCACCGCCAGCGGAAAATCCACCGGCCGAACGCTGAACAACACCCCGAAGCCGAGTGCGGCCACCAGCAGCGAAGGCCATTGCACCCAGGCCGGCGGCGCCATGACCGAAGACAACCGGTCACCGGGCGCATCCCAGCCCAGCCAGTGCGCCACCACGGTGCCGATCACGACACCGAGCACCAGCTTGAGCAGGGTCACCCCGGCCCCGGCCAGCCGCGCCGACCCCGATGACAGGTGGTCGGTGGACAATTCGGTGACGGCGATGGTCAGCGACAGCCCGGGGACCAGGTAGATCAGCCCCGACAGAATGACGGCCGTCGGGTCGATGCCCGCCAGGTGGTGGTTCAAACCATAGACCAGCAAAGTCACGAGAACCGCGGCCACCGCATCGAGATTACCTTCCCTCAGAGCACGCGACTCACTGGTCGACAGCAGCCCGACCAGCATCCCCGCCAGCGCCGCGGTGGCGGCACCGAGCCAGCCGGTGGCGAGCATCAGCGCGAAAGCGCCGCTGACCAGCCCACTGCTCATGACACGCACACTCGCCGGATACAGCGGTGTGACATCGCGTGAGCGCAGCGCTTCGTAAGCCGACTCCAGATCGATGCGCTGCTCCTGCAGGTCTTCGGCCAGAGCGTAAAGCTCGGTGGTGTTCGCCAGGTTGACCGGGCCGGGCCGCAGCCGGATCAGCTGCATCGGCAGCGGCTGCTGATCCTCGTCGTCGTCGGGCTGGCGCACGGCCATCAGAACGGCCGTGGGGCTGGACCAGATTTCACAGCGGTAGCCCACCGCGACGGCGACCGATTCCACCAGTCCTTCGAGCTGATGCGCGGGAACTCCGCCTTCATGCAGGCGTCGCGCGTAGCGCTTGAGAAACCGCACTTCGAGCGGCAAAGAATGGCTCATGGGAAACTTCTCCCGATTGGCGAATACGCGGTGGACGTGTAGTTTGAGTACAACCGTTCGCACCGGCAAGCACGCTTTATCATCCGGACCCCGGAACTCCGGCCCGCCATAGTAATCTAAGCCGATTGTCCATCGGTCACGAACGTCCTACGGAGTCTGCACCATGTTGCGAATCATGCTGTTTCTGGCGACCAACGCCGCTGTTCTGGTGCTGGTCGCCATCGTTTTTCAGATCTTCGGTATCGAGGGCATTCTGCAGGAAAACAATGTCGACCTGAACCTGCAGGCCCTGCTGATTCTGTCCGCCGTGATCGGCTTCGGGGGCTCGTTCATCTCGCTGGCCCTGTCCAAGTTCATGGCCAAGCGCGGCATGGGTGTGCAGGTGATCGAACAGCCACGTAACGAGACCGAGCGCTGGCTGGTGGACACGGTCCGCCGCCAGGCCGAGGCTGCCGGAATCGGCATGCCGGAAGTGGGTATTTTCAACAGCGGCCAGCCCAATGCCTTTGCCACCGGATGGAACCGCAACGCCGCCCTCGTGGCGGTCAGCACCGGCTTGCTGCGCAACATGAACGCGGATGAAGTCGAGGCCGTCCTGGGGCACGAAGTGTCACACGTGGCCAATGGCGACATGGTCACCATGGGTCTGCTGCAGGGCGTGGTGAACACCTTCGTGATCTTCCTGTCGCGCGTCATTGGTCATGTCGTTGACCGGGTGGTGTTCAAGACCGAGCGCGGCTACGGGCCGGCCTACTTCATCACCTCCATCGTCGCGCAGATTTTTCTGTCCATTCTGGCGTCGATGATCGTGATGTGGTTTTCACGCCGGCGTGAATTCCGCGCCGATTCGGGGGGCGCGAGCCTGGCCGGCCGCTCCCGGATGATCGGCGCCTTGCGGGCGCTGCAGCGGGGAAGCGAGCCTGAGGATCTGCCGGGCGAATTCGCGGCATTCGGGATATCCGGCAGCATGGGGCGCGGTTTCCGCCGGCTGTTTCTCAGCCACCCGCCACTGGAAGAACGCATCCAGGCGTTGCAGGCGGAGGACTGATTTTTGATGGAATCCGTCGCGTGCGCCGTAATGCATCGCGCACGATTGCGGATCTAGGGCTTGATGACTTTGAGCAGGCGCTGTTGCGGGTGCTTGGCCTTGACGTCGCCACTCGACGGATTCGGGCGGTAGGTTCCGTCGGCCCCCAGACACCACCCGATCATGTTGTCCCGCCACGGGATGTTGAAAATTTCCTCGTCGATTCGCTCACGCAATGCCGGATCGTCGATCGGAAACGCCACCTCGACCCGCTGGACCAGGTTGCGTTCCATCCAGTCGGCGCTGGACCCCCAGTACTCTGCATCGCCCGCGTTCTCGAAGCGGTAGATGCGGGCGTGCTCCAGGAAACGCCCGATGACCGAACGCACCTCAATGGTTTCCGAAACACCGGGCACGCCCGGACGCAGGCAGCACATGCCCCGCACCAGCAGACGAATGGGAACACCCGCCCGTGACGCGGAATACAGGGCCTTGATGATTTTCGGTTCGGTCAGGGCATTCAACTTGACATCGATGCCTGCCGGCAGACCCTCGCGGGCGTTTTTTTCTTCCCTTTTGATTTTCTCGATCAGCTGCTTGTGCAGCGTGAACGGCGAGTGCATCAGGCGCTTGAGCCCGTAAAGCCTTCCCCGACCGGAGAGCTGCCTGAACACGAGACTGACGTCTTCGGTGATTTCCGGATCGGAGGTCAGCAGCCCGATATCGGTGTACAGCGTGGCCGTGCCCGAATGGTAGTTACCAGTTCCCAGGTGAACGTACTTGCGAATCTGCCGCGTTTCCCGCCGCACGATCATCAGCATCTTGGCATGGGTCTTGCGCCCGACCACGCCGTACACCACCTGCACACCGGCACGTTGCAGCCGTGTGGCCAGGCTGATGTTGGCCTCCTCGTCGAAGCGGGCCCGGATTTCAACCACGACGGTCACATCCTTGCCGTTGCGGGCGGCGTCGACCAGCAGATTCACGATCTGCGAGTCGATGCCGGTCCGGTACAGGGTTTGGCTGATGGCCAGCACCTGCGGGTCCCGGCTCGCCTGGCGCAGCAGGTCGATGACCGGCTGAAAGCTTTCGTACGGATGGTGCAGCATGATGTCGCGCCGCCGCAGAACATCGAACCAGTCCGGCTCTCCTGCCAGGTAGCTCCGGATCACCGGTTCGAATACCGGGTACTTCAGGTCCGGCCGGTCGATCAGGGTGATGGCTTCGGACAGGCGATTGAGGTTGACCGGCCCGCTGTAGTGGTAGATGTCATCCGGCTGGAGACCGAACTGCGACGCCAGGAATTTCTCGATGGGCGGCGGGCAGGTGGTCGTGGTTTCCAGGCGCACGGCCGCCGCAAAACCGCGTTCGGCCAGTTCCCCTTCCAGAGCGCTGGCGAGGTTTTCGATCTCGTCCTCATCGACCAGCAGTTCCGAGTTGCGGGTCACCCGGAACTGGTGACTGCCCAGCACTTCCATGCCCGGAAACAGGTCGGCCGCGAACGCCTGCAGCACGGCGCCCAGCAACACGAAATCGTGCGCGCCCCGGGTGTGCGAAGCCGGAATATGGATCACGCGCGGCAGTGAACGCGGCGCCCGCACCAGCGCCATGCTGGCATCACGGCCAAAAGCATCTTTGCCGCGCAGCTCAACCGCGCAGTTGAGACTCTTGCTGAGAATACGCGGAAACGGATGCACCGGGTCGAGGCCCAGCGGGCTCAATACCGGCATCAGTTCGTCGCGAAAATGCTTGTGCAGCCAGTCCCGCTGCCGGCCGGTCCAGTCCCCCGGTGCCAGAAAACGGATTTCTTCCGCGGCCAACGCCGGAACCAGCACCTCGTCCAGCACCCGGTATTGCTCGGCGACCAGGTGCAGTACGGCATCACGGATGGCCTGCAGCGTCCCGGACGGCGTCATGCCGTCCGCCTCGGGTCGCGCCGCGCCGTGCTGGATGCGCTGCTTCAGCGAAGCGACCCGCACCTCGAAAAACTCGTCGACCAGCAGGCAGGTGATGCACAGAAAGCGCAGTCGCTCCAGCAACGGCACCTGTTCATCCACCGCCTGGCGCAGCACCCGCCCGATGAATTCAAGCTGACTGAGTTCCCGGTTGATATACAGGCGCGGGTCGCGCAGGCCCACCGTGCCCGGGATATCGGGTCCTTGGCGGGCACCATCGCGGCGCGAAATGGAGGCGACTTCTCCCATCAGACCAGTATACGGCCAATCGATGACACTTTTACGACACCGCCGGCACGTGGCGGTTCGGTCGAACCGGCCCGGATCCTCGCTACGGCCCGGCAATCAACTCAACTCATGTGCTACGCCGGACCGCGGGAAGTTCTTCGCCCTGCAGCCGCGCGACGATCACCGCGCAGCAGGCATCACCGAACACGTTGGTGGTGGTGCGCAGCATGTCGAGAATTCGATCGAATACCAGCAGGACGCCCAAGGCCTCGATCGGCAGCCCGATCGCGGTGAGAATGATGGCGATGGCCACCAGCGATGCTGACGGCACGGCGGCCACCCCGATCGAGGTCATCAGCGCGATGGCGCAAATCAGAAACTGGGTCGTGAATGTGAGATCCAGTCCGTAGGCCTGGGCGATGAACATGGCCGCCATGCATTCATACAGCGCGGTGCCGTTCATGTTCACCGTAGCGCCGAGGGGGAGCACGAAACTGGTGTACTTGTTGGGGACACCCGCGCGGTGTTCCAGACTGTCCATGTTGACAGGCAGCGTGGCCGACGAGGAGGCCGTCGAAAAAGCCGTCAACAGCGCGGGGACAACCGCATTGAAGACCCGGATCGGGCTGACTCCGCCGACAAAGCGCAAAAACAGGGGCAAGGTCACCAGGGTGTGGAACAGCAGGGCCGCCACAACCGACAGGCTGAAGGTCACCAGCGGGCCTGCCGCACTGAACCCGGTTTTCGCCACGACCGCGGCGACCAGGGCGAATACACCATATGGTGCGAAACGCATCACCCAGTGGGTAATGGCGATCATGGTTTCGAACACGCCGCTGGTCACCCGGTACAGGGTGTCGGCCAGTTCGTGGTCGATCTGGGACATGAAGTAGCCGAACACCGCACTGAAGAAAATCAGCGCCAGCATTTCATTGGCCGCCGCTGCGGCCACGATGTTCTGCGGCACCGCGTTGAGCAGGATTTTCGGAATTTCGGCCAGGCCGCGGCCGGCGATGCGTTCCTCGACGTTTTCGGTGGACTGAGTCAGTGCCAGCAGATCTCCCGCCGGCTGTCCGTCGACGATTCCGGGCTGCACCAGGTTTACAATGAGCAACCCGACGAAAATCGCCGCCGAAATGGTCAGTATGTAGAAGGCGCCTGTCTTCAGTCCCATGGTGCCCAGGGAGTCGGTATTACCCAGGCCGGCGACGCCCAGTGCAATGCTGGACGCGATCAGCGGAATAATCAGCATCTTGAGTGCGTTGAGAAACAACTGGCCGATAAACTCGTACACCGATACCGCGCTAACGCTGCCGAGGCTCAGGTCGGCCGTGAAGTAACCGGCGATCACTCCGGCGCAGAGCGCGATGAGAATCTTCCAGTGAAGGGCGAGTCCGGCTTCGTTATTCATGGGTTGTCCCGTGACGCTTGGCTGTCGTTGATCCACTGCTTGTGGGTGCCCTGGGCAGGCCGCTGCTGTGGGCGGCGGGCGCTTACGCCGCGGAAGTTTAGCATGCAATCCAGACGCCCACAGGCAGGCAACGAGCCAACTTGCAGACGCAAAAAAGGGGCGAAATGACCTGATTCGGTGTATCCTGTTGCCCCATACTTCCCTCGCGGACGGGTTTCGGCTGCCGCGAAATAAGAATTCGGATACTCTCCATGGGAAGGAAAGGGAGTATTGAAGGGCCAGCAGACCTGAAGGGAGCCTGACCATGAACCTGATTCGCAGTACCAAGCCCATCCGTCTTAGCCGCAGTGTCGGTTTCAGCCTCGCCCTCATGGGCGTGATGGCCGTGACGCCCCAGTTCGCGGAATCACAGGTGCTTCAATGCGAGCCGGAAATTACGGTGCAAGCCCTGGGCGGACCCGTCTTCCTGCTCGGCGAAACCGTACGCATTTCCGCCGACATCGGGGCCGGAGCCGTGAGCGGCAGCCAGACACCACCCGATTACCTCGATATCGACAAATTCACCTACCTGCTCGACTGCAGTCTTGGCGACACGTTTCCGACCTGTACCGACGCCGGCAACACCGTCATGTACGCCAATAACATCGTCAGCGACTGTGTCGACTCTGCAGGCGCCCCCGCCAACCTGCAGACGAGTATCGTTGGGAATTCCGTGGAATTCACCACCCAGAGCGGGTTGCCGATTCGCAACAACGCCAACACCACCTGCAACGTGGAGTTCGACGTGGTCGTCAACGGCATCGCCGACGACAACCCGAGCGCCACGATTGTCGAGATTCTCGGTTTCCTCGATACCGACGGACAATGCAGCAACGGCCTGGCCGCCGGCGAGTCCGCCAGCCTGTCCTTCGATATCACTGCCCGCCGCGCGCAGTTCCGCGTGACCAAGGACTTCAGCGACGACAATCCGGCTGGCGTGGATGTCCACATCAGTTGCAACACCGGTCTGCCGCTGGACCAGAGCCAGACCATTTCCGAATTCGGTGACAACGGTTTCGACAGCGTGACCTTCGTGGTCGATGCCTTCGACGCCGGTGAACTCGACTGCCACATCACCGAAGACCCGGTACCCGATGGATACTCGGAAAGCTACTCCGCCGGTACGGAAACCGGAGTCGCAGCGACCGTTGAAGACGATGCCGAAGGCTGCCATTTCCTGGAAGTCCAGGAAGGCCTGTTCACCTGCGAAATCACCGACACACTGGATCCAGTGGTTATCGATGTCACCAAGGAATGGTACGGCGATCTCGAGTCCGCCGGCGTGTATCCGTCAGCCGACGCGGACTGGAGTTGTCAGAATGTCCGTTCATCGCCCACCGATACCACCCTGGGCAACGAAAACGGCTCTCTATACTTCAAGGGCAACCCGGATACCGACAGCACCGGTCCGATCTACCCGGATTACGATGGCAGCTCGGTATGCACGGTGGTCGAGGATGTTTCCTTTGGCCCGGTTGAAACCGACGACAGCGATTGCGCCAGCCTGCCCATCTCCCTGGGCATGGGCAACAGCTGCACGATCACCAACACGGTGTTCTTCGAGGGCATACCCACACTGAGCCAGTACGGCCTGGCCGTCCTCGCGCTGCTGATGCTGGGTGTCGGCATGGTCGGGTTCCGACGCTACACCTGAGGATTATTCCTCACTGAATAAAAAAGGCCCGCGATTGCGGGCCTTTTTTATTGTGCTGGCGGTGCCGGGCATCGACACGCTAGTGGTTACCGTCGCTATTTCAGCATGACTTCGCCGGAACAGTGTCCGGAGCCCGGTTCACACAGCTGGTAACGCAGACTCTTGGCGCGCTTCAGCAGCATCTTGTCCACATGCAGGCCTTTGTTGGCCGTCCGCGCCAGCAGTTTGCCGTCGCGGTAGATATCCACCTGGGATGATTCGGCGCCGGACCATTTGAGCACGGCCAGGGTCTTGCCCTGAATACCGCCGCCGCCGACCTTCAGGGTAATCGGCCGATCCGCCTGTGCGACCACGGTGCGCCGGGCCGTACCCACGTAACCGGCGTCATCGGTGACGGTCAGCGTCACAGTGTACGTGCCTTCCTGCGGGTAGACGTAGTCGGCCAGCATGCTGGTGCCGCCCTCGCCATCACCGAACTCCCATTCGTATTTCTCGATGTGGCCGTCCGGATCATGGCTGGCGCCGGCGTCGAACGCGCAGATGGTGTCTTCACACAGGAACTCGAAGCTGGCCTGGGGCCGTTCATTCGGCGAGGTCTGTGGCAGTTCTATGTCAACCTTTTGTTGTGTTTCGTTTTCGGCACCCGCCTCATCGCGCACCGTCAGGCGCACGTTGTAGGAGCCCGATTCCGCGTAGGTGTACTCGACCACGGCGCCGCTGGCTTCGGCTCCGGTTCCCAGGCTCCAGGTATAGGCGACCACTTCGCCATCCGGATCGAAACTGTCGGCCGCATCGAAGCGGCAGGAACCTTCACTGCATTCAACGCTGAAACGGGCCTGCGGCGAGCGGTTGCCCGGATCGGCCGACACGACCGCGGTACGGGCGGTGGACGACGACACGCCATCGTCATCGGTAACCGTCAGCACCACTTCGTAGCTGCCGCCGGTCTCGAAGGTGTGGTTGACGACCATCCCGTCAGCTCCGGCGCCGTCTCCCGTGGACCAGACCCAGGCTGAAACTTCACCATCGGCATCCTGGCTGGCGGACGCATCGAACTCGCAATTCAGCCCCTCGCAACTGATGGCAAAGTCCGCTTCGGGAGGCTGATTGGGCAGGCTCACCGTCACCGTATGGGTCCGGTCCGCGGACAACCCGTCGTCGTCACTGACGGTCAGGCTCACCGAATACGTTCCTTCATCCGCGTACGTGTGTTCGATGGCCTGGCCCTCCCCGACCGTTCCGTCTCCCAGGGACCACTGGTAGTCCACGATCACGCCGTCGGCATCCGAACTGCCGCCGGCATCGAAGCTGCAGTCATTGTTGACGCAACTGATCGAGAAACTGGCGGACGGCGGCTGGGCGGGTGCGGTCACGTCGACACGGCGCGTGTAGACATCCTCCCCGCCTGCATCATCAGTGACCGTCAGGCTGACCGAGTAACTGCCACCGGCCGAGAAATCATGTACGGGAGACGAGCCCGAAGCGGAATCCCCGTCACCGAAGGACCAGGACCAGTCCACCACGGACCCGTCCGGGTCATAGCTGGCAGCACCGTCGAAACTGCACGCCAGTCCTTCACAGGCAAATTCGAAGTCCGCCACCGGCGATTCATTGGCCGGAGGCCCCGAATCCCAGCCGCCACCGGACCAGGCAACATCCCCATCGGGAATTTCGCCACCGAAGTGTTCTGCGACCTGGGGCCAGATCAGCTTCATCTTGGAACCGGAGTTCATGCAACCGCCCAGGTGATGAAGCGCAATGACCTTGCCACTGAAAGCGGTGATAACGGGTGAACCGGAACTGCTGGTGGTGGTATCGCAGTAATAACCGATGTCCGTATCGGTGCCGTAGCCATTGCGGCTGACATCGTCAATCGCACAATAGCCACTGTCGTTCATGTCGCTTTCCAGGGCGAGTTGGGCCGGACGGCCCAGTCCGTGCTGGGGGATGAAGACGCCCTCACCCAGCGACCCTTCCCGAACATCGAGCCCAAGGTAACCGAAGCCGGAAATGTCCTGGAAATTATTCACCGTGAACAGGCCGTAATCGAGCTCGGCGTCCGCCGCCAGGAATGTCGCCCCGGTGACCTTGACGACGTTCTCAGTCGATGAACTGCCACAGCTCCTGGCCTTGTAGTTGAACCAGATTTCAGCGCCGGTCACGTCTGCCTGGCTGCCCACGCAATGCTGGGCCGTGAACAGGCGGTTGTCGGGTCCGACCCGCCAGGCCGTGCATTCTTCGCCGGACGACGTGACCAGTACGGCCACCGCATGCGCGGTTTCGTACTCGGCACGATGGCTGTCCTTGAAACAGACCGCGTCATAGCGTTCATTGATGCCGCAGGTGGTTTGCGGCTTCGAGATGCCGGGTCCGTCGGACATCAACACACTGCCCTGCGGCGCGGGCGAGGCCAGCACGCCAGCCGGTGGGAACGGTGACTCGTCCTGCGCATAACCCGACAGATAATGATCCAGGTGCACCCGGTGTACGCCGGCACGCATGCGGTCCAGACGTCCAATGATGCGCACCACCGCGGTATCACCGCTGATCGACATCGCGGAGAAACGTGTAACGCCATCGTCGCCCTGGCTGGCATCCCAGGTATGGGCGTCCAGACGGTTGCGCCAATAGGTGTAACGCTCGCTGCCATCCGGGCTCATGACCATAACGGCCACACCGTCGGGAATGACGAAGGAACTGAAATGGAGTTTGATGAAGCGGGCGCCGGGCTGTTGAACCGTGCGAACCTCGCTCGACAACCCCGTCGACGGGCCGAACAGTTCGATATCCGTACTGATCCGATGCGCGATGCGGCGATCGGAATCCGCCTGTGCAGCCGACGATTGTGAAGCCGAAGCCGGTCCGGTAATAAGAAATGATAGCGCCAACAGGCCAATGACGGCCAGCCAGCGGGCCCAATGGGCACGATGCTGCAATCCCTGCATGCCTGCAACTTCCCTGTTTGCGCATCACATCCGGTGATGCTGAGTCCATCTTCGGCGCCCCGTCCTGGGTGATTCGCCGTAAAATCATCTGCTTGCAGATGATTTATGATGTCAGTTTGCACTTTCACCTTATTCGGTGTCAATGCCCCCTGGGGTCCGCCCCCGAATTGACCGGCCCCCTGACCTCGCCGTAACGATCTTGAGGTGGGCCAGGAGACAGCGGAACACCGCAAAAGCACCATACCGCGATGCCGGGCGAAAAGGAAAGCCGTTGGGCGGTGAAATGTTACCGACTGTCAACTTTTACGTCGCAAGACTGGTAATTCTGTCCGAATCCGCTATCCTTACGGCCAAGGGGTTAACGCAAGATTCCACAAGTTCTTAAGTTTCCCTGAGCCCGCATGGACCTGAATTCCAGGACCATCCGGGTCCGGTTTCAAGGAAGAATCACCAGCAATCCATGGATGGCGAGTCGCCAGACTCGGCTGTGTCTGTTTGGCGCAGTCCCATGGTGACGTTCAGGTAAGGCGCGATAAGCGCAAGAAAAAAGGGGAGACGATTCGTGTCGTAACAAAAACAGATTAATGACCGGGAGCCGTTCGGACAGGGGAGTCTGACCGTTCCCGGGTACCAGACCGACATTACAGGGGATTTTCATAAGCAGGGACGCTTCGCTTCGATGTGGAGCGTCCCTTTTTGCGTTCTGGGTGATTGAAAACGCCGGCGCCCGCGCGCTGGCACTCTGCATAGGTAATGGGAGCGCAGAAATGCCGTTTGAAAATTGGGGTGGGATAAATCAAATCATGCAACACACGCGCAACGGCCTGATATCAGCCTTATTGATATTACTGGGAAGCCTGTCGATATCAGGGTCCGCACTGGCACAGGAACGGTCCTGCGCTTCAGACATCGACATGACCATTTTGAACCCCGGTCCGTTTTTCCTCGACGAGACACTCCGGGTTTCGGCCAATATCGGCGCAGGACAGATTCGGTCCGGCTCCTATCTCGACATTCACGGCTTCGGTTTCGCGTTGAACTGTCACCCGGGTGAAGGGTTCTCGAATTGCATCAGCGAGGGCAACACCGTCGAGTTTCTCGGAAATATGTCCACCGACTGCGTGGACAGCGCCGGCAATCCGGTCGATTTGCTCGTTCCAGAGTCGAATGTCATTCCGATGACGACGACCAGCGGCCTGCCGATTCGCACCCCTGCCAATACGCAATGCAACGTGCAATTCGACATGGCCGTACGCGAACTGGCCGAAGGTGGCGACCGTCTGATCGTGCAGGCCATGGGCTGGCCGCTTGAGGGCATGTCGGCCAGCACCTGCGACAACGGCCTGACTTCTTCGGCTTCGGCCACGATCGGCTTCTTCATCAACGAATGCGGTATTGAGCTGGACAAGCAGGTCAGTGTTGACGGCGGCCAGACCTGGAGCGATGCGGACACCGAAGCTGGTGCACCGCAATTGGCACTTGGCGGCGATGCCCATTACCGCCTGGTCATTCGCAATACGGGTTCGATTGCTTACAACTCCCCCATTTCCGTGGTCGATGCCGCACTCGGCATCAATACCACCGTACCCGCGCTCGGCGCGGGCCAGTCAACCACCGTGACCTCGGCGCAGATTCCCGCCCTGTTGAAGACGGGACGTTGCGAAGTGGTCGGCAGCCTTGAAAACCAATCCTCGGTCACCGGCATGTGCAGCAGTGGCGCCGACGCGGTCAGCGCCAACGCCTCGGACGTCGCCTGGATCGAATGCACCGGCGCGCCTTCCATTGACATTGAGAAGGCGACCAACGGCCACGACGCGGATACCCCGACGGGCCCGCAGATTCCGGCCGGCGATCCGGTAACCTGGACCTACGTCGTGACCAATGACGGCACGCTGCCACTGACTTCGGTGGCGGTTTCAGACGATAAACTGGGTGCCGTCAGCTGCCCGAAGAGCACGCTGGCGGTGGGCGAGTCCATGACCTGTACCGCCAACGGCACCGCCGTGGCCGGTCAGTATTCGAATCTCGGCACGGCAACCGCCACATCCACCGGCGGCGACGTCAATGATTCCGATCCCAGCCACTACTTCGGTGTGCAGGGCGGCATCGACATCGAGAAGGCCACCAACGGCCACGACGCGGATACCCCGACGGGCCCGCAGATCCTGGTCGGCGACCCGGTGACCTGGACCTACGTGGTCACCAACAACTCCAATGTGGAACTGACGGGTGTCGCGGTCAGCGATGACCAGCTCGGCGCCATCTCCTGCCCG